>CAZQAU010000020.1:24431-26298 GCA_964591375.1 uncultured Gammaproteobacteria bacterium
GGGCCTCTTAACCCATTTCTTTAATCCTGCACGGCTCACAAATAAAATATTTAAAGTTTCCTTAGAGAATAATCCGAAATTAAGATATCGCGTGGGTATCGATGCTCATCTATATTACGCAGTGCGGATGCTTTTACCAGCATTCTTATGGGAAAAACTAATGAAAATGGTGTATAAGTGGTAATTGATTTATATTTATAAAAATATTATCTTATGTATATGAATACACCGGTCACTCATAAATCATCTCTTATAATTATTGCAGTTTTTGTAGTCTTACTTTTTGCGTTAGGTTATATAACCTTGTCCAACTATACGATTTCCATCAGTCCCAAACCTCAAAATCAAGCATGTTCCGATGAAGTTCTCCGGTGTCCGAATGGATCTACCGCACATCGCGTACCCCCTAACTGTGAATTTACTCGTTGTGCCACAGAAATAATACCTTCACCCGGCGGTCAAGAAGGCGGCAATGATGGAACCGTCACGGTATCGATAATGCCTGGTGAGCGGGGTGATTCTGCATTATCTAAAATTCCTGATTTGCCCATTGAACCACTGCAGGAACCTTCACCACCGTTATCGGTTAAATACGTAGTAGAACACCGATCAGCACTCAGTAACAAAAAAGTCATGATTACAGGTGTGGTCGTAGAAAATAACCTGAATGCCAATGAATGTGCGGATGGGCAGATGTGCGCCATGCTCTATATTCAACCTAATATCGTTATCGCCGCAACCGACTCTCCCACAAGGGACAAAACATATGATATAAGAATTAGTATGAGTGAAGAAGATAGAAATCAGATGAATGAATACGCTGTAGGGAAAACAGTGCAGGTACTAGCGAATGTATCTGCAGACAAAAACTCTATTTTATTAATAAAATAAGATTCACTGGCGAAAAAAACCGTGAGTATATAACTTATCTTTTAAGTATGTATCCTCACCATCCTGCATAGCCGATAAAAACATCTGTTGTTTTGCAAGTAAATCCTTTTGTAATTGCTCAAGCGCGGTATCATGCGGAGTTGGTACCATTTTTATATCTATCGTATATTCCTTACCATATATCCTTTTAAATATATATTCTACCCGCGAGGCATGAAATTCGGCACAGACAACAAGCAATGATTTCAGCTTACGTGGTTGTACGTATTTTATTTTTACATAATATGCATTTCCAATCGTATCTTTGGATTCTTCTTCCACTAATACAGCTGCATCCGGTACTCCCAATGTTATTAACTGCTTCTTCATTTCGGATGCTTCGGTGAAAGGGGGAATAATGTTCATTTGATCGAATGCAAGGCTCCACTTACCACAGGTAATAATCAATGGCGCAGTATGATTTTTGTATAAATCAGCTGTTAAAGTAATAGAATCTTTTAAATGTTGTGAGAACAACCATTTTTCTTCGAAACGATAGCCCAGTTCAATTATGGCATCGTATTGATAGTGCATAGGAAGCATAAACTGAGAACTAAATGTGATTTTATTAAGTATAACTGAATATTGGAGAAAATCTATAGAGTTGTAACAGAACGGTAAGAAGATAAAAAAATTGGAGCGGAGTAGGGGATTTGAACCCCTGACCTTCTCTTTGGAAAAGAGACATTCTACCACTGAACTAACTCCGCATCTATGACTAGCTACATTATATCAAATTATCGATTTATTAGTAAAAAAAATGTCTTTACATGAAAAAGCTCCATGCAACAACCATGGAGCTTAAATACCTATCTTGATTCTGGAATCACTTCTTACCGGGACACTTTACGCCCCAAGGGTGATACCTATCACATTTGGGACACTTAACTGCAGGCTTCTTCTTATGCTTTTTATTGTGTTTGCCGTTATTCCTAGT
>CAZQAU010000020.1:26398-34084 GCA_964591375.1 uncultured Gammaproteobacteria bacterium
TAGTGCCTATTTTAGATTTTCAATTCTCAACACATTGAATTCTTCCGGCACTGGGTTAGTCTGTAATTTGCATTCCCTGGCGATTTCAAATAACACTTCTTCAGGACTTTTCTGTTTATTAATCTCTTCAACCCGTCCTTTAAAAATTGTAGTTATTTGTTTAGCTTGATCGGCAGTTACACTAAAATTCCCGATTTCTTTAAGATAATACAACACGAGATTCCAACCGCTTAAAGGTCCTAAAAGAATCTGATTATTTTGTACTCCGTAATGTGCCAGATCATGTGCTTCGTAAACAATCGCATTATTGAGAACGGCCTTCTGATGCACACCTGCTGTATGCGTCCGGTTTGTTAAAGAGACGGGTTCTGTATAGGGAACCTGCAAACTTAAAATTGATCCCATTAATGCATTTAACGGATAACAAACTTCAAGATTATATTTTTGAGAGATGGTTTTATCCAGATAAGCTAGGTTAAGTAATAAACCTGTGATCGATGTAATTCCCGATCTCTCTGCCAGTCCCCAAATTGATGTATCAATGTAACTCGCGCCTGCTTCTACTGCCGTGACGGCATTAATAATGGAAAAACTGCGGTCATTATGAAAATGACACTCTATATCAGTTTTTGGATATCTTTTTTTGATTGCCCTGACGCGACGACGGACCATCTCGGGAGTCGCAATGCCAACCGTATCAGGCATTCCTACCGTCTGAACATACGGATATATGATGTCATAGACTTCATAAATATCTTTAATCGGCGTACGAAAACTATCTTCAATACTAAAACGAAGATACAAATTTGGATATTGTTTTCGGATAGATTTCAGTAGTGTTGGTACTCTTTTCAAAATTTCTTCATACGAGTATCCATGACTATGATCACGGGAATGTTTTGCTACGCCAATATAGAGATTAAGTCCATTAAAACCTGCTTTTATGGCTTCGTTAATATCGGTTTCATGACAACGACAATGTGCAATCAGCATGATTGGCTTTTTGGTTAATGTATGGATGTATTCTTTAAGCTTAGTGAAATGCGCGCGCTCATCAGCGCTAACGATAGGGGCAAAAAACTCAAAATGCGTCACACCCAGTTGAATTAATCCATTAATAATTTTTTTCTTATCTTCCAGGGTAAATCGATATTTACGAGAGTCAAACATAAGCGGGGATTGCTGGCCATCACGGAGAGTGGTATCTATTACACCTTTAAAACATGATAATCTGTTCATTCTAAATTTCAGATAAATTATTAATGGAAACAATACGAATTAATTCATCATTAATTCATTAAATCTTACGATGATGAAATTTTATGTTTAGTACATAAATACAGTACCTAATAACATGAAAAGTTATTATAAGGTGAATTGGTTGTAAGATCAATTTTTTAAAGATTTTTGACAATTTCATTAATAAATGTTAAAATTTGAACATGATTACTATTCCAGATGTTGTAGAAAAATTGGTCAAACAATCTCCGTATATGGAAGAACTTTTGGGTGAAGGAATAATTAACTATTCAGCTTTAGCGCGTACTTTTATCCCTAAAGTCGAGGAAGAAACGTTAAAGAATGTGCAGGAGGGTGCGATTATAATGGCTTTGAAAAGACTCAGTCTTAAATCTAAGAAAGATAATAAAGTATCATTAAAAAAAGCATTCAAAGAAGCACCGGATGTGATTGTGCGTTCTAATTTAGTTGATATAACAGTCAAAAGTAACGATTTTACTCCTGAGCATGATAAACAGATACTCAAACTCGCCGATACCAAACCCAACACCTTTTTAACGATATCCAGGAGTGTTTTTGAGACCACTATTATATCCGGAAAAGAATTTAAAGAAGATATTCTTAATATGTTCGCCAGGCAAGCAGTTATTGCGCAGTTTGATAAGCTATCATCTATAACCATTCGTCTGACAAAAGAAACCACTGAGACACCTGGAGTATATTATATGATTTTGAAATCATTAGCCTGGGAAGGCATTAATTTGGTAGAAATCGTTTCGACATTTACCGAACTGACACTCGTGATTAAAACACAAGATGTCGACCGGGCTTTTTCGATAATTAAACAGTTATTTTAATGATTACTTTTCCCACCCATTTGGTCGGGTTTCGTACCATTTGATAAGAGAACGGACACTATCTTCAATACTGCGTTTTGGTTCCCATCCTAAGGTAGTTTTTATTTTTGTGTTATCAGCAAACAAACGTGCCGGATCTCCTTCCCGCATTTCGCCGCGTCCTAAATCAAATTTCTTACCGGTTAGTTCCTGCACTTTTTGAACTATTTCCAGGACTGAATTTCCAGAACCGGTACCTAAATTAAACACATCATTTTTGCCGCCATTAAGTAAATACTCAAGCGCTTTTACATGAGCTTCATTAAGATCAACGACATTTACATAATCACGAATCGGAGTTTTATCAGGAGTCTCAACTTCGGGACAAATCAACTGAAACGGTGCAATTCCCAAAGCCGCACGGACAGCATTCTGCATGAGCTGAAATGATGGTTTTTTTGAGTCACCGATCAAACTATCGTCAGAGGCGCCACAAACATTAAAGTAACGCAACATAACATATCGCAGGCCTTTTTGCTGCGCATACCAGAGAATTTCTATTTCAGATAATCTCTTAGATTCGCCATACACACTCATCGGATGAATCGGATGCTTTTCATCAAGAGGCATATACTGTGACTGACCATACACAGCACAGGTAGAGGAAAAAATAAGATTCTTAATATTATTTTTGGACATGGCATCAAGCAGACTGGCGACACCGTAGGTATTATTTTTGAAATATAATTCTGGCTGCACCATTGACTCACCAACATTACAGAAGGCAGCATAATGAATAACCGCTTCAATATCTTTTTCTTTTTCAAATAAGCCGCTTAAATCCTGTGTAATATCATAATTATAAAATCGTAGTTTTTCTGTACCAAACTTATTCTGTAAAACTTCAAGCGGTTGTCTAAAGCCACGGACAAAATTATCGACAGCAACTACTTCATATCCTTTCTGCAAAAACAAATAGGTAGAGTTAGAGCCTATGTATCCTCCAGCACCAGTTATAAGTATTTTTTTCATATTGTTAATTGTATCAAAAAATAATATAAGATATATATTTTTGCATGTTTCAATTAAAGGAAGCTTCTCTTATGATAGATTAGCTTTTCTTTTTCTTCATATATACAATGAGCTCACCTATGAAGCCGGTAAGTATAATTTGAAGACCGACAATTACCATAAGCGCCGAAAGTTGTAGTGCGGGACGTCGGTATAGCAATATATTTAAAAATATTCGTTCAAACACTAATTTTATCATCCAAACGCTTCCAATCGCTAAAATAGAACCTCCGATGCTTCCAAAAAACACCAATGGCCGCTCTGAAAACCGATACAAAAAGTAAGCTGTTAATGTATCAAATAACCCTATGAATATTTTCATTACGCCAAATTTAGATTTTCCATATATACGTGGTCTATTGTGAATTACAACTTCGGTAACTTTATATCCTTTTAAGTAAATAGCCAACGGAAGAAAGCGAAAGTTATTGCCATATAGAACAATGTCATCAGCAACTTCCCGTGTCATTGCTTTAAAAGCAGAATTAATATCAGTGAAAGGAGAGTGCACAAAACTTTTTAAGAAACGGTTAGCATATTTTGAATATATACGAATTAAACCCGGGTCATCGCGTTTATCACGGATTCCATTTACAAAGTCATATCCCGAATGAATCTTTTCTAAGAATTTGTGAATATCTTTAGGATCATTTTGAAGATCGGCATCCATAAAAAAAATTATGTCGCCTTTAGCATGCTTTATACCACTATTTAATGCCTCACCTTTACCCATTCGTTTACGATGATGAAATACCTTTATGCGATGATTTAATAAAGATTCTTTCTGAATCTGCTCACGAGATTTGTCAGATGAGCCGTCATCAATATATACTAACTCATACTCCTGACCTATTTTATGCAGTTCCTCCGCCAGTTCATGGGAAAGTTTAACTACATTTTCTTCTTCATTATAAAAGGGAATAATTATACTGATCATAGTTTTTTAGCGTTTATAGACAATTAATTCTCTGTCTTCAAAAACAACTTTGTAATCGGCATTCGTAATAAGATTATTATAGAATTTCTGTTCTAAACTCCCTTCACTCTCTACTTCCGACTTAGCAATTACAATATACTGAGCGTTACTATATAAATCTATATCCTTTATTATATCATTTTCCGTCAATCCCGCACCTACAAAACCCGTATCATACAAAAAATTATAAAAATACTGTCTATGAGTAAAAAATGGTGCTATCTGCGGAGTAGTGGCAACCGGTATGGACTCATCGGACAATTTTTCTTGCCATATCTTTATACTATTCATTTTTTCCTGATTAATCTCTTTGATAAAATAAGGGTCCATGATGAAATCTAGGGGCAATGGTGAATATTTATAGATATAGTAAAAATTTGTCACAAAAAATATAATGATCAAAGCACGACGCACCTCAATCTCGACAATTATCTTTTTCATGCGCATATACCCCATGATTGCAGAAAAGTATATAAACGGCACGAGCACGGCATTGTAATGAAAATAAATCGCCCGCATATTACCATTGGTACTGATTAAATTAATCGCCAGTTCCGGCAAAGCAATGAGAAATTCAAGGGGTGAGAAAATCATGAATACAACATGAGGCACAAACATGCCGCGTAGATATTTTTGAGCCTGATCTGTAGAAATCTTTTCCCATATATAGGAAGGATTTTTAATAAGGTTTAGCATCACCGATGATGGCGAATCACCAACATCTTCAAAATATCGCAGTGCAAAATGCGATGATTGGCGAGCATGGGGAATAATATAAAAGAATGTGGAGATAAAAAAAATAAGACTCACCGTGATTACTGTTATTCCTGTCTTACGTTCTTTTTGAATAAAGAAAATATATAAGCCGAAAAGGAATGTAATCATACCAATGTGTTCTTTGGTAAGGAGGGAAAGGACAATAAATATCATCATTATGCGATACTTTTTAATAAGAGAGAAATAAATAGCGAACAATAAAAAGGTAGTTGCGAAAACGACGGCATGTATATCAAAAATAACTGCCCTCTGATTGGGAAAATAAAACAAATATGATACCGCAAAAAATAATGATGTTAATTTTTGTGAAGTTATTTTTTTTGCAATTAAATATATAGCGACTGCGCCAAGGCCAAGAGTGATGGCTTGAGCAATAAGCAGCACATTCGGACTTGCAAAGAATACATATATCGGTGCAAATAAAGCAAGAAGCGGATCAAAGTGTATTGCAAAGCGAGATGCATTACTGCGTAAATCCTGATTAGTCATTTCCAGCAGACGTCCTTTGGAAGTATTATATACGACCTGATCCATAATTCCCAAATCAAAATAATTTGAGCGAAATGTATTGAGTCTGTTAATACTGACGTAGGAAAAATAAGCAATAAAAACAAGCACTAGAATCGCGAGGATTGATTCTATAGTATGTCGACGAAAAAATGAAAACATAAGCTACACTAATTTACATTGATAGCACAGCCTCTATTATATACTTTTTCACCTGAAAATCAGCTGAAAATGACCTTATTTATTTCCCGAATGAAATTTTTCATGAATTTCACGCAGTCGGGTATTGGTTACATGAGTATATATCTGTGTCGTTGAGATGTTTTTATGACCTAACATTTCTTGAACTGATCGTAAATCCGCCCCATGGGTAAGCAAATCGGTAGCATAAGAATGACGCAAAACGTGGGGCCCTATACGAAAGAGTATGCCTGCTATTTTACGGTATTTATCGATCATTCGTTCAATGGAACGCACTGAAAGACGTGATTTTTCATCTGTTAAACCTTCATCGGCTTTTGGACCGGAATACCGAATAAATAATGGTCGGTATGGATCGTCACGAATTTCTAGATATTTTTTCAGATATTCCACGCACCGTTTAGATAAAAATACTACGCGGGCTTTTCCACCTTTACCAATAACTCCAAATTCGCCGGAATCAAGGTTAATCTGATCTCGGTTCAATGCCGAAAGCTCCGAAACTCGTAATCCTGTGGAGAATAAAACTTCCAGTATCGCCCGATTCCGTATATCCATGGGCTCCGAACCAGATACTGAGTTGAATAATCGTTCCATTTCTTCCGGTAACAAAAATTTGATGGTTCTATCGCGTTGTTTTCCCAGTTCAATCATTTCGGGTGGTAATACTTTCATTTTTTGCTTGAGGAGATATTTAAGGAAGGAACGTAAAGCAACTAGGAAATATGTTTGAGTCTGACGTTTCAGCTCACCTTTGACAGGGTTTTTGTAGTGATGAGAAAGATACAAACGAAAATTGCGGATAACATTTTCATCGATATTTTCAACCTCAAAGTCACGTTTTTCTGTATCGTCATTTTTTATAAGAAGTTCGTGATTGGAGAAAGTCAGCAGCCAGTCCTGAAAAAAACCCATATAATACCCATACATACGAACTGTTTTTTTAGAAAGATTTTTATCAAGTTCGCAGTATTCAAGAAATCGCAAAGTCGCTTCTTTTATACCCATATATTCATATTAAACGACATGTATTCCATTATCAACCAGGAACTGCGTTTATTATGGACTCGTTACATTGATGATGGTCATCATAATGAACACCAGAACAAGAGAGCCAAAAACCAGAGTAATGAGCATCTCTCGTGTTCTCACGGGTCGGTGAGGTGAGTGTGGATGATGGTGGGTTTTTTTAGAAACCGTCTTTTTAGTTGCCATAATAACACTATAGTAGCAATCTTTTCGTTTCGCAAGTATATTTGCAAATTATTAAGGAATAGAGGAGAGATATTTTTGAATAATATCTTTTTTTTCGGATGAAGAGTTCTGTAAAAGATTTATTATATAATCACTCGTTACATCTAAAGAAGTTTTTGTAATCTGGTTTTGTATCTGTTCATCGGTATATGACTTCTTGAAAAATTCATGAACTAATTTAATATCTGTTTTATTTTTTTCTACAAACAATTGAAATTCTTTCTGCTTTTCGATATCTAGTTTATCTATTAAAGCATCATAACTTTCTAAAATAACTAATTCATTGAGATCAGATATGGTCTTTTTTAACAAATTTTCTGAATAGCCGAGCTCTTTCAATAATTTTTCTAAAATATTTTGTAGATTATTCATGACTATGTTTAATGTTGGGACGCTCGATGTTTGAGATAACTACCTAATGTAATAATACTCGGTCCAGCAGCATCTCTAATGACAGCCGGAACATGCGCCAAATGGTCTGCGACGGATTGTAAATTCACATGTGATAATGCTGTTTCAGCAGGGGATATTCCAAAAAAAAATTTACTCATCGCATCAGCTGCTACGACTGATCCGCCGATTGCGACCATAGTTCCGATATTCTTGAGCCTTTTCATTCTTTCGCTCATAAACTGCGCGTGCGCTTGTTCTCTGACATCACCGGGAGGAGTATATTCTGACATAAGATAATTATATAGCATATTTTGTTAAGAAATAATCTGTCATTCAATAGAGTTGTATGTAGTTTTGGCGAGGTGAATCCCGCCTACGCTTAAAAGCTACAGCGAGGTAAACCCGCTTGCGTTCTGCGAGCTACGGCGAGGT
>CAZQAU010000020.1:34184-35741 GCA_964591375.1 uncultured Gammaproteobacteria bacterium
AGCTACAGCGAGGTAAACCCGCTTGCGTTCTGCGAGCTACGGCGAGGTGAAAACGGATTTATCTCGCCGAAGCCGAGCTTCAGCGAGGCGAAGGCGGAGGAGGTGGGATTCGAACCCACGATAACCTTGCGGCTATACAGACTTTCCAGGCCTGCGCACTAGACCAACTATGCGACTCCTCCAAACATGTTTATTATATCTCACGATACCCTGAGTTACAATCCTGCGAACGCGTCTAAAGAACCGTTTATTATGATGCAGAATCTTCACCGGCACCAAAAATATATGAATCAAAAATTTGCTTTGTTGCCGGCCACAAATCTTCCCGTTCCAATATCTCATCTTCACTAAACCATCGTACATCGGCTATTTCAGTACTTTGTACAATAAATGATTGCTTTGGATTCACCATCTCACACTGCCACCAATGTGCGGTAAGATTGGGCATATCACCCGGAGTCTCAGCTATTTTTTTTATTGTAATGATATCAAGACCCAACTCTTCTTTTAACTCCCGTACAATCGCTTCCTCTTCATTTTCTCCTGTTTCCAGATGCCCTCCAGGAGGGTAATAAAAACCGGTTTTTTCACCAAAGTCTTTGACAGAACTTATAAGAAGATATTCTTTATGCTTATCTGAATTTAACCGGGTAATAAGGGCGAGTACTACATGTTCCATGCTCCGATTATAACAATTTTGTACAGCTGAATTCACTTTGATATCGAATTCGGGTATAATTGGGTATGTTTCCTTTAAGCGATTCTACACCCCGACAGCGTATTCCCTTTATTAACTATCTTATTATAGCGCTCAATATTTATGTGTTTTATCTGGAACTCTCCGCGCCTGATATTGAAATTTTTATTAATCAATATGCGTTTATTCCCTCCCAGTTCAACTACCTAAATCCAGCCAGCTATTTTTATATTTTTTCCGGTTTTTTCATGCATGGCGGATTTATGCACATAATTTCCAATATGTGGTTTTTATTTATTTTTGGTGATAATGTAGAAGACGCTTTGGGACACATACCATACCTGATATTTTATCTTGCCGGGGGAGTCGTGGCCACATTTGCGCAATATATAATCGCGCCTCAAACAGACATCCCTATGATTGGTGCGTCCGGCGCCGTCGCTGCCGCCGCAGGAATGTATTTTATTTTATATAGAAAATCTTCGGTAAAAACATTAGTAGTTCTTTTTTTCGGTCTCATAGATATTGTTAAAATTCCGGTCTGGATGTTTTTAGGATACTGGTTTATTATTCAACTTTTTAGCAGTATTGGTTCTTTTGCTGCGGTAGGGCGTGATATTGGCGGTATCGCATATATGGCCCATGTCGGCGGTTTTATTTTCGGTTGTTTAGCCGCTCAACTGGTTCGCCAGCGGCCGGTCGCGGATGAGATGGTATAATAACAGAAGAATAGCTATGAGCAGTCCGCCTTCATATGAAGTTTCGGCGGACAAAGCCGAGGTGGCGGAACTGGCAGACGCGCAGGCCTTAGAAGCCTGTATCCCTTAAAGATGTGGAGGTTCAAGTCCTCTCCTCGGCAC
>CAZQAU010000021.1:0-30390 GCA_964591375.1 uncultured Gammaproteobacteria bacterium
CCGTTATATCAAGCCATAAGTACCGCCGATAACGGTCATTTTGCATTAGGAGCGGTGGACCGGATTTGAACCGGCAACCTTCTCCTTGGGAAGGAGACATTCTACCGTTGAACTACCACCGCAATACTCATAATTATACTATCAATTATTATCTTCTTGAGGTCCGAATTAAGGTAGTTAAAAACATTTTCTATCTGTTACTGCAGGATTTTCACAGAAAAAACCAGGATTATCTATATGACGATGAAATGTATAGGCTACATTGTGTTTGATAATCCTGGTTTTATACGTGAAATTCCTTTTCCACATTCATATATTGAGCATGTGCCGGAACGTGGAAATTAACCAGATTGAAATTGTTATCACTGTCATTTGCGTGCTTATGGTTTTATTACCGGTGATAAGGCTAAAAATTATGAGTGTGACAGTAAATATTGCAGCGACACTCAGAACAACGTATGAAGACTTGAGTTTTTCCTTACTGGGAATACCGTACTCGCACAAAATCATGCCTACAATGGCTAACGCCAGTATTGTTGCCCTATGAGAATCTATAAAAGGCAAAATAATTGCATTGACCTGCGCGTAATGTATATAAGCGGATATTCCGGCAAGTAATGTAGCTAAAAAATCTTTGATTGTTATAGCCATATCTACCTTTTCACCTCCTAACTAGTTTTAGTATAAAAATGCAAGGAATTAAATGAAGTGATTAGTATCACAAAATGGATAAACTTCTATAAAGAAGGAACAGACAATACATTGCCCGCATGAATTAATTGAGGATGCTTTAAATTGTTGGCCTTTGCAATTCTATGCCACTGAAATCCATCACCATAAAATTCGGTAGCGATGCGCCATAAATTATCACCTTTTACAACAGTATATTTTTGGACTGTATCGGTATTTTTTGTATTAGCAGCCATAATTTGTGTATCATTTGTTTGAACAGTGTTAGAAGCCGGTTTTGATGTTTGAGTTGACCTGGATATCTTGTTGATCGCAGGTATGGATAATTTTTGTCCTGCAAATATGACGTTTTTGTTCACAATTTTATTTACTTCGGCGATTTCCGTTGCCTTGAAACCATCACCATACATTTTTTCCGCGATCGTCCATAAATTATCATTTTTTTTCACAATATATATCTGCGAATTTTTTCCGGGAGATTTTATTTGTGGTAACACGATAGTGTCTGGTGCCACCATGTGATCCTGAATATTTTTGTTTGCAATATCTGTAGCATTTAATGTTGTTTTAGAACGATCCTTATTAGCTGCGCCATGTAACGTCAGGCGCTGAAGATTTAATCGGGATATAGTAGGAGAAGGAAGAATGTAAGCAGATCCGAAATATCCGATTAATAGTGATAAAAAAAATAGGACAACTACCCAAAAAAAGATTATTTTCTTAGGTACATGTTTTTCGAATCTTGTAGTATCAAGTTTGGTGTATGTATTTACTTCCACAGTAAAAAAAATAAATATATAATTTAAGTATTATTAATCCTTAAAAATATCTTTATTTAAAATGTTATAGGCAAAATTTAACATATCTACAATAAATTGCAAGCGTAACATTTATATTTAAAACATATGGAAATTAAATACACAAATAAAGCTGTGGTGGAATTACTGCGAACTGTAGCCGCGTCATATCTTCTCCTCAATGAAAATCGTTTTAAAATCATCGCATATGAAAAAGCAGCCGACACTGTGGAACATATGAGTAGTGAGTTACATGATATGTGGGAGAATGGACGTTTAAGTAAGGTATCGGGAATTGGCCCCACTATCACACAACATCTTGAAGAATACTTCCAAAAAGGTAAATCGGAGCATTTTAGTCAGATTATCGATAAAATTCCGGCATCGGTATTTGTCTTAATGAAAGTACCTTCAATTGGACCTAAAAAAGCGTTTAAACTCGTCAACAGCCTCAAACTTACTGTTCCCGACAAAGCAGTCGCGGAATTAAAAAAAGCGGCTGAATTGGGACAGATTGAATCTTTACCAACATTTGGTAAAAAATCTCAGGAGGATATCATTGCTGCGATTAATTTGTATCTGAAAACAGCCAGTTCAGATGATCGAATGCCACTTCCTTATGCACACGCAATGGCCGAGGAAATTATTGAATATATGAAAATATTACCTTTGAAGCGTATTGACGCTCTTGGGTCTATGCGGCGTATGGTTTCTACTATTGGAGATATTGATATCGCGGTTGCAACTGATTCATTACAGCCTCAGGAAATTATTCAACATTTTCTTAAGTATCCAAAAAAAATATCAATTGATAACTCGGGAGAAAAAAAAGCTTCAATTATCATTAAGTCAGGGATCCGGGTAGATCTTAGAGTTCAAAATATTAGAACGTATGGGTCGATGTTACAGTACTTTACCGGTAGTAAGGCACATAATGTCAAACTGCGGGAATACACAATAAAGCGAGGATTTTCATTATCCGAATGGGGTATTAAGAAAATAGAAAAAGACAGTAGTGATAAAAAAAATATATCAGAACACATAATTCCTTTCGTTACCGAAAAAGAATTGTATAATTATTTTGATCTTGATTATATTCCACCTGAAATTAGAGAAGGAACAAATGAAATAGATTTGGCACATAAAAAAACTTTACCCTCGTTAGTAGAACTTAAAGATATTAAAGGAGATCTGCACACGCATTCTTCCTATGACATAAAAACATCCCATGATACCGGAGCCGACACCTATGAAAGTCTGATTAAAAAGGCAACTTCATTAGGGTATGAATACATTGGTTTTGCCGATCATAATCCAAAACAATCAGATCATTCTGTGGATAATATTGTCACTATCATGAAAAAACGTAAGGCACATATAGACTCTCTGTCTGCTTCTTCAAAATTATCTAAATATTTTGTTAGTTTAGAAACAGATATTCTTCCTGATGGTGATATTGCGCTACCTAAAGAAGCATTACCATATGTAGATTTTTTGATCGTTTCCATTCATAGTTCTTTTAGAATGACACGTCAGGAAATGACGGCAAGAGTAGTAAAAGCACTTTCTATGCCTAAAGTAAAAATACTTGCTCATCCCACCGGTCGTCTTATTAACAAGCGTCCAAGTATCGATGTGGACTGGGATGTTGTTTTTGACACAGTTAAAAAAAATAACCAGGCACTGGAAATAAATTCCTGGCCGGAGCGGTTGGACTTACCAGATAATTTGGTGCGCGAGGCTATAACAAACAATATAAAATGTGTAATCAATACCGACGCTCATGCCGCTGAACAATTGAATAATATGATGTATGGAGTTTCCGTAGCTCGTCGTGGATGGTGTACAAAAAATGATATAATAAATACATTATCGTACACAGAATTTAAGAAATGGATTTCAGATTGATAAAAAGTATATAATGTAACTATTAAGAAAGTTTATAAAGGGGGTGAAATTCAATGTCAACTACATTCATAATTATCGGTGCAGTTGTGTTACTCGTCGTATATCTCGTTTCTACCTATAACGGATTGGTCGTTTTAAAAGCACGCATTCAGGAGGCTCTTTCCGGCATAGATGTGCAGTTAAAACGAAGAGCAGATTTGATCCCTAATTTAGTGGAAACAGTCAAGGGATATGCTAAACACGAAAAAGACGTCTTTGAAAACGTTACCAAGGCAAGATCCGCGTTAATGTCGGCTCAGTCTCTACAGGAAAAAGCCGAAGCAAATAACCAGGTAACTTCAGCTTTGAAGTCGTTATTTGCGATTGCCGAAGCATACCCGGATCTTAAAGCAGCTACCAATTTTCAGGATTTACAGCGACAGCTGGAAGATACTGAAGATAAAGTTGCTTATTCGCGTCAGTTCTACAATGGCAACGTGCTTGACTATAATACAAAAGTCAGCATGTTCCCTAGTAACATAATTGCGAACATGTTTGGTTTCAAACCCTATGAATTTTTTGCCGCAACCGAAGAGGAACGCAAAAATGTTCAGGTTAAATTTACGTAATACAATGTAGAGACGGGGCATGCCCCGTCTCTACTGTATAATTTAAAAATGTCAATCTATAGTCAAATAAATTACAATAAGTATCGTACCTACTTAATAGTAGGATTGTTTATTTTATTAACATCAGGATTTTTCTACCTTATTGGTAAAGTCTTTGAAGATTCACCAGGCGGATATTTTATTGTGGGATTTTTATTTTCTTTAGTATCTACTGCAGGAAGCTATTTTTACTCAGATAAAGTCGTGTTATTCAGTGTTTCAGCACAGCCTGCAGATAAAAAACAATATTTTGATTTTTATACAGTAACAGAAAATTTAAGTATTGCCGCAGGTATACCAATGCCACGGTTATATGTGATCAATGATCCGGCTCCCAATGCGTTTGCGACAGGACGTGATCCTAAGCATGCAGTAGTATGCGCGACCACTGGTCTATTACAACGGCTGGAAAGAGCAGAACTTGAAGGAGTGATTGCTCATGAACTTTCACATATTAAAAATTATGATATTCTGCTCTCTTCAATGGTTGCGGTTTTAGTTGGCACTATCGGACTTGTTTCTGACTGGATTATGCGTAGTTTCTGGTGGGGTGGTATGGATCGGGACGATGACAGACGTGATCGAAATCCGGCGGTATTTTTATTTGTCGTCATTGGTTTGTTATTAGCCCCAGTAGTGGCTACACTAATTCAGCTTGCCGTATCAAGACGTCGAGAATTTTTAGCCGATGCAAGTGGCGCTTTGATGACACGGTATCCGGAGGGATTAGCGAGAGCATTGGAAAAGATAAGTGCTGATCCAAATGTTATGCGTACCGCTACCTCTTCTACTGCACACTTATTTATATCTAATCCCTTTAAGAAAGGACAAAAAGCCACTTCTGTAATTGCTACATTATTTAGTACCCATCCACCGCCAGCTGAACGTATCAAAATTTTACGCAGCATGTAATGTATTCAATACATACATTATTTTCGATAGATCTGTATATAATATCTACTTAATTGTGTGGATAGCACTACCTTTTAAATCGTGGTTACGCTATTATAAAAGGGTGGACTATTATTAAATGTTAAAACATATAATATGTGTGGGATTGCAGGATTTTATGGCTACAAAGATGACGAATTGATGAAGCGATTTTCTCGTCAGATAAAACATCGTGGTCCTGATGGTGAAGGATTCTACATCAACGACACAGTCAGTCTTCTCATCCGACGGTTGGCTATTATCGATGTCAAAGGCGGTGACCAGCCAATTTATAACGAGGATAAAAATATAGTCGTTGTTTATAACGGTGAAATATACAATTATCAGCAACTGCGACAGGAATTAGAAAAAGATGGCCACGTTTTTAAAACGCATTCAGATACGGAGGTAATTGTGCATGGATACGAAAAATGGGGCGAAAAGTGCTTTGATAAGTTTAATGGCATGTTCGGAATAGCTTTATATGACAATAAAAAAAATAAGTTGATTTTAGCCCGTGATCATTTCGGTATCAAACCAATTTACTATTCGTTTATTGACGATACCAAAAAATCGATTGTTTTTTCCTCCGAAATAAAGCCCATTTTTTATAGTGGTTTAATTAAAAAGAAACCCAATGATCGTATTTTATATCGATACCTTAAATTTCGAATTCATGACGATCAGGAAGAAACTTTTTTTGATGGTATATATCGTCTCATGCCGGGTGAAATGATGATTCTCGAGAAAGATACAATAAGAAAAGAGATGTTTACAAATCTTCAGAAAGAAATTTTGCAGAAGACAGATAAAAAAACCGCTGCATTTAATGACTCTCAAGTCACTGAATTTAGAAATAAATTAAACGAAGCCATTAAGTCAAGACTGATTGCCGAAGTACCGGTAGGTACCTGTCTTTCGGGCGGACTTGATTCGTCAACTGTAGTTGCAACGGCTAATAATGTCTTACAAAAAAAGCAAAAAGAGGCAGAAGCACTCGGTGAAAAACAGAAGACATTTTCAGCAGTGTTTCCCGGATCCACGAACGATGAAGAAAAATATATAGATGAATTATTGGGCACAATGAAAAAAGTGCAGTCTTACAAAGTTACTCCTAAGCCAGAAGAATTTTTTGAAGAAATTGAAGATTTCATTCAAACTCAGGAGGAGCCGACAATCAGCACCGGACCGTACGCACAATATAAAGTTATGCAATTAGCCCAGGGGAAAGTGACGGTTTTACTGGATGGTCAGGGATCGGATGAGATGATGGCCGGATATTTACCATATTATTTTGTGTATCTGCGTCAGTTAAAAAAACAAGGTAGATATTACACCTTGCTTAATGAAATGTTGCAGTCTAAAGATGTGATTTTCAAATACTTATTTAGCAAAAAATCCTCAAAAAATCAGATAAACATCGATGCTATTTTAAATAAAAAATTCAGTCAACCATACTCTCAAGAAAAGTTTAGTGTAGAAGGTAAAAATTTGAAAAAAAGGCTGGCTGAGGATATTTTCCAAAATAGTTTGCAGTCTCTTTTGCGGTATGAAGATAAAAATAGTATGCGATTTTCCATTGAAGGAAGAGTGCCCTTTTTAGACTTTAATTTAGTTAAATACGTATTCTCTCTTTCAGATGAAGCTATTATAAGTAACGGATGGAACAAAAATATATTAAGGCAGGCTGTATTTGGATTACTACCGGAGAATATTAGACTGAGAAGAAATAAAATCGGTTTTACTACTCCGGAACATGAATGGTTTATTCGAATGAAAAATAGAATTTATACTATATTTTTAAGTGAGTCTTTTGGTAGCCGTCCGTATTTTAATCAGGCCGCGGTGGTTAAGGAGTTCCTGAGGTTTATTCAGGGAAAAAATGATAACACTCTTTTGTTTTGGCGACTTCTAAACGTGGAGATATGGTTACAAATATTTTTCGATGAAGGTAAAAAAAAGGAAAATAATAAAAGCTTTCTGGATGAGACTATAAAAATAGGCAGAATTGAACCGAATCACGGTAAACAAGTCCGAATTGAAGCACAGGGGCAATCATATTTGCGATTTCCGGTAAAGACTGATGTATTTAAAAAAGGAGATCAGATTATTACCAAGATTATGAAGTTTACGATCGATGGTATTCATGCAATTAGCCGGCACACTAAATATAGTAAAGTAATGAAGAATCGGTGGTTTATCGTGGTATCAGAAAAAGTTATCGCGATTGCCCAAGGTCGTTCTTATTTTATCTGGGATGTAAAGCCGTCACCGGCGGCAAGCTTTTTGTCAAGATATGTGACCAGAACTCCTTATGGAATTGGTTTGGGAAGCCCCTGGACAATGGAGTTGGCAATCCGGGAAGTGGGTATATTACGTATCCTTCTTGCGGCAGGGATCGCGGCGCTGACAAAACCGTTTGGGCTCAAAGGTGCTTTTTATTTTGTTGCCGGTCGGGCAGCAGCCTCAATAGACGGTCCCACAGAGTATTCGTTGTACCCTTCGAATGTGTCAGCGAAGCTGGGGCCTAAGAATCCTAAAGGAGTCGCAAAACAGGTACATAAAAGTCTGTTGGAAAAATTACCTAAAACAAGAGCTAATACATTTATGGGGGTTGTAATTATTGATGCAAACGATATCGGAAGAACTGTACTGGGAAATACGACGGGAATGAAAAACAAGGAAATCGAGGCAGTATTTAAAGATAATCCCATGGGGCAGGGAAGTGAACAAACACCGTTGGTGATTGTATATTCAGATTAAATTACTCAGCAATTGACACACTGGCTTTGTATACATTACATTTATAGTCATGGATTGGTTTTATTACATCAT
Organism: uncultured Gammaproteobacteria bacterium; assembly: GCA_964591375.1. Classification (GTDB taxonomy): domain Bacteria; phylum Patescibacteriota; class Microgenomatia; order UBA1406; family GWC2-37-13; genus CAYYYG01. Next base: position 7,808 of record CAZQAU010000021.1, read on the forward strand.
GGGAAAAATATTTATTTGGGGATTAATGATTCTGGTAATTGGCGGAATTGGATATTATATGGGGTATAACCATACAACTTTACCAATATTAAAAGATTTCGCTATTGTGCGTACATCTGATTTAAAGAAGTTAGATAGTTTATCGCTGACTAAAGCCAAAGAAGTTATTACCGCGGCACCTGAGGCAACACAGTCTGCCACTCCTAGTGCTGCAATAAAATCTCCGACACCTACAGAATAATTGTGTATAATAATTTTCATATGAAAAACCTACCAATTCTAATTATATTTTTCGCTGTTATTATTGCTCTTGGATTTTTATATACAACCAATAACAAACCGGCAGCTACCAAGCAGACACCTGCAGAAGCGCAGCCAACTATTACAAATCAACAAAAACCAGCTATGGAAATTGACAAAACAAAATCATATCAGGCAGTATTAAAAACAACAGAAGGTGATATCACCATCGCATTAAATGCATCAGAAACACCTGTGACTGTTAACAACTTTGTTTCGTTAGCCAAGAAAAATTTTTATAACAATACTATTTTTCATCGGGTTATTAAAGGATTTATGATTCAGGGTGGAGATCCAAAAGGTGATGGAACCGGTGGACCAGGATACCAGTTTGAAGACGAACCATTCGATGGAGAATATACACGCGGAACTATTGCCATGGCTAACGCCGGACCGGATACGAATGGAAGTCAGTTCTTTATAATGCATAAAGATTATGAATTGCCTCCAAACTATACAATTTTCGGCAAAGTAGTCAGTGGTATCGAAGTAGTCGACAAAATAGCCGAAGCCCCCGTGAAACAGGAAGGTGAAGGTTCATCTCCTGTAAAGCCGGTAAAAGTAAATTCAGTCCAGATTATTGAAAAATAATGCCATGGCCGATCTTAAACATCTTACTGAACGAGCAATGCAGATACATCATAAGTATTTAGCTTTGCAAAAAAAACAAAATAAACCAGAATGGAATGAAAGCCATATTATGGAAGGATTTGTCGGTGATATGGGTGACTTAATGAAAATCATAATGGCTAAGAAAGGTTTACGTGAAATAGAAGATGTAGATAAGAAACTTGCTCACGAACTGTCTGATTGTTTATGGTCGATATTGGTTCTATCTGAAAAATTTGGAATAGATCTGGAAAAATCGTTTCTATCTACAATGAATGAGTTAGATCAAAAAATAAACTCATAAATACTTCTTCACACAATGGCTGTATCTGTGTATAATACATCTCATGGCTAAAAAAAATATTCAACTTCCCAAAGATGAAATTCTCCATTTAGCGAAGCTCGCCAATCTGGCATTATCTGAAGATGAAATAGAAAAATATGGGAAGCAACTCACTGAAACAATCGAGTATGTTGAAAATCTGGACGAACTGGACACTTCCAAAGCTAAACCATCAGCATCATCTGCACAACTGGAAAATATTTTTTTCGAGGATGGCACCAAAAATGAACGTGGATTTACTGCCGAGGATGCAATCAAAAATGCTAAAGAAAAAAAAGGTGAATATTTTAAAGTCGGCAGAATTATGTAATAACTATGGACTTATTAGGAAAATCAGTAACACAATTAGTTGAACTTATTAAATCTAAAAAAATTTCAGATACAGAAGTCTTTGAATATTTTCAAAGTCGTGTTAAAAAATACGATTCCCAACTTTCCGCATTTTTAACGGAAGGAACAGTGGAAGCAAAAAAACATGCAGGAGATTTAGAGGGAGTTCCACTGGCTATTAAAGATAATTTTTGTACCACAGGCATTCGAACGACAGCATCATCTAAGGTTTTAGATAATTTTGTCCCCACATACGATGCCACCGTGATCGCCAGATTAAAGACTGCAGGCGCTGCTATTTTAGGAAAGACAAATATGGATGCGTGGGCTCATGGCTCATCTACTGAAACTTCTCAGTACGGACCGACAAAAAATCCTTGGGATATAACCCGAGTACCAGGTGGATCGTCAGGAGGTTCGGCAGCAGCAGTTTCCGCATATATATCACCCGCAGCAATCGGCTCCGAGACTGCCGGATCAATCAGGTTACCAGCTTCATGGTGTGGTGTAGTCGGTCTTAAGCCCACCTATGGTCGTGTATCACGATATGGTGTAGTAGCTATGGGATCATCATTTGATTGCCCGGGCCCGATGACAATTAACACCGAAGATGCGGCGCTTATTCTCTCTATATTAGCCGGAAAAGATCCATATGACGCTACTTCATCATCAGTACCTGTTGCTGATTATGTTACAGAAATGAAAAAAACAAAAAAATTAACCATCGGTATTTCTGATGAATATTTTGAAGGTGTTACTGATGATGTGAAAAAAGCATTGGAAAACAGTATTGAAATATTCAAAAAAAAAGGGCATACAATTAAAAAAATAAAGCTTATTCCACCAAAATATTCTATCTCTGTTTATACTATTCTTCAGCGTGCTGAAGTCTCATCCAATCTTGCGCGGTATGATGGAGTACGGTATGGAAATGACCGATCATACTTTGGACAGGAAGCAAAACGGCGGGTTATGTTGGGAACATACACCCTTTCTTACGGTTATTATGATGCGTTTTATAAAAAAGCTCAAAAAATTCGTACCCTTATCATCGAAGACTTTAATCGCGTATTTAAAGAAGTCGATGTCATACTGGCAACTCCAACACCCGTTACCGCATTAAAACTGGGTGAGTTTGAAAAGTATCCGTTTTTCGGTGAACTTATGGATGTATTTAATGAACCATCATCAATTGCCGGTATTCCAGCCATTAGTGTTCCCTGTGGACTGGACAGTAATAATTTACCTGTTGGAATGCAGCTTATGGGACGTTATTTTGATGAATCGACTTTATTGAGTCTTTCATATCAGTATGAAAAAGAAACAAATTTTTTTGACGTTATTAAAAAGGGAATAGAAAAATATAAAGATTAATATGACAAACTATAAACCGGTTATTGGTCTGGAAATACATGTAGAACTGAAAACTAAATCAAAGATGTTTTGTCAATGTTCGGCCGACTATTTTGGCAAAGCATCTAATACTCATGTCTGTCCTGTTTGTCTGGGCATGCCGGGTGCTTTACCTGTCCCTAATAAAAAAGCAGTCGAATGGACAATTCTTATCGGTCGGGCATTAAACTGCACCATTAATACAGTCTCAAAATTTGATCGTAAGCATTATTATTATCCAGATCTTCCTAAAGGGTACCAGATATCACAGTACGATGAACCGTTGGCTATCAAAGGCTGGCTCGAAGTACAAAATCCTAAAACACAGGAAAAGAAAAAATTCCGGATTACCCGTGTGCATCTTGAAGAAGACACCGGTAAATTGATGCATGCCGGCACCGACACGCTTATCGACTTTAATCGATCGAGTGTACCATTAGTGGAAATAGTAACGGAACCAGACTTTGATAATCCAGAGGACGTTAAGCAATTTTTGGAAGAGCTACATACACTGATAGAATATCTTGATGTTTCCGATGCTGACATGGAAAAGGGGAGTATGCGTATGGAGCCAAATATTTCGGTTAAGAGAATTGAGAGTAAAGAACTGCCACCTTATAAAGTCGAAGTTAAAAATATTAACTCCTTTAATTTTGTAAAAAAAGCAATTGAGTATGAAGTTGATCGTCAGATCGGTATCTTGGATCAGAACGAAATTCCAACACAGGAAACACGCGGATATGATGAAAAGAAAGGGAGTACTTATTCCCAGCGTTCCAAAGAAGAAGCACAGGATTATCGTTATTTTCCTGAACCAGACATTCCTCCTATGAACTTTTCTCAACAGTATTTACACGAAATTGAACAAAACTTACCTGAGTTACCGTTTGCTAAAATCAATCGGTATGTCACGGAGTTAAAACTACGATATGAAGATGCATATATCATTACACGTAATAAAGAATCGGCAAAATATTTTGAAACAATAGTCAGCCGATTTACAGAAAAAGCGGCATCTTTAAAGCTAGAAAATCCAGCCCAGTCAGTAGCAAATCTTATCATTAATAAAAGAGTGCCAACAAATATCTCAGCAGAAGAATTTATAAAACAAGCCACTGAGTTATTACAGCCGAAAGAAACCGATTTAAAGGCTTTGCATCTCGCCATTGATAAAGCGCTTATCGCCAGTCCCAACGCTGTTGCAGATTATAAAAAAGGCAAACAAAACGCTGTCGCGTTTATTATCGGTCAAGTAATGCGGGAAATGAAAGGGAAAGCTGATGCTAAAGTAGTGCGGGAAGAGATAGTAAAAAAACTTTCATAATTTCCATAGTATAGATCATTACAATTTCTCCTTTAAAAAAAGTAAAAAGAATACTACAATGACATTAATGAAGAAAAAGCATATTTTTATTGCTCTTATAGCCGGATTGACTGCATTAACTTTCTGGAATGTTTTTTCCAGTTACTCCCGTAATTCCAAAGCAGATACGTTGGCTGCTCATGTCATGAATATCACGATGAATCCAAAAGTGTTGTTACAAAGTTCAAGTCCCCAGACTGTTAGAGTAGTTTTCACACCAGAGACAACAACTGATGTGGTTAATCAGATGAATTTTGTAATTCATAGTCAGGGAGATTCAATGATTATTGATGTTTCTGAACCTCTCAATGCAGATGGGTCCAAAATCAGCGCAACGGAATTATATAAATTCATAGATTTTTCCGGTAGTGCAGCTAATTTATACTATAGTTTCAACAGTACCCCCAAACCCAAGTCGGTGATATTCGATGTTCTGGTGATGCGTAAACTGCAGTCAAATACCTGCAGCATTTTTATCAATATGACATCAATCAGCGGCATCATTTACGGAGAAACTTATTCAAGCAGTAATATGTATACCTGGGGAACGATGGAAAGTGCTTCCTGTACAGTACAGACAACTCCAACTCCGACATTATCACCCTCTCAAACGCCTACGCCAACTGTAGCGCCTAGTATCGCCGTTTCTGCCGTCCCTACTGCGGTCCAGCTCGTCGATTGTCAACAACTCGCCCAACCGCAGAATTTAAGTCCTGGTGGAGTTATTTATGTCACTGCCGATGGTCAGAAATTAAGTTGGGATCCGGTGCCGGGTGCTTCATTTTATGGAATAGAAATTTGGGAAGGAAGACAAGTACCAAGTCAGGGTTTGGTTTATTCTAAAGTTTTTACAACTTCAACTACTAATAATTATTATGTTTATACGAAATTTGCACAGGATAAGCAGTATTTCTGGAAGGTGAGTGCGGTTGATAAATGTAATAATGCCTGGTCTCCGAACGAATCATATATAACCGTATTAGGAACGGCGCCCACTGTGACGCCGCAATATCCTACGGCTACGCCAAGTGTGGCTATTCCACAGGTAACCATAAAAATGCGCCTCCGATTTCAGGGCATATATACAATTCCAACCCGTAATCCTGTTTCTCCGCAGGTATTCTTAGTCTGGATCAGAAACGCAGACCGCGATAATCCTATTTATAAATGGGTTACCGCAAAATACGATCAGACAGGCTCATGGTATATTGAAGATAAATGGGATCTTGTACCAGGAGATGGTTACAAAGTGTGGATTAAAGGTGAAAAACACCTGCAAAGACAAATTTGTGATGGTAAACCTTCGGATCAGGAATCCGGTTTCTATAAATGTGGCGATGGCAACGGACAAATAGTTATTCGTCCAGGAGAGAATTATTTAGATTTTTCCAATGTGATTATGTTTGCCGGTGATATTCCTTTCAAGGGGGAAAGCGATGGCATATTAGATGCATTCGACCTGGCATACATCGCCACTCATTTTGATGATACTGCAGAGACAATCGCTGATTTGAATTTCGACGGCGTAACTGATTCACAAGATTATGGAATTGCTATCAATGCCATACGGATTCAAAAATATGATGAAACATACCCATATAAAATACATCCGTTCTTCCGAAAAGTACCGCTGCATCCTCAATTTCCATAGAATATAATGCGATAAGTTATCTATTTGAAATAAATATTTATGAGTTTTGTTCATTTACACGTACACACTGAATATTCTTTGCTTGATGGTATGACCCGCATCGCTGATGTCGTCAAAAAAGCAAAAGAAATGGGTATGCCTGCGGTTGCAATTACAGATCATGGTGCGCTCTATGGAGCTTTCAAATTTTTTCTCAAAGCAAAAGAAGCAGGCATTAAACCAATTATTGGTGTAGAAACATATAAAGCAAAGAATAGTAGATTAGATAAACAACCGAGCGAAGATAAAGATCAGTATCATCTGGTGTTATTGGCAAAAAGTTTAAAGGGATATAAAAACCTTCTTAAAATGATCAGTGCCGCACACCTGGAAGGGTTTTACTATAAACCCCGGGTGGATTTCGAACTTCTGGAAAAATACCATGAAGATATTATTGCCCTATCCGGATGTTTAAGTGGAGAAATTCCTTCCTTGTTATTTGAAAACCAGCATAAACAAGCTGAGGAAGTACTAAAAAAATATTTGAAGATTTTTGGCCCGGACTTTTATATTGAAATACAGAGACATCCAAATGTTGATGGACTTGATGATCTAAATAAAGATTTAGTGAAATTAGCCAGAAAATTTGGTGTGCCTCTGGTAGCCACCAATGATGTGCATTATTTAAACAAAGACGATGTATATGCACAGGAAATTTTACTTTGTATTCAAACTGGCCGCGCGATATTTGAAAAGAACCGCCCGATTTCAATGATCGATACTCCTGACTATTACTTTAAATCTCCTGAAGAAATGAAAGGACAGTTCCTTGACTTACCGGAAGCTATTGAAAATACAGTTAAAATTGCTGAGCAATGTAATGTGGAGATTCCGCACGGAAAATTAATTCTTCCCCAGTTTTCATTACCACCTGGTACCACAGCCAAACAATATTTAAGAGATTTGGTTTATAGCAAAATAAATAAAATGAAGAAGTATCCTGAGGAGCAGGTAACAAAGCGTATTGATTACGAACTGGAAATTATTTCCGATAAAGGATATGATAATTACTTTTTATTCGTATCCGACTTTGTAAACTGGGCGAAAGACAATGAGATTGCTGTCGGCCCAGGCCGTGGCTCGGCTGCTGGTTCGATTGTCTCCTACTTACTTAATATAACCGGAATTGATCCTCTTGAATATAACCTACCTTTTGAACGTTTCTTAAATCCACAGCGACCATCGCCACCTGATATTGATATGGATTTCGCCGATGTACGCCGCGATGAGGTACTTCAGTATATGCGTCATACCTATGGTGAAGAAAAAGTGGCACAGGTAATCACCTTCGGGACCATGGAGTCACGTATGGCGGTACGTGATGTGGCACGTGCCCTAGGAATGTCTTATTCTCAAGGAGACAGAATTTCCAAAATGATTCCTCCGCCAAAACAGGGATTTCATCAGTCACTAGAAGATTGTATTGAAGAAAACCCGCCCTTGAAGATAGCATATATGAACGAGCCAGAAACAAAAAAAGTTTTAGATATTGCTAAAAAAATAGTTGGCCTGCCGCGCCATTCTTCAGTGCATGCGGCGGCAGTCATTATTGCCGATCAGGACTTAACAGAATATGTGCCACTGCAAAAAGAAGCAAAAGAAGGTCGTATTGTTACCCAATACGATATGTACTCGCTTGATTTAAACGTTAGTCCCAGTGCGGTCGGTTTAATGAAAATGGATATCCTGGGTTTGCGCAACTTAACCATCCTTGGAGAAGCAATTAAGCTTGTAGAAAAAAATCAAAATAAAAAGATTAATATTTACGAAATTCCGACCGACGATCAGAAGACATATGATCTTATTTCCCGTGGCAATACGGTGGGAGTATTTCAGCTCGAGTCGGCTGGCATGCAACGATTATGTAAGGATTTTAAACCAAAAAGAATTTCTGATCTCTCCGCTATCGGAGCATTATACAGGCCTGGTCCTATGGATCTGATCCCGACATTTATTGAAGGTAAAAAACATCCGCATAAAATTCAGTATTTACATCCCGACCTGGTACCGATCTTTCAGGAAACATACGGAGTCTTAGTCTACCAGGAGCAGGTTTTGGAAATTGCCAACCGAATGGCTGGTTACTCATTGGGTGAAGCCGATATATTACGCCGGGCCATGGGGAAAAAGAAAAAAGAGATCATGGAAAAGGAAAAAAAGAAGTTCGTTGAAGGCTGTGTCAAGAATAAATACCCAAAAAAAGTAGCGGAAAATATTTATGCCTTTATTGAAAAATTTGCAGCATATGGTTTTAACAAATCACACGCAGCATCATACGCGGTGATTTCTTACTGGACTGCTTATATGAAAGCTAATTATCCGATTGAGTTTATGACGGCATTGTTGACTGCGGAACTTCAGGGAGTCGCCGGACCGATGCGCGAGCAGAAAATGGCACAAGCACTTGAGGAATGTCGCAAAATGAATATTAAAGTCTTACCGCCAGATATTAATGCTTCCGAATACAGTTTCACTATAGAAGGTATCGCGATCCGATTTGGGCTCTCTGCATTAAAAAATGTCGGTCAGTCGGCGATTGATTCCATTATAGAAGCCCGAAAAACTAAAAAATTTATCGGTCTGAAAGACTTTCTGATGAGCGTGGACCTGCGTAAAGTAAACAAAAAAACCGTAGAAAGTCTTGTTCAGTCAGGTGCTTTTGACGAATTTAACAATCGGGCCACTTTACTTCATTATTATCCGACTGTGGTAAGAGAAACAGCTGAGAGAAAAGAATCACAGGAAAAGGGGCAGTTTGGTTTATTTCATACGAGCAATGATGATATGGCTATGCCTGACAACTTTAAACAATTGCCTGAAATTCCGGAAGAAGACAGAATGCGTTTGGAAAAAGATGTGATTGGATTTTTTATCGGTAATAATCCACTCAATATATACCGTGAGATTCTAGATAAAAAAATAACCAAGAAATTAGGAGAAATTTCTATGGAAGATAATAACAAGACACACATCATAGCTGGGATCATCAGTATGAAGAAAGTTATCAAAACCAAGAAAGATAACAGCGAAATGGCATTTATGAATATTTTTGATGAAACCGGATCAATCGAAGTTGTTGTTTTTCCAAAGGCCTATCTTAAATTGAAGAAGATTATCGAAATGAATTATGTTATACTCCTGAAAGGAAAAGTAAATGAAAAAGACGGAAATATGACTGTTATTTTAGACAAGGCAGTCCGTTTGGATAACCGTCAATTAGTATAAATATAACCTAGAAACGATGCATTGGTGATGCATTGATGGATCGGGATCTCAATGATAAAATGACTCAATTTAAAAAGATAATTTCGGTAGTAGAATCAGATGGGAATGTGCGAAAAAGAGTAGTAGATATGCCGCCAAAGAAGAAAAAAAACTTGCGCGGTATGCAGTATATGAATATCGGTTATTATCTGGCAGTTCCGCTCATAGTTGGAATTTTCGGAGGTAACTGGTTAGACAATTATTATAAAACAAAGCCTTTATTTTCTCTGATTTTTGTTATTATTGGATTAATTGCAGCATTTTATAACTTATACAAGCTTTTCAAAAATGCATAACAGCGGACCACATATAAGTATTAAACCGGAAGTAATTTCTCATCTTTTTGGTATTCCGATCACTAATTCGTATATAGCTTCAGTTATAGTCTTGGTTCTCTTTATATTTCTTGGGAGTTACTACTATCAGGAGATTCGTAAAGCTAATAAAGGTACTTTTTTTTACGTTATACACTCATTATTGAAATTACTCCATAGTTTTTTTAAAACTTTAGTAGGAGATAAAATAGATTATTTTTTTCCATTATTCGGTTCATTATTCTTATATATACTTCTTCAAAACTGGTTCGGTTTGGTACCTGGTGTCGGTAGTATTATGGTTAAGATTATTGAGCATGGTGAGGAAGCAACTGCTCCTTTATTGCGAGGAAGTACAGCGGATTTAAATACGACTTTAGCACTGGCTTTTGTTTCGTTTTTTGCAGTGCAGTATTTAGGCGTTAAATATTTAGGTGCAAAACAATATATAAGTAAATTCATTAATTTTTCCAATCCACTTAATTTTGTAATTGGTTTATTTGAACTTATTTCAGAATTTTCCCGAATAATTTCATTTTCGTTCCGACTTTTTGGAAATATATTTGCCGGAGAAGTAATGTTGACTATTATTATATTTTTGGCTCCTATTTTAGTTCCTTTTCCGTTTTTAGTCATGGAAGTATTTGTCGGATTTTTACAGGCATTTGTGTTTGCCATGTTAACCGCAGTATTTATTAATCTTGCGATTTCACATCATTAATATTTAATTTTGGAAAGGAGGTGTCAAAAAAATGTCAGCAGAAGCAATTCAATTAATCGCAACAGCATTCACTATTAGTATTGGTGTTTTAGGCCCAGCACTCGCTATTGGAAAGATCGGTGGAAAAGCAGTTGAAGCTTTAGGACGCAATCCGGAAGCAGAAAACAGTGTTAGAACAACCATGATTTTGGCAATCGTTTTCGCAGAATCATTGGCTATTTTCACTTTGGTTATTGCACTTATTTTGAAATTTATTTAACAATTAGCTGTTTAGTGTCTACTGATTCTAAACAGCTATTTTACCTATGGAAAATTTAGGAATTGATATTAAATTATTATTGGCTCAGATCATTAATTTCGTTTTGTTTTTTATTCTGTTTAAAAAATTTATGTCGACGCCATTTCTTAAATTCCTAAATCAGGAACGAAAGAAAGACGAAGAAAAACATAAAGCATTGGAACTCATCAAAAAACAGGAAGAAGAGATAAGTATCATGGAACATGAGATGAGAAAAAATGCTAAAAAACAGATAGATGCTATGCTTGAACAGGCAAAAAATGATGCTGAAAAAATTAAACAGGACATTGTCGCTCAGGCTCAAAAAGAGTCAGATCAGATTATCGCACATGGTAAAGCAGCTATCGAAACAGAGCGAACAACGTTGTACAAAGAAGTCAAAAACAGAAGTGTTGATTTAAGTATGCTAATTGTCAACAATGCCCTTAAAGAGTATCTGACAGAAGATGCCAAAAAAGCAGTGACACAGCATATATTAAACAATGTTTCCAAAGAAGTTAACTAAATCCTATGCATATAGATCCGGGACTAAAAGAAGAACTAAAACAATACCTGTTGCAGAAAATGCATGACTCAAAGAAAAAGGTCACTATTATTTCTGCATATCCATTACAAAAGAATGAAATGGATGAATTGGTTCGTATGTTTGATTATCTGCAACATGCTCATATAGATAATCATGTCGACGCATCTATATTGGCGGGATTTATTATTAAGTTTGGAACAAAAAGAATCGATCTCTCTTTACGTCGACGATTGTCAGATGTTGATGCATCATTAATAAAAGTTTTAGAATAATTTATTATAACCATGAGCGTACTAGACCAGTATCTTACACAAATAGAAAAAGAAATTAAAAGCACGGGAAAAATTAAAGTTAACACAGAAGAAGTGGGAACAGTTACCCAGGTCCGTGATGGTGTGGTCGTTTTGTCAGGACTGGATAATGTGTCATATGGAGAAGTAATTCAGTTTGAGTCTGGTGCTAAAGGCATGGTTATCGATTTGCTCGCCGAAGGTGTAGGCGCAGTGGTACTGGGTGAATATCTTCAAATTAAGGCTAATGAGACAGCCAAAGCCACCGGACATATACTTTCTGTTCCGGTTTCTGAGTCTATTTTAGGCAGAGTCGTCAATCCTTTAGTGGAGCCCTTGGATACAGATAGCAAAATAGAAGCTGACAAAATGTACCCAGTGGAAAAAGTAGCGGTGGGTGTCGTATATCGTAAATCGGTCACTGTACCGCTGCAAACTGGTATCAAGTCAGTCGATGGACTAATTCCAATTGGTCGGGGACAGCGAGAATTGATTATTGGTGATCGCGGTACCGGTAAAACGACCTTAACTCTCGACATTATTTTAAATCAGAAAAAAGAAAATGTTATTTGTGTGTACTGTGCAATCGGACAAAAAAACTCTAAGGTTGCGACAACCGTTGATTTGCTGAAAAAGCATGGCGCAATGGATTACACCGTTGTTGTGTCTGCATCTTCATCTGATCCGGTAACTTTGCAGTATATAGCACCGTACTCGGCCACAGCTATTGCTGAATATTTTATGGATAAAGGAAAAGATGTGCTCGTTATTTATGATGATCTTAGTAAGCACGCCTGGGCATATCGCCAGGTCTCACTTATTCTACGTCGACCAGCCGGTCGCGAAGCCTATCCGGGTGATATTTTCTATTTACACTCACGCTTATTGGAAAGAGCGTGTCGTCTTGATGAAAAACGTGGTGGTGGTTCAATTACCGCTCTCCCTATTATCGAAACCCTGGAAGGCGATTTATCGGCATATATTCCAACAAACGTTATTTCCATTACAGACGGTCAGATATTCCTTGATACAGAGCTTTTTAACTCCGGTATTCGACCAGCTGTAAATGTCGGAACATCGGTATCACGTGTCGGTGGTAATGCACAAACCAAAGCTATGAAACAGGTGGCAGGCAAACTTAAACTTGATTTGGCACAGTATCGTGAGATGTCAGCATTTTCCCAGTTTGAATCGGAACTTGATGATGAGACAAAAAAATTCCTAAGTCGGGGAGCACGCTTGACTCAAATTCTTAAGCAAAAGAAGAATAATCCATATACTTTAGGCTTACAAGTCGCGATTATTTGGGCTGTTACCAAAGGTTATCTTGATACCTTGCCGGTCAATAAAATTGAGGAATTCGAAGAAAAATTTATCAGTGATCTACAAACACGAGCCAAGACACTGATTGAAACAATTAATACGAATAAAAAGCTCACTGAAGCGGAAGAAAGTGAACTGAAGAAATATGTAGAAGACAACGTATCGGTGATTAAGGAATGACGAAGCAGTCACTTATAGATAATACAGAATTTTAACTAATTTATGAATTTCAGACAGGTTCGTAAAAAAATTAAGTCAATTAATAATGTTAAGAAGATCACCCGGGCGATGCAGCTTGTTTCTGCGGTAAAAATGAAAAAAGCCCAGGCTGCTGTGTCGGACGGAAGGCCATATCGAGAAAATCTGGAAAAAATTATCAGAAAAATCAGTGGCAAAGTTGATCCACAGTCATCTGAACTTTTAAAAACAAAAGATAGTAATTCAGCCACGAAAAAAGGATTAATTATCTTTGTTTCGTCAAACAAAGGGTTATGTGGAGCATTTCATCTGAATATCAACCGATTTCTGATGAGAAATGTCGATTTTAAAAATAATGATTTTATAACCGTAGGTAAAAAAGGCGCTTTGTTTGTCGGAAAAATGGGAGGTCATATAATAGCTGATCATTCTGTGCATAATCCGCTGGTTGAAGTATCGGCTATTTTTAACCAGGCAGTCGGCAATTTTCTGATGGATAAATATGACACAGTAACTATTGTGTACAACCGATTTATCTCCAACTTAAGATCAGAACAGGTTAAAGATACCTTGTTACCGGTACAGATGACACCAGAAATGAAACGAGTAGAAGGAAAAAGTGAGGTCGCCGGCGAATATACTATCGAACCTTCGCCAAAAGCGATCATTGATTCGTTACTCAAAAGTTATGTTGAAGAAAAAATACGCGGTGCAATAATGAGTTCGGAAGCAGTTGAGCATTCATCACGAATGATCGCGATGAAAAATGCTACAGATAATGCCAATGAAGTGATTTATGATCTGACATTACTGGGTAATAAATTAAGACAAACAAAAATTACCATGGAGCTTTTGGATATGGTGACAGCTAAAGAGTCTGTCGAAACAGGTTAATAATTAGTTATATCGAATTTAATTAGTAATTTATAAAAAAAATATGTCTCACGGTACAGTAGTTTCAATACGCGATGTGGTGGTGGATGTTCAGTTTCCGGTCGATCAAACTCCACGTATTTATGATTCATTAGTCATTGAAAACGAAAATAAAAAAATCATTTTGGAAGTTGAAGCAATTCTTGATGAGGGAATGGTACGCACCGTCGCCATGGAGAATGTGTATGGCGTAAAACGTGGCGCTAAAGTAACCAATACCGGTGGACCAATCAGTGTACCTGTCGGTGAGAAAACATTGGGTCGCATTTTCAATGTTTTAGGAGATGTTGTGGATGAAGGCGAGCCAGTGGTAACGGAAAAAAAATATCCTATCCATCGAACTGCTCCCGCTCTGCGTGATCAGGCTGTAAAGCAGGAAGTTTTTGAAACAGGAATTAAAGTCATCGATCTTATCGCACCGTTTATTAAAGGTGGAAAAGTGGCTATCTTCGGAGGCGCTGGTGTCGGTAAGACAGTTACTATCCAGGAAATGATTCACAATGTGGCCAAACAGCACCATGGTGTGTCTGTATTTACCGGTGTCGGTGAACGAACTCGTGAAGGAAATGATTTATGGAACGAAATGAAAGAGACAAAAGTGTTGGACAAAACAGCACTTGTCTTCGGTCAGATGAATGAGCCGCCGGGTAACCGTCTCCGAGTAGCATTAACCGGTGTGACAATGGCAGAATATTTCCGTGACGAAAAAAATATGGATGTCTTGTTATTTATTGATAATATTTTCCGTTTTGCTCAGGCAGGCTCTGAAGTTTCTGCGTTACTGGGACGTATTCCTTCAGCCGTCGGATACCAGCCTACATTAGCGAGTGAAATGGCCGCCTTGCAGGAAAGAATCACATCTACAAACAAAGGTTCTATTACTTCCATTCAGGCAGTATACGTACCGGCCGATGATTATACAGATCCGGCACCTGTGGCAACATTTGCTCATCTGGATGCATCCATTACTTTGGAACGTTCATTAGCCGAGCAAGGATTGTATCCGGCCATTGATCCGCTTACTTCATCTTCCCGTGCACTGGACCCGGATGTCGTGGGTGCTGAACATTATCAGGTTGCCAAAGATGTATTAAAGACATTACAGCGTTATAAAGACTTGCAGGATATTATCGCGATTCTCGGAATGGAAGAGCTTTCTGAAGAAGATAAGCTCACTGTTACCAGAGCCCGAAAAATCCAGAGATTCTTAACCCAGCCAATGTCTGTCGCCGAACCATTTACCGGTCGACCGGGTAAGTATGTGAAAATAGCTGATACAGTCCGGGGCTTTAAAGAAATTATTGATGGTAAACATGATAGTAAATCGGAGTCAGCATTTTACATGGTCGGTGGTATCGAAGAAGTTATTTGATGCTATGTCAACAATTCATCTAAAAATAATTACACCAAAGAAGATTGTTCGGGAAGAGGATGTTCATGCAGTCACATTGCCATCTGCTGAAGGTGAAATGACGATTTTGCCCCGTCATACGAATTTATTCGCTTTACTGAATGAAGGTATTATTCGTATAAAAACAGATGAAGATGAAGATTTTTTGGCTATCGGCGGTGGCTACATGGAAACCGATGGTAAGCAACTGAATATTTTAGTTTCCCGTGCGTATGGACAGAATGAAATAGATGCCAATCTTATCCAACAGGCAGTCGATAACGCAAAAAAAATATTAGCTCAGTCTGCAGAAAAGTCCGATCGGGAACAGGCTTCGACCCTTCTGCGACGCTCCCTGATCGATATGAAGTTACTTCGCAAAAGACGAAGAAAAGCGTAAATTTTGCTTTACTGCATTATAATATGATATCTTTTATAGAATAGAAGTTTATTTATTATGGCATTAATTATTGTCGAATCACCAACCAAAGCGCGTACTTTTAATCGTATCCTTAAAGCTAAAGGTGAAGATTATTATGTCTTTGCTACCATGGGACATATCCGTGATCTTCCTTCCTCTTCAACATCAATAGACTATAAACATGAATTTAAACCCGATTATGAAATAATCAAAAATAAGCAGAAAGTAGTGGCGGGTTTAAAGGAACTGGCAAAGAAAAATAAGGAAATTATTTTTGCTACAGACCCTGACCGCGAGGGTGAGTCAATTTCATATCACGCTGCATATATCCTTGGTCTTATCGATGAAAAATGGCCTAACATTCAGATCAAAAAAGGGAAAGATTTAAAACGAATTGTATTTCATGAAATTACACCCCGCGCACTTGAGGAAGCTTTGCAGCACCCAGAAGAAATCCGTCTTAATCTGGTGAAAGCACAGCAGGCTCGTCGTATTTTGGATCGTATTGTGGGGTACGAACTGTCACCTCTGTTATGGAAAAAGATGGGCAAAAACTGGCTTTCAGCAGGACGTGTTCAGACCGTGGCTTTACGTCTGATTGTAGAGCGGGAAAAAGAAATCCTTAATTTTAAGACAGTTGACTATTATCAGATAAGTGGTGAGTTTAAGAATTCTGAGACCTTAAAAGGAAAACTGGTAAATAAAAATGGTGTTTCATATGAAAAGAAAACAAAGCTGGAACTTTTTGCAGGTGATTATACATATACACAGACGTCCATCGTTAAAGAAAATGTTGAAGACATAAAGGCCGATATACAGTCGGATTCATTTAAAGTAGCAAGTATCAAAGAGACTATTCAGACACGGTATCCACCACCACCATTTAGTACATCTTTATTACAGCAGGAAGGATTTCACAAGTATGGTTTCTCCTCAAAAATGACTATGCGATTGGCACAGGATCTATACGAACGTGGTCTGATCAGTTATCATCGTACCGATTCTTTTAATTTATCATCACAGTTTGTATTCAAAGCAAAAGATCATATCACTAAAGTGTATGGTCCGGAATATGCTCTGGAAAAACCTCGCGGCTACCGCACTAAATCGAAAATGGCTCAGGAAGCTCACGAAGCTATTCGTCCGACTAGTCTGGAAAAAATGGCAGATAGTATAACCGGGGAAAAAATTACCCAAAATCATAAAAAGTTATATAAGCTGATTTATGAACGCGCTTTGTCAACCCAGATGAAGGAAGCCTCGATCAAGAATATGACTGTTTCGATTATCGGCAGTAAGGGCTACTTATTTGAAACAGAAATGCAGCAGGTGATTTTTGATGGGTTTTTAAGAGTATTAAATCCGGAATATGCACAAAAAAATCAGGCTACTCCAAAAGTAAAAGAGGGTGAACCTATGAATCTGATTTCGCTGGATGCTGCGGAAAGTAAAACCAAGCCGCCACCCCGGTACAACGAAGCCTCGCTCATCAAATCATTGGAAGAAAAGGGGATTGGCCGACCTTCTACCTATGCGCCTATTATTTCTCTGATTCAGGAAAAAAATTATATTGAAAAGCAGAATCGTTATTTTGTTCCCACTAAACTCGGCGAAGCTATTTCCAACTATTTATCGGAAGCATTTCCCGAAGTTTTTGATTTGGGTTTTACCGCTGGTATGGAACAGAGCTTGGACGAAGTAGCCGAAGGGAAACAGGAGATGGTGGGGTTGCTTTCCGGCTTTTTCACACCCTTTGCCAAACGATTATCGGAACGACGTGAAGATAAACGAACGATTGATGTTGAGGAAACTGTGGAAGATAAATGTCCGAAATGTAATGCGGCAATGGTAATCCGCTACTCTAAATTTGGTAAATTTTTAGCCTGTAGCCGGTATCCGGATTGTAAAACCACCAAACCATTTTTGCATATTGTACAGGGAAAATTTTGCCCAACCTGCAATGGAAAACTGGTAGTACGTTTCACTAAGACAAAGAAGCGATTCTATGGCTGTGAAAATTATCCGACTTGTAAATATTCGTCCTGGACTTTAAAATAATAACAGTCAGGTTAATAGAGCTAAATTTATTTAACAATTTAAAAATACCAGCCATCTAATGGCAAACTTAAAATATATCTTCGTTTCCGGAGGTGTAATATCCGGAATTGGCAAAGGCGTTGCAGCCGCCTCGATCTCCCTTCTTCTCAAATCCTCAGGTTACCGGGTTACTCCTATGAAATTTGAAGGTTATTTAAATATTGATGCCGGTACTATTAATCCAATTGAGCATGGTGATGCATTCTTATGTGAAGATGGCACAGAAGCTGATATGGACATGGGAACCTATGAGAAGTTTTTGCACCAGGACATGGGCAAGTTAAACTTTGTGACGATGGGGCAGATTTATCAGAAGATATTGGAGAAAGAACGACGTTTTGAGTATAAAGGTGAAGATGTCGAAGCAATTCATATCAGTCAGGAAATAATCGGCCGGATTCAGGATACTGCCAAGGCTAACAATGCGGAGATCATGGTTATCGAGCTGGGCGGAACAGCCGGGGAATATTGGAACGTATTCTTTTATGAAGCTGCGCGAATGCTAACTCTTAAAAATCCAGGCGATGTAATACATATTCATGTCAGTTATGTCCCCACACCAAACCATCTGGGTGAACCGAAAACAAAACCGACTCAACTTTCTGTCCGTACATTAAATTCGATGGGTATTCAGCCGGATTTTATCGTTGCACGATCTGAAAAATATATCGATGAACGTCGTCGTGACCGGTTTGCTGTATTTTGTAATATGCATGGTGAGGATATCATTTCCAGTCCCGATGTACCTTCCGTGTACGAAGTGCCCCTAGTTCTTCATCAGCAGGCGATTGAAGCTAAAATTTTGCGCAAATTACATCTGGAAGAAAAGAAACCCGATCTTAAACAGTGGGAAGAATTAACAGAGAAGATTAAAGCCAAGAAAGTAAAACAGGTAGAAATAGTGATTGCCGGTAAGTATTTTGGTACAGGTGATTACCAGCTCCGTGATTCATATGCGGCATTGTTTGATGCGATCGACCATGCCTCATGGCATACGGGTGTCGAGGTAAAAACACGCTGGATTGATTCAGAGCAAATTGAAAAAACCGGACCGGAAATAATTGGAAAGCCTGATGGTATCATCGTTCCGATTGGTTGGGGAGAACGGGGAGCCGAAGGAATGATAAAGATGGCCGGGTATGCCCGTCGGGAAAAAATCCCGTATTTAGGCTTGTGTTATGGTATGCAACTCGCAGCTGTCGCTTTTGCACGAGAAGTCTTACATTGGGAAGATGCTAATACAGAAGAAAATGATCCGCATACAAAACATGCAGTTATTCATTTTATTAAAGAACAGCGGGAACTTATTAAAAAAAGAGCGTATGGCGGAACTATGCGACTAGGTAAATGGGATGCCGTCATTAAACCCGGTACGATGGCTGACAAAATTTATGATGAATACAATGGTTATGTAGACAAATCTAAATACCTGACGAGTGAAAGACATCGACATCGATATGAATTTAATAATGAATTCGCTGCCGAATTTGAAAAGGCTGGTCTGGTAATCAGCGCTCGTTCACCAGTCGAACAGCTGGTTGAGATTATTGAACTTCCTACTTCGATGCATCCGTTTTATATGGGAACACAAGGACATCCAGAGTATAAAAGTAGGCCGCTCACTCCACACCCCATTTTTATGGCTTTTCTTAAAGCCTGTGCAAACCATTAAAAAAGCACCTCTGGGTTTATAGCTTCAGAACAATTTATACTAATCCACACTTTTGCATGGAGCAATACAAATTAATTCCTTAGACAGTCATAGGTGCTTTTTCAGTCTTGGAAACGGTAAACCTTATTTTACAAAACTACTTACGAATTTCTGGGGCAAAGATTAGAAGCGAAGTGATTCCTCCGGCAATGAGCATCACTAATGTTGTGATAACTAGTGGCTGCATTTGTAGTAACATACTTAAAATAAGCCCTACTAGCCCAACAAGCGATATCCATATCCAGGCCGAACCAACTGCTTTGCGATATACATCGCCTAATAGACAGCCAATGATAGTTGCAATAGCAAGAAGTAGAACTATCACATTCAGAAATGTGGATTGTGGATCTTGTAGATCTTTGATGAATCTAAATCCAGCGACTGCGGCTACAAAGACATATACAACCACGACAGGTACGAGATGATATTTTTTTGCTTCACTTAGCATACCATTTTCTCCTTATGTACAAAAAGTGGTTTACCGTTTATCAATGAGCTGAAGGTGTTATTATATCATAAAGCATTATATGATATCAAATAGCATCGATGTGTGTAAACAATCGTATATAGTAAATTACTCTTGAATAACCAATTGACTTTGCTAGATTTAATACTATATGAATAATCTGGTAAGCGGAAATAAAACTAACAATTTAATACAAATCGTTGTACTATCTTCGTTCGTATTACTAACTATTTCGGTTTATGGAACACTTGCAAATCGTGAAGAAATAAAAACATTAAGTGCGGAAGCAAAGACCATTTCACGTTTACGTATTAATTGCGATCAGTGTAGTGAAGCCGCACGAGATGGACAGGTGACTTCATTGTGTCTGGATAGTAATGCCAAGCGCAGTTATTGTGCCACCGGAATCCAGCGACCGACAGATGGAATTAACTGTGTTGCCTGTGACACTGTCAGTACCACACCTCAACCCAGTTTAACACCACAACCTAGTTTAACTCCTTCACCGTCGATTTCAATCAGTCCCAGTATTCCTACTTCACCAACGCCAGCAGTATTAAATGGTATTTATAATGGAGCGATTCACTCTGTTAAATTAAGTACATCAGGTGAGTATCGGGCTTTAGTCAAGATAACGACGATGGGAACATCGGTAATGAGCTCAGCCATGTATGAAACCAGAATACTCAATGATGTTCGAATTGATCCATCTGTACCTGTTAATACCACTCTTACCCCGGCAGCCAAACAGTTATATGAATTATTTAATGCATCTGATTCAGCTCGTGTTTGGGCACGCGGAGCTGTATATACTTTACAGTTTGCCAGAGGTGATATGATGAGTGCATCTTTGCCAATTAGAGCATCGATAAGCCCAGTTCCTTCACGAATCGTAGGAGAGTGTTCCTGGTGTGGAACAAGCTGTGTTCCAGGTCCAATTCCACCAAACAAAGTTTGTCCGATGGTTGAACCGCCTTCTAACGCTATTTGTACCTGGAATGCCCAGATGCAAAAATGTATGAGTCAGCTCATAACACGGTAAGTAACGGTTTATAATTTGTCTTTACAATAGAATATTCATTCGATATAATAGGAGATTATGGCAAATTCAATCAAAATAAAAGAACTCGACATAGCAGTTGGCGACACAATTACAGTAAACTATCGCATTAAAGAAGGCGAAAAAGAAAGACAGCAGCTTTTTCAGGGAATCCTGATCAAAATTACTGGTAGTACACCGGAAAATAAATCTATTACAGTCCGCAAAATTTCCAACTCAGGAATTGGCGTGGAAAAAGTTATACCGGTAATGTCTCCGTTTATTGCCGATATCAAACTCGATAAGAAATCAAACTATACAAAATCAAAACTGTACTTCGTCCGCGAACTTTCCGGACAGCAGCTTCGATATCGTTTGTATAGACAGCAAAAAGCTAAAAAGACATCATGAGTCATTATCGGAAAGATCTTGGCGCTTTGGGCGAACAACTTGGTGTTACCTATCTTCAGGAACACGGTTTCTTAGTAATTGACCGTAACTTCACTACTCATTGGGGAGAACTTGATTTAATCGCAAAAAAAGATAAGTGTGTGTATTTTGTGGAAGTGAAGACAAAAATCGGCGATAAAAAAGGGAAACCTTACGAGGCAGTTACGTACCGTAAACTTCAGAATTTAAAGCGGTCGATCAATATGTATCTTTTGAAGAATGATTATAAAACATATAAGCTTTCGATCTGCGTTCTTTCGATAGAATTAAATCCTGATAAAGCGGTGAAAGAGATGAAATTTTTTGAAAATGTAGAACTCTGACGGAAGATATATTTTCATTCCTGCGTTTATCGTTTATAATATTCTTATGTTCAGATTCATTAATCAAATACTCTCAAATTTTTTCCGAAGTGTGGCCGATTACCTGCCGAATTTTTTTGGTGGTGTGATCATTTTATGTATCGGTTTAGTTCTTTCCAGTATTCTCAAACGCTTACTTCTTTCTATATTTAAGTTTTTCCGCCTTTCCGGCTTGCTTGAACGCACACGCCTGATGAAACAGGCAGAAGTGGCAGTTTGGGAAGAGATGCTTACTGAGATTCTCCGCTGGACAGTGATCATATTGTTTCTTATTCCGACATTAGAAGTCTGGGGTTTGTCACGGGCAACATCTGTATTAAATCAGTTTTTGTTTTATCTGCCCAACGTGATCATCGCAGTCATTATCGGGTTTATCGGGATCATTATCTCCAATATGACTGCCGATGTTTTCCGTCATGGTATTCGTAATCTACACTCTTCAACCGCCAATACTCTGGCCATGGCCGCTAAAGGTTTGATCATTTTTTTTACTATTCTTGTAGTGCTGAATCAGCTGGGTGTAGCCCAGGATTTGATCCGCATTTTATTCACCGGTATTGTGGCTATGGTGGCTCTTGCGGGTGGTCTGGCGTTTGGTCTGGGCGGGCAAACAGTCGCCCGGGAGATCTTACAAGAAGCAGTTAAAAAATTGAAACAGAAATGATATAATATCGAATTAGCCGTAATAGATAGACCAGACTACAGACTACCGTCTGAAGTTTACAGTCTACTTCCGGCCCCATCGTCTAGAGG
>CAZQAU010000022.1:0-1708 GCA_964591375.1 uncultured Gammaproteobacteria bacterium
GTTAATACCACCACATCATCAGAATTATCGGTAGTTGGTGAAGGCAAAGTTGACGTTATACCTGATACAGCATATGTGGATGCAGGTATCAGTGTCATAGAAGGGGTTTCAGTCGCGGCTGTTCAGAAATCGATCGATGAGGCCAATAATAAAATTGTTGCCGCGATGCAAAAAATGGGTATAGATAAAAAAGATATTCAGACTTCAAACTATTCGATAAATCCAAATTATTCCTATGATAATAATAAAAGTGGAATCACAGGCTATAATGGTAATGCAAATATAACAATTAAAGTAAAAAATACCACTATGGTCTCTGATGTAATACAGGAAGCTACTGCCGCCGGTGCTAACCAAATACAAGGTGCCCGGTTTGAAGTTTCAGAACCTGCAAAATATCGGGAAGACGCACGATCTAAAGCGATTGCAAATGCAAAAGAACAAGCTCAAAAACTTGCCGATAGTTTAGGTATTAAATTAGGAAAAGTTACTAATATAGTTGAAAGTTCTGCAGGCGGGTATCCACCGGTTATGTACGACAAAGCAGTATCAATGAGTGCACGACCAGAAGCCGTTAATGCAGTTATCGAACCAGGTAGTCAGACAATTTCATCTGTTGTAACTCTGTATTTTGAAAAAAGATAATAATTATTGAGATGAAGTATCTTTGTGATTGGATATCACTTCATCAATAATTAGTCTAAATATTTTGGTTGCGAACATACCATTTAGTCCTGCTTGTTTGGCTAGTTTTTTAATACGTTTAAACTGAGATGTTTCACGTGCCAAGTCCTGTGCCGGCAGATTGTGGATTTTTTTATATTCGCCTACTTTTTTGGTAATGTGAAATCGTTCGGCTAATAAAAATATTATTGCATTGTCGATATTATCGAGACTTACTCTAAAATCTTCAATGGTATTTTTCATATCTACATTATATCAATCGTCTTTGATTATGGAGCTCATATCTAGTTTCTTGATTGAGCTCTTTTTCCGTTTCTCTTCTCAACGTATTAGTTAATTCTCTTGATATAGGAAAAGGTTCGGATTCCTCGCCAGTTCGGGTTTTCTCCATCGCATATGCAGTGCCTTCACTTAAGGCTACAATTGGTGTGTCTCTGAACTGTAAAAGACGTTTCCTCCATTCACGTGCTTTATGTTTAGCATCTTGAGGACTGGAGCATTCAATATCGAACAAATAATGTGTGTTAATTTCTCTCATTTCTTGCAATTCATCTGGTGTTAGTCCTTCTTCTGGTTCATAGTAATGTGATATGTTGATCTGCATATCTTGTCCATTAGGCAGATATGCAGCATGTTGAGACATCATTTCTGCCCCAACTAAACAGTTGGCTAACGCGGTACCAGGGAAACGGACCTTATGATCAAACCAGTGTCCGGTGCCTGCAGCATCTCCAACAGCAAAGCCATTATCGAGACCAGCAATGGCGACACCATCGGAAGTAGGAATAGACATATGGCTATAATGGTGTGATAAACCTGCTAATTCTATCCGGGGCTTACCTGTTTTATCTAATAGATATCTATTTTGGTCATCTTTAAAATGCAGTCCAACTACGGACCCTTTTTCACGAAACCTTTGTACTATTTCAGGAAAATGATAATGAGCCTTATGTTCTCTGAGCATTGTGGTTGTGGCTTCATCTACAGTCCCATCTGGAAATACTACTACTGCATTTTGAAGATT
>CAZQAU010000022.1:1808-6780 GCA_964591375.1 uncultured Gammaproteobacteria bacterium
CCTCGGGTGACGGTTGCGATACCTACGCCGAGTTTTTCCGCAATTTCATGTTGAGGCGTACCTTTTTTCAACATCTTAATAATTTGAAGTCTGGTAGGGATTTCGATGAGTTCATTCGTTGTAAATAAACCTTCCAAAAAATTTATCAGATCTTTCTCATCTTTAAAAGATAATAATGTTTGAATAAGCTCGTGGAAATGTTTATGATTCATACTCAGTATTATACTAGTATACTAGTACGATGTCAATATGTTATTTTATATTGTATGGACTATATAAAGCTGTTATATTCTATATATGGATCTACAAAAATTATTTAAGCCATCTTCAATCGTAATAGTTGGTGTGTCTCGCGAATCAAAAAAAGTAGGTCATTTGGTTGCAAAAAATTTAATCGATCAAGGTTATACTGGTAAGATCTTTTTTATAAATCCTAAAGCAAAAAAGATATTAGGTAAAAAGGTATATGCAAATTTTTCTGAAATAAATGAAACTATCGATCTGGCCGTACTTGCTTTACCGGCTGATATATCGCTTCTCTATCTCGATCAACTTCATGATCTAGGTGTTAAAAATATCATATTATTTGCTGCCGGCTTTAAAGAAACAGGCGAGGAAGGGAAAAAGAAAGAAGAAGTATTAAAGAAAAAAGTAAGTGATTATGGTATGAATATCCTGGGACCAAATTGTATTGGTTTTATTAATACCGAAAAAAAAATAAATACTACGTTCTTAAAACATGTTTGTCCCACTGGAAACATAGGGTTTATATCACAGTCAGGAGCGTTAGGTAGCGTTTTGGTCGATTATTTTGTGTCACATATTAATTTAGGATTTTCCTATTTTATTAGTCTCGGTAATAAAACTATTATAGATGAATCCGATACTTTGGAGTATCTTTCCCATGATCCAAATACCGAGGTTATTGGGATGTATCTTGAAGATGTAAAAGATGGAGCAAAATTTAGAACTATACTTACAGAGGCTGCTCGTCGTAAGCCGGTGATTATTTTAAAATCAGGTAGGACTTCTGAAGGATCCCAGGCGGCTGTGTCACACACAGGTGGTTTAATCGGCGATGATGATGTGTATACTGCTTTATTTGAGCAGTGTGGAGCTATCAGGGCTGAAAATTTCACCAGATTTATAAATCTGCTAAAAATATATTCTTATAAACGAATTCCGACTAATTCCAACTCTCTCGTTTTGTCTAATGCCGGCGGTGCCGGTGTTTTATTTACCGATGAACTTATTCAGAGTTCTTTGTGTTTAGTAACTATCTCCGAAAAGACAAAAAAAAGAATTGCTAAAGATTTTGGTTCAAAAAAAGTCACCGTCCATAATCCGATTGATCTTCTCGGTGATGCCAGTGCTTTCGATTATAATCAGGCAATAGATGCAACATTCAAAGAAAAAGAAATTGGTTCTGTAATTGTTCTTCTTACGCCACAAGCTAATACTGAAATCAGACAAACAGCCAAGATAGTAGCTGCAGCGCAAGATAATTTTAAAAAACCAGTATTTCCTATTTTTATGGGGGGTAAATCTATTGAAGGAGTACAAAAATTATTTGAAGAACATAAAATGGTGGGATTCTCTTTATTTGATGATCTTCCTGGTACGATTTCTTCAGTGTTAAAACGCAAACAATTATTCAACAAAAAATTATCGAGTAGATCGGCAATTATGAAATTATCTCTATTGGCTTATGAGAATGATATAAAAGAACTACTGTATAAACCTAGAAAAAAGTCATTTTTAAATCTAGCTGACTCT
Source organism: uncultured Gammaproteobacteria bacterium (assembly GCA_964591375.1). Classification (GTDB taxonomy): domain Bacteria; phylum Patescibacteriota; class Microgenomatia; order UBA1406; family GWC2-37-13; genus CAYYYG01. The sequence goes on from CAZQAU010000022.1 coordinate 3,585, forward strand.
ACTAAAATTCTCGAATACATCGGTGTTCCGGTAACAAAGCTGTATCATGTGTCTTCCAGCTCGGAATTACCGGCATTAGTAAAAGATATTGGGTTTCCTTTAGTTGCTAAAATTGCTTCGGATGAAATAACACATAAAACGGAAACCAAAGGTGTCATTACCAATATTAAATCATTGGATGAGTTATATGTTGCATATAAACAGTTATCCAGCATATCTGGCTCATGTTATGTACAGCAAATGCACTCAGGTTATGAGTTATATATAGGTGCAAAACATGACCCGAATTTTGGTCCAGTTATAATTGTTGGGCTCGGTGGAATCATGACTGAATTATTAAAAGATGTCATCCATTTTATATATCCTTTTGATCAGGATTATTTTATAGATAAAATTATGGATACTAAAATGGGCAAGCTATTAAACGGCTTTAGAGGTGCGAATTCTATAGATCCTATAGTTATATATGAGATAGCTAATAAAATTGGCAATCTATTTAAACGGTTTTCTCACATTAAAGAACTTGATATTAATCCGATAATGTTATCTGATAACGGTGCTACAGTTGTTGATGCACGCATCGTTGTCGAAGCACTGCTTAACTAATAAATAATTATCCTGTATAATATACATATCTATTACAGCTTTATCTTCAATTCAATAAATGTATTTGTAAAGCTATATATTGTTCTATGTTAAAAGCAGTTGGGTTCATACTTTTGGCGGCAGCTATTATTATAGTTGGATTATGGTCTATCACGAATGTTCCGATAGATGCAAAAAATCCATCTGAGCCGCTTCCTATGGAGATTCATTATGAAGAAAGACGCATAGAATCACAAAAAGGCGTTCCTGCTGCATTTCACATTCCTTCTTTATATCTCCATACGACAGCTGAGCAAAAACCTCTAGATGCGAGTGGTATATTGGCAACACCGACATATGAAAATTACGTAAGCTGGTATGCTGAGAGTAAACGATTAAATGAAAATGGAGCAACCATAATTGTCGGCAACTTTGATTTGGAAAATGGAAATCCAGGACCATTTTATCATCTAGCTTCATTACAAAAAAACGACATAATAGAATTATCTGACTTAAACGGAAAAAAATATCAGTATGTAGTAGTGGATAAAAATATATTCGATTGGAACACTACTAAAATAAACACTCTTATGAAAGAACAAAATTCAAATCGACTGTTGCTTTTAACCTATCCTGCTCATAGTGAAGAAAATAAAAATCAGGAAGCGGCGAAGGTTATAATCAGTGCGATAAAAAAATAATTTTATATTTTTTTTATTTTGTATCCGTCTTTTAAATCTTCGACGTCATATCCTTTTTCCTGAATTTGCTTGCGAAGAACATCCGATTGTAAATAATTTTTTTCTTGGCGCGCTGTTTGTCTTTTTATTGCCAGATCTTGAATTTCATTTGGTATATCTTCGACGATTGTATTAGCTAAACTAAGCCCAAAAACCATATCAAATTCCAAAAGTAGATCCAGTTTGTCTTCTGAGGGAATATTAGATTTAAGCATTTCCCACATCACGGCGACTGCCTGGGGCATCTGTACATCATTTTGTAAGGCGGCTTTAAATTTTTCTTGATATTCACTAATTTTTTGAAGCTTTTCATTTGAGAGCATAGTTCTTGATGTGTTCTTTTTAAGTTCGATTACCTGTTGTTTTAATTTTTTATAGGCTTCATGTGCTGCAGTTGCAGACTCCCAAGTAAAATTGAGAGGTTGTCGATAATGAGTTTGCATAAAAAGAAGTCTCAGTGAAACGGGATCGATATTGTGTTTGCGAATATCTTCTATAGTATAAAAATTACCCAATGATTTGCTCATTTTTTGACCATCAACCTGTAGATGATGGTAATGTACCCAGTATTTAACAAATTCTTTTCCTGTTGCAGCTTCTGACTGTGCTATTTCATTCTCATGATGTACCGGGATATGTTCTATTCCCCCTGTATGAATGTCAATTGTTTCTCCCAAATATTTCATACTCATCGCCGAACACTCAATATGCCACCCTGGAAAGCCATCGCCCCAGGGAGATTCCCAATGCATTGCATGATCGGCGAATCTTCCTACTCTTTTAAACCATAAAGCAAAGTCTGCCGGGTTTTTTTTGCTGGTATCGATATTAACTTCTTCACGCGCCCCTTTAATCTTGTCTTCAAGTTTTTGACCGGAGAGCTTTCCATATTGAGGAAATTTAGATATATCAAAATAGACTGCTTCTGAAGTTTCGTAAGTATATCCTTTTTCTTTGAGTTTGTTGATGAGTTCTATCATCTCCGGAATATGCTCTGTTGCCTTACACAGAACATTCGACGGAATCACATTCAGTTCCGACATTGTATTTTCAAAGTAATCAGTATAAAATTTTGCTACTTCCCACACTGTTTTACCTTGTTTTTTGGCACCTTTTTCCAGTTTGTCTTCCCCACTATCTCCATCACTCACTAAGTGGCCAACATCGGTAATATTCATCACATGGTTAACATTAAAACCTAAATATTGTAATGATCTTTTTAAAATATCATTGCCAGTGTATGTACGCATGTGTCCTAAATGTGTAAAGTCATACACAGTGACTCCACACGTGTACAGAGTGACATTAGGCGATTTTAAGGGATGAAATTCATTAGTTGTTTTAGTAAGAGTGTTGTAGAGTTTCATTCTGAAATTGTAACACACTAATAATTTCAGTGTCTAATGCTGCAGTATTAAACGAAATTATGCCCCAACAAAGAAAGCCGCAACTAGTAGCACAGCAAGAAGTGATCCTCCGATTATTAATTCACGGCTTAATGGTTGATTGGTGCGCACTGGCGTTGTAGGTGAAGCATTGATAACGTCACCAGCTGGGTCTGCAGATGCTACTGCTGTTTTACCTCTTTCATGACAAGCATTGCCGGTAGATACACGGACAAATATTTTTTTATCTGATGCATTGTTGACAAATCCGGTAAATTCATTTGTGGTATATTCTTCATCTCCTGAGAACTTAGTTTCCCATGTGCTCTCATTATCTGTGCTGATTTCAATTTTTATAAAAGTATCAGCAGTTTTTTGCCACTGGATATTAATTTTATCTACTGTTTCCGATACTCGCGTTCTATCCAAGGAAGTAATAAAGCGTATGTCTGAGGGAGGCTGACAGGTCAGAGGAGCTTCAAGTGG
>CAZQAU010000022.1:6880-19925 GCA_964591375.1 uncultured Gammaproteobacteria bacterium
TGAGTTAACGACTTTTACTTCTAGTGCCGAAGCTTTATCCCACCCGCCGCATTGGTTTACCGCATGAACCCAAATATGATATGTGTGACCTGTAACAAAGTTGTGCTTAAATGATGTAGTAGTCATATTATCAACACAGGCATCACCGGAATTTTGGGTTTTTGTACAATCGCCTACCCAGCCGTTACTGGCATCATCAACACGCAGATGATATTTTGTTGCGTTGGGGACATTTGTCCAAGCAATATCATAGGAACCAGCAGAAATAGATGAAGCAGGAGCACTAAATGTAACAGCCAATGGCGGTGTACAAGCTGCTGGTGTCGATGTTGGCACTGCAGTTGGGTTCGGCAGCGTTGTTACAATGGGTGAAGTTGTGGTTGTTACAGCAGGAGCGTTGGGTAAAGATCCTATTCCAATCCACCAGCTATCATCTGATCGAGGGTCCATATAACTCCCTGTATCTCGAACTGCAACCTTAACTTCAGAATTTCGTGCTGAACCAATCGTTTGTCTTCCTGTTAGTGCTGGCAATTTTGATCTGCCCTGGCTATTAAGTTGATTATATAGATTAACTAGGTTAGGATCGACACAGATTCCATCATATTGAATTGCATAACCGTGTGCGACACTATCTTCTCTCGTATATTCCAGAGTAATTGTGTCCGAAGCCGCATACAGTACTATTGCTTCATAGCCATCTCCTATACTATATCCTGAATCCGGAACGCGCACGTCATCTCCTGGGTTTGCAGAAAGGCCAAGCATAGTGACATCCCAGGGACTAGTCAGTGCGGAACCTTTAGTATTATTGCTCCAGTTCCAATCATATACCTGATATAGAGCGACTATAGCTGGTTTATTATTGGTAAGCACAGTCGAGAGTTGAGGCGCTTTATCATCTTTCGGACCATTGTTATGGATGAGATTACGTGTGCCGTTAGTCGAACGATACCCTCGGAGATGGATATTTTTATCGGCATGATCTTGAGCTGCGCGATTGTCTCCGGTATTAGTTACAGTTAGTGAATTATAGCTACGAGCTGACGAGGTTGGACAGTTGATAGGTGGCTGGGTGGGTTGAACTGGTGTAGTAGGCGTTGGGTTTGCCGAAGTTGGTTGGGGTGTTGAACCATTCAGTCTTTGGCTTAATGCGACAGGTTCTTTATTACCACAGTATTCAAAGTGTGCATGAGAGCATTGGCAGTTACCACCACACTGAGCATCAGACGCGCCATTGGCGCGTGCAGTATTGCATTGACTTTTTGTACACCATAATCGTTCCCAATATCCGATACATTTTGTAAAGTCTCCCGTTCTAGCTACTTCATAACAACATAAAGGTACATATCCATCGCACCCATTTTTTCCGGCAGGAGCGCTGTTTCCTACACATCTGTCATAGCTTGGCATTTTACTCGAAGTATTTAGTTCATCATAGCCATATCCACCACAGTTTGGTGCACGGCTACATTTTTCCTCGCCGGCTATTTCGTAGTATCCATTTTTACAATATGGTTCCAGACTTATTTCCTGTGAATTAACGGGAGTGTTAAAAATAAGGTTGCGAATTAATGAGAGTGTAAGTAAAAGTAATTTCATATCTAATGATATTCAGTATATAGAAGAGTATTTTAATAAATCAAGTGATAATATGTTTTTGCGTTGAAATCACTTTATCTTTGAGAGAATGTATTCTGAATATCTTTCCACGAAAAAACACGAGTAGATTTATTGGGAATTTTATTTTGATTCCATGGTCTATTAAATAAAAGTACTTCTATATTATTACTACAGCAATCTTTAGCATATTCCATATTATCTTCAATTAAGATAGTAGCATTTATTTTTTTACAGATTTCACTTTTTGTATATTTTGTAGTACCAGACGATGTATGGTTATTAACATATATATCTTTAAATATTTGAGGAAAGAATTTATCTATCCATGCAACGGTGTCTTTTTCCAAATGTTCCAACCGGGATGTAACAATAATAAGTTTATTTTCTTTTGAAAGCTCCTTAAGTACATCTGATGCACCAGTGACAGTAGGCAAGTTTTGAAATTCATCTGTTTGAGTAAAATCATGCCATTTTTGCATTGCCTCCTCCCAGGTACCTCCCCAGATTTTGTTCCAGTCATAGCAATAAAAATCTTCGATTTTTAGAGACGTACCATAACGGGAGTTGTGATATTTAATTACAGAGGCAGTTGTTTCTGATAAAACATCATCCAGATCAATCGCGATTATCATATATTATTAATTAACTTGCCTGCCTCCGCTTAAAGCTTCTGCAAGGCGCAGTTCTCCTTCACAATCGGGCTCGCCCGACGAAGTGAGCCCGATTGTTTCGGCGAACGAAGTCGGGGTGACAGGAATTGAACCTGCTGCTTCACGGTCCCGAACCGTGCGTTCTACCGATGAACTACACCCCGTAATATCAGATAGGTAAAAATATATTATATCATTACCAGGACTTTTACTGTTTTCCCACTGAAGGTTTAGTTTCCTGATGTTGCTGTTGAGCTTTCTTTTTGGGGGCCATCATACCTCGTTTTTGTTTACCCTGAGGCATTGAAGTACTAGTATTAGCATTTTGTTGTTCCGCTTCTATACGTTTTTTTTCCTGTTCTTCCTGAGCTATTTTTCTCATACGATCTTCTCTTTCCTTTTCCAACTCATTAATCGCGTTTTTTTCACCTTCTTTCACACTGTTAAGTTGCTTACGCCATTGCATTAGTTTCACAGCATCATTCTCCTGATATTTTTTATTTAGGTTTTCAAAATTGAGCGGCGTAGATGATTGCTTTTTTTCCGTTTCTTGTTTGATTTTTTCTACCGGATTCTGTTCATTATTTAATGCTGTCCCGGGAGACACGATTTGTTCAATGATTTTCGCAGGATCGACAAGATCAACCACTTGCTTAGCGGCACTTTTTAGAGAAGCTTTGGTAGTATCATTCATCTGTTCAAAGACGTTTGATACAACTGAATTTTTTGTCGGCATAGCTGTAATATTTTATATTCCTAAAATAGCTTTAGCTCGTTCAGACATTCTTTCCATAGACCAGGGCGGATCAAATGTAAGCTCGATTTTCACTGATTCTTCTTGTATATCAATTTGTTTTAATGCAGACTTCACATCTTGTTCAATAGTCTCGAATAAAGGACAGCCCATAGTGGTAAGTGTCATTCGGATAAGAACGCTCTTATCTGTATTGATTATAATGTCGTATACAAGTCCCAGATCCACTATGGAAATATTAAGCTCCGGATCGAGCACTTGCTCTAATTGTTCCTTAATTTTTTCCTTGTTTAAATTCATACTTTCTTAGTATACCACGTGCTATAATCTAATTAATTCATTATCTAATTTGCATTTAATTAATACTTAATATTTTATTCTATGGATACATATAAACTTCACTTTATTTCTCTCGGAGGAATAGTCGGCGTTACCAAAAACATGTACGTGTATGAGCTTTATAAGAATGATCAATTACAAGATATATTGATTGTCGACTGTGGTATAGGTTTTCCACAGGAAACTGAGCTTGGTGTAGATTTTGTAATTCCTGATATTTCATACCTTCTGGATAAAAAAGATAAAATTCGCGCTATTCTTTTGAGTCATGGTCATGAAGATCATATATCTGCATTACCTTATCATTATGCTTCTTTAGGTCGTCCACCGATTTATACAGCCAAACTAACAATGATGTTTGTAGAAAATAAATTTAAAGAGTTTAATGAGAATATTGACATTCATCTTGTAAGCACAGCACAGGAATATAAATTCGGTGATTTTAGTGTGCATTTTATTCCGGTAACTCATTCTATTCCTGATCCCATGCATATTGTGCTGAAGTCTCCCGTGGGGACTATCTATCATGGTCCAGACTATAAATTTGATCTGACGCCACCGTATGGTGTTCCACCTGATTTTTACCAAATTGCCAAAACTGGAAAAGAGGGTGTCTTATGCTTACTTTCTGATGCATTAGGCTCAGATCGTGAGGGATTTACTCTTTCCGAAGCGATTGTGGGACAAACATTTGAAGATGAAATGCGTAAAACAAAAGGTAAATTCATTATGACGACATTCTCTTCAAATATTTCTCGTATTCGTCAATGCACAGAGGCTGCAATTAAATTTAATCGTAAGATTATTTTTATGGGGCGTTCCATGCGAGATAATACACGTCTTGCTAATGAAATTGGCTATTTACCTATCCCCTATTCTTTAATGGGAAAAGAAGATGAAGTAATGAAACTACCGCCTCATAAAGTATGTTTGATTGTTGCAGGATCACAAGGACAATACGATTCTGCCCTTTCGCGTCTTTCCCAAAATCAGAATAAATTTATAAAAATAAAGCCTGGAGACAAAGTGGTATTTTCTTCTGATCCTATTCCTGGTAATGAAACAGGTGTCTACTCACTTATAGAAGAGCTTTCATTGCTTGGTGCAGAAGTGGTTTATTCCGATATTAAAGATCAGCTCCATGCATCAGGTCATGGTAATCAGGAAGATTTGAAACTATTGGCGCGACTAACAAATCCAAAATTTTTTATTCCAATTGGAGGTTCTATACGTCATCAGAAGGCATATAAAGACCTGGTAAAAAGTTTAGGGTTTAATGAAAAAACGGTCTTCACTCTTGATGAAGGAGAAACTATATGGTTTGAAAAGAATCGTGCCTATCAGGGTGATCCAGTTGAAACTAAAAACATATATGTAGATGCATATGGAATTGGGGATGTCGGTACTATCGTACTCCGTGACCGAAAAACATTATCATCGGAAGGTATTGTACTTGCTGTACTTGTTGTCGACAAATCAGTCAAATTAGTAGCCAAGCCTAATATCCTTTCTAAAGGATTTGTTTTTGAAAAAGACGAAGAGAAATTGTTTGATGATGCAGTTAATGTTATTGAACGGGTAATGAAACCAAGAGAACAAAATGTGGTTGACTTTACATCGCTTAAACGACAAGTTGCATCTAATCTTGAAGATTTTTTCTATAAAGAGCGTGGCCGTGAGCCACTGATAATGGTAGAAATTGTTCAGGTATAAGATTATGGCCACATCATTACCCACCAATTTAAAACAAATATCTTTATTTCTGGAACGTCTGCCTGGCATTGGTGAAAAAACAGCTAATAGGCTCGCATTTTATTTATTGCGGCTTCCGGAACAGGATTTAAAAGATTTTGCACATTCTTTAAATGATCTTAAAGAAAAAACAAAACGTTGCATAATCTGCCGCAATCTTACTGAAGATGAAAGCTGCGCTGTATGTAACGATTCCAAGCGAGATAAAAGTGTTATTACAGTTGTTGAAGATGTAATGGACTTACTTTCATTTGAAACAGGTAATATATATGAAGGAGTGTACCATGTTTTACATGGACGTATTGACCCTCTAAATCATATTGGCCCCGATGATATCTTTATAGATGCTCTATTACAGAGGGTTGTAGGTAACGGTCCGGAGAAGACGGCAGTTAAAGAGATAATATTAGCTACAAATCCTGACATGGAAGGTGAGGCAACAGCTATGTATATACGTAATAAACTGAATGAGATAAAGAAGGAAACTGCACAGGAGTTTACGATCAGTCGTCTTGCATATGGATTACCAATGGGAGGTAATCTTGAGTATGCAGACTACATGACACTAAAAAAATCTATTGATGGTCGCAATAATTATTAGTAGTATAATCTTACTTAAATATCGAGTTCCTTCGCAATAAGATGAGCTACAGATACTTCTTGAAGTTTGGCAAATGACTGTCCTTCTTTTAACTGAATAGTATTTGTAGTAAAAAATTTTTCAATCTCTGAATTTTGAATTTTCTCCGGCGCACTTGGAGAAAAATCGTGATGAGTAACCGCGGCCACTACTTTTTTTGCACCATGTTTTTTACATAGTTCAGCCGAATGAATTAATGTTCCGGCAGATGTCGCAATATCATCTACTATAATCGCTATCCGGTCTTTCAGATCGCCATAAATATCTAATGCTTCGCTTTGGTGTATATGGTCCTGGTCCCGTTTTTTTTCTGTAACAGCCATATGAAAATTACCATGACCAAAATAACTGATTCCAAAATTTCTGGCTCTTTCTATACCACCTTGATCTGGTGAAACAATTGCGATTTTCTTTTCTGAGGTTTCGTTGTGAAGATATTTTTTAACTGTATCTGCGAGTAATGGAAAAGTGGATAAATTTTTTAAAGGAATCGTAAATACACCTTCAGTCGCTTCATCATGTAAATCAAAAGTATATATTTTATGGAAGCCTAAAGCTTCAAGTATCCGAATAACAACATTTGCTGAAACACACTCTCCATCGCGATGTTGTATGTTTTGTCGCGCATATCCGAAATATGGAATAATGCCGATCACGCGCTGCGCTTCCTGTCTGCGCAACGCGTCACAAAACAAAAATAGTTCCATCAGATTAGTATCTGTAGGGTTTGCTGTTGGCTGAATTACTACACACTTTGATCGTTTAACATCTTCCTGAATCGTGACTCTTACTTCCGAGTTACCGAATCGTACAACTTCTGCTTTTGAAACACTTACTTTTAAATAATGTGCTACCTCTTCGGTGAGCTTTTGATGAGCTGATCCAGAGAATAGTTTTAACATATGTATAGATAATTATAAATACTGCCAACAGATTATTGCTGTTGTCCGGCAATTTCCATAAGTTTTTTTGCGGCTAGTTCTTGAGTTTTTTTCACTGCATCATTAATTGCGTCGGCAATGCGGTTTTCAATAATTCCGTCTACCGATACTTCAAGAATCATTTGATCGCCACGCACTACAACACGAACACCATTTTTTTCTACAACTACTTCTTCCTGCTGTAATGCTTTTTGCATTTGTTGTGCCTGTTGTTGTAGTTTTTGTAAATCTCCAAGTCCTGATAATGGATTCATATATATACACCTCCTTACTATTATTATGTTAATTTATGTAAGTTTTCCTTTATTATAGAATTCAACTACAGCTATCTCAAGTGGCAACGATTCAATGGGCGAAAATTTCAATAAACTATAAGCTTCGTTGAATAGTTTCATCAGCAATGCAATTTCTTTAATGCTTAAATTATATACTTTTTTCTCTTCGGTTGTAATTCCGTTTTTTATAAGTAGTTGATCATGAAGTTCAGCCAATAGTTCCTCAATCAGATTTTTAAAGCTTCCTCCTGTAGTAGCAAAATCATCAATCCACTTTATTGTATCTTTTAGTGATTTGCTTTCAAGAATGGTCAGTAAATTTAGTTTTGTTCGTACCCCCACATAATTTTGAGCATCATCTAGGGTTAGTTTATTTTGTATAACTAATTCTTCCAAAAGCTTAGCCGCATCGCGAAATGAGTTATCGCTATGGCTGGCTACAAGATCAAGTAACTTTTCATCAACCAATAAATTTTCTTCTTTCACAATACGATGTAGTTGTTGTAGAACATCATTTTTTTTGGCTTTACCAAAAACAACTTTGAAACATCGGGACTGAATTGTTTTGGGGACTTTCTCTTCATTAGTGGTGGCTAATATAAAAATCACAGATGGAGGTGGCTCCTCAAGGGTTTTAAGAAGCGCATTAAAAGCTTCATTTGTAATCATATGAGCCTCATCGATAATAAAAACCCGGTAGTGACCTGTCATGGGAGCAAAGCCGGCTTCCTTGATGATGTTCTTAATTTCTTCGATTCCACGGTTAGATGCAGCGTCAAGTTCTGTTACATCGGCAGAAGTTGCTCCATCTATTCGATTACAGTTATCACAGTGATTACAAGGTTCATATTCTTTTGATTTTCCCGAAAAAATATTCTCAGAACAATTAACTGCTTTTGCAAAAATACGGGCGGATGAAGTTTTCCCAGTCCCTTTCTGTCCTACAAAAAGATATGCATGAGGAAGGTTGGAATTTTGATGTAATATTTTTGAAAGTATTTCACGAGCAGTTGAATTATCTAACTGATTTATTGTTCTAGGTCTATATTTTAGGTAGTACATGTGAACAATTATACGGTATTTACTGAAGACTTTTGATTAAATTATGTACACCATGTTCAATAAGATTAAGAATTGTTTCATCTACCTTTTTTTCCCGTTCCGCGGCAAGCAAAATTATTTGCGGATAACAGAGTATGATTTCACCAAAAAGTGACTGTCCTTCGGATGTATCGTTATAAGGAAATGCAAGAACGGGCAAAGCCACATCTTCATGTTTATATGTTGATGCTATTTGTCGCATTTTACGTTTTCCTACAAACACTACATTAAGATCGGCTTTCTCAGATACGCCGTTTTTATCTAATATCTTTTGTACATCAATTTGCAGTTTTTTCTTTCCAACTTTATATCTCGATGGAGAAATAATAGTAATCATACTCTGTTATGTGTCCGACTTAATTTATGATGATCTCCTGTGATGTCTTTTCTGGAGTCGCTCTTTTTCTTTTTCTTTCCTCTGTAAAGAGGGCTTTTTGTAAAACTGTTTTTTTCTTACTTGATCAACTATATCTTCACTGATAAACATTTTAGTGAATTTTTTAAATATTTGATCTTTTGATTCGCCTTTTTTCTTTGTTACTAATACCATGATTTAGTGGACCCCCTTTCTTGAAGTGAACAATTATAAGTCTATGGTGCCATTGTATTACATTTTCTTGATTATTTCAATTACTTTTGCAAGAGTTAGTGTGGTGGGCACGGAATTAGGAATTCGTGAAGATCCATTAATAATTATATGATTAGCGCCTTGTATAGACCAATGCGCCTTCTTATCCTCTCTTTTCAGTAGATCAAATAATTCCTGCAAGTCATACTCTGGTTTAGGGAATGCTTTGATTTTAAGAAAGCCGCGTACAGGGTCTTTTCTGATTGCTATGTCATATTTATGTTTTAATGCTAGTTTAACGGATTCTTCATTTTTTGATTCAAAAGCAATTGCTTTTCCCCATATACAGCGAAAGATAAAGCCTTCTTGGAGATCTTTTTCTGCAGACAACTTGTTTTTCATAACAACCAGCATACTTTCTAAAATATCAAAAAATTTTTCCGTTAGTTCGTGATCGTTTGGTATAAAAGTATGCATGGAAAAAACGAGTTGATGAGGAGCAAAATCATAAATGTCTGCATCAGGAGTTGGATAATTTACTTCACGAAAGTTATCAATTTGAGTAACATACTCGACTATTCTTTCTAAAGCCAAGGCTTCTTTTTTTTTAAAATAGGGGTTTTGATTCAGGAATTTAAAAACGAGTCGTGCTGCAGAAGTAAATTCACCGGAACCGTGATGATCAAACTTTCCTTTACCTGTATCAACATGAATTATATCCGGATCTTCATCAGGATCTTTTCCATTTAAAGTTGACTCAACGGGAACAAATGCAATTTCTGAATCCTGCCAACCCGGCAAATATTTTTTTATAAGCCACACACTTGTTACAGCATCTAAATCAGGTGATATATGGGTGACAATTGTTTTCATAAATCAAATTATATCAGCTATAGATGAAAGAATTATTTATTTATTATTTGAAGAATATTTTCAAGAGATAATAATTCTGCAGTTTTTTCAGTTCTCTTTTTATATTCAATTTTATCACCAGAACGTTTGGAAATGACTAGTCTATGTGGAATTCCAATAAGATCTGCATCGGCAAATTTTCCACCTGCTCCTGTGTCGACTCTGTCATCAAACAGTACTTCTATATTGTGACTCATTAATTGTTCATACACAGAATATGTTTTTTTCTTTATTTCTTCATCTTTTAAATCAAGTCCAATCAAGTGCACAGCAAACGGAGCAATGTTTTGAGGCCACATAATACCACGTTCATCATTGTATACTTCCACAAGCGCTGCAAGTGTGCGACCGATACCTATACCGTAGCATCCCATGTAGTAAGGTTTTGTTTTGCCATCCTGGTCGACAAACATGGCGTTTTTCATTTTAGTAGTGTAATGATATCCCAGCTGAAAGATATTCCCGACTTCAATACCTTTTTTAGTTACTAATTTTTGTCCATTTTTTGCTGTGTCACCTACTCTTACCAGGGCAATATCCGCTTCAATGTCTGCTTTATAGTCGCGGTCTATATTCATGTTCAGTAAGTCAGTATGTTTTTTATTGGCTCCCCCGTATGCATTTTTAATTGTTCTGAGTGAGTCATCAGCAACAATGATAAATTTTATGTCTTTTTCTACTAAATCTTTGATGCCAGCGGGAGAAATAAATCCAGGTTCCGAATGAATTTTATTACGAATTTCATCTTCTGTTGCATGTCTTAACGTTATTGAATTAGTTACATGCTTTAGTTTTGTTTCGTTGACATCGTAATCACCGCGGATAATGGCAAGTATGAAACGTCCTGTTTCATCAACAAATAATACATCCTTTATTTGCTGCCATAGTGGTTTATTATGCAGTTTTTCGCCATCAGTCATTGTAGTACCACGTTCTGCATGTACTTCCTGAAGTGGTTGTTCGATTTCATCGATATTCTTTTTTTCTTTAATGGCTACAGCTACTTCTTCATGAGCTGCATATGAGCCATCTTCAGTCATAAAAAATTTACTTTCGCCAATCTCAGATTCAACTACAAATTCGTGACAATATTCACCACCTATATATCCATTATCAGATTCAACCACATATGTTTTTAGTCCTAAACGTTTGAAAATAGTTTCATATGTCTGCCACATTTTTTTGTACTCTTTTTTAAACTCTTCTTCGTTCTTATCGAATGAATACGCATCTTTCATTATAAATTCACGAACTCTAAGCAAGCCACCGCGTGCGCGTAATTCGTCACGAAACTTGGTAGAAAATTGGTAGATATTAATAGGCAGATCCTTATAACTTATCTGAAATTTGCGCATTACGTCTACAAACATCTCTTCTGCTGTCCCACCTAAAGCATATTCAAATTCCCGACGATCTTTTAATACAGTTAGTTCAAAACCGGTTGTTTTAGTTCTATTTGTTTCTTTCCACAATGAAAGTGGGTGTAATACCGGTGAAAGCATTTCCTGAGCGCCTGTCTTGTCCATTTCTTCTTTAATGAGCTTCATTATCTTGTGTTGGACAATCATCCCCAAAGGCAGAAAGAAATATCGTCCTGCTGTAGATTCACGTACAAATCCAGCTTGATGTAACAATTTATGCGATGTGTAGACTGCATCTGCCGGTGCTTTTTTTTCTGTTTTGCCGAAAAGTTTTGAATATAACATAGTGCTTATTTTCTCGTTATCTGTATCTTATCATGTTTATATCCTAAAGCATCAAGAACTTTCCCTACTGTTTCATGCTGTCCTGATGAATATGTATCTATAACAAGATGATAATATTTCTTATTAAAAAAGTCATAATTACCATAAATTCGCTGCCATTTTTTAATATTTTTTTCTTCCCGTAGTTTAAGAAACTTTTTAGCTTCATCAACAGAAACGCGGTCGCGGTTAGCTAATCGATCCACTCTTAAGGAGTTTTCACTACAATACAGTAGAATGCGTAATGTATTGGTCAGATCACGAGACATAAATCCTGACAACCATGCTTCAACTACCCAATGTTTTTCATTTCTTAATGTTTCAAATACTTTTCTTTCGATCTCGCGATCGAAGTCATCGGAAACGAGTGAGGCCAAGGGCAGAACGTTTTCTTTTGTGTACTCGCGCACAAACTGTCCAACTGGTTTGAACTGCCAGTGATACGGTTCAAGATAAGGTTTTAAATTTTCCATGAGTGTGGTTGTGCCGACAGCAACCCCACCAGATATAGCTATGTTTTCGTATTTTAGGTCCATTTCTTTTTAAACAAAAATAATAAAGGCCTGACTTATCTCATCAAACGAATCACATCGTTTATTGAGATAACTATGGCGAGTGCAATAAGAACAAAAAAACCAATCATATTTACGTATTTTTCTATTGTTTGATTAGGCCTTTTTCCTGTTATCCATTCATACAAAATAAAGACGAGTCTACCACCATCCAGTGCAGGGAATGGAAAGACGTTCATAGTCGCCAGTGATAAGCTTAATAGTGCTGCCAACTGCGCCAGATTAACAAGTAATTTACTACCAGAAAATTCTACAATATCGCCAACTACTTGAAAGATACCAACTGGTCCGGAAACTGTTTCAGAAACAGGTCCCAGACTTCTCTGTTTAAACGATGATGAAATAAAGTAACCCATTGTATTCATACTGTAAGACATAATGTTATAGGAATGGAGAAAACCAGAGAAAATTTTTTGGACTGGTTGATTGTATGTTAAAACAACACTTTGTGCTAACCCGACGCCTATAGCAGCTCTTTTAAGTTCTTTATTGTATTGTGGTACTACTGTTACAGTTTTCTTTTGATCATCTTTTAAGTTGATGAGTTCGATAGCAACTTTTTGTCCTTGAGCGTTATTGACATATTTAATCATTTGATCTGGTGTTGAGATGTCAGTCCATGTGTCTGAAGTTTCAGATTTTACTCTTTGAACAACGTCTCCAATTGTCACTCCAGATTTGGCAGCTGGTGCATTTTTTACAACGTTTGCGACGACAATTTGTTCTTGTTGGGTGCCAAATCTGAATTTATAGTCACCAAATAATGTGAAAGGATCAGATTTAAAGTTATTAATCCCTAATAGAACGTAATATATAAAAACAGCTAAAACAATATTCATAAAAACTCCGGCAAGTACGACAACTGCTTTTTGCCAGGGTTTTTTATTAATAAAGGCTCGGTCAGCCATTTTATCGACACCTTTATCTTCTTCATGATATTCTTCACCGTAAACCTTTACAAAGCCACCAATAGGTAATAAATTCAAGCTATATAAGGTCTCGCCTATCTTTTTGCCTATTACACGGGGAGGAAATCCGAATCCAAACTCCTCAACATATATTCCATTTTTTTTCGCAGCTATAAAATGTCCAAATTCATGAATTAAAACGAGTAACGCAAGAAGTAATATAAAAATAATTAAAGTTATCATGTTAAGAATATTACTGAAAATA
>CAZQAU010000022.1:20025-30070 GCA_964591375.1 uncultured Gammaproteobacteria bacterium
ATTTCTTTTTCTTTGTTCTTTTTTATGATTTCGATTTCGTCCATTAATTTCTGTGTAGATGTATCAATATCTTTTTCCATTCTAAATTTATCATCTTTGGTTAAGGTACTTAGTTCGAGCTGTTGTTTTATTTTTTTTCTTGCTTCATCACGATGAGTTCTGATAATATTTTTCTTTTCTTCTACTTTTTGATTGATTATTTTAATAAGCTTTTGTCTCTGCTCTGTAGATAAAGGAGGAATTCTGATTATGATGCGACCACCTTGTGTGACTGGCGAAAGACCCATTGGAGATTTTAATATAGCTCGTTCGATATCAGGAGCTGTTATTGGATCGAAAGGAACTACGAGTAACTGAGAAGGTCCTTCTGTTGTAATAGTTGCCAGTTCAAGAAGTTTGAATTTAGACTGACCACCGTAAGCATCTACTTGTAAATCTTCAATGACTGCAGGATTAGCACGACCTGTACGAATAGTTTTCAAATCTTCCTTAAGATGAGCAATGGTTGTTTGGGATGCTTTTGTAAAATCTTCAGTATTCATAGTTATAATCTAATCACATTATACCCAATTCCCATCGTGCAAAACGTGCGACTTTAATATTTTCTCCGAATTTAAGAACAGCTTCTTTGATAAGATCAGATATTTTCTTGCTGGAATCCCGAATATATACCTGCTCCAATAATTCTTCGACTGTTTTGGCTGGTATAGAAGCGGCCTGCATAGCTAACTCCTGGCCTAATTTCTTGAATTCGGCATTTCCGGCGACAAAGTCTGTTTCTGTCTGGAGTTCTACAATAGCGGCAATCTTTGCATTATGGTGAACATAAGCAAATAAGCCTCCTTGAGAAGTCGAACGTGTGGATTTTTCTTCTATTTTTTTCCCGGCTAAAATTGTGAGTTTCTTTTTGGCTTCTTCAATGTTGTCATTTGATTCTTCAAGAGCTTTTTTGCAAAGTGCAAATGAAACTCCGGTTAATTCTCTAAGTTGTTTGAGTTTTTGAATATCTGCCATAAGTTAGCTGGTTTTTGAACTTGATTTCTTTTTTTCTTTTTTTTCTGGTTTAGCAACTGTCTCTTCTTTATCCTTATTATCTCTACCTTTTATATAAGAGTCAACTAGTTGTTTTAAGACGTACTGTACTAATTCTGGTGAGTCATCATTCATAACTACAGGAAGTACTTCGTCTGGATTGGAATTAGTATCAACTATAGCTACGACTGGAATATTATTCTTTTTTGCTTCTACGATGGTGTTGCGTTCTTTTTTCGTATCAACACATATAATAACCTCTGGTCTTTTTAGCATTTCTACTATCCCACCATATAATTTATCGAGTTTTAAGACTTCTTTGTCTAATTTCATGCGTTCATGCTTAACAAACTTGTCCCATTCTCCATTGGCGCGCTGTTCTTTTAATGTTTTAAGCTTGCGTACATTTTTAATAATCGTTTCAAAGTTTGTTAGTAGACCTGGAAGCCATTTAGAAGCGATAAAAGGCACATTATTTGCACCACAATACTCTGATGTGAATTGATTAGCAACTTTTTTTGTTACGACAACAAGGATTGTCTTGTTTTCTTTGCCATACTCTGTAAGCATTCGTTTTGCTTCAGTTAACATAGAAACCGTCATAGTCAGATCAATAATAGATCCGCCATTAACGATTTTGTATACGTATTTACGTGCTCTTGGGTGCAATCTGTTTTTTTTATGACCAAGGTGTGCGCCCATTGAAAACAATTTTTCCACCTCGTCGGTTAGCTCTTTTGTGAAGGTTGTTGAATTGATCATAAGTGAGATTTTACTAAGAGATTGTGTAATTTGCAAGGACAGATGTAAGTCCGCTCTTGCTTCAGTTTGTCTCTGTAACTTTTATAAGTCCGTTTTTTGAATTTTCTTCAATCTTATAGGTGTGATTTGGCCCGACTATTTCCCACTTCTCCGGTTCGTCAAAAGCGATTTCTCCGGATCGGCTAAACCAAGGCAATATAAACCAAAAACTAGGTTTTGTTGTAAATTTTAATGTTCCAAAACAAAATTTACCTGATGGTAGTGCGTCATCTCCTGCAATTTGAACTTTAGTTATTCGTACAATTCCTGATTTAGAATCATTTTTAGTGGCCAGTAACTGAGTTAGCTTATAGTTATTATTTTTACATTCAGTATTCGGTTGTGCTGATAGGTTTTCCGAATAATCTAATATTTGAGACGGATATTTTATATATGCTGTCGCTCCCGATACTTTCTCCCCTACTTTGGATTCAAGATATAAGTTCACTTCAAATGTAGTATTTTTCGAGGCACTGATTTTATCAGTATTAAAGGAAGGCATTACTTCCGATGTTTTTGCCATTACAGGAGATTTTATAAAGGCCAAAGTAACAACAAAAAAACCAGTTATAAAGTAACAAACAATCTTTTTTTTACTTGATTTCTCAGTGTTGAATAGCATGGTCTTTACAAACTGAGTGTTTTAAGATATGTTTTAAAATCAGCACTAATCTCCGGATGTTGTAATGCTAAGTCAACAACGGTTTTCATATACTCAAGTTTATTACCGGTGTCATAGTATTTTCCATTTTGTATTTCTACAGCATATACTGGCACACCATCGTTTCTTAAAAGATTGATAGCATCTGTTAACCAGATTTCTCCGCCTTTGCCTGGCTCTAATCGTTTAAGTGCATGAAATATCTCCGGTGGAAGAATATAAGCACCATGAGTTGCAATGTTCGATGGAGCTTCTTCAGGCTCTGGCTTTTCTACTATGCTTTTTATTTTATAAACATTTTTTTCTCCCGATACGGCTTCGAGATCAGCAATTCCATATCGTTTTAAATCTTCTTTTCTCTCAATTTTTACACCAGATATAACTACGCCGCCATATTTTGTATGAACATCAATCATCTGCTGAAGCCGCGGTGGGTTTGAATAAATAAATTCGTCTCCCCATAAAACTGCAAATGGTTCATTTTCTATTGCCGGCTCGGCTGCCAGTACAGGTGTACCATTTCCGTAAGGACCTTTTTGACGCACATAAATAAAATTGGCCATTTCAGAAATCTTTTTTACTACATCAAGAAGTTTCTC
Organism: uncultured Gammaproteobacteria bacterium; assembly: GCA_964591375.1. Classification (GTDB taxonomy): domain Bacteria; phylum Patescibacteriota; class Microgenomatia; order UBA1406; family GWC2-37-13; genus CAYYYG01. The sequence continues at coordinate 23,119 of CAZQAU010000022.1, forward strand.
TTTGTTTCCCTGGAGAAGATTCTTTGTTAAATCTTCATCCGGGTTATCAAAATGATCTTCAATAGCTCTTTTATTAGCACCAGTAACTAAAATAATACTAGCAATTCCTGATGCTACAACCTCTTCAACCACATACTGAATAACTGGTTTATCAACTATTGGTAACATTTCTTTAGGCATCGCCTTTGTTTGTGGTAAAAACCGTGTGCCGAAACCGGCAGCTGGTATTACTGCTTTTGTGATTTTCATATGAATCTATATTATAACAATTTAAAGCGGAATCGCAATTACTAATATTACTGCGCGAACTGAACGGAGACAGATTGAGGTACTTTAATTTCATTATCTACAGTCACCTCAATAAGAGCAGTGCCAGGTGTAGTAGAAGTTAAATGGAAGACGGCCATACCTTGCTTATCGGTGACCGTTGTGGATTCTCTAAACAAACCGAGAGAAGTGCTGACAGATACAGTCCTGCCTTCAATTGGTATAGTTTTTGAGTTGCGAACTATAACAGTAACAGTGCTGGCGGATGTCCCATCGGCTTTCAAGTCATATAGTGGCCATGCCAAAACTCTTGTTGCTTCTGCGGATGGTATTGTCTCGACCTGAGCCTGAGTAAATCGGGATAATGTGCTGGGAGAAATAGCAATTATGGCGAAAATTGCAAAGAAAAGGAAAAAAATAGTCATTAAACCAATTAGTTTTTTATCCATAGATCTTATTTTTTAAGAATAGCAGTATGATATACAAATGTCAATGTATTTCATCAACTTAAATGAGAAGCGAAAGGTTTGTTACAATTAAATATGGTAAAAAACACTATTATTTTTGATTTTGATGGGACACTTGCAGATACCATCCCTTTGATACACACAGTTGCCAATGAACTGGCTAAAGAATATCGATTCGAAAGAGTCTCCCGGGAAAAATTCGATAGTCTTCGAGATAAAGCCCCGACTGACATCATAAGAGAGTTGAAAATACCGTTATTAAAGGTGCCATTTATTCTGCATAAAGGTAGACAATTACTGAAGCGGCATATGAAAAATGCAGCATATATTACCGGAATGAAAGAAGTACTCCCTGAATTGAAAAGTAAGGGATTAAAAATTGGAATGCTTACTTCCAATTCCCGTGAAAATATTGATATATTTTTGCGTAATTATTCTTTAAAGCTATTTGATTTTATTTATACAGAAAATAATATTTTTGGTAAGCAATTTTCATTGCGGAGTATCCTTAAAAAGGAAAAACTCGATCTTCAGAGTACAATTTATGTTGGAGACGAAGTGCGTGATATTGATGCGTGTCAGGCACTAGAACTTGATGTGATTGCTGTCACATGGGGATTTAATTCGAAGGCATTATTAGAAAAATTTAAACCTACTTATTTAGCAGAAAATCCGACTGACATTATAAAGATATTACATCCCCTTCCTTAGCTTTTCCTTCAAAAATCATTTTTGCTATTTTATCTTCAATATCTTGTCGCAATATACGTTCCATATCACGTGCACCAAAAGCAGGATCGTAACTTTTTTGTGCGATATTTTCCAATGTCTGATCAGAGATTTTAACTTTAATTTTGTACATAGATTCGATTTGCTCAATTACCGGGTTCATAAACCGTTTTGCGATTGCAACGATATTGTTTTCTTCCAATGGATGATATGCAACAACTCCATCAAATCTGTTTAAAAATTCCGGAGTAAAAATATGTGCTTCAACAAGATGATGAATCAGTTTCTGAGTAAATAATTCGTTATTTGTCTGAATGTCTGTCTGTTCGGATAACAATTTAAAGATATAATCTGCCCCTGCATTACTTGTTGCAACAATTACTAGGTTTTTACAGTCAACTCGTTTACCATAGCCATCGGTGAAATATCCTTCGTCTAAAATTGTTAAAAAAATATTTAATAAGTCTTGATCCGCTTTTTCAATCTCATCCAATAATAATACTCCATATGGTTGCTCGCGAATAGCTTTTGTTAGAAGGCCTGGATTCTGCATTTCCATTGATCCCACAAGTTGTGGTATAGATTGTCTAGTCTGATATGCTGACATGTCAAACCGCATAAGGCTTTTATCTGTGTCAAAGAAAACTTCTGCGATTGCTTTGGCAGTCTCCGTTTTACCAACACCTGTTGGTCCAAGAAATAAAAAAGTGGCGATTGGTTTTTTTCTTTTGCCCATTAATAAAAACGATCTGCGTAAAGCGGAAGCCAATTCCTGTAAGGCTTCCTGCTGAGAAATAATTTTAGTTCGTAGCAGAGCTTCTAATTTCACAAGTTTGTCTTTCATCTCATTCGTAAGAGTTGTTGGAACATGTGTTTTTTCACTTAATACAATATCTATTACCTGCGGAGTAACAACATTTTTTTTCACTGTTTGAGTTGTATATACGCAAGCAGTATCAAGTAACTGCATTGCTTTTTCCGGAAATGGTACAGCCGAAATGTAGTAGTCACTTTTATCGATAGTTACGCGGATTGTCTCATATGGAATGGTTACGTGAAATCTTCTTTCAAATTCCAGGGCAGTGTCTAGGGTAATTTGAAAAGCCTGTTCTTTATTTACTTCGTTAATATCTATTTTAGAAAATTCTTTACTTATCGTGGCATTCGGTGATATATATTTTTCATACAAAAATGGAGTGGTTAGCGCGATAATCTGAACTGCAGATTTCCCGAATTTTGTGAAAGGTACTGATAAATCAACACGTCCTTCTCCATGCGAAACATAGGCATCAAAGTTCTCGATTATGATAATAACATTGCGTGCGGTTGCAGCTTCCATTAATAATTCTTCCATAAATTCTTCACGTTGTTTTTGTTCTAGATACTGTGTAAGAATCTTTTCCATATTCACTTTTAGTATGCGCTTATACATTAATAAAGGATTAATTTTTCCTTCATATATTTTTTTAGATAGCGCATCAATAACTGCTTTTCTACCCACGCCTTCCTCCCCTACTAAAATTACATTTGCCTCCTCGGTTTTTGAAAGAATTCTTTCAATTTGATTTATTTCTTTATCACGACCAATGATATGTTTAATATATGCCTGATATATGGGATTGGTTAATTCCTGAGTAAACTCATCAAGAGTGGGAGTATAACCCATTGCCCAATCACGACCGATCGGAGGACTAGACTGTAAGTGTTCCAGTTTCCACCAATCTTTTTCTTGATAGTATTTTGCGTATATATTTTCAAACCATTGTTCGACGGGTTGAAAGTTATCTTTTATTAACATGTGAGAGTTTATGAAGTTTTGTTTGTATATTATTTTCTTTTCTTCTTCAGACTTTGAATTGCGGGATTTTATATAAAAGTAAGGTAATAAAAGAAAAAAACCAGTGAATGCCACAGGGAGAATAAGCAAATATAATACTAAAATGATTAAGTAAGTAAATAAAACGGTACTACGAATAGTAAAACCCATCCCTCGAGAGACGAGATTAAACCCAAGCCGATTAGACCATTCCTGAAAAGAAAAGCCGCGCTCTGTTTTTTGTGCAGTGAGATTTTTCCATGGATCAAATAGAGTTATTAACAGGCTTTGTACGGAAAAATAATACGGTAAAAAAATAGCGATGTTCATTATTGCTTCAAGAAAGGAATGAAAGGCAGAATGGTAATAATCAGAGAAATTTTTATTCATGTATAGTCATTATACAAATAGGAAGATTTAATGTTCAATGGTATCTGTCGAATTATTTTGTGTTGAGTTCAATAACGCACTTGTAGAAGCGGTACTTTGTGTGGGCTCGGGTGTATTTGTTGGAACCAGAGTCGGGGTGGCTTCGGACTGGTAAATGAAATTTCGTATAAGTCTTACTTCATCGGCAGATCCAATGCTTTTAATCCGTAGTTCAATTTTTTTGGTACCTGGAGAAAGATTATAAAGACAAATAGATTTATCCATATACTCTGACCAGCTGCCATTATCGAGTTTATAAGACCACATAACCCCACAATAATCCTGTTTATTAAATGATATATCTATACATACAGGATTGTTTGTTATAACTTCACTTTCAGCAGGAGAAATTATTGAAACCGGACCAACTTCTTTTTTACAAATATGGGGTGTAGGTGAATAGTCCTGAGAAATTTTGGCTACAGTAACTTGAGGAATTGGGGTGGCAGAAGTCGAAGCAGATAGTACTGATTTATTACTATCAGTAACAGAATCGGAATTAACGGCTACAGGAACGATCTTAATTACTTCAGATACGATAGGACTAGGCGCTTGTTGTACTACGTGATCGGCTGCTTTAGTTTCGTTTTTATGAGTCAGATTGGAAACATTAGTAACTATTACGGTAATAAGGATAGGAACTGACATAGTAGCTGTTAAAAAGTCTATATACTGTTTTTTTTCCGGCAAATCCTTTATCCACTCCTTGATATTTTTCATAACAAACAAATTTTGAAGTAAGGGCAGAATAGTAATTGTAGTTCTTACTTATTTATTACATTGTATAGCAAAACGGCACATATATGCAACATGTATTTTAAAAAAAAACAAACAAAAAAAAGCTCTTATAATTTTTTTTTAAATTATTTTTTGTTTTTTTCAAAAAAAATATTAAAAATCGATAAATAATTAATTTTTATTTAGCCTATCCTGACAATGTTTTGTAAAAGTAAATCTTAAATACTACTTGACAAATAATTGATATGACATAATATTAATTTTATATCATGGAAATTATTGATTTTATACCGCAAAATAAAGGGGAACTTCAAACAGAATTTTTACAAAATTTGCACGATACTGGAATACCACTTCCCTACTTTATACCGAAAATAAAAGAAAATCATTTTTTTTACAAAAATGGTCTTTCTAATATTATTCCCAGACTAAAAGTAAAGGTGCATTCTGACATGGAAAAATGCTATAAACTATGGCAAACGTTTAGTCACAATAAAACTATATTTGATCTCTGGGATTTTAGATATTCGTGGTATCAGGGATATAATTACAAACCACTTTTTTATACTTTATATGAGAATAAGAAACCCTTGGCAGTTTTGCCATTGTGGTTTAGTGAAGTGAGTAAGGAGTATGAATGGTTTGGCAGTTGGTGGAATGAAGATAATCAATTCTTTTTAAAAGATGAACATTTCCTTGATATTCTGACTAAAATAGCTCCTAATCCAATACTTCTCAATGCAATTGATGCTAATTTTTATTCTCACAATAGTAAATTTCTATATCCGTTAGTCGAAGACCATCCTAAAAATACCAAAAATATCGGCGGATATAAAAGAATGGAAGATTACTTGGAAGATTTAAATAAAAAACATCGGTACAATTTTAAATATGATCATAAAAAAATCATGACATTGAATCCAAAAGTGAAGATTCTGAATGCTAAAAGAAATATCGATCATTTTGAAAAGCTTGTTGCATTAAACACTGCACGTTTGGATGGAGTTAATAGAGAAAAAAGTGATTTATATGAAGATTCTGTAAAAAATGCTTTTATTGCGATAATAAAAAACTCCGGTTCATATAAAACTCAGTTTGTAGAGATTTATATTAGAGGAAAGCTGGCAGCAATTGACCTGGTTATGATGTATAAAGATACGTATTATCCTTTCATTGGAGGTAATAATATCAAAAAATTTAAAGGAATTGGAAACTTCATTTTATATAACGAATTTGAAGATGCAATTAAAAAGAAATATAAAGTGGTAGATTGTTTACAAATCGACTACGGATGGAAACATCGTTTTTTTGATCAGCAGAAGTTATATAAACTTGCCCGATAATTCTTATTCACTAAACGTGCTGTAATCAGTAGTTACTTCTTCTCCTTTGGCGATGTTTTTTATCGCTATGAATTCGTATGTATCGGGATTAAACTCTACATTGGGATTATTCGTGTGATTTAAGAAAAACGAAATATCCATACTATTAAGTCCAGAGTCAGGAATATAATACGTATTATTTTCTTTAGCAAAAAAATCACTGATCATCATTTTTACTTCTGGATCCAAGTTCGTTATTTCATCAGATTTTATGGGAAGAAAATTTACCTTATTACAATTTTTAAATATACTTGTTCCTTTTTTTATATCTTTAATGGCAAAAACACCTACGCCATGAATCTTTGATATTTTAAGTCGGCAATATATATCATTTTGCAGATGATTTAATAAATCCTTTTTATTCATTATTAAATTTAGAAACTATTAATCCATTTTTAATCCCCATTAGAGTAAAACCTAGTTTACAGTAAATAATCATTTTACCTGTCATTCTTATGGTATTTCTGATACTAAAAATATTTGGTAATGAGGTTTTATATGATTTTAGTGGTTTTTTTAGTGGCGAACCAAACAAATCATATATCAAATGGTCGGAGATTTTGGACGGATAACTGTCTAATTTAGGTAATTCGTTTCTATATGGAACTGGTACAGTTTCGGTGTGTTCTTTTTGTTGGACCATGTGCACAAACTCCATATTCTTTTTTTGTAAATCGGCAGTAGTATTCATAGTGCCGTTGCAAAGTACACTGTTACACCGACATGGGTACATTATCGATGGTTTTTTCGAATCTGCCGGAGGATCAATCATATACTGGTATGTTAATTCTTCTCCAGGGAATATTTTTCGTAATGCAAAAATAAGGATATGACCTTTATAAGGAAAGGAGTCGCACGTAGGAACACAGGAATGGTTTAAAACATGCGCACCTATTTTGGACGGATCAGAAGGAACAATTATAGTATCATCATTAAAAAACATGGTATAAGTTGGACCAATTTTATCTTCCTGATGCGCTGGTAGAAGTGTTCCTAAATAATCGGCTATTACTGTCCCGGGAGCAATGATTTTTGTAGCAAATATTCCCCGATCTTTTTCCGCTGTGTGTCTAACTTCCCAGGAGTCTTTTGGAATGAGTATCATATTTTAAAAGAATAGTTTA
>CAZQAU010000023.1:0-3391 GCA_964591375.1 uncultured Gammaproteobacteria bacterium
ACCAGGCGGGAGAAACCATTTTTCTTGATTTTACTGTCTTCGAGCCTTAGAATTACATATGGCTCAAACATCTATCTTCAAAAACACTCGGTTTCTATTTATTCTAATCACCGGATTTTTATCGGTACTGGGAATCGGTTTAATTATTCCTGTTATTCCGTTTATTGTGGCTCAGTATATTCCAGCTCATAAAACCAATGAGATTGCTTTTTATGTCGGTTTACTGACATCACTCTATGCGTTTTGTCAGTTTTTTGCTGCTCCGGTACTGGGTGCTTTGAGTGACCGGTATGGTCGGCGACCGGTGTTACTGATATGTTTAGTCGGCTCAGCAATCGGATATTTATTATTTGGAATTGGGGGAAGTCTCGGAGTTTTATTTTTAGGACGTATTATCGATGGCTTAACCGGCGGTGATATCAGTACTGTGATGGCCTATATTGCCGATGTAACCGAGCCACAGGAAAGAGGCAGATATTTTGGTGTCGTTGGTGCAACCGTAGGATTAGGTTTTATTCTTGGACCGACATTCGGCGGTCTTGTCTCTCATCTGGGTCTATCAGCTCCCATGTATTTTGCTGCTGCGATCACTCTTTTAAATGCTGCCTGGGGTTTCTTTGTTTTACCGGAAAGTCTTGCCAAAGAACATCGGATGACGGATTTTTCACTTCATCATTTAAATCCATTTGGACAGATTCAGCAGGTAATGAATAATAAATTACTAAAAATGTTACTGATCATCGGGCTGTTTTATTTTTTTGCTTTTGCCCAGTTACAGGGAATTACTTCTGTATTTTTCAAAGACACTCTCCATTGGACTCCGGGCAATATCGGATTTTATTTTTTGATTCTTGGTATCGGTGATATGGTCACCCAAGGATATTTAACCGGCAAATTATTGCCTAAGTTTGGTGCTGTTCGTTTAGTTATTGGTGGTTTCCTGATTACCGGAATAGCGTATGCTATCAATGCTATTCTTCCTTTATTTCCCTATACGGTATTAACATACGGATATATATTAATTTATGCATTAGGAAGTGGATTATTTGAGCCATCAATGGCAGGTTTGATTTCTCATGCTGCACCGCCACGCGAGCAGGGGAGAGTCCAGGGAGCCAGTCAGTCTCTCCAGTCGATAGCCCGTATCATCGGACCATTATTTGCTGCGTTTCTTTATCAGTTTGGACATAGTTGGCCATACATAACATGTGTTATTCTGTCTCTTATTGGTATGATTCTTATGGTGCAGTATAAAGAAGAGATAGATAAACACGTGCATGTCACATCGGCCCACTAATTTCACGGGAGATATTTTTTATAAAAATCTACCGTTCTTTGCATCGCTGTATTAAAACTACTGCCCGAAATATTATGTCCGCCGGTTGCATATTCAAACAATTTATGAGGAATTGATGTGGTATCTAACAGTTTTATTAGATCGCGGCTATATCCCACATTCACGACGGCATCATCGACTGCATGATGAACTTCGATGGCACCTTTGAGATCTTGTAAATAGTTGGTCGGTGCTACCTGTTTCCAGAAGTCACTAACGGCGCTAAACTGTCCATGTTTTTCAAAAAGTTCCCGGCGTTTTTTTTGTCTTTCGTCATCATTGGGAGGCGGTTGATAACTGGCATCACTGATCCGATATTTTTGCATGTCATCATAGGTATATACAGCGCCCGCCCAGATAACTACAGCCGGTATTTCAGGTTTTGCGGCAAAACTGCGCATCAGTACGTTGCCGGCCATACTATGTCCCCACAAACCGATTTTTTTTGCGTTCACAAATTCGCTATTCTGTAAAGCTGAATATGCATTCAAGGTGTCGACAATATAATCCGAACCATAATACCCACCGCCGGCTTGTCCTTCAGAATTACCATGTCCGCGCAGATCAATTTTCAAGACAACAAAACCATTGCGTGCGATATAGTCCACATATGCTGAATATGCTGCACCGTTTGTCTGATACTGAGACGGTGGAATATAGCCATGCACAAACACGACTGCCGGCCAGCCACCAGCCGGTTTTTCACCCGTTGGTTTAGTTAACAACGCATTGATTTTGAAACCATCGGATTGATAGCTCGTCAAATATGAATTATATGATCCATTATTACTGATCAATTCTGTATCGTTCAGTTTGCTTTGATAGGTACGACTACGGAGATAGGGAATAGTCATATCCTGAAAGGGGAAAGGAGTAGGAGATTCTGCCATACCCGTGAATGATACTGATTGAGAAGTAGTTGAGGTTGATTGTTTTTGTGTTTCCCGGGAAGAATAAATGAGCCCTCCGGTTGCAATAACAGCGAAGATCCCCAGGGCGATAAATAATTTGTTTTTTTGCATTGTATAAGTATAAAAAACTTTTTGTATTTTTGGACTAGCTTTTTACCTTCAAAAAATGCTATATTTTTTCCATGGAAGAGGCTTACGAAATTAAACATCTTGAAGTAGTAAATTACACGCCTCTTGATCTGAATCGCTTCCATAATCATCAAAAACACTACAAAAAAAATCTTATCGTTACCTCTTTATTTGTTCTTTCCGTACTTTCGGCGGGTATCATGTTCATTCAACAACCTGCTACTCAGTCATATAAAGCCCAGGCAGCGTATACTGCCGTAACAGCGACGCCCATTCTAGCCCCTGTCGCAAACAGTATCGAAGATGAACGTGTAACTGCACCGACTTTAGCAGAAGTGATTGAAAAAGAACTGGAAGGTACGAAAGGTACGTATGGGTTTGTCGTCAAAAACTTAAAAACTGCAGAAACATATTATCTGAACGAACACCGTCGTTTTCAGCCTGCCAGTTTATATAAATTATGGATTATGGCCACTGTTTATGATCAGGTTCGTCAAGGTACATTAAAGCTTGATGAAATACTTACAGATACGGTGCCTGCTTTAAATGAGCGATTTCTGATTGCGACTGAAGATGCCGAGCTGCGCGATGGAACGGTGACATTTACTGTGGCACAGGCGCTTGAGGAAATGATAACCAACTCTCACAACTATGCTTCTTTACTATTAACTTCACGGATTAAAATTTCCAATGTCGAAAAATTTTTGAAGGAACATTCTTTAAACGAATCCTATACCGGTACACCGCCCCAAACGACTCCCTATGATATAGCACTCTTTTTTGAGATGTTGTACCACGGCGATTTAAATACTCCAGAGTATACCCGGGAAATGATCGCGTTGTTAACTCGACAGAATTTAAATACTGTGCTGCCGAAATATATTCCCGGAGATATTAAAATTGCTCATAAAACCGGTCAGCTTGATGTCTTTGCACACGATGCGGGAATATTTTATCTGGAAACAGGGGATTATGTGATTGCCGGGCTTTCTGAAAGTCTTTCTCCACACGATGC
>CAZQAU010000023.1:3491-16527 GCA_964591375.1 uncultured Gammaproteobacteria bacterium
CGATAAATTTATATACTATCCCATAGTAAGAAATTTTTCTTACGAAAGTGTTTTTGCTGATCTGACAGCGAAAACTTGTTAAGTGAAAGAGAGCGTGAATGATGTTACGAATTGTTCCCGGAAGTTTATCAAAACGTCTAAGATTGCGATGGCATATTACACTAGAAAATGACGTGCCATCTACACGGTGTCGATGTCGTAATACTAGACACTGGTCACTGAAGAATCCCACCAGTCGGTGTCCCAATGAAGCACTTGCAGACAATTCGTACGGATTCTGTAGTACTTGCGCCCAGGAATGCCGCGATTAGGGCTTCTTGATCTAATCGCAAACCGGAGCTTAAGAAGAACTATTTTTCAAATACGTCAAGTAATTGGCGACCCCATTATGGGTACATGAGAAAAATATAGTACTCTTAAGCTCCACTGATTACACCCTTGTCGGAGAGAAAAAATAATATATAATATCCTATAGGAATTTATTCTTCAGATAGAGCTTCTGATTACATGATTTCCGGCACATTTTAAACTGGGAGTTGAAAGTATACGATTTGTTTATATTCGTGGTTACACAAAAGAGGAGAGGGATTTTCTTTTTTTGTGTAACTACGATAATCGAAACATCGTAGTTGTATAAACTTTTTGGAGGAAACATGAAATACGATTTATGGCGAATTGTTCTGTTGATGGGGATTTTGATCATTATGGTTGTCATGTTCTATCAGTGGCACCAAGCCGCCCTCACATTGCCGCCGATTCCATAATCGCGGCATCCTGATTTATTCAAGAGGAGATACAGCTTTCAACTCCTCTTGATTTTTCATTGTTTTGATACAATTCTTGTTGTATTATTACACTAATTCATTACAATAAATACTATGATAAAAAGTGTTAGCAAAATTCTGGTACGGTTGTTCTCGGGGCAGCAACGCCGTGAAGAACAGACAAAAAAATACGCTCAGGAAGCGATTCATAAATATAAAGATACCCTGCGTAAGCTGGCTCATGAATGATGAAATACAACTATTTATCGATTAACGATTTTCAGGTTATTTGCACGATTCTTCATAATTTTTTCGAAGATTTTCCCGATCCCAGTCCCGACTATGGCATGAGTGATTTTACAAAACTCGACATGATCATCAATGCGCCCCGACAGACTTTTGGCGGGCAGGACTTATACCCGGATATATTTCATAAAGGCGCCTGCTATTTATACTTTATCAATAAATTTCATCCGTTTAACAATGGTAATAAACGCATCTCCATTGTCGCCACCTATGTTTTCCTGCGTTACAATGGCTTAGTCTTATTCGTTGATAACGAAACACTTTATACCTTTGCACGTCAGATTGCTGAGTCTCAAAATCATCAGGAAGAGGATTTCAAAAAAGTGACGGAATTTTTGCAACAGTTTAGTCAAAAACCCGCGAATACGTGATATCTGTAACAATTGGAAAAAATTGTTAAGATATATATATGAAAATTATTCGGACTACGTTACTTACTTTAGCATTACTCATTTTTATTGCTCCTTATTCACACGCACAAACTTCAGAACGTATTCTGTCATTTGACTCTTATATTCGTATTCAAAAAGATTCCAGCATTATTGTAGATGAACAGATTGTCGTATCGGCAAACGGTACTGACATTCGGCATGGTATCTATCGTGACATTCCCACGACATACCGCAATGCTTTATTCTTTACTATCCGGAAGCCGATTGAGATTTTAGGCGTGAAAAAAAACGGCATGGATGAGCCATATCATACAGAGCAGCAGGGGAATAATACCCGTATTTATGTCGGTGATGCCAAAACATTAATATCACCGGGAGAATATATTTATAGCATTCAATACAAGACACAAAAGCAGCTGGGATATTTTGAAAAATACGATGAACTCTATTGGAATGTGACGGGAAATGACTGGAATTTCCCCATTGATTCAGCGGCGGTCCGGATTGTATTTCCACCCGGTGTTTTACCAAATAGTATCAACGCGGTCGGGTATATTGGAGCCAGCGGATCAAAAGACACCAATGTCATTCAATCGGCAGCAAGAGCGACATCGGCCGGGACATCAATACAACTAACTTCTTCTAGACCGTTGGGATCACATGAAGGATTAACCGTTGCCGTTAATTGGCCGAAAGGGTATGTCGATATCCCTACACAGTCACAAAACATACAATCATTGTTTCTGGATAATTTTGCGACAGTCTTTTCATTTTTATTGTTCTTAACGGCCGCCGTTGGCTACTACCTGTTTTGGTCGCGGGAGGGAAAAGACCGCCATGTTCCCTCGGTAACAGTCGTTCAGTTTAATCCACCTGAAGGTATGACGCCAGCGCAGGTACGATTTATCGATCAAATGGGCACTTTCGATAATCAGGCCGTCGCCGCCAATCTTATTCACATGGCGGTTGCAGGATATATCACTATTCATGAAAACAAAACATATCATTTTGTAAAACGCACTGGTAAAGCCCCCGACGATTTACCCGCTGAAGAAAAACTAATTTATATGTCCATGTTCCCTGATACAAATCCCATCAGTACAGATAACGAAAATATGGCAGACTTTTCAAAATTAAAAAAGGTTCAGCTGAACATTAAAAATCCATTACTGAAAACCGTTACCGGTCCCATGATGAATCAGCTTGAAGAAGCAGTGAAGAATTTCGCCGTCGAACAGGATACTCCCGATCAGTTTACGTTTAAATATTCTAATCATTATCGTGTTCGTAAATTATTCACCTCCGTTGAAGAGTATTTTAAGGAAATAGGAAAGCGGATGATTATCGCTAATACTAAATATGTCTGGTATGGGATTGTGATACTCGTTTTAATAGCCGTCGTTAATGTTATCAATACTTTATTCAATAACGCACCGCAGGCTTTATTTTTTATGTTTTTTGGTATTTTCTGGAATGGAGTTACATCTCTTTTTGTGGCTGCAGCGGCCGGATCCTTAATTTCCGGCATCAAAAATAAACGTCGAACCGAGCTGTTTTCCGGAATTGCGCTCAGTATATTTCTCATTCCATTTGTAGGAATAGGAGCTTTTACATTATTCTCAGCCCTCGGACTTTTTGGGATGATTGCCTTTATCGGCACGCTTTTTATCACCGTCGCATCGTTTCACGCGCTCAAGCGGCGGACTGATGATGCACGCTTAATTCAAAATCACATTGATGGTTTCAAATTGTTTCTTTCCAAAGCACAGCAGCGATATATAGAAAAAATTCAGAATGATCTTCCTGCTAAATTTTCTATGTATGAAAAATTTTTACCGTATGCGATCGCCTTAAACGTAGAACCTCAATGGTCGGCCCAGTTTAAATCAACCATCGAACAGATGAATCGGGAGAATATTAATACCACGCCGAACTGGTATACCGGATCACACTGGGTAAGTACCGGCGGTGCACTGACTGCTTCATCGTTTGCATCAGCGTTCAGCAGCTCAATTGGCTCCGCAACGGTCAATCCATCATCGTCTTCGGGTTCTTCCGGTGGCGGGTCATCGGGTGGTGGGGGAGGCGGCGGCGGCGGGGGAGGATGGTAAACTACTGCTTATCGTTGGAATTATATGAATAGGAAACTCCTCATGTACTAACATTAATGCCTTTTCCTGTTGGATGACTTTATATCCTGAATGACTGAGTTCTTCCGACAAAGACTGATATATTTCCGCATTTGAATAATAGTTTTTAAGATCGGGATGCAGAGAGATTGATATGGTTATAGTTTTTCCTTCCAAGATATTAATCTCCAACAATAAATGTTGAGCCCATCGTTCGATAGCAAGGTTTATCTCAGCAATAGTTGACTGCAGGTTTTTATTCATAGTTACCAGAATTTTGTTTGAATCAGAGTTCTGCCCATCCGCATCTCATGGTTATTGGCGAAACTCGGATGACTGGTGCGGTTTGCCAAATTTCTCATGATGTAACTTATATGTCCGGTAATTTTATCTACTGACCGGGTAGAAATAGTAATTGTCGAAAAGAAATATAAAAATATAATAACCTGCACCATTACCAGAACTATAAAACCTGTAATCGTAAAACGATTATTCATAGCATTATAGATAATTATTTAATAGTGACCGGGATTGTCTCAATAGTTAGCGCCTGGTTTACACCCAGTCCAAAATACTCGTCGGCAGATTCCGTATTTCGCAACATAAAATCATAAATTTCAAATCTGATTTTCTTTAATTTAGACGTTATTTCATTGGGCAAAATTCGTTCATGCATCGCGTGAATAAGCCATTTACTATGATCCTCCTCGATATTGATTTTATGATGTTGTGCCAGATCATCCATGATCGTTTCTACATTAGGATCTTCCATGAAACCGAAGTTTACTTTTACGCCGGTAATAGAACCCTTCTTTTCATCGCTGTAAAAATTTTTTACTTCATACCGATCTTCGTGAATGTGTGGTTCCCGTTTCATGACAACGGTTAATAAAATAAGATCTTTCGGCAATAATCCGTAGCGATCGAAGAACATCTGCTTTAGAGTAGGCAGTTTATCCTGTACCGATTCGACTGGTGTAGGAGTCATAACGACTATGGTTCTGGGTAAAAATTCAGCGGTATCTTTTTTGAATGAGATGAGTTCATTCATCGTCATGGTAGGGTAGTTGCTGAACTCATCAAGTGTATGACGGCGACCCCATTCCCAGGTTCGCATAACAAGGAGAATGATAAGTCCGATTCCCAATGGAATATAACCGCCCTCAAGTAATTTCAATGAATTAGCAGAAAGGAATACGAAATCTACCAGGGCTAACGGGATAAATAATCCAAAGGCTGCCAGTTTATTCCATTTCCATAAATTTATAGCAATTAAAATCATCGAGATAGATGTCACAAACATTACCCCTGAAACCGCAAGTCCATATGCGGAAGCGAGCTTGGTACTTGACTGAAATCCGATAACTAACAGAACGCAGCCGATATATAACGCCCAGTTTACAAACGGTACATAAATCTGTCCTTCATGTTCATGATGAGTATGAACAACCTTTGTATAAGGCATTAGTCCCAGTGAGATTGCCTGGGTAATCAGTGAAAAAGCACCGGAAATCAATGCTTGTGAAGCAATAATTGTCGCCAATGTAGCGAGAATCACCATAGGTATTAAAAATGTTTTCGGCACCATGCTATAAAAAATATTATGACCAATAATTTCATTTCCACTTAATACATACGCACCTTGTCCTAAGTAATTTAAGAGCAACGCCGGATATACAAGAGCAAACCAGCTCAACCGAATCGGACCGCGGCCAAAATGCCCCATATCCGCATACATTGCTTCACCTCCGGTCACGACAAGCATGACAGAACCCAGTACGAGCAAAATCGTATGCAGATCACGACTTGTCAAAAACATGTATGCATATACCGGATTAAATGCCTGTAAAATGGACGGATGAAGCAGTATTTGTCGTATACCTAAGATAGATATAGCTATGAACCAGACTGATACAATGGGACCAAATAATTTTCCTATTTTCGAAGTACCACTGCTTTGTATAAAAAATAAACCCGTCAAAATAGCTATCGTAATCGGGACGATATATGGATTACATGCCTCAGTTATCACTTTCAACCCTTCTACAGCAGACACCACACTGATCGCGGGAGTGATGATTCCATCTCCGAAGAGCAATCCTGCAGCAAGAATAAGTAAAGATGCAATAATAGTTTTTGCTTTACCACTGCTTTTTTTCAAAAGACTATACAGTGCAAAGACTCCGCCCTCACCATCATTATCTGCCCGCAGCACATAGACTACATATTTAAATGAAACAATAATAGTTAATGCCCACAAGACAGTACTGGTAAAACCCAAAACATCTGTCTTTGTAATATGATCTTTTAGATGATGATAAATTTCGTTTATTGCATAGAGGGGTGAAGTTCCAATATCGCCATATACTACTCCTAATGCACCGATAGAAAGAAAAAGCAGCTTACTAACATTCGACCCCGAAGACTTACGTGAGCTCATAAGAAAAAAATAACTATTAAAAGACACTCATATTCTGTTTTATATCAGAAATATGTAGTATGTGTGTTCTAGATATATATTAGTGAATCACAGATATTAAAATGTGATTCACCAGTGATTCACATAGTATAGTCACGATTTTACATTTTGTAAAGAAGTATTTTGTTTGGTTGGAAGGATGTAATTCAGATACAAAATTATGTAATACAGTATCTTACATATATGTAAAAAATAAAGACATCGTGGAGATGTATTAGATGTAGAGTTGTAAAAAAATAAGGAACGCTACTATTAATTAAGAAGATTTTGATCCAGTTGATATGTTTTTTCTTTATAGAGAATGAGCTTGAAGCCGGACTTTTTATTAATTGCGAGCATTGCATCATATATTTTGCGGGTATTTTCCTGAGTACCATCTTCATGAAACCGTTCAAAGAGTTCGCTTTGCTGCCATATTTTATTAGGAGCAGAAAATAAGGCATGAAGAATTTTATACTGATGCGAATTAAGAGGAATACTATATGATTTATCATTAATGAGGAGAACACCTTCTTCTGCATTAAAGGTAACTGATTTAGGAACGATCTGTGTTTGTGCCGCTTGCTTAATGAGTTTAGGAACACTAAATATTCGTGTTATAAATAAGATACTCAAGATATTAGTTATTACTAATAGTCCGACAGCATACGGCAGATATTCGCTTAACCCACTATCAATATAGTCTATAGATTCACCGGCGACTATCACTGCACGAACCGTATTATTGCTGTCATATAAATCCATTCTTTTAAAGAGAAACTTTTCTCCGGTTTTACCATCTTTTTTAATTTCTTCATTTTTAGACTTAATGATGCTTGCTATATAACTGGGATCAATAAAAGAAGGATTCCGTCCATTGTTGGCTATTACGGTATTGAATGTGTCGACCACTTCAAACGATATATCGTAATCAATTTTACGGATATCAAGTTTATCAGCCATTAACTGATTGTCTTTTATATACAACTGTGCTTGTAGACGACTCAGATTGTCTTCCAGCTTAGTGTCTATTTCTTCCTGGGATGCCGGTATGGGATTAAAATAAGAAACCATCGCTACACCAAAGGATGTTTCATCCTTGATAATCGGTTTAGCCAATATACGCCAACTTTCATTGGTTATGGCATTAATAGTTTGTGGTTCCTTAAATGTAAGAAGTCTTTTGTAGTCGGAAGTATCAAGCAAACCACTTATGGGCTGGTTTCGCTCAATAACAAATCCATCAGTGGTTATTATATAGAGTGGGGTGACAAAACCACTGGAGCCGGTAGGATGAGGTGTGAGTGGATCGGCCGTATATAAAGTGGTATCCCATTTATTATTTTCATACCGTAAATCATTTTTGATGCGAGTGGCCAGATCATTTAAAGAAAGTCTTATGTGAGAAATAAAAATACTTCTGATAATAAGTATAGAAGCGATTAAAAATATGCCGCTAATAAAAGCTAATAAGGCACTCACAATAAATATTCTTTTAAGTTGTGTGCTCTGTAGAAAAAGACCCATAATACTGAATTATAGCAGAAAATTATACGTATCTGGTAGGCATTTGGTAGATTAAGCCATGTCCTTAATACACTCTGGAGAAGAGGGTACTATTGAGATGTCTCTCGTGTATTATACCTCTCCCGTATCGGTGAGTCTTGTTTTCGCTGTCTGGCATCTGTAGGCGTTCAGCCTGTGCAACAATCGAGGTGATGCCCACGACAGCTCTCTTTTGATCAGCTTTCTGTGTGACAAGCTGGATTGTAATCAACAAACCCGTGACGAATAATAGAGTGGGGGTATTTATATTTTTCATACCCTATTGTACGAAGTGAGGCGGTGAATCACCTGAGACAAAGGTTGAGTCAACATTGGAAGTTACTTTTTTGGAGCTGTTTTGATGAGAGGTAAAATCTCAGGATTTATTCTAAAAATTCTATCTTTTGATTCTATTAATTTGATTCCTAATTTTTTGTTAATCGCATGAGCCGCATCATACACTTTGCGCCAGTGATGTTCGGGTTCGATTTCACCAAATTTATCTAGTAGTTCATCCTGTTCCCAACGTTTATGAGGATTAGAAAAGAATGCGTCGCAGAGATAGTATTGATTTGACGCATAAGGAATATCTGTTTTTTCTCCATCCACATCTATATAACTTTCCTGTTTATTGAACATAATAGATGAAGGCATAGGTTTTTCCGACTGTAATTGTTCATAATAAAGCATGTACGATCTAAGAAAGTTATTTACAGCATTTTTTAATACATAGAAAAGTATGATAGCAAGCAGGATCGTGATACCCAGAATGATTATGAGATATTTAATAAATATTTCATGAATATAGTTGATAGATTTTCCAACAAGAATAAGCCCCACCGGATTGTTGTGTTCATCACGAATTTCGTGTGAATATATAAGATACGAAGTAGTATCTGTTTTTACGACACGGGGTTTATTGGTGAGCTTGAATTCATTTTCAATATAACTTTTATCGATATAGGTAGGCATGCGGCCATTGTTCAGGAGGACTTTATTAAATTCGTTTACCACTTCAAAGGAAACATCATAGTCTATCTGTCGGATATCTATTTTTGTCACATCTATTTTGCCGTTTTTGTAAGTAATCTTGGACTTTAAACCGTTCAGTGTTCTTTGGAGTTTTTCATCGATACTGCTTAAAGTTGATCCTTCCGGGTTATAATACGCAGTCATGATAACGCCGACATTTTTTTTATTATAAGTAATTGGTTGTGAGTAAATGCGCCATGTCTCATTGGTAGTTATGGAAAGGTTTTGCGGAGTTTGAAATGCCATGATATGTCTGAAGTCCGATGTATCAAGTAGCCCCGGAATCGGAGAGTTGCGTTCGATAACAAAGCCGTCATTCGTCAAAATATACAGTGGGGTAGAGTAGCCGCTGGAACCACTGGGGTGAGGAGTTTGCGGATCGGCCGTATATAGTGTGGTATTCCATTTGCCATTTTTGTAGACAAGGCCATTTTCTACCCGCTTTCCAATAGTTTTAATCTGGGCTTCATCATACTGCATTGCGACGTAGCGGAATATGAAGTATCCCAGTGCAAGTTGAATACAAACAAGCAGAAGAGAGTATAGTACCGCCTGGGTGATAAATCTATTCTTGCCAAACTGTGTTGAATGATTGTTTGATTTCACTATCTATATTATACAAAATAAAAACTATAAGATAGTAGTTATGTAATTAGTGATAGTAACAATGGGAATTCTTTGTAGGGTTGGTTAAAGAAATCGGAGCCCATATGGCCTTCACCTTTTTGAACGATGAGTTTTCCACCGAGATGATCATGCATGTAGCGTCCTTCTTTATCGGTGCACCCCCATGGGTCATTGTCGCTATTGATAAAGATTATTTCCTGTATGTTGAGTTTGATTTTTCCCCAGTCGTAGCGATCTTGCAATATTTTCTGTGGTTCTTTTTTTTCACCAATAGGCCGGGCAAAGCCTGCTACGAGGATGGCTTGTTTGATAGTGAGATTGAGATTTTCAAGAACACTGAGTATGAGTGGGCAACCGGAGGAGTGTCCGATGAGGATCGTTTCGGGTGTGTATGTTTCTTTTAGTGCAGCAGGTAGCCAGGTTACAAGGTCGGGGTTGTCGGTGTCGGGGAGGCGGGGAATGGAGACGGTGTAGCCTTTTTTTTCAAGGTTATGTTTGAGATAGGGGAACCAGAATGATTGTTCCGTTTCACCAGTGCCGTGGAGTATGATGGCGTTTTTCATGGGATAAGTATAACAAATTCCAGAAATCTTAAAAAAGCTATACTATCTTTTAGTCGATTATATACACACCAAGAATATATAACAGAAGTATATTCGCTATAGTTACTATACAATTTTTAGGCCTCATTTATACCCCTTGAAGTGGCTGGTTTTTTGCGTATATGGGGTATTTTTGCATTTGATAACCTCATTAGCATTAACCATAAAATAATAGAAGAAGATTATGAGAAGAAATAAAATTATAAAGTCTATTAGAAAAGAGAAATTAAAAAATCATTTATTAAGCACTTTAGACTATTGTGAAAAACATCCAAAAGGTGTTGTTGTGTTTTTTTTATGTATAGGAATATTATATTGTTTTTATTGCATTGGGAGTGCGATTAGTAACGCAGATACTAATAATTTTTATGCATTTATTCGTTAGAAAAGTAATATTTTTATGAAATGTTTTTATATTAGGTTTTTAATATACTGAGAACTGCAATTAATTTATTAAACAATATTCCAAGATATTTAATAATAAAATTTGGTGGTTTCTTTAATTTAGACATAGGTTTGTTTTCGATAAAATGTCGAGTGTGATATTCTTTTGAAATATTATGTAGATAAGTAAGATTTATGCAATATTGACGACATAAAGCATAGGTATTTTGCCAATTTTCGAATGTCGAAAAATATCCAACTTTTTCTTTTCCATACAAAACTTCTAATTCTCCAGCTTCATCTGCAAGTTGCTTTAGGGTAGAAATAGAGTATTGATCTACTTCATTGCTTTTAAATTTCCATTTGTTTTTATCAAAGAATTCTATAAATCTCTCTGCAAGTAAAAAAGAATCATTAAATATACTTTTTATATAAATATCGCTTTGTATATTTAAAGCAATTTTTCTATCTTTCATGTAACCTTTACTTTCTTCATAAAGTTGATTTATTTCATTAAACAATTTTTTATCCGAGATGTGTTCATACCCAGTCATTCTCATAATATTTTTATAAACTAAACTCATTAAATGGTAAGAAAATATTTCCAGTCTCAGAAGCGTGCCGTCTTTTTCTTAATAATAAATTTGGTAAAGTTATTCTTGCATCTAAAACTGCCATTATATCTTGACCATCACATAGAATCATTACAGATCTGCTTTTAGAGTAAATTTCAATATTATTACGATTAAATCCATTGACGGAAATAAACAAACCTAATGTATTATCTAACTTATTTTCAATTTTTCCTTTAAAGATATTCAGTTCATTTATTGTGACAGGTTTTTTTTGCCACTTAACTTCTAGTAAATAATCTTGATCATGGAACGTAAATGCACCATCAATTTGTTCAGTATTAATCTTATAAGATGCCTTTGGATCTAAATCGAAAAGCTCAAAAAGTTTATTAGTAAATGTCTCTAGTTGATAACCTCGTTGCTGAAGATTTTTATCTATAACCAAAGCTGTAAAATTGTTCTTAAGTTCCGTTAATTTTTGATTAAATAATTGAGTGATTTTCGATTTGTCTTTATATATTTCTTGTCTTTTTTTTATTTGTTCTATTTCATTAAGTTGCTCTAAATATCCGCTAGTATGTTTCTTTAGAGCTTCTACCGCTAATTTAGCTACTCGTACTTTTGACTCGCCATTATCGAGGTTTTCCAGATGTGAGAAATCGTTTACGGAGGATATTTCTTTTAGTATATTTAGCAGATCTTGTTGGTAAGTTTCTTCACTTAATACCATTTCATTGAAAATTAAGTCAATGATTTGTCTTTTACTTAAGTCCCAGTTCATTCCAATAAATATTCTTTTTTTTTCGATTGTTTGTAGTAGAAAATTCTTTAAGTCATTTTTATACCAATATACAGATACGAGTGCTTGTTTCAGAGCGTGGATTGTAATTGAAGATATTTTTTTATTCATTTAAAAAAATAATGGCAGGATTGAGTAAATTTATTTTATAAATTATCTCTACTAACTAGTAGATTATTATAACAGACTAAACATCTCTTTATATCAGGAATTTCTGAAACTAATCCATTGTTATGAGTAATTCTTTCTTAATAAATTATTTCCGTGTATTAAATAGTATATACACATGCTCTTCTTACAGACGGTATGACAACTTAAAAAGACACTATACAAACTAACCACTATATTAACAAGGGTTTAGGTATAGGATAAATTTATATCAAAATACATCAAAAAGGCGCATTGTGGTTTAATTATTACCGTGTACAATGACAGTAGGCCACAATTTTATTTATGGAATTATTTCAAATTATAGCCGTAGGTATCTTTATATCGGGGTATATTCTTATTACTCTGGAGCATAAGATCGGCACTCACAAATCTGCTGTATCACTTGCACTGGGTGCAATTTTATGGATTTTGGCGGCATTTTCGGTCGAAAAAGCATATCTGGCTCAGTCCATACACGAAGCGGGAGCGGAAATATTTAGTATTATCGTTTTTCTGCTTGCGGCAATGACTCTGGTTGAGATATTAATACATTACCGGTTTTTCGACATTATCCGCCTTAAACTTTCCTCCTGGAAAATGAGTGATAAAAAGCAGTTTCTGGTAATGTGTGTACTTACATTTTTTCTCTCCGCGGTACTGGATAATTTAACCATCACCATCGTGATGATACAAATAGCCCGCCGTTTTTTTAAAGATAAAAATTTACTGATTGCTTCAGCCGGGATTGTTGTACTCGCAAATGCTGGGGGAGCCTGGTCACCGATCGGCGATGTCACAACCATAATGTTATGGTTGGCTCAAAAATTTACTGCTTTACAAATTATCAGCAATGGATTCCTGCCATCTCTAACACTGGGATTGATCTCGGCACTCATGTTAGTCGAGCAGATGGATGATACTTCATTTGAAATTAAAGAAGAAACGAATATCAAACTGTCACTGGAAGAAAAAATAATTATTGCTTTTACACTCGGATCATTTACGCTGCCACTGGTCATGAACGCGATTGGTCTGCCACCATACATGGGGCTTCTTACCGGTTTAGGAGTTTCATGGCTGATGATTGAGTTTATAAAAACACGTTCTCATAAAGTCACGCATCTTGAAGCTAATATCGATAGTATGTTACAAAAAACAGATATCTCATCTTTAAAATTTTTTATTGGAATTTTATTAAGTGTTTCGGCTTTGCATACTCTTGGCTTACTGGAATATTTATCCCACATACTCTTAGGTACCGAACCCAGTTTTC
>CAZQAU010000023.1:16627-24447 GCA_964591375.1 uncultured Gammaproteobacteria bacterium
GATACCCGTACTGTTGAGTATAATTACGGTAATGGATAAAAAGACAAAATGGCTTATATGTATCGCAGTTGTGATTGGATTAATCGGACTCTATTCAAATATTCAATCCTATAAGGAAAAGAAAGTACCCGTAAAAAAAGACATCACCCAACCGGTAAAGTTAAGGTATTAAATATCTTGAATATAATATCGTATTGGTGCTTTTTTAGGATCAAGGAGATTATATAAATACGTTATATCTTCATTCGTATGACGAATACATCCGGAACTGCCTGCATTTTCCTCAGATAAACGGGTGAGATCATTATTCACTCCATGGAGCCCGAATTTCCCCGGGAGTTGCCAGTTACACTGACCATTACATTCCAGATACGGAGTTGGTCCAAAAGGCTCTGTATCAATCCCTGGAATATTCAATGTCAAAAAAAATGGAGCAGTTTCTTCATTATCGAATGACTCTTCCTTGTCAGTTATCAGCCAATATTTCCGGCCCGTTAGTTTGGGTAGTGGGGTAGGGCGTTCTCCCGGTATACCTGTTTTGACTGAAAATGATCTAACGAGTGTGCTGCTTTTTATATCACCAGGTATACCATGATACAGATATTCCTTATTTGATTGACGAAGAAGCATCAACCAATATTCTTTTTTTGGAGCAGGTTTTAGTTTTGCCGGCTCGGAACTGTGAAAAAAGTTCCATGTTAGAATAGCAATTGAAGCAGTAATAACAGCCAATAGCAATATGTTTTTCATAGGAAATTTATAGCATTCTAACATACTATTCATATGTATTTGTTACAATAGACGGATGAAACGCTTTATATTGATCGTACTTCTTTTTTTACTTATCGCTGGAGCAATTCTCGCTTTACAGAAATTGTCTCGTCCTGAGCAAAATGATTCATTGACTCAACCTATTTCTACAACTCCACCCATCATTTCTCATCCCACTGCTACACCCACATTGAAAAAACCTTCTATTTCAAAAATATTGAATAATTCATATCATGTATATCAGTCATTCAATAACTGTGGCCCGGCTGCACTTTCCATGGCTCTTTCATATTATGGTATCAATGAAACTCAGGATACTTTGGGAAAAGCATTACGCCCCTTTCAGAATC
Organism: uncultured Gammaproteobacteria bacterium; assembly: GCA_964591375.1. Classification (GTDB taxonomy): domain Bacteria; phylum Patescibacteriota; class Microgenomatia; order UBA1406; family GWC2-37-13; genus CAYYYG01. The sequence goes on from CAZQAU010000023.1 coordinate 17,749, forward strand.
CCCAGGGAGATAACGATGATAAATCGGTCACTCTGGATGAAATTGCGGATAAAGCCCGGGAATATGGTCTGGAAGCATATCATCGGACCAATGGCTCCATTGATCTGATGAAACTCTTTCTCTCATACGACCTTCCTGTTATTACCCGGACGTGGTTACATGAAAACGAAGATATAGGTCATTATCGGGTTGTTAAAGGATATGATGATACTACTGGTGAAATCGTTCAGGATGATTCGATGCAGGGGCCTAACCTGCGATTCAGCTATCGGGAGTTTAATGCTATGTGGGATAAATTTGGCTATGAATATGTAATACTGGTTCCTAAAGAAAAAATTGTGATTGCGAAAGAAATTATGGGAGAAAACTATGATGAAATAAAATCCTGGGAAAATGCGGTCGCGTTTAACGAAACGATTTTAAAAGAGAATACTGATAATATGTATGCCCGGTTCAATCTGTCAGTCGCTTTATATTATGTCGGTGATTACGCTGGTGTTATTAGAGAATTTGAAACCGTGGAACATAAACTTTCACCCCGAACATTATGGTATCAAATAGAGCCTATTCAGGCATATGCTAAACTGGGTCGGTATGAAAGAGTTATGTCCCTGACTGATGAGATTCTAACTCATGAAAACAGGTCATTCTCAGAACTGTATATTATTCGGGGTGACATCCTGAAAGAGCAGGGGAATGTGACAGGCGCAAAAGAACAGTATAAAAAAGCATTGTTTTATAATCAGAATTTGAAAAGCGCTCAGGAGCGAATAAACTCTTTATAGTGATTGATTATTTGACGTAGGTAGAAACTTTTTCCAGAAGATCATCCATATCAAATGGTTTTTCCAAAAAATCATCGGCTCCGGCTTCCTTAGAACTTTTTTCAATATCCCGGTTTGCTGATATGAGAATAACGGGAATTGAACGGGTTTTTGCATCAGCTTTTATCTTTTTACATATGTCGCGTCCATCTATTCCTGACAACCAGATATCAAGTAATAACAGATCGGGATTATTTTTATCTACCAAAGGCATAATTTTTCCGTCTGCTGATGTTGTCACTTCGTAATCTGCCAGTTCTAACATTAATTGAAGTGAATCAATTATCGCCGGATCATCGTCAACGACAAGAATTTTTTTACTTACCATAGTGTTTAAAACTCATACATTAGTAGAATACAATAGTATATTCTTGATTCTAGCAAAGTGTATGTAAGAAAGTTGAAAGAAATGTGCGATGTATAATGTGTTCAATGAATCACTCATATTCCGAACGGTATACAGTCGTATTTCTGATCGACGAGTTTCATCCCAAACAGGTAGTGTTGTTAAAACGGGCAGCCTGGAAAAAATTTGCACCCAATCTGTATACCGGTATTGGCGGTCATCTTAATCCTCATGAAGAACATTTTGTAGGGGCAGCCCGGGAACTTCTGGAAGAGGTTGCGATACAGACTCAGTTATTAAAAGAATTTGCCCGGTGCTTGATTATCGAATCAAATAAATTACTACATTACTACACATTAGTTTATCCCCATGCAAAACTTCCCGCTTGTACTGAAGGTGCGCTTGAATGGGTGAGTACTGAGAAAATATTAGAAAAAGAAATTATCGGTACAACGCAGTTTGTGATTGAGGAATGGCAGAAAAGAAATTTTACTAGTACGAAACCGTTTACTGTATTTCTTCATGAAGTTCCCGGAAACGATTCTTTAAAACGTTCTCTGGAAAAAGTGGTAGAAGGACTGGTGGTTAGTTAGTGGTAATCCGGATACGGGAACTGGTTACATGGGCCGGAAACTTGAGCTGAGTCTTTATCTGAACTTTATATAATTTATTTCCTGCTCCCAAACTAATCGTTCCACTCGTAAGCAACGATGCTACGTTTCCATCGGGAAAATATAATTCTGAACCGCCAATAATGTATCGGTCAGAATCGTTATACAGCCGTATCCAGACTGCCTGGTTATGATCAGGCACATGAACAGCAGCTTCGAAGGTAACGGATTTGATGGAAGTATACTGACTGCTATCGATCATGGCCTGAGCTCCAGGCACATCAACCCAGTCATCATTTGTGGCAGTGCCGGTGCCAAGGGGAACAAAATATTCCCGTACCTGCGCTATATATGGCGTAGGTATTGTAGCGGTGCGAATCGGAGCCGGTACTGATGGTTTAATACTCCCCGCAGAAGAAGTGGCTTCTCGAATTATCGTTAGGCAGTTATTGGGACACATTATAGGCGCAGCTACGGTTGGTGTTATCGTAGGTGGCAGTACTGCCGTATAGGCGGCGATTTTAGGATTACTTGCATTACTGAAGATTTTTACATTGATAATAACCAAATCAATGCCAATAATACCGATGACGATACCAAAAATTATCCGTAGCATTGTGTGACGCATATATCTATTATGAAGGAGTTTTTAAAAGAACTCAATTTTATTTTTCTATAACAATGGTACCCGCAATATAATCATGAAGTGATTTTTTCCTTTTATTAAATAAGAAACCGATTGCGCCAGCCCATAACACAATAATAAATACGTATCCCACATCAATCAACCAGTGCTTTTGATTACTAAACGTAGCAAGAAAAAAAATTCCAAATAGTTCACATACCATAACAATAAGACGGATCATGCTGTTCTGAAATTTTAGTTTACTGCCATCGGCCGAGCATACTTGAATTCCGGTTATTATTTTCCCCGGCGTTTTACCGGCAAATAGTAACCAGCTACCACCTATGTAGAGTATAAATAACAAAATATAAGCTGCAATTCCTACATTCTGTTCAATGATTGAAAATGTATAAATAAGTTTATTTAAAAAAAATACGGAGACCATGACGCATAATGCTCCGTATATAATCGCATCTATCAGGATACTGCTCAGTCGACGAAAACTGGTTGCATACGGTCTGCCCATCGGGTCGGATAAAACGATATGTTTAACAGTATTTTGCAGTTTAGCATCGTTTTTCTGCATATAAACTGTGACAAAGCCGACAAGGAATATGAATCCTACCTGTTCAGCAATACCTTCGATGAGCGCAAACGGACTATTCAGATAAAGTGGACCGATAAATACAATGGGTATTAATAAAATACTTATTAGTAAAGAATAAAAAAAGTGCGAAAAAACAAACGCGATCGCGTCGATAATCGACTGAGCGAGACTGGTCAGCCGAATGGAGAAATATACTGATGTGGCGATAAGTATTAATCTGTAAATACCCACAATAAACATTTGTAGAATTTGTGAATGAGTTTCGTTATATGACTGAATATATTCTGAATTGGAGACAAGACGATTACTGATAAAAATCACCAGCGTAAAAATAAATAAATCAGGAATTGTTTTTTGAATATATTTATATATATACCTTAGTCTTTGGTATAAATCCTGATCTTTATTAGTAAGAAATCGGGGTGTACAAAGTGCAAATGTTAATTCGACAAGAAAGAGCAAATATTGCAAAGGTAAACGGAAGTAATCTGCCAAATGGTAGGAATTAATAGAGAAGACATAAGCAAAAAAAAGGAGAACTGCCTGTACCAAGAATACTTCAGAACGACTGGCTGTTAGGTGATACCCTTTTATAAAACTATCGTAGATATTTTGAAAATATTTCTTCATGTCTTTTTATTATACATAATATATATTTTCTATCTTGTAATGATTCAGTTGATAGCAGTACATGAAAGTATGCGTCATTCTGGTAACCCGCCAATTCGGCGGGGCATCCAGAATCGAAAGTGCTTAAGATTATTACTCATGCCTGAGTAAATATCCCAACCGTTATAGATTCTGGATAAGATTTCGTCACACGCACGAATCTTACCAGAATGACAATTCCACTGATATCAACTGAATAAGTACAAAATAGAATCTTATTCTTAATAGACCAATTTTGTATACTGATATACGTTAATAAATCGTGTTAGAAATTTTAAATTGGTAATATTCTGTGCAAAAGGGAATCGCTACATTTACACTTGATTACGGCACCTGTCCGCCCTGGTTGTTTGAGCGGATGGTAAAACTCGGACGTGAAATCATAGAGATAGTTGTTGATGAATATGGTCCCCATGAATTTGTAAAACGAATAGGAGATCCAGTCTGGTTTCAATCACTGGGGACTGTCCTTGCATTTGACTGGAACGCCTCGGGATTAACAACCATTTTAACTGCCGCTATTAAAGAGGCAATTCAGAGCCAGGAAAAAGATTTAGGTATATTTGTATGTGGCGGTAAAGGAAAAACTTCCCGTAAGACACCTGATCAAATCGAATATTGGGGTGAACAGCTTAACATTACACCCCATATTATTGGAAAACTCGATTACAGTTCCCGTATGTCGGCAAAAGTGGATAGTGCCTTGGTTCAGGATGGTTATCAACTGTATCATCATGCATTCTTTTTTTCATATGAAAAAAAAGAAAATAACCCAAAAATTACCTGGACAGTAGTGCAGCAGGGGATGAACCAATCGTCAAAAACGGCCCGCCGATACCACTGGCATGATACTATGGTCATGCCCACAGAGTTTGTCAATGAGCCCCACACGGGCATAGCATCGCAAACATTTCATAATCAGACTCTTGATCTTACCTCATCCAAAAGCCGGATTAATCGCGATGTCTCCTCACAGTTGATTCAACAGGGATACCGGCATATCGATAAGGATTTAAAATTAATACGGAAACATTTTACTCCGGTGACTCAGATGCTTGCGTTTGAGGATGAAACAGACAGTTATACAGTAATAAATCTTCGGCGTGAAGATTTTAAACATCACGCCGTTGAGTTGGAGAATATGGCAAATAGTAAATATTTACAAAAAATTCTTCAGAAGATAACCGATATCAAGCCAAAGACATATGAAAATTTATTATCCACCGAAGGGGTAGGGGCCAAAACTCTCCGATCACTGGCGCTTGTTGCCGAAGTTATTTATGGAGCAAAGCCCTCTTATGAAGATCCTGCGCGGTATAGTTTTGCTCATGGTGGTAAAGATGAGATTCCCTATCCGGTGGACAAACAGACATACGACGAAACTATTGACATACTAGCTAAAGCAGTTACAAAATCAAAAATCTCTCCGGCTGAAAAAGATAAAGCTCTGGGAAGATTAACAAAATAAAGATAGTGTGCTACGTCCAAGAATATTCTGGACGTAGCACGATTGATTACCAGAATAGAGCCTGGCCACAATTTTTACACTGTGGAACTTTCTCTATCGTTTTCTTCCATCCCAAAATAAATCCCATTACCACGATGGCTCTGCCTACTTCGATCTCAACTTCGTCGAAAGGCGCTCGGTTTAGGTGATTGCATGCGAAACAGCGAATCACTTCCTCTGTCTTTTTGTTATTTGTTTCTGGCATGTTCTACTTCCTTTGTAGATTAATGTGGCTATATCTTAAAAGCAGATATTAAGAAAAGCACACACGACAATGAGTAACACTAACAGATTAAAAAAACCGTGCTTGATGCTATTTTGGACATTAATTTGTCAGAATACTTCATTTATGATAAAATAGAGCCTTATGATAGGCATAATACCTCTTGTAAGTAGTCGTCCGAAATCTCAAAACAATTCCGTTTTACCAATCACTCCGTCACGATTTGACAGCATACTATCGAAGTGGGCGCATATTGCTCATTTTGGGGAATCAGGTAGCGTATACTATTACACTAAGGCAAATCTGCTGTGGCGTATTCATCAGCTCCAAATTATTCCTGACGCACTCACCAAATATTTTTCTCAAAAAAAAGTCGGCTATATTGATGTCGATATGTCGATACTGGAAGATGAAAATGACTGGAAATATATCATTGAAGAATCAAAAAAATTTGATGTGCTTTTTATTTTAGGACTGGATAGATATTTAATAGAAAAAAACCGAAAGGTATTTACGGTTTTAGAATATTGGCATGCCCAACAGCCGAATATTTCTTTTATTTATTTTTTTCAGCGTGATTTTTTACATCCGGATTTTATAACACTGTTTTCTGCCAAGTCTGTTTTTTTTCAGAATATTATTTTTGAACCATTTCATCCACGTCGTGACTGTGTGCAGTTTATTCATCATATGGCTCGTGAATGGAATCTTACAGTCAAATCAGCTCAGACAAAAATAATCCTTGAGGTATGTGGACAACATTTTTGGTTTATTAAAGAGTCGTTAAGAAGATTACGTGATGAAAAGGAAATTTCCAAAAAAAGTTTATTACATAATCCCATACTGTTATCAAAGGCACAATATGTATGGAATTCATTAAACAGTTCGGAGCAGAATGTCTTGATTAAAATCATTACAAAAAAACCTCTTACTGATTTAAAAGAAATACATAGTTTGGAGTTTTTGCAACAAACTGGCTGGATCATTCGGCAAAGAGAAATATACAAACCAACTATTTTACTGCTGGAAGAATACGTCCGCAGTAAAGTCTTAAAGTTTACTTTGGAATATATAAATAAAACAATTCAATTAAATAAAGTACCGATTGATACAGTATTTTCAGATAAAGAAAGAATTATTCTACAGCTGTTATTACAGAAAAAAAATCTGGTCAATCGTGATGAAATCGCATCTGCAATCTGGAAGGAAAAAACAGAATCACTGTATTCTGACTGGGCGATTGATAAACTTATTTCTCGACTGCGCAAGAAACTACAATCATTGGGT
>CAZQAU010000023.1:24547-29930 GCA_964591375.1 uncultured Gammaproteobacteria bacterium
TTTACCAGAGGGAATAGAACTTTTTGCTTTACTTGACGGAGCAACGGCGCGAAGATTACATGTGGATAAAAAAGAGGTGCTCGAAATACCAGAAAAATTACTTAGCAGCTATAAACATACCGATCTTCCGGCTGATCCATTTTATCGGGATTTATTGCTTGAACTTCCGACCATGCCTTATAACACTGATTATAAAGTAATCTGCCCAAAAGAAAAACGCGAACAGGTTTTTGCTACTATTCAAAATAACATCGGAATTAACTTAAGCGATGCTTCTTGGAATTCTCATAGTGGTCTCAATGAGGTTGAATGGGAGTACAATCCTATTCAGGGAGGAAGGATGAGAAGTAGACTCAATGTTTTGCGACACAGTAACAACGTGATGGTTGCCAAATACTCACTGGGTCAACCCAATGATCTACATCCCTTTTTTACTGTCGACATCACATTTTATCCCGACGAAGTCGGTTTGAAAACTGATTTACGATCAGGACCCGGAGTATCGGACATGCAAAATGTACACGCGTATGTGGGAGTCGATTACGAATCAACGCATGAAGATGCTATCATGGTGATGAATACAGCAACACAGTTTGAAGAAAATACCAAAATACTCAACGGGCCGCTAAGGATTGCTAATCCACAGTACCAAAATTTCGAAAGTGCCGCAGTGGCTGGTATTCAAACCTCTCGATTAGGAGCAATATGGAAATGTCCTAACCATGAATATTACCGTAACCGTTTCGATCCGGAAATTTTGGAACGATTTCCTGCAGAATTGGATCGAGCATATCAAAATTTTCTTAGCAATGACGAGCAAATCTCTGATTCACGAGCAAAAGAATTTATAAGAAATGCAGCGGCTGGATTTACAGGTCACAAAAATTTTGAGGAACTGATTCGACATTTGGGAATAGGTACAGTATTATTTCCTGAAATTTATAGCAATCATTCTCATGATGAAATTGCACTGTCTTATCTTTCATTCTTACTGACAAATTTTAATGTTCCCAGTCCTATCGCATATGCAGCTTTTTTAAAAGCAAATGGATATCAAACGAAAGAAACAACCGATTGGGGTACATTTTGTGAAGCGTTTGATTTGCGGAGGCTGAAAAAAAGAGCCTAATGTTATGGTGCGCTAACACCGATAGAATAGAGAATTGAATCGGTAGTATTTTGGTCTTTCAATGTACTGATGACGCAAAAGAAAATACCGTTTTGTACTCCAATGTAGAACTTACCACCTTCATTATAATAGCTTAAGTCTGATTCCTTGGGAAAGTTTGATACTTCAAGATAACTATTTCCGCCAGCAACGGTTATTTCCTTAAACTGAACCTGAGAGAAATCGATCGGAACAGGGGTAAGATTAGGATAATTTATTCCTCTATATTTTTTCAACATAGACAGAAACCATTCCCGACGTGAACCGCCTGTATAGGTATCGGTAAAACCAAACTGTGATTGAACCGTATCCATATATACTGATTCTAATCCCGCTTTACCTTTGGGGTTAATACTAATACCTCCAGAGTCCGGATCATTATCAAATAATTCATACATCGGTGGATAATACATTTTCACATGAATTCGATTACCAAAGCTTTTATCATATAGCTGCCAGCCATCAATATTCGGAGAGCCGGTTGGCATCGCTGTTGCCACAGTAACAACTACTTCTGTTGGCTTTACTTTCGTAGTCTTTGAAGCAGGTGCAGGTTTATACACAGAAATATTTTGATCTATATATGTATTGTATACTGCCTGTTTCGACTGTTCATAATTTCTACCCATTAAAAAAGCCACAATAACAGACATAATTAAAATGATCAACGCCATCATTTTAGAAACTGTAGTCACAGTAGTTAGTTCTTTCGGTAATCTCATATGTTTACTGTATCAGAAATTTAAACTGTTTGTCAAACTTCTTACACGTTTATTGCCTTAAAAGGTTGGGTTTTTTAACAATGAATACATATACTACTTTTATTGTTAATTATTTAATTTCAATACTATGAATAATGCATATACAGATAAAGCAGATGCAAAAGGGGAACAGTTACAAGCTAGAATGGCCGAACTACAGGCGAATTTAAAAGAAGCGACCGCCGATGCACGGATTGCAATTGAAAAACAAATTGAAGAACTAAAACGAAAGTTACAAGGTTAATAGATGATTGTTGTGATAAATATCATCCGGTAATATTTTGTAGAGCACTATAATGGTGCCTATGAATAATACACATAACCTGCGAAAAGAATCTGATTCCTTAGGCAGTATGGATGTTCCCGCCGATGCTTATTATGGAATTTATACCATGCGCGTTTTACACAATTTTTTTCCCACTGATTCATTCGTCCCCAGATTATTTATCACCACATATCTTCGTATTAAAAGCAGTTATGCCATTGTTAATCTTCAGGAAAAAAAGATCGCGAAAAAACAGGCCAATGCTATTGTGAGCGCAGTAGATAAAATATTAGCATGGGATTCAGAGACTTTTCGAAAAAATTTTCCCATTGGACGAGTGCAAAGCGGCGGCGGTACCTCGACCAATATGATGGTCAATGAAGTGATTGCGAATGTGGCCGCGGAAATCACTCATCACGAAAAGGGAACATATACCTTTGTTCACCCCAACGACCATGTAAACATGTCGCAGTCTTCCAATGATACGTTTCCAGGAGTAACTAAAATCACGACACTTTTACAGGTGCTGAGATTACTGGAATCACTTGAAAATCTTAAAGTCGCATTTCATAAAAAAGAAGCTGAGTTCAAGGGGATAGAGAAAACCGGAAGAACACATCTGCAGGATGCGCTTAAAATGCAGTTATCTGAAGAGTTTTCTGCCTTTACCAGAACGATCGAAAAAAATATTTATCATCTCAATCAGACATCCAAGGTATTATACGAACTGCCTTTTGGAGCCACGGCTATCGGGTCGATGCAGAATGTTAGTCCCTCGATTCGAAAACGAATTATTGAAGAGTTACGTAAACAATTTAATATAAAGTTTGTTCAGCAAGCCAACTATTTCGAAGGGACAAATTCTTCCTCCGATATTCTAAAAGTTTCGGCGGCTGTAGCGGTTTTGGCTTCAGATCTGATAAAAATTGGCAGCGACTTACGTATTTTAGCATCCGGCCCCCGTGCCGGTATCGCGGAAATTGCTTTGCCGGAAGTTCAGGCTGGATCATCGATCATGCCGGGAAAAGTTAATCCATCAATTATTGAAGCTTTAATTATGATCTGTTTCAATGCTATCGGTCTCCATCATGCCAACGAAATAGCCAATATGCATTCACAGTTACAGCTGCAGGTGTATTCACCGGTGATTGCATTTAATATCTATGACACTATTAATGCATTATCAGAAGGTATCAATATATTTATTAAAAATTGTTTAACCGGTATTGCTGCTAAACCAGAAGAAATAGCCCATAATTTAGAGAGAAGTTTTGTCTATGCTACTGAATACTCAGAAAAGTTGGGATACTCCAAAGTGGCGGCTCTCGTAAAAAAAGCTTATAAAGAAAATCTAAATTTAAAAGATCTTCTTGAAGCTCAATAGTGAAATAAAAATAGAATAAAATCTGGATGCGTGGTAATATAGTAAGGCTATGAAAAGGAGGGATGCGCGTTTTATCATCGTCTTTTCTACACTTATTTTATTTTCGGTTAGTGTTGCTATTTTAGTATCAGAAAAAAGTCATAGGACTGTGGCTTACATAGCCAAATCTGTACCTGTACCTACCGTTATACCCTCACGTATACCTTCGATCACACAGACACCCACTCCCATACCTTCTCCGACTGCAGTCATAATTAAACATTTTTCCACCTTGCCACCTGGATCTATCTTACCGTCGGGTGAAGAATGTGCAGCGCGCGTACGTCGTACTATATGGGAGCCACGACCGGAAAATTATACGGCAAATCACACCATTCCATCGGCTGGTTCTGATTATGCCATTATTGACTGGGGTCCCAATTCGTTTGGGCAGAATGAAAAAGCCAATACGTTACGTGCCCGTATTAATGGTAGTTTTGTAGGCACAACCGATGAGATTCTTCAATGGGCAGCCTGTAAGTGGGGGATTGATGAAGATATTGTACGTGCACAGGCAGTTCAGGAAAGTTATTGGCGGATGTCGCAGTTGGGAGATCATACGGAAAGTGGGGAAGAGTGCGCAAAGTTTGGTGCCAGTGCGCCATGTGATCAGAGTTATGGTATTTTACAAGTGAAAGCTTCCGTGCATCGTAATACATTTCCGGCAGCTCGCAACAGCACTGCTTTTAATGCTGATTATACCTACGCGTTCTGGCGATCTTGCTATGAAGGATACATTGACTGGTTGCATGCAGAGCACCCGGAATATAAGGGGGGAGATATCTGGGGATGTCTCGGACACTGGGCATCGGGCACATGGTATAACGATGATGCTAATACCTATATCAATGTTGTGAAGGAACATTTAAATACACGGCGGTGGGAACAATCGGATTTTTAATGATAAAACTTTTTATGATTCAATAAATGTCAGTGACTCTTTTAGTTTTTGTGGGTGTACTGCAAGAATGGGATAAATTTTTTTACGTTCTTCAAAACTGATTTGCAGTTCTTTTCCCTGCCAGTCATACACATTCCCGCCACTTTCACGTACGATTATCAGTCCGGCCGCGATATCCCAAATTGAAGTTTTACCATATAAAACCAGACAGCATCTGTTATCGGCGAGATAACATAGATCTAGAGCAGCCGCACCGAGAACACGCATGTTTTTAAAATGCTTTATACCACGGTTAACAATAGGCAAGAGTCTATTACGAATAGCGTCATCGGTGGAAATATTACTGACCATGAGCCCCTCTTTAAAATGAGGTTTTTTCATTTCCAATAGTACTCTCTTATTACTGTTAATTGTATAAGCACCCTTTCCGGATTCAGCAAAGTAAAAAGTATTAGCAGTGGGGCGATATATGATTCCGGCCAGTGGCTTTCTATTTTCAAATAAACCAATCGAAACGGCAAACCAATCAAGCCCTGAGGTGAAGTTGGAAGTTCCATCCAGAGGGTCGATAATAAAAGTGTATTTTTTTTCATCCTGGAGGTTTTCCTCACCAATAAAACCAATTTCTTCTTTTTTATATCCGGCTTTCATCATTTCTGCAATCAAAATTTCCTGAATGGCTTTTTGTGCAGTTATATCGGCAATTGTTACCACATCATGCTGCGAAGTTTTTTCGGTCAGATCCAGCTCGGTTTCAAAATAATGGAGAAGTACTTTCCCACCGGCAATAGCTGCTTTTTGAAGAATATCAAACATATACGTAATTATACAGGATAAAAGAGGTAACTATTCAGGTGATAGGAGT
>CAZQAU010000024.1:0-2379 GCA_964591375.1 uncultured Gammaproteobacteria bacterium
GTATTCGCATCAAGAGTCAGATTATCTTTCAATTCCGTAAAATCCAGCGAATCGGCTGGGATCATACCGGCTCCAAAATTGGCCCATGTAAGTGCACCATTCCCATCATTCTGTAAAAATGTCCCTGATCCACCCTGCGTATTGGGAAATGCATACGTTACCCCATTTAGTCGAAGATTATCTGATTCATTAACGAGACTAACCACACTCCCGTGATCGATCCATCCGGATTTACCGTTGATCGTAATCCGCTTCTCATCATTGTTCGTATCGATCTCAATCCCGGTACCAGCCGCCAGATGTAGCTCTGTGTTATTCGTATCCGCTTTGATATCGACCTCACCTTCGACTTTAATCGTCTTGAATATATTTTGTGCTGATCCTTTATCTGCGTTATACAACTTCTGCCCGTCGAACTTCAACCCACCCTCCTCCAGATATATCTCCCCTGTCTTCCCACCCAGAGAAAGCACTCCCGTATTACTGACAACCAGATCCTCTGTCCCACTCACCTTCATTCCGGCACCGGCAGTAATCGATTTTATGATCGCCTCAGCCGACATATCGGAATCATTTACTACAAGTGGTTGTACGATCTTCGGCTCCGGCTCAGCTTCTTGTTTTTTCCCAGTGCTACTATTGTTTTGCGGCTCTACGACAATCTCTTTGGTATTGGAGACGGGGGAAGAACCACGGGAAAATAGCTTACCGGAATAGTCAAGTACTTTGGTACGCAGTGGGGTTTCCCAACTGAAAAAGATAATTATGAGCAATGTGATGAAGCTTACCAAATAAAAAAATCCCCTCCCTGAGAAAGGGGTCTTCTTTTGTTCTGAATTGGTTACAAAAACGGGTTGCTCTGTAATAAAAAAAAGCTAACTGTTTCCCTTATACGTATTAAAACTATACACAATAATAATAAGATATGTCCAGTGGATATTAGTTATGTTCCTGCAAAAAATGGTACACTAAAATAATATGCGTACCGAATTGAAACATATCCTATCGCTCATCTCTGTCATCACTCTTACCTATATTATTTCCCGCGTTAACTTAACTTCATATGATGTCCCGATCGCCTTGGGCTTTTTTATTATCTTATTTCTAGCAAAAAAAATCTCCTTACCATCTGGTGGACACTGGAATATCATTGAGTCCTGCTTGTTCACCTTTATCATCATGTTTACTGTATTTACAACCGGAGGCGGAAGTTCACCATTCTTTTTTTTAGTATTCTTTCTGGTTTTTTCTATCAGCCTCCTTCTGGAACCTCAGGTATCACTTTCGGTTACTCTGTTTATTACCATACTTTTAGTATTTACCGCACCGGCTGACACCAATATTAAAACTATGCTCCCTATTTTTTCTCTGGCCTTTCTGGCGCCCTTTGCTATGACGCTTTCACAGGAGCGGATAGAGATTGAGACACTGAAAAAGAAAGAACAGACCGAAGAGGAAAATAATTTGCTCTTTCTTTCACTGACCATAAAAAAACATATCACCTCTATTTCTGATATGGTCGAAAATTTTAAGGATGTGAAAGATCTGGAAGCGATCAAGAATCAGACAAAAATTATAAAAAACCTTATTGACCGGTATGAGGCCGACTATGAATAAACTGCCCTTACTTCTCGTTATAGCAGCATTTTTTATATCAACTCTCTCTGTTTCAGCCGTGGAAATGGAGTCTCCCCGCTTTCGTATTGAATCGGGCGATGTAAGTTTTGAGGCTCCCCAGAGCTCTGAACTTCCATCAAACTCAGTACAGAGAGATACAGATACGGAAGTTTTTGAGTCTGCCGGTGCTCTCATAAAAACCGATGGCATCTCCTCCGATAGCACTCCGTTTCAGGTAAAAGTTGATACGACACAGATGGCCATGAAAAACTTAACCTCCGGCAATCCTTCAGCTGTAACGAGCGGCATTTCCATCGCGGGCGGACGCAGCACATATCTGGTGTATACTTCGATCGAAGATCACATGCGTAAACTATCTGGTGAAACAATTCCGGACACATCTTGTAATGGAAATAAAAAGTGTACACCGTCCATCGCGGCGCTCTGGAATTCGGTAACTTCTTTTGGTTTCGGGTACTCAATGAAAGGTGAAGACATACCTTCAGATTTCAAATCTGATTCTTATTTTCGTCCCTTTCCTAATCTGAAAAAAAACCAAAAGGAGGTAGTCATTATGAAAAATAACGATAAAGCATCAGCACGAAGGGCAGAAATGACGGTCAAGACGGTGGTGTCTGCCGTACAACCTGATGGCACATACCAGACAATTGTAAATATTACGGCATTACCAGGATATTGATGTGTTGTTATTACGTTATATTCACATCCACAATGTAGAGACGCGATTAATCGCGTCTCTAC
>CAZQAU010000024.1:2479-11991 GCA_964591375.1 uncultured Gammaproteobacteria bacterium
GCGTCTCTACAAATACAAATTGATATTATCGCATATCATCCACATCGTAGAGACGTTCTCGTGAAACGGAACGTCTCTACATTTAACACATATATGAAACGATTTATTTATTATCCTATAATATTAATATTATTAATATCATTATTGATGATTAGTTTCCCCATTTTGACCCATGCACAACAGGTTGGCATATCGCTCAACCCATCCCTGTCTGAGGTCAATATACAGCCTGGCAACAATATAAAGTTAGTATTTTATCTGGAAAATATAGGAGATCCGGCTCTACTGAGCCTTAAAGTCATACCTATTGAGGGGAGTGACTACTACGGTAACGTCCGTTTGAATACATCAAAACACACTCCTCTGCTATTTTCTTTTGAAGGAATAACAGACCGTTCATTTATTATGAAATCAAAGGAAAGTAAAAAGGTTATATTACAAGTAGCGGTTCCCGAAAAAACTCCGGAAAAAGATTACTATTATAGTATCATCGCCCAGACCGACCCTCCACCCGGACAGGAAGGTGTTCCCACGGCACGAGTCAGAGCAGCTATTGGATCCAATCTTCTTATTTCTGTTATGAAAAAATATCCTGCTGAAGTACGGTCTAAAATAGTGCTTTTTGATCCGAAATCCACGCATACCTTCTCCATATTCGGTAAACCATTAAAGATTGTGAATGCCGACAATCCTCTCAATCTCATTTTAAATATAGAAAATTCGGGAAAACATCGCGTTAAGCCTGATGGAACAGTGTCTATAAAAAACACGTTCGGTTTTCAAAAAAAAATATCATTACTACCACAAAATATTTTATCCGAATGGCAGCGCTTTATGAAGATTGAACCGGTAACTATCCCCTCAGGATTTTATACAGTCACAGCAGAAATTACCTACCCCACCACCACGAATAAAAACAAAGCTTCTTTTACCTTTATCGCACTTTCATTCCGCGTAATTATAATTGCAGTAGTGGTAATTATTAGCGCAATATGTGGCTTTTTTATCTGGAATAAAAAACGTACGTCCGATTTTGAAGATTATTGAAAACTTTATATTTGGTGATTTATCCTCAAACAGTAGCGATGCATCATGACCCGCCTGCCGGCCGGGCAGGTGCGTCTCTACATATCGTTTTGCATAATATCCAATAATACCCTGTAAATACTTTATCTCTTCATCTATTTCTATACAAATGTAGACTATATGCGGTGGATTCCTTCTGGTGATGCGATAAGGTATAGGTATGCAAAGCCTATTATTGTCGTTACAACCTCTCTGGGAAAAATATAAAACTGAACTACTTCTTGTAAGCAGTTCATTGATCATATTATCAATCAGTATTGCCCTCATAAAGCCTTCTAATTCGCCTCTTCCTGCCCCGCAAATACAAATTGCGCATAAAGATACCGGTATTAAAGAAAAAAAGTATGTCGTCGATGTTTCCGGAGCCGTCAATAAACCGGATGTATATGAAGTGTCACCAGAAACACGTCACAAAGATATACTCAAAATCGCCGGTGGTTTAGACAAAAACGCCGATACTGCCTATATTGCTCAAAAAATTAATCTGGCAGAACTGGTGCGTGATCAGGAAAAAATCTATATACCCTTTATCTCCGATACGGTGAATACAGTAGCTTCGTCTCAAAGCATCAATACTCCGACTACGGTATCTATTAATAATGCTTCTCAAACAGAACTCGAGTCCTTGCCTGGTATCGGGAAAACAACTGCAGAAAAAATAATTAAGAGTCGTCCGTATAGTTCATTAGATGATTTAGTAAGTAAAAAGATCCTCTATCAATCCGTATACGAAAAAATTAAAAATGTCATCAGTTTATAGCTCTATGAACTTTACTCCGGAAATATTTACCCGTATAGTCGACCTGTATCTGCCCGAACCCCACTCATCGCTTCTTAACGGCATCATATTTGGTATACCGCTGAAAGGTGTCAAAGACTTTTACCTTCATGTACAAATAGTAGGCCTACTCCATCTGGTAGTTTTATCCGGAACAAACATTACTATTATGACCGCAATCATTGCACGCATCACATCTGGCATTAGCAAATTTAACTCTTATTTGATAACAATACTGATCATAGTATTTTTTGTGCTTTTTGTCAGGCCACAGGCCCCAATAGTCCGGGCGGCTTTTACAACGATATTTACGCTCGTATCAAGCATGACTGGAAGACGGTCACTGTCATTATATTTACTATTTACTTCAGCTATCTGTATCGGTCTTATATGGCCATCCTGGATTAGCACATTATCGTTTCAGCTATCGTATAGTGCCACATTAGGTCTGATTCTTTTCTCTCGCCAGAGCGCTCAACCTGAAAAAGAAAACCAGCATATACTGGGAAAGATAAGCACCTATTTTCTCGATGAGCTTAAAACATCACTGGCCGCTCAGGTATTTACCGTTCCGCTTATATTCTTTTACTTTCGTCAGGTCTCATTTATGGCACCATTTTCCAATATTCTGATCTCCTGGATAGTCCCGCCGCTGATGATCTTTGGGTTTTTAGCCGCCTTTCTGGGCAAAATACATTATGCTCTTGGTTTGATACCTTCTTATGTGTGTTATGGAATGCTTACTTATATGATCTGGGTGATCGAAATTTTAGCAAAGGTCCCCTATGCACTGATACAGTTCTAAAAGAAATAATACCTATGACAGAAAGCCCTATCTCAAAGAAACTCATCTTTTATAGTCTTATCCTCTCCGCAACAATAATAGTGGGAATGATTGCCATGTATTTATTAGATACCAAAACAACGGTCGTATTCTGCTATGTGGGGCAAGGTGATGCCACGTATATGCGCATTCGCAACCAATACGATGTGCTCATTGATGCCGGACCGGATAACGCTGTTCTCAGCTGTCTGGGTAAGTATATGCCTTTTTTTGACCGAACCATCGATTTGGCTTTCATCACCCATCCGCAAAAGGATCACTATGGAGGATTTCTAAGTATTTTCGATCGCTATAAAGTTAAAACACTGATGCTAACTCAAATACACAGCACTAATGAATCGTATAAAACACTATTACATAAAGCGCAGTTGCAAAATACGTCCGTTATTTTTCCTCTGACAGGAGATATAATGAATATCTACGATACTGTATTCGAATTCATATGGCCTGAAAAATCCTTTCTGGAAGCTAACTCTCATACCAGATTTGAATCTTCTTACAAAGAATATGCTCTCCGGGATACTACTTCAGATCCCAATCTTTTTTCACTGGTATTTCGTTTTACCTATGGTCAGGAGCATATCCTTTTCACGGGCGATGCAACACAAGAAATCCTGTCAAAGATGCTTGAAAATTCAGCCATTAAGACCACTATTCTTAAAATGCCTCATCATGGCTCCAGTAATGGGCTAAACTTAGATTTTTTACGGTTAGCAGACCCGTCACTGATAGTGATAAGTGTAGGCAAGAAGAACCGTTACAATCATCCATCTCCCTCTGTACTAAAAATGCTTAAAGACAATAAAACCCCATATCTGAGAACTGACAAAAATGGCAATATTGCTTTATTCTTAGAAAATAATGGATTTAAAATGAGTGGAAAGTATCAATGATCACGTCCATAAGTGTGATTTGCGTCACACACGCTCGTTTATTTGTTTCTTATAATGACAATTATGTAAGCAGAATTCCCCGAATCTCTTTAAAAATCTGGAACGCTTCATAACCAATCCAGGTTTTACCGACCAGTTCTGCTGGCAAACCAGGGTCAATACGCAGTAATGTAAGATACTGATCAACTACGTTCTTCATTTTAGTAGGCTTATCCTCATCTTTGGAAAGGATATCATGCCACTTTTTAAACAGATCTCGGTATTTTTTATCAAGTAAGGATTTCTGCCATACCTTTTCAATAAGGATCTCACGGTCACCGAATATATGCGTCGCTTCGAAAGCTTGTATATATTTCTCCTCTTCCTTCTGAGATACTAGCAGTTTAAGATTCTCTATGATAGGATGCGGAGTAACCCAGAATGACCTATGCCACGGGCCCAAACCCCATCCAGTCACTTCTCTTCGTAAACGATCGCGCAGATCACGCTTTTTTTCCGGAATTTCATAGGAAAGTATGCGCCATTTGCCATCCCAAGAGTCCTTCATGAAGCGAAAGAAAGGAAACTCCATACAAAGTTCATGAAAACCATCCATAGTCAGCTTATAGGCATTTTCTCTCTCTTCTCTATCGGGGATTAAATTCGCATCGATTTCAGCCTGTGTCTTGGCTAAACCTGGTGTACCAGACTGATTTTCCAGATTTTCTATCACCCTGTTTGCCGCTGAGCTTGATGCAGTAGATTTTTCAATTAAGCCTTCCTTAAGAAGTCCAGATAGTGTACCTCGTGTTTTTTGATTGAAGTATATATCAAAGACAGTTTGTATCTTTTCATCAAATACAATGGGTTCAAACTTTACGTCTGTTAATAAAAAGAGTGATAATAATATTTTCGTCCGCCTTTCTTTTACTGCCATACTAGATAGAATGTAACAGACGCAAAATATTTTGTCAATAGTATAAATATTTATTATTATTCTTATACGAATTTAAGGCTTATAAATGAGACAATTACTCTGTTAAAGGGCATTAACTCTGTATAAGAGGTATTTGATGATATTTCGAAATAAATATATATAAAATAAGCAGGAGATAAAAGAAATAGTTTTTTAAACTATTTCACAAATATTTAATAAAAACACACCCTTCATAAACCTTCTTATTACTTTGATAACCTAAAAACAAATTAAATATAATTATCAATCAATGATTATGTCTGACAAACTAATACCTATAGCTATTATCAGCATATAAATATTTACAAAAATATATTCTTAAAAAAATAACAAGAAATATAATAACATGATTATGCACAAATACGCCTTCCCTAATGTCTTCCCTTATAAAACCTCAAAGTGTACCAGATATAATATCTGGTACAACTATCATTTCCTTGGAATTTAAGCTGTATTAATCGAGAAACTCATCTCGTATATCAGAAGACTCAGATAACAAATACAATTTTAAATTTAATTACGTTTATTTTGCATATATTTTAATACTATTAGTGTATGGAGTCGTACAAATACGAAGAGTATCTGTATTAAATTGATCCAACAAGACAGTTTATCTGGTGTAACTAAATGAAAAGACTGCATATATCTAAAATTTCACCTGTTGTCGCTCTAGTTAGAACCATCCATTATATATAAAAATACTCTTGTCTTAGCACGGATCTCTAGAGTATCAATATAAGAGTTTAGGCCTTTGTAAAGGCTCAAATAAACTCGCATCACAATATTAGCTTTAATAATCATATTTAGGGCCTTTCTAAGACCCAATAATCGCACACATTGACTCATTGATATTTCTTATTCTTCAATCTTCATACAACTATAGGTCTTATATTTTGGGGAGACCGCCACATCAGTCTAATTATTTTGCGGTTATCGGTATAAATATAATTAAATAGTTGCGATCTCATAAAATTTCCTCCCTTTTCGACCGAAATAACTATATCAAAATATATACTAAATAGCTCTTGACAAGGCTTATTTATTTATACTATGATGATTTATCATGGATGAAGGGTATAATGTGTATAATATTGAGCCTAAATTTAAAGATTTCCTTCGTGCGGAAAATATTTCCGCCGATACTTTAAAGAATTATTTGTCGGATATTCGACATTTTCTTGGCTGGCTCTCCTATAATAAGCTTCTCGATAAAACATTCGAAAAAATAAACTCCACACATATACTTCAATATAAATCCTATTTGGAGAGCTCTAAAGTACCTGTTATTACCATAAATCGCCGTCTTTCAACATTGAGAAAGTTTTTTACATTTCTTCATCGTGAAAACCCCGTACAAGTCAATCCTGCTAAAGAAGTACCCAATATAAAAATTGAGTCCAAAATAAATGTAATTAAAAATCACTTCAAGAAAAATAAGAAGCGGTCGAGTGCAAACAATGCACCTATATTAGATATTCCTTCTAAAGAACCGTTTGCTACACCGGCCATCCGTATTCCAACGAATGCGTGGATAATGATTGTTATAGTAGCGTTTATATTGATGATTTATAAAAACAAAGCTTTGTTTTTAAATAAACAAAGCAGTAATAAATCATCGTTCAATCAAATAAATCAGATAAAAAAGGGGCGGACACTTTCTTTTAGAGGTAAAATACTGGACAGTTTAGGCAACCCGATCACATCCAAAACAGACGCTACATTCCGACTCTATACCAGTGAAAAAAATGGCCAGTCGTTGTATGAAGGAAGTTGCAAAGGAGTTAATGGAATTACACCTGATACAACCGGCTTTATCAATATTGCAATCGGGAAAGACTGTAGTATGGGCTCCATACCTGCAACGGTATTTACCGATAATGCAAGTTTATATCTTGGAATTACGATCGGTTCAGATAAGGAATTATCACCACGTCAACAAATAGCTAATGCTGCCTACGCCCTGGATGCAGAGAAATTACAAGGTCTCGATTTAGGTGTTACACCAGGCTCAGTACCATATATTAATAACGATGGTAATATTTACATTGAGGCCTTACAGAGCTCTATACGAGCAACTGATCCCGAAGGAACATTTACTCTGGGCAGTGAAAATAATCTCACTCTTGAATCCGGAGAACAGGGAGATATAATCATGCAAACTGGGGCTTTTGGAAGCCTAAAATTTAAAATTGGCGGATTCGAAGATTCTATTAGCAGCCTCTTTATCGGGACTGATGGAAACGTTGGTATTGGAACTGAAGATCCATCTGAGTTTAAAGTTCAGGTAGCCGGAGATATTGGTCCTGAAATCGGCGACGTTTTTAATTTGGGCTCTGAGACAAGTCAGTGGTCCAATATTTACGCAAGTAAATTTTTACAGAATGGTGTTCCTCTCTGTGATAAAGAAGGCAACAACTGTCCGACCAATATTAGTGCATGGACTTTATCTTCTCCTTATTTATATACAAATGAAGCTAATATAAAGGTAGGTATCGGTACCACTAATACAGCCGCAATTATCAGCAAATTATTTGTAACCAAAGACCCATCTGAAGTAGGCACTGGCAAGGCACTAGCTATCTTTGATCAGACAGAAAATCAGGATATTATTACCGCTTCAGCCTCAGGTACTACCCGATTTGTTGTGAAAAATAATGGCAATACCGGAATTGGCACGTACAACCCATCTACCAGATTAGATGTGAGTGGCGGACAGACAAAAATCGAGGTTTCCACACAGTATACGGAACGACTGTGTCATAGCGGAACAGACGGAAGTGTAACACAAAATGTTGTTCTGGGAGACTGTTACGCTGGTGGAGCTGATCTTGCTGAATATTATGGCAGCGATGACACATTGGAAGCCGGTGATGTGGTTATTGCAAAGGAAGGCGCTAAAATGATTGGTAAAGATAGTAAAGCATATGTAAATAAGTCGCAAATTGCTTATGATACCCGTGTTATCGGCATCGTCTCGACTAATCCCTACGATGTATTTGGAAAAAATTATAATAAAGATGAGAAGCACTACCCTATCGCTCTAAATGGCCGTGTACCAGTCAAAATTGCGGCAGATTCGGCCGATATTAAAGCCGGAGATTTACTGACGACATCATCACAACCTGGTAAAGCAATGAAGGCAACCAATGCAGGTCAAATCATTGGTAAGGCTCTGGAAAACTGGAGTCAAAATCAGATTAAAAATGAAATATTAGTGTTCGTGAATATTTCATGGGCTGATCCAAACGCCACTATTGCTTCAGATGGTACCTTAAAAGCACCATCATCTGGCATAAATCCAAATAAATTTATATATTCCGGCCTTCTGGATAAAAGTACGGACGATAATAGACTGATAGAAAATATGGTACTTAGGGCTTTAGATAGTGAAAAAAATCGCTTATATTCATACTGGCAAAAAACTGGTTTAAGTGCTCAAGAGGGATTATCTGATTTTAATCTGGCTTATAAGGACGCAGAAAAAGCACTGTCAGAGCTGACTTTAAAAATTCGCACCCTTATTGTAAAGGAAAAAATAATCTCACCGGTGATTGAAACAACCGATATAATTGCTTCGGGCTCTGCCATTCTCGGTCAAATCCAGACATCTGAGATTAAATCTAGTAATAGTACCTTAACTATAGATATTAGTAATAATATATCCACGGCGGAAGCAAAAGGACCTTTAGCTGAGCTTATTATCAGAGGCCGTGAAGGCAAAAAAGCGGCCTCTATCGATGACTTGGGAAACGCTACCTTTAGTGGTACGCTTACCGCAGAATCTGCGTCCGTATCTGGCACATTGATAGCCGATTCTATCGCGACAAATAAAATTGACAGTTCCTCTCTGGCTGTATCTGATGCGACGATCTCTGGTACCCTGATTGCAGATGATATCCAGTCAAACACTATTAGGGCACTGGAACAACGAATAAATTCTTTGGCAGAGATAAGCAAACAAAATAATTCATTGCTAGCATCTCAGAGTTCAACCATTGCGGATGCTTCTTCTTCCGCAACAATTGCCTCCAACTCTGAAAATGATCTGAATTTAAATGAAATACAAAAGTTAATTGCTCAACTAAAAAATAATGCTTTACCAGACCCGGCCTATTATCATGCCCCAACGGATCTTTCATCCCTTACCGAAAGCTCGAAATTGCTGACAGAAAATCAAAAACGTTTAACGTCTGTAGATACTCTCTCTAATTTCGAAGATATAACCGTAACGGGTGCAGCTAATTTTTATAAAATGAACATAGCGGAATCGGCCACTATCGGAACATTGATTCTGGAAAATAACTCTATTCTGTCGTTGGCCGATAATCTCAATTTTTCTGCCCTTTCCAGCATCACTTTATTTGATGGTGCGGTAACTATAGCCCGTGATGGGACAATGACCTCCAATGGGCAAATTATTGCCCGTTCCGGCGTTAAAACAAACACTATCGAGGCGATGGATAATAATGTGACAGTAAAGTTATCTACAGCCACATCGACATCTGATTCTACCGTTAATCCAGGCAAACTGATTGTTGCCAATGCCGCCGGTGACACCATGGCATCGATTGATGCATCTGGTTCGGCAGAGTTTACAGATATCTCACTGAGTAAGTATATGGGAGCAACTGATTCTGCGTCGTTAATCAGCGCCAAAGAAAATTTTCAAAAGAATGGGATCTTTGCACCAGCTTTCAATACCGAACGTAAGACTGCCGGTAATGGCATCATACCGGAGAACTCTGCGGAAGTACTTATCTATAATGATAAAATTAACAGCGATTCACTTGTCTATCTGACACCTACCGAACAATTGTTTGAGGGTCAGCTGAGCATTATAAAAAAAGAGAGTTGTGATGCAGGTATAGCAGACTGTAAACCATATTTTAAGGTCGGTATCAGTAAAGCAGAACATCCACAGGTATCGTTTAATTGGTTGATCATTAATTAAAATAT
>CAZQAU010000024.1:12091-16011 GCA_964591375.1 uncultured Gammaproteobacteria bacterium
GCTTTAGCCGCTTCTTTACAGACTAAAATGGAGGCTTTACCGAATAATTCAGAGTACTGTCGGACTAAATGATCAAGAACAACCTTGCCGTCGCCGGTAATACTAATGTGACCGGCATTATCAATCGCAATCCCTTCCACCCGACGTGCCTGATCAAATGCGAGTGGTCCGATGATGGTTTCCTGTTCTTTGATTATATTTTGGGCTACCTGCTCGTAGGTACTCATATTAATCTTTTATAGATAAACTATTGACACCAAAACTCAGCGTAAACACCGCTGTCGTAAATAACAAATCAACCCAGTTGCCGTTGTAAAACGTTCCTACAGTCGTCGTATACGAGAAACCGAAATCAGCAAAATAATTAAAAACAAAGCCTAATAAAATTATCACTACTGCCCATTTATATTTTCCTCCCAGGTAACGGAACGATAATCCATAAATAATCATCGCCTGAGTAAGGATAACTACGTCCAGAATGGGATATGCCAGGTCAAAAAAGATTTTTCCTATCCCTTCCCATGAAGAAATGACACCGTCACGGGCCACTATAATCAACAAATAGTAAGAAACTATGAAAAAAAGGACCGGAATAACAAACAAAATAGCTTTACCATCTTTGTGTCGTAGTCCAAAACGGGCTCCGGTAGCTCTGGCTAAATAAAAAACTCCCACAATCCATAACGGCCAGCTAATAAGAAAACTGGCATCGGCTAATGAAGGATACGGTACACCCACTCGAAGAACAAAGTTGTAATACGACCAGATCATTTCTCCACCGCCCCAGGTAATTAAACCGGCGGATAAAAAGATAAGAGCTTTCCCCATAGCACTGCGCATCGATCCCCACTTTTTGCTTGAATTCAGTCCGAAAATACCTCCAAAGATTGGAATTAACCCATATGCAAAGACAAAACCAAGATTATAAGGAGTATCTTTTACATTTAATATATTAATGGCTAACCACCATATGATAAGCAGAAGATAAAACGTGATTAAAAAGACAGATGATTTGGTTATTTTCATTTTTTATGAGTGGCATGTGCCAGCAGAATACTAGAATATCCCACCGAGTCATGCTCCTCTAACCTCTGTACATTTATTGTAGTATTCTGTAGGGAAAAGTCAAGGCTTAATACCCTCGCAAAATCTTTTTCATCAACATATGCACTGGGAAAATAATGATTACCGACTTTATAATGTTTCGCTTTACGCAACGCTGTGGTGATAAATGTACCGCCTTTTTCAGTCATGGAAATGATGTTTTTCATATATCGATTCCATGTGTTTTTATCAGATGTAGCCGAGTCCGCACAGTAGCAACTTAATACGAGCGGATAGACTAAGGGTTTGCCCGCTGGAAGATCTTTGCCGGCATCGACCACAATATATTTTTTTATCTTTTTTCGGGTCAAATTTTTTCTTTCTAAAATTTGCTCGTCAGTCGGATTTTTTATTCCCTCACACTGCAAAGTATATTTGACAAACTCATACCAACTATGGCGGCCATTCTTGTCATCGACCCAGGCTTTTACTTCATCAAGATTATTCTGTAGATAATCGGCCATATGAATTTCCGATACATACGGTGCGGCGGCAAAGACATGATGCAATGTCGGACCAGTACCAAACTCTATCATCAGGGGGTTATTTTTCACCGTCTTGAAAACGTCACATAAATACTTGATCGTGGCTTTTTCATCTTCCTGCACAGTGGAATAATAATCACGCAAGTAATCGCGGGGAATCCATTGGGTAAATTCGGACATTTTCACAGTTGTATCCATATTATTTGTTAATAAAGTAAACTTTAGGAACAGGAAAACCATTAAACGGAGCCGCATACACCGTGGTATATGCTCCGGCATTTATAATATAGACCCGCTCGCCTGTTTTTACTTCCGGCAGGTTCACATTGGTAAAGGTGATGTCGACACTATCACAGGAAGGACCAGAAATGGTAACCAGCTTTTCTTCTCTGTCTTGTTCGGTTTTCAACTCATATTTGAATTTTTCAATGGTTTCCATCAAGCCGTTAAATACACCGACATCAAGGTATATCCAGTCCTCGGTTGCGCGTTTGGCTTTACCGACTACTGTTGAAACCATGATTCCGGTATCACCGACCATCCCCCGGCCCGGCTCAATCGATACCCGCAGTTTGCCATGAGGAACATGAAAGTTTTTTGCTAAAGCATCCTGAATGACCGAACCGATTTCAGCAATGGAAGGAATCGGTTTTAGATGTTGTACAGGAATTCCCCCGCCCAAACTAATGAAGCTTAAATCTATACCAATTTTTTTACATTGCGCCCAAATATCGTCACACAAATACAAAGCGCTGGCCCAGTTGTTTTTATTTAAACACTGCGAACCGACATGAAACGTGAGACCGGTACATTCAAGTTTTTTTTCTTTAGCATACTGAAATAATCCGATTGCTTCATTGGCATCAACGCCGAATTTTTTAGTCAACGGCCAGTCGCTACCTTCATTGGTGACATTAATTCGGAGTATCAGCTTACTGTTGGGAGCATACTGGGCGATTTTGTCTATTTCATCGGTAGAATCAAACGCCATGAGTTCAACACCAATTTTATGCATGTACAGTAAAAATTCCGGATTTTTGATGGAGTTTAGGCACATTATTTTTTGCGGCGGTACACCGAGCTTGAGTAGTTTCTTTAATTCCTGCAGCGAAGAAATTTCAAAGGAACTTCCTTCTTCCTGCAGTACTTTGAGGACTTCAATATGATCATTGGCTTTTACCGCGTAAAAAACTTCTACGCCTTTAACACTTTTTTTAATAGCCCGATAATTTTTTCGAAGAATATTTAAGTCAATGACAATAAAAGGTGTCTTTAATTTTTTAGTATCAGTAATGAATTTTTTTGTAAACAACATATATTTTTTAACCTATAATAGTGCGAGTATTATAGCAATAATTCGAGCCATTGTCAAAGAGTTTAGAGCCTTGCAACAGATATACTTATTAAATATGTATGTTTTAATCTCAAATCATATCCTGCCGCAAAATACCTTTAATTTAAACCTATAGGAAAATGGGGCTGTTATTCTCCGTGACGATATGCAAGAAATATCACCGAAACTAATGTCAGTACGACGGCTAGATGATCGATGAGCGGCCATTTTAATGTCTGAGGATTGGCGATGAGAATCCCGACGTATGCCACAAGGAGCCAGCATAAAAATTCCACTAAAGCAGGCAGTTCAATTAATCCGCGTTTTAACCATAATGCGAGTAAGTAAAATATAGCTCCACCCAAAAATCCCAGTAACGAAAAGATTACAAACTGTGGTGTAATTTTACCTTTTTCGAAGGCTTTATGTCCAAATACAAAAGCCTGACTGTCGAAGTAGCCAGATAACAATAAGGAAAGGATAATAAATATTATTTTCATGCTATATGACTTTCAGTATACTCCAAATCAATAATATGTAAATGGACTATAAACTACAATTATTTACTTCTATTGGCCATACCTTTTGTTGCACCATACACCAGAGCATCATTAAACGTTTTATTTTCATAAACCTTGTTTTCATGATTGTAGGCAGTCAGATCGGTATTCCTTCCAAATAATTGAGAGATTCCACGCATTAAATGTGTCAAAGGAGCCCATTGTATATTTGCTCCTTGTTTTTCGGGAACTTGAGGAGAAACACCGCGTTCTGTAATGTTAGCCATAGTATTAAAAAAATGATTTATAACCTATAATAAAAATTAATTATACAATCATTTAACCTGAAATCAAGGGTATTTTGTGCTATATGTATGCAGTATGTATATGTTTAAGATATAGACCTATAACTTTTTAGTGGCCTTCCAAAATTAAAAAAGCAATGAAAATTGTCACATGGTATAAAAATTATATGCCGTCGGCTAATGGTAGAGACGC
>CAZQAU010000024.1:16111-27491 GCA_964591375.1 uncultured Gammaproteobacteria bacterium
CGCGATATTTTACACTATGAAGAAAACTTTTCAGTGACGTATTTCACGAATATTCTGCGACAACGTTTGTAGAGACGTCCCGCCGGGATGTCTCTACAATTATTATATGATTACGATCATAATTCCGAATGAATAATCCCCAAGCCATCTTTTTTTGCCTGTTGCTGAAAGTACTGGAAGTCTGCGTCATTGAAAATTTTCAGTGAGAAGCTAAAGGTAGCGCCGGTGCCATGGCCTTTGGAATGCGCCCAGATATCACCACCATGTTCCTTCATAATTGCTTTGCAGATATATAAACCTAAACCCGTACCTTGTGAAGATTGTTTATTGGTCTGGTATGATCCCTGAATGAGGCTGAATTTTTGGAATAATTTAGGTATATCTTCTTCGTCCATGCCTTCACCGGTATCGGTTACATGAGTGATAAGAAAGTCGGCTTTTTTTTCAAAATGCAGGGTGATTTTTCCCCCTTTAGGAGTGAACTTGAGTGAGTTGCCGATAAGATTTATAACCACCTCTTTAATTTTGTCTGTATCGGCCAGTACAGCGGGCATGGCTGACTGTGACTGGGTATCCACCTCAACTGCTATCCCCAGTTCATCTGCTCTAGGCTTTACTTCAGAAATAGTATCGTCGACGAGTTTGAGTATATCGATTTTTTGTATATCAAAGCTCATGCGGCCGGCTTCGATACGCGAGACATTGAGCATGTCATTGACAAGTTTGATGAGACGAATAGTAGAGGTGAACGAACGGTCGATATAGAATTTTAATTTTTCTGTGAGTGGCCCACCTTTACCGGCCAGTGCCAGCCAAAGGTATGATTTGATGGCAGTCATCGGGGTACGCAGTTCGTGTGAGGCAACAGAGACGAATTCATCTTTGAGTAAATCAAGTTGTCGCAGTCTTTCATTGGCTTCCTGTATTTTCTGATACAGCATGGCGTTATCGATAGCAATTCCCATCACGCTAACAAGACGGCTCATTAAGTCACGTTGATATTCAGAAATTTTTTCGTAAGCATCATCAATGCCCATTACAATAGCACCAATAACCACACCATGGACTATCATGGGGTAGATAACGTGCGATTTGGCACCAATGAGATCTTCCAGTCTGTCTGCTTCTTCTTGGGTAAAGAGAGGCCGGACCGCGTCATATAAGCGAGGGCTGATCTTCATTGTTTTTGCCTGTATGGCAGCTACGATGAGATTGTTTTTTTCCCGCAGGGAAATATTGACGCCGCGCATATCACGTTTGAACATGATATCGATATTGTTCATGATCGCTGCGGGCGCTGTGGCCAGTTCTACCAAACGCTGTTCTTCCGGGTCATTTAAAACTATAAGTAATCCTTTGATGCGACTTTCGTATACGATCATGTCAGCAACACGCTGGGCAATCTGTTTAGTATCAGTTACGGTCGTGAGAATTGCATCGTCAATCTTACGCAAAAGCGAGAGTGTTTTGTTGCGTTCGGCGAGTTCAAGGTTACGCAGATACATTTGTTCATTAGCGTTTTTGACTTCGTCGGTGGCTTTGGAAACTTCCTGTTGTAAGGTGTTGTTGAATTGTTTGATTTCGTCATACGATAAGGCGTTTTTGACGGCAATGGAAATTTCAGGCGACATGATTTTGAGTATGCTGATATCTTCGAGTGAGTAGATATCACCCGATGATTTTTCGGAGAGTAAGATTGCTCCAATGACTTCCGATTGTACTGTTAACACCAAGAGCGCGGCGATGTCATTGTTGCGCATGACTTTCTTTTCCGGGGATTCGTACATTTCGTCAAAGATA
Organism: uncultured Gammaproteobacteria bacterium; assembly: GCA_964591375.1. GTDB lineage: Bacteria > Patescibacteriota > Microgenomatia > UBA1406 > GWC2-37-13 > CAYYYG01. The sequence continues at coordinate 17,912 of CAZQAU010000024.1, forward strand.
AGGATGTGTTCGGTGGATGTTTTCATGATAGTGGTCAGGACATGAGTGAGTTCTTTTTCGTTGTATTCTACTTTTTTCTTGTCTCCCACTGCTTTACTCCAGATAATTTTGTGTTCGCGGGTGAGTATAAGTGATGCACCACTGATATTCATTTCTTTTGTCATTTCGGTCAGGACAGCTTCCGATAGTTCGCTGATTGAGTATGTTGCAGCCATGATACGGCTGATGTTCCACAATAAAGTTTGGCTATTATACATCTGGCGGTAAAATATCTGAGCCGTTATTTTTTCAAGGAATTTACGAATGGGTTGGAAGGAGAAGATTAGGATTAAGGCAAATAGTACTGAACCAACTAGATTGGATGTTGGCACAGGTTCACGAGTAATGTATATACCCACTATCAATAATCCTGCAACATAAATAAAAGCAAACATTAAAAGTAAAATGGTATATGCGATCGAACGCGCTACAATAAAATGTATATCTAGAAATCGATGCTTAATAATCGAATAACTTACAAAACTAATAAATATTAATATGTAAATCGGTAATAAACCGACAAAAGCGCTTGTATGTAATACAATTACAAAGAGTAAATTAGTTATTATTATTGAACCTAACATGAACAAAGTACCACCTAAGAAAAATTTAAGTTGAATTTTTTCAATTCCATAGGCTTTCCTATATTTCATAAATAAAATCACAAAACCACCACCAAGGAAATAAATAGTGTGTAAAAGAAAAAATACCATTCCTATTCCTGGCACAGCTTCGGTATTATTTCCAATAATCTTTACATCTTTAAAAACTAGATTTGTCTGGGTAATTAGTGCTAAAGTCCAAGTAACTGCTCCAAAGATAATTAATTTAAAATTTGATATAGGGACACGTTGTTGAGGAAAAGTAACTATAAGAAGATAAAAAACTACATTAATCAATGCCGCAATACCCATTACTATTCTGATCCAAAAAAGAACGGAAATAGGGTTTGTTTGGTTTAAAGAAAGATAATTAAAAAAGGTATAGGAGATAAGAGTTAATATAAATAAGAAAAATAGTTTATTCGTATCACTATTCTTATTTTTGAAATAGGTAAATAAACCTAAAAATAAATTTACTATGATTGTTAATACAATAATGATCAGACCAATAGATGGCATACTAAAATATTAGTATTAACATACAAACACTGCAAGAGAAGATAGCACAAAATTATTTAGTATTAATCATACTCTCTATCAATTCTTTTCTTTTTAGCTTATTATCATAATTGTTATAATCACTTACTAGTATCTCATCTAGACTCAGATAATACCTTCCACTTTTTACCATTTCCCCAATTATTAACTTCTTCAATACTGTTGTAATAACCCCACCTGATATTGTCGCAGTTGAACCAAGCTGTGGCCATGTTACGATAGATTTACCGATATCCTTTAGAGATTGTAACATTCTATCTGAATTATGCTCAAATCCTACTATTTGAAATACTAATTTTCTCATTTCTTGGCGTGTTAATTTTGAAAACTCTATGTTATCTATATTTGGCACCCTTCCTAAAAACATCTTTAGGTCAGGGGATGCTTTATAATTTTCTACATCTATAAAAATATTATCTCCAACATCTGTAGCAGAAATTAAAGGAATTTTATACTTTTTAGATAATTTTCTTAGTAAAATTTTACCTGGTAAACTATCGATTTCGTCAACCACATAATCAATTTTAGGCTCATTATTAAATATCCTTTCTATAGATTGTGGATCAACATCTTGAGAGGTAATTACTGAAACGTATGGATTTATATCTTTTAAGTATCGCGCGACGGTTTCTATTTTTGTTCTACCTATACTACCCCACCCAAAACGAAGTCTATTCAGATTTGTAGGCATGATGATGTCAGGATCAATTATCTTAATTGTATCTGCTCTGGATTGCATCATCCATGTTATGGCAGCATGGCTTCCTACACTAAGTCCAAAAAATGCTACAATAGTTTTTCGTAACAATTGTTGTTCTTGTTGATTTATTAGGTTGCGGTTTCTTGCAGTAGTTAATTCGTAAATAGCATTTTTATCGATTTCTTCCAAAATTTCGTAAATCTTTTTATTTTCGATATTGTCTATTTCTTTTATCTGATTGTTTATATTATCGATTGAAGAATCATCTTTAAGTTTACTAGGATGACGAATTGAATGTAACTCTCGCAAACTTTCCTCAATAATCTCACGAATGTTCATATTAGCCTGTTTTTTTAACTTGGTCTTTAGGAAATACATCTTTGTCATTATATCTATGAAGTAAAACCTTCGGCTTCACTTGATGTCCATATTCTTGAAATACTTTGTTAAATTCACTATTAAGTTTCGTAACTTTATCTAAAAATGTATTCGCAATTAATTCTGACAAATGAGGAGAAATTTCAATTCCTTCAGATAATTCCACTTTTAATTCTAAATACTGCCGATGATTTTCTAAATATTTTGTTTCAATTAAAAATTTTCCCGTTACATATCGACTGACTTCTTGACTAAATAATACCTCTCTTACATTCTCAGGATAAATATTTACCGCATATATACTAGCAGTAAATTTTCCTCGTCCGAATATATATACAAAAGGTAATTCTAAATCTGTTTTATTTATAGAAATGTTATGCTTTGCACACTTTGCTGTTAAATCTTCATGTGATATAATACCACCGACATCATGAATGTTGTATCTAATGAAGGGAACTGAACGGTCTGCCGTTAATAGCAACTCTTCATTATAAGATTCGAAAAATCTTAAATTTGGAATATAATTTACAATCGAAGGAACTCTTTCCGAATGAAATAAGTTTTTTCTTAATTCATGATTTGTCTGTGTTATTCTTCTTATTTTGATGCTTAATGGTGTTTCAAATCCCATTAGTGACGCATCAGCTGATCCAAGAATACTGATTGTATCCGTTACATCTTTTTCTTTACTAATCATAGACAATACATAATCTCTCCAACTTTCGGTAAAACCTTCTCCAGCAAATAAAAATTTCATCTTAAGATCTGCTCTCGTTTGTAGAGTCTTAAATTCCTCTAAAACATCCTTAATGAAAGTCGGATATCCAGCAATTATTGTTTGTTCATAAAGAGGTGCTATTTCATTAAGTATTCTAAGTGTCTCTACCTTATTGAAACCTGGTGTCATTATACCGATAGTGTTATTACTTTTCATTAAGTATGTACTAAGAAGTGTATACGTACCAGCCACCCATGTTCCCATTCCGAAACATACAATAATAAGTGACTTATATTTATCAATTGAAAAATATTCTTTTAAAATAAATTCATGAAGATAAGCACCTTCTTGAAATTCTTCTTGAGAACAGGGCCAAAAATATGGCTTTCCCGTAGTTCCTGAGCTTGTATTAATTATTGTATGATCTGATAGTTTCCCATACCAGTTTAAATCTTTTAAGGAGTATTTATCAATATAATTTTTTTTGTCTGTATAGGGAACTTTTGATAAATCAGAATACGTTTTTATTTTTAAAAAATTTATGCTGTTTTTTTTCAAAAAATCAGCATACGCAGGGACAAACTCTGCAGCTTTATGAAATAACTTCAATGCATTCAATTGTGCTAACGTTTCCCACTGTCTAGATTTCTTTTTTTTTATTGTCTCACTCAGATTTTTGAGATTCATATCGGTTAAAAACCTTATTCCGAATAACCTGTGTAAGTTGTTCTGCTTTTATTGATTCATTAATGGCTTCTATTTCGTTATGTAAAGGTCTTTCCTTTTCTACGTATTTTGCTAACTTTCTAATGAATCGATAAACTGGTTGAGTACTAGGAGAAAGGTTTTCCACTCCACCACGTAGCTCGACTGCCTGTGATACTGCTAAAAAATTTTGCGCAATAGAATACTGTACTAATCTCATATTTTCAAACCCTAATATTCCAGATGTTAACGCATGAGAAGTAATATCTTGATTTCCCTCTTCATGAACACCAAAAAATGTACTAACTGGTATAGATAACAATGAGGAATATACTTCAAACATACCTGATTGTATTTGTGTTCCTTTAAATGCACAGTGAGTAATTGCAGCTGAATCAGATAAATTTGCAGGAAGTCCGTTATTTTCATGAGGATTAACTAATCTAGCCATATGTCTATCATTTAATTTCACAATCTGTGTCATTATTTTACGCATACTGTCAATTGCTTCCACCATATGCATAGCGATAAAATTTCCTCCGCTCACCCATTGCCATGGTTTTTCTCCTTCAGTTGCAAATTCTTCGGAAACCCAAAGCGGATTATCTGAAACGGAGTTTGCGTTCACTAAAATAACATCTAAAATTTGTTTAATTTTATCGAAATTAACCCCATGATATTGAGAAATACATCTCAAACTATATGCATCTTGTACTTTTACTCCTTCTGGTCGAAGTTTATGTCCTTGCATTTCCTGATACGCAAGTTTGCTACCTTTTAAAAGATATCTATATAAATCAGCAACTTCCTTTTGTCCTTTATGAGGACGAATACCTGCAAGTAAAGGATGAAAAGATCGATCGGTTCCTCTTAGTACTTCTATTACCATTGCACCTAACACGTTGGTTAAAATTAGTGATTTCAAAGTATCATAAGCTAAGAGCGCAGCAACTGCAGTTGAAAAGTTATCTCCATTTACCAAACCCAATCCTGCCTTTGGATCTACTTTAAGCATAGGTATTTTTGCTTCATTTAAGGCTTCTTTAGCATCACGAATTTTTCCGTTTCTATCAATGACCAAAGTACCTTTTAGCTGTCTAGCTGCACTTAAAATTCGACAGTTATGAGCTAAATCACCTGATGCCCCTATTCCACCATACTGATTTACAACAGGAATTATATCTTCATTTAACATTTGTCTGTATATATCTAAATCTTTTAGTTTGACAGCACTTACTCCCCGCATAAGCATATTAATTCTGATCAGAATAGCGGCTCGGATTATATCTTTAGTAAATGTAGGACCAACTGATACATCAATATGCGCGATTCCTTCTGAAACTTCACGAGCCATTTGTAACCTTTTTTCTGTGGTTCCTTTAGTAACTACTCTTGAAGCTCTTGCACCATATCCTGTATTACATCCATAAATTGGAACTCCTTCTTTCACTTGATCTATCATTTTTTCATAACATTTATTTATTCTACTTAAAATAACCGGATCTTCTGTGAATTCAACAACAGCATTATTTTTCGCTACAGAAATTATTTCTGGTAATGTTAGATTATTTCCAGTTAGAATAATTTTTTTGGGGAGGTCATAAAATTCTTTATCTATTTCGACTAAACTTTTATTTATATATGAATTTATCATATGTTTATATCAGATTTTTTAATGTAGCAAAAAATTTGTAAAAGAAAGATTCCTCTATGCAGTATAGCATATAATCCACAATTTGAAAAAAGAACATATCCTGTAGTTTGAATTTTTTTAATTAAAACATATATTATTTATGGTTTAAATCTGTCCTTTTTAGTTATATTAACGGTAGAAATTTATTTATATTCTTCATGTCCTGATCATCTTTAATCATTCCTAAGTTGGTATATAGTTGTATGCTTATTCGATAAAATCTCGTTTTATTTATGAGTTTTTTATTAATATCAGCGATCTTTGCTAATCCATAATAAATTAAAGCAATAGCAAATTTACGATTTAACTGTTTCTCTATCTTTAAAGCTTCCAAAAATAGTTTCTTTGAATTACTATAATCCTTTTTTATTAAATAATAATATCCTATATATACTTTACTCATACCAATGGTATCAATTAAATTCTTTTTTTCACTAATAACAAGTGCCTTCATTAAATATTCATAACTTTTTTCAAATTTTTTTGTTAGTAAACACATATTTGCATAGTAAATATAATTTCTTGCTACTTCAAGATAATTATTAGAATCCTCCATACGTTTGATTGCAAACAATATATAATTAGAAGCTTGTTTATATTTCTTTTCAGAAGCATTTAATATACCTAGTTTTTGCATTACTAAAGATTCCAACAATTGATCGTTAGTTACTTTTACAATATTGGAAGCCATTACTAGACACTGTGCTGCGCGCTTGTAGCTTCGTCTAAAAAAATACACTCTGCCTAAATCCTCCACAAGAAAATATCCCAGACCGCTGAGATTTTTTGTCTGTTTATACGATTTCTGCAACAAACTCTTAAATTCGAGTACAATATTCCACTTCCCGGAAAGCCATAGGTAAGTATGTATATACGACCACAAGACTGTTACCTTCTTATATAAACCAAAAAAAAAGCAACTTTTTATCAGTTGCAGAATATTATCTATTTCCAGATTGAGATTCGCATATGGTACCTGGTCTCCCACTATTTGACCTTCATAAAAATGAGTATAATAATCTCCCAATTTTATGCAAAAATCCTTTTTTGCGATCTTACCTTGTAAAAAAATTTTCAGAGTTGGATTGAGTCTGTATCTTCCCTGGAAACCATCTTCGATAAAAGAGCTGTTTTTCAACTGTAATATTTGCGTTCGTGTATCTTCCAATGTTAGTTCGCACAACGAGGCTAATATCGTCGGATCAAAATCATTCCCTTCGAAAATCGAACTTATCGCAAGCGTTTTTTGCAATTTGCTATTCAATCTGTTAAAACAAAAATCAAGCGATGCATACAAATTTTTGTCATCATAGCTCATCTCGTGAAGTTTGAAGTCCTGGTTTTCCAATTGCTTAACATACTGCTCTATGTTTAGCGGATCATTCATAATCTGTTTTATGAGAATGAGAGCTAATATCGGCAAATAATCGATAAGAACAGCAATTTTATCAATGAGTTCTCTATTCTGAAGTAGATACGGTTTACCTAACAGTGTACTTGCCAACTCGGTAAACTCCTCAGGCGTAAACGCATCAAGGGATATTGGTAAAAGCACTTCTGTTTCTAATTTGTGATTGGATGTAAAAATCATGGCTACTTCAATCGACATGAACTTGTTGATTATTACCACACCTTCATCTGATGGAAGAAGATTATCGAGGATAATTAAGATTTTCTTATGCTTTGCGATCTGGGCCAGCTTTTTAAGCTTTCTTTCCAGTGTTAAATATTTCCTTGTAAAATTAAGTGTCGTTAATATTTCGTCTACAATCTCCTCCACACTTTTAATATCGGCTCTAAACCAGAAAATTCCTTCCGGAAACTGATCCTGAAGTAAACGTGCTGTGTGCACTGCCAGAGCTGTTTTACCTACACCCGGTTTGCCGTATAACAGAACCTTTTTCCCCATTGAAATATGCCAGCCGATATCCTTCACATATTTCTCACGTCCGATAAAAATACTTAAATCCTGGGGCACTGTCTGTGTTTTTAAATAGAAGTATCTAGCTATTTTTGATTTTTCCTCCGCATCCAGATCTCGTTGCCCGGCAGACTCCAAGAATTCATTGGCCTCATACTCATCTTTAATTCCGCCTCTTTTTGTAAAAATCTCAATCACTTTCAGAAGTAGTTTTCTCTCTTTGGGAATGCGGGTACCTTTCTGCCAATGGGTAAATAGGGAGTTTTCGTATATATATCCTTCTTCGGCCAGGAGATCACCAAAATATGTAAGCGTCTCGATCTCGGATTTAAGCCGATATTTTTTGAATAAGTTAGGAAAATCAGATTGTGTTAATCTGCCAACCATAGCGCAATTATATCATATACAAATAATTCGCTGCTTTATTAGTATCACTTTAGCCCCACACATCATCCTTCATCTCTATAATAATAATTATAAAATAATATATCAAAAAAAAATTTAGGAATTATTGTTTTTAGTAAACACATTATCTGATGATATATACTCATATATTTTTCAGAATGTTTATTATCAATAATTGACCACAAAGTTATAGCTGCTTGCTCTGATGTAACTCTCTTTTTAAAAAAACCCCTGAATCGCCTTTTCCATTCACTATATAAAGGTAAATATATAGATAGACTCTTACGACAGTTTCGCATATTATTACCAAAATCTGTATCAACTGCGGCAGGGATAAATGTACTCAAATGAATATTATACTGTCTAACTTCATATGCTAGTACTTCGCTTATTTTACTGATTGCAGATTTAGTTGCAGAATAATACCCTAATGTTGGAGTACTAACAAAGGCTGCAACAGAACTTACATTAATAATATGACCTGATTGTTGTCTACGCATTATGGGCAATACTCTTTGAATACAATATATTATTCCAAAGAAATTTACGTTAAACTGATCTTTAATCTCATTGATGCTGAGATCCTCAACCGTACCTCGATAACCTATACCAGCATTATTAATTAATACATCAATCCTTCCATATTGAGACTCGATTCTAGATATAGCATCTTTAACGCTATTTAACTTTCTCAAGTCCATTTTAAAAAAATTATATTCCTTACTTTTTACATTTATGCTATTTTTTCTTCCCAACCCCAAAATCACACAGTCATTTTTCCTTTTCCGCAACGTATACATGACGAATGCTTTACCAATTCCAGAACTTACCCCTACTACGACTATAACTCTATTATTATTTTTTGCTACCATATGCAAGGTCATATAATATTCCTGAAGAAATATTGTTATTGCTAGGAATTACGGTAGAAATTCCTAAATTTTCACAGATTTGAAATACATTTAATAAGGCTTTTTCTGCAGACCACATATAATAAGGTTCTGCCTGGTACAATGGCATTCTATCTTCGTAACACATACCAATAAGTTTTTCATAAAGTGCATACAATGTATCAATATGAACTTTATAGGGATGTTCTCTAGAATTATTTTTAACTAAGAGTACCTTCATTGCTTGAAGGAAATCTATTATATTACTACTGCCATATATTAAAAGATCGGGCATAAATTTACTATTTTTTAATGGCCTCAATACATCACTGACATATCTTTTTGCACATTCCAACTCATCCAAAGTTGGATGATGTGTTTTAAAAAATGCCTCCTGTAAAAAATACGCTCCCGTTGGAAAGTAATAAGTTTCATATATATCTTTATTCTTTCCTAAAACAACTTGAACGCTCCCGCCACCGACATCTACGACGGCTATGTTTTTATTTGGAAAATCATGAGAGACTGATCGAAAATATATTTCCCCCTCCTCCTTATGACCTAGGACATTAAATCTAATACCTGTTCTTTCATAAATCTCTTGTAAAACTGTTTGCGAATTCCTTGCCTTTCTAATTACTTCTGTTGTAACAGCTTCATATTGTTTAATATTCATATCATTTAGCGATTTCATAAATCCTTTCAGCACATTAATAGTATTCTCTATTGATTTTCTATGGATCATACCTTGATTTTTATCCAGATTTCTTGCTAATACTGTCAATACTTTTTGTTTTAATATGACACTCCAAGATCCGTCACGTTTATATTCTCTCACTTCGAATTTTATTTTAAGTGTTCCTAAATCTATTACTGCCACTTTAATATTGTTATTTTGTTTCATGTAAGTGCAACTTTAATAAATGATAATTATGCAGAATATCTTCAGCCAGATATGATCCAGATACAAT
>CAZQAU010000025.1:0-20213 GCA_964591375.1 uncultured Gammaproteobacteria bacterium
GGGGATGAAGGGATACGCCAACTTAAAATGACCTGTGATTATCTGCGTGAAAACCATCCGGAGGTTTTCCTCATTCTCGATGCTAAACGGGCCGATATCGGTTCCACTAACGGAGGGTATGTGCAGTTTGCCTTTGACTGGCTCGGTGCTGATGCGATAACACTCCATCCGTATCTGGGATATGAAGCATTAAAACCTTTTTTAGATCGTCACGATAAAATAAGTATCATACTTTGTAAAACTTCCAATCAGGGATCAGGCGAGTTTCAAAATTTAACAGTGGGAAATAAAAAATTGTTTCAGGTTGTGGCAGAACAGGTATCATCAGTTTGGAATATTCATAACAACTGTATGCTGGTCACCGGCGCCACCTATCCGGAGGAACTGTCGCAAATCCGCGCCGCTGCTCCGCAGATGACATTTCTTGTTCCGGGAATTGGTGCCCAAGGCGGGGATCTGGAAAAAACATTAAGAGCTGGTCTAAATCCTCAGAAATCGGGCGTGATCATCAGTGCCTCAAGAAGTGTTATTTTTGCGTCCCGCGAACAAAATTTTGCTGAAAAGGCTCGCGAAGAAGCAAAAAAACTTACCGAAGAAATAAACAAATACCGAATATAAAATACCTACTTAACATTTCATCTTTTTTCTCTATAATGAATTTATGTCTCCTTTTTTCATTAACGTATTTTTATTATTAGGCACCATTATCGGTGCCGGTATTTTTTCTCTTCCCATTGCATTTAAACAGGCAGGCTGGTTTTATTTCGTAGCTATGATGATTGGTCTGGGAATTTTTCTCGCCAAAACCAACAGTCTATACCGCGAGATTGTCGATCATACTAAAGAAAAGCATCAACTGCCCGGATATGTTCGTACACTTCTTGGGTCAAAAATGAGCAAACTCTCCTCATTGCTGCTTTTATTTTCCACCTTCGGAGCCTTATTGGCCTACCTTATCATTGGCGGCACATTCACAGGAAATGTTCTGGGTGTTTCTTCTTGGAGCGGCAGTTTTATTTTTTATTTTGTTGTGATTGTGATTACACTTATCGCAGGTAAAAAAATAGAATCCTTCGATGTTATTTTTACTGTCATTAAAGTCATACTACTGTTTTTTATGATTGTAACTAGTTTTAATCATCTTACTTTTTTTACTTTACGTTTTGTTCCCTTTATCGGAGAGAATCCTCTGAGTGCCTATGGTTCGATTTTATTCGCCTTAACCGGAATTTCCATTATTCCGGAAATGAAAAAAGATACACATATTTATAATGCGATCTATATCGCTGAGTTTGTAGTACTGGTTTGTTACTTCCTGTTTGCGATTGCGTTGTTCCCGTATCTGTCCAACGGTGATGGCGGGTATAAAAATATTTTTTTTGATATAACCGGTGTATTTACTATCTTAAGCCCGTATCTCATGCTTACGTGGATTGGGTTTGATCTGCTGGAAAAAGATTTGAAAATTAAAAAAAATAAAGCGCTCTTAATCGTAATGGGAATTCCACTGGTGTTTTTTATCATGGGACTGCAAAGTTTTATGAAGGTTATTTCTCTCACAGGTGGCGTTTTTCTGGGAAGTATAGCTCTTATTGTTACGTTTATGTATCAGAAAAAGTTTCCTAAAGCACATAGCGTAAGCATTGCTATAATACAGATTGTATTTTTGATTGGCGTAGTTCTGGAGATCATCCAGTTTTTGAAACCGTAATACTAATGTATATAGTAAGTAACACTTCTTACTAGTAAACACTGATTTCCTTTCGTACATATTTTTGATACAATAAAACCATCATGGAGAAAGAGGCGTTAAACATCATTGCCATTCTTCCTAAAGTCACATATGCCGACGTTCGCATAGTTCAAAAAGATTCTCAGCGCATAGCCACCAAAGATGGTGTTGTTGAAGCGCTTGAATCTTCTTCATCAATAGGCTACGGCATTCGTATTTTATATGAAGGAGCCTGGGGATTCGCTGCATCATACGATTTTTCTCAAAAGGGAATTGAAAAAACAGTTAAGACTGCCTTTAATATCGCCAAATCAACTGCGGCATACATGTCCACGGCCATAACACTTACTGCTCAAAACGCTATCAAGGCATCATATAAAAATTCAATAATCGAAGATCCTTTTACTGTACCTATCGAAGAAAAAATGAAACTTCTTCTTGCCGCCGATAAAGCACAACGGGTAGACCCGCAGATCGCCATTTCCCAGACTCATTTTTCCGCTCACCGTGAGAAAAAGATTTTTGCATCAACAGCAGGCAGTCTTATCGATCAGGACATAACCTGGACAGGTGTCGGTATTGAGTCATCGGCCGTTGGTAATAATGATTTTCAAAATCGTTCCTACCCCAACTCACATGGCGGTCAGTTTGCAGCCAAAGGATTTGAAATGGTTCGGGAACTGGATATTGTTTCTCATGCCCCGCGGGTAGGGGAGGAAGCAATAGCGCTTCTAACAGCTCCTTTATGTCCGTCAGGTGAATATGACATTATTTTAGATAGCAATCAGTTAGGTCTTCAGATTCATGAAAGTTGTGGTCATGCAGTGGAACTTGATCGCGTCCTCGGTTATGAAGCTTCTTATGCAGGTACCAGTTTTTTAACACCCGAAAAATTAGGTAATTTCAAATATGGATCAAACATTGTAAATCTTACCGCCGATGCTACAATTCCGGGTGGCTTAGGAACATTTGGTTATGATGATGAAGGTGTCCCGGCCAGCCGCACATATCTTGTCAAAAATGGCCAGTTTAATGACTATATTACCTCCCGTGAAACTGCGGCTAAACTGCAGAAAATTGTTCCTACCTATAAAAATGATAGTAATGGAACAATGAGGGCAATGTCCTGGACACGTCTCCCGATGATCCGTATGACAAACATTAACCTCGAGCCAGGGGACAATGCTGATTCTGGAAAAGCATGGAATTCAAAAGATCTTATCGCCGATACAAAAAAAGGAATCTTTATGTCAACCAATCGCTCCTGGAGTATCGATGACCGGCGTCTTAATTTTCAATTTGGTACTGAAATAGGCTGGGAGATTAAAAACGGTAAAAAAGTTCGTATGGTGAAAAATCCGACATATCAGGGAATGACGCCACAATTTTGGAATAGCTGCGACGCTATCTGTGGACGTGATGAATGGACAGTGTGGGGGACACCCAACTGTGGAAAAGGTCAACCATCTCAAGTGATTCATACAGGTCACGGAGCATCACCAGCCCGTTTTCGCAATGTAAAAGTTGGAGTAGTGAAAGTGTGGTAACTTATGTTAGGTGAAAAAAAATTAAAACAATTAGCCAAAAAAATACTGGGATTTTCCAAGGCGGATGAGACAGAAGTCCTTCTTTTTGTATCAGAGAATGGTTTGACTCGATTCGCTAATTCCGAAATTCATCAGAACATGGCCTGGGAAGATATCGGTATTTCAGTTCGGGTAATTAAAGACCGGAAAATAGGTGTCGCTTCGGTGAGCGGTCGGGATGTGCTGGAGAAAGCATCTGCATTGCAGGATGTGGTCCATCGTGCCGAGGAGCTGGCAAAGCTGCAGAAAGAAGATCCGCATTTTATTTCGTTACCTCATGCAGTCAAACTGTCTGAAATGAAGAATAATGCAGAGCGGGTAACAGAAACAGAGCGGGCGGGCGCTGTCTCAACTATTATTAAAAAAGCAAAAGTTCATAATATAGTCGCCTCCGGTTCTTATAATAGTGTCATCTCTGAATTTGCAGTGGCTAACTCTCATGATGTTTGGGCCTATCATACCAGTGGTGCATCAGACCTTTCCACCATCCTGCTTGGCTCGACATCAACCGGTTTTGGTGCTGGCGTGGGGCGGAATGCTTCGGAAATTAATGCGGAACAGGTTGCGGATGATGCCATTGAGAAAGTACTTAAAGGCGCTAATCCCAAATCAGTGAGCCCGGGTGAATGGGAAGTAATCCTTGAGCCACAGGCAGTAAACGAGATGATGGTCTTTTTTTCTATATATGGTCCCAATGCCCGGATTTATCATGAGCAGGCCAGTTTTCTATCCGGAAAACTAGGTCAAAAAGTAGCCGGGGAAAATATTTCTATCATTGATGATCCTCTTAATCCGGATGCGTTTCCCATGCCTTTTGATTTTGAAGGAGCACCTAAAATGAAGACTGAGATTATCAAAAACGGTGTATTGGAAAATCTTGTCTACGATTCATATTATGCCAACAGGTATAAAGCCAAAAATACTGGTCATGCATTGCCAGCACCCAATACATTCGGTCCCATCCCGACACATCTTTCTTTTGCTCCAGGTAAATTATCACATAAAGATATGATCAAAAATGTTAAAAAAGGATTGTTACTGACAAGATTATGGTACGTCCGGGTGCTTAATCCAAAGTCACTATCGGTGACCGGAATGACACGTGACGGTTTATTTTTGATTGAAGATGGCGAAGTTGTAACAGGTGTTAAAAATTTACGATTCAATCAGAGCATTCCTTTAGCTTTAAATAATGTGGTTCAGGTTAGTCGTGAACTGCGGCCATTGTCGAGCTTTGAATTAGAGTTGGGCATAAACCGTATGCCATATTTACATGTTAAAAATTGGAATTTTACCAGTGAGACAGTTTTTTGACGATTCGATCTAATTATAAATTGAATTATATTCAGGTATGAAACTATCAGAAATATTAAAAACAGAAGGTATTATTACCGTATCTCCCGAAGACACACTTAGTCATGCCATCGGACAGCTTTCCTCATCGCATGATGCCGCTTTTGTAGTCGATGATAATGAAAATTTATTGGGAGTGATAAATCCCTATCATTGTCTTATTAACAATTCATATCCTGGAAATGCTAAGGTACTACATTGTTTGATGAAACCGCCAAAAGTATATCTGGATACAAATATTAGCGAAGTGGCCAGACTAATGGGGGAGTCCAAGATACATTATTTACCCATTTACGATGAAAAGAAAAAGTTTGTCGGTATCATATCTGCCCGACGCATATTGTTGCATCTTTTGAAACTTCCGGAAAGTAACCGGCCTTTGCGATATATCTTAAGATCAAACAGAACACTAAAAGCAGTAATGGATGATGAAAAAATTTCCAAAGCTTTACACTTTTTTAAAGAATCAAAGATTTCCAAACTGATTGTTTTGAATAAAGATAATAAATTAAAAGGAGTCCTAACGTTTTACGATCTTATCTCTCATCTTGCCACGCCAAAGGTCCGTGAAGGATCAGGCGACCGGAAAGGGGTAAAGACACCATTTCTTAACTATCAGGTCAAGAACTTCATGAAAACCATGGTTCTGACCATGTCAGATGAAGCTTCGATAGCCGATGCGATCAAACTGATTCTTGATAGAAAAATCGGTAGTATCGTGATCGTCGATAAAGAAAATCATCCGTACGATATCGTCACTACACGTGATATTTTCAATACCGTCTTTAAGAAACAATCATCGGTAAATTTCGAAGTGATGACAAAAAATTTGTCTACCGTGAGCAAACTGGCTATGCCTGTCTTTAATAATAAATTTTTTCAACTTATCTCACGAAGAAAAAATATTCGTAAAGCAACCCTCTTTGTTGAACAGAAAAGTAAAGGTATGTTCAAAGTGTTATTTTCTCTTATTCCAAAAAAAGGAAAACGAGAATATATTGAACGCGAAGGACGAGATCTGACCGATGTGCTTTCTGAAGTAAAAAAGACAGCCAAAGAAATCCAGGGAAAAGAAAAATAAAATATATTTATATTTTTCTTTTGAAGATTAGGATCTTAGGATGATCGTATACGGTAAACGATTCGTCGGCATTATCGTCGCGGACTTCGATTTTCCATGTGCCTATTTGTAATGTGGGGTAGCTGGTAAATTCGGCTACTTTTTCAAATCCCCGTTCACCCTTGAATAACTGCTTATAATATTCCGCTGTTTGCGGATAACAACGCGATATAGGCAACTTCTCACAGTCAGTTAATTTACTCAGTGGTGTGTATAGTCGATTACTGGCGATGATCATATACTCGGACTGTTGCAACAGAGCATTTAAGCGGTCCCATTTTTCTGATGTATCCGGATCGTATATTGTTAATTCGTTGAACGTAAAGGGTACGTTACCCAGTGGAAGCGGTAATCGGTCATCCCAATGTTCAACCGCGATGGTAGACGATGGGGGAATATTTTGATAGATCCATCTTGATGCTGCGATGCGAGTGTGCGTATTGCTGTATATCCGTTCAAACATTAAAGTCCATAAGACTGCACCAATTAATAAGAATAATCCTATTCCATTAACCCATGGTTTAATGGTAATCTGAAAGCGGGTGGGTTTTTGATTATGAACTTTGTGATAGTACGTGAGTACCTGATACAGGCAGTACCCGCCCAGAATAGTTAAAGGGGCATATACAGGCAACATATAGCGCATAAATTTTACTGCCGATCGGCCAATGATTACAAAATAGAGCAGATAGTATAAGAGATATATCATGGTCAAAACTTGAAAATTCATTTTAGGTAACAGGAAAAGTCTTTTAAAGAAGGTTAGTTTTATAGATTTCTGCCGCAGCGCTTTTATAATTGTCCAGAAAAAGAGTCCTAGTCCACCGAGGGAAATAATAGATATAAACGGTCCCAGTCCCCAAAGAACTATATTCTTAATGTAGTATAAATACGGTGTGGTCATTACATACTGCAATGTATAGGGGAAGATAAAAGGATCGGAGTTCATTTTCATCTGCAGTGAAACATCGTTGACCAGTTGTGGATTGAGGAGATTAAGGGGATTCTGTAATATACTGAACCATTCAAAGCTGGGGGCAAATGCGTAAGGCATAAAGAGATATGCACATATGCTATAGAAAAAACCAAATAAAATAATCTTTGAAAGAGTGGAAAAAATATACTCAAGCAATGATTGTTTATGGTAGGGGAGTAGTAATATAAGTCCAATCGGAGCCAGAAGTATAAGGCCGGTCGCTTTGGTCGTGACAGCAGCTGCCGCGAAGATTCCCAGATAAACAATCTTGGGTATTTGGGGTTTTTTCATATAACTTATTAGGTAGAACGCGATGGCTGCCATAAAAATGTTAAGAAAGTTATCAACGATAAAAAAATGAGAGTTTTGAATAGGAAAAAACGCAATTGTGTATAAAATGGCAGCGAACTGACCAACTTTTTTTTGATTATCAAATAAGAGTAACGCTGTTTTATATATGAGGATAATAGTACCGATCTCCAGAGCGACCGATATGCCCCGACCAATACTAAGTAGTCCATCGTATCCCGCAACAGGAGTAGAAAAAAAGTAGGCAAGAATCTGAGCAACTGCTTTTAAAATATAAATGGGTAAAGAACCATAGTTAAAAAACTCCGGGTTCATATGGTCAAATAAATGGACTTTATCCGCCACCATGATCAGCATCCGCTCATCTGGATGGAGATGCCAACCCTCATCCCAATTTATTCCATACCAACGTAAAATAAGTGCAAGAGTGAGTATCGCAGCAAAAGGCAGCAGTCGTCTCAATTTTTCCTTTATCCGTTGTTGTGTCACAGGTGATTATAAAAACTTTTTAAATAGACCTAAGATTCCTTGTTTCCAGCCAACTGTGTGGGTAACCCCAGATTTTTTGGATTTTACTTCTTTATAATGTTCTAAATACCATTTATATGCCTTTATGAGTGCCTGACTATTGGAGTATTTTGGTTTCCATTCTAGTGCCTCCTTTAGTTTATCGATAGATACAAATGAGTCTTTATCTGCTGTTTCATATACCCACTGATAAAGAGGCGACAGACCTAATTTTTCAAAAATATACAATGAAGTTTTTATCGGCCAGGCTGGTGTAGGCATGACTCGTGATCCCGAGTCTGCTGCATTAAATAGTGCTGTTAAATCTTCTTTGACGGTGTTAAATTCTTCCGCGCCGATATTGAATGCGCCATTTAGTTTCTCATTATTTTTTTCAAGAATCAGCCAGACTGCTTCCACCAAATCATCTACATCCAGTAGTTCATAGCGATTATTGCCACTGCCCACGACCGGAATTTTTTTACCATCGTGAATCCAGTCAAATAATATCTCAAATACTCCCAATCGGGCAGTGCCGACAAAAGTTTTTGGCCGGATTATGGTGACATTCAGGCCGTCATTAAGTGCTTTTTCACAACGTTTCTCAGCTTCAATTTTGGAAATACCATACGGCCCAACTCCAACTCTCGGATCAGTTTCAATGATCGGATGTTTTTTAGGTACACCATATACAGCAGTTGATGAAATATATACCACTCTTTTTACATTATTTTTTTTGGCGGCACTGAGAACGTTTTGTGTTCCATCGATGTTTGTGGACATGATATCTTCTTTTTTCCATAACGGTAAAGCGGCTGCAGCATGAACCACAAAGTCCTGACCTTTCATTGCCTCGTCCATGATTTTTTCATCACGAATATCGCCGTTTATTATTTTATAGGTTCCTTTATATTCATGTTCCGGGAACGGGGAGACATCAAGCAGAGTAAGATCTGCTCCTTTATTTTCAAAATAATTGGTTAAATGAAGACCTAAGAAACCTGCTGCACCAGTGATAAGTATTTTCATATAATTTAAATTTTATAATAAATTTTTTTGAATGGATTCAATTGCTTTTTTTAAAGAAGAAAATTTATGCGGATACTGAATTTTTTGGTCAAAAATATTATAGATCCAGAATACTTTAAGTTTAGGATTCTCTGTTTTGAGAGTAGTGTTCAGATGTTTAACTATATCCCAGTTATCTTCAACAAAGAAATCAAGTTTTAGTTCGCGAACTAATTTTTCTTTATATGTATGTGGCTGATCATCATTTTTATTGTAATACCATTTTTTGATAAAAGTTTCCGCTCCAATTTTTTTGAGCCATTTTTCCAGGTCATCTTTCAAGAAACTGTAACGACCTGTTATGATATACACTTCGATTTTACCTTCTTTTGCCAGTTGTTTGATCGTATCAAATCCGGGTGCTACAAAAATACTCGATTTATGCATTAAATACCAAATATATTGTTCCCACTTTTTTTTAGGAACAGTGAAGCTAACTTTCTTTTTTTTGAGAAGGAGTTTCTTTGCCAATGCTGCGATAGGTCGAGCAATTCTTGCTGGATTATATAGTATCACACCATCCAAATCTAATCCAACACGCAATGGCTTTTTTTGCATATGTGAAGATTATACACGAGAAAATAAGCGGTCAATAGATGATTTACAACACTTCACTCAATCAGATAAGCTGTAAAGTTTCAGCACTACGAGGAAGTAGGTTGTGAGGACAAGTATTTCTATCATAGTCTGAAAATAAATAATAAATAATCATTCTGTAATTCCTAGTGTAGTTTATAAGCGACAAACTCGCTTGACATATTAACTGACAAAAAAATGTATGTTTATGGCGTAATAGAGTCTTGTAGTGGTCTAAATACGCACTTTGTGTGTAAAGTATGAGTAATCAGTATGTAAGCTGACAAATCGACTGACAAAAAAATGTGGGGTATTCACAAAATCTGATATAATTGGGGTGTGAAATTCAATTATTTCAAACCCACTACATATGCGGATTTCGTCAAAAAATGTTATGACTATTTTAAGCAGGAGCAGTTTGGTATGTATATTTTTTTTCCCCTGACCGATCGAGAGTATAGAGTGGAACAGCTTGTGCAAGATTACCAAACCGATATTAAATACGATGTACTCACCTTAAATAGTTTATTAGTACATGAAGTTAAAGATGTTGCGACCTTCATCCGACAGAGATTCACTAAAAAAGAACATGTAATACTCGGTATTTTTGTGTTATGCAGCGAGATTGTTGTCTCAGAAGAAAGCATTGATTTTATCAATAACTTAATCACATTTTCCAGTGAAGATAAAACATATCGATTTCTTTTCGTGTCGGAACTAGATCTAACTCATCCCGATATCACAAAATTTTTTCCTGCACAGACAAAATTATTTAATAGTATTAATTATTATTCTTTATATGACTATAAAAACTCCTTAAGCTTTTTAGATCATGTCGCAGAAGAATGGAATTTTGTAGCAGATAAAAACATGATGGAAAAAATAGCCGAGAGATGCGGGGGACACTTTATGTTGTTGAAAGAAGCACTCAGAAGGCACAAGCTTGATTCTCAACAATCAATAGATGATATCTGCAATTCGGAAACGATAAAATTCAGAACGGAACAAATTTATTTTTCTTTGCTACCGAGTGAAAGAGCTGTCCTTAAAAAAATTGTTATGAATGGCGCGCTTGATGAAGATTCAAACAGTGAGGTACACAGTGCGCGGTATCTTAAAAAAATTGGATTGATACGTGATAATATCATCACTATTCCCGTTTTGGAGACATACATTAAGAATAGTTTGCCAAGACCAAATATCGGTTTATCGCAAAATCATATTATTGTAAATAATGTTATAGTAGATAATAATTTTTCAAGGAAGGAATTAAAAGCGTTTCGACTGTTACTGACACGTGAGAATCATATCGTTTCCCGAGAAGAAATCGCAGAATCTATTTGGCCGATAGACACACAGTCCCATTATTCAGAGTGGGCGATCGATAGAATTATGTCCAGACTCAGAGATAAAATAGAGCTAATCGGATTAGATAAAAGTATTCTTCAAACAGTTCGGGGAAAAGGGTATATAGTTAAAGTTTAAGAGTTACACTCATTTTCGATAGAGTATAATTGTCTTATGTTTCCTGTATTAGTTGATTTAAAAATCATAAAAATTTATACATTTGGTGTTTTTCTTGTTCTGGCATTTTTTTGGAGCCTGTTTCTTTTGTGGAGTAACATCCGGCTGAGTTCTCATAAAGAAGAAGAAATATTTGATGGCATTTTTGTTTCATTAGTCGGCGCGTTATTTTTTGGCCGTTTACTGTATGTTATCTTACATTTCGATAAATTTGGATTGAGCTTTCTTAAGTTTATTCTTATCAATGGTTACCCAGGTGTTTCTTTAATAGGAGCTTTAGCGGGCGGTTTATTTATCTATCATCTCTATACGCTATATCAAAAAATATCGTTCTTTGAAGTTTCAGATTATTTAATTTCGGCTATTTTTTTGAGTCTGGGGATAGGGAAACTGGGCAGTTTTTTTTCTGGTACAGAAGTCGGTTTAAAAACCACATTTCCGGTGGCAGTCAAATATGCTGCCTATGATGGACTCCGTCATCCTGTGGCAATATATGAAAGTATACTTTTTTTTATAGGAGCTTATATTGCATTCCGAATCATGTTTGCCGTTAGACGGGAAACGTTTCAGAAAGGTTTCTCTGTATTCTTTTTTTGGTGGTATTTTTCTGCAGTTACGTATGCATTATCTTTTATAAAGGTAGTACAACCAAATATCGTTCATTTTGATTTTAATAAAATCATTTCTTTGATTATCCTCTTGACAAGTACTTTGTACTTCCTATATTATTTTAGGAGTCGTTTTTTAAAAATAAGATTACTACCGAAACAGAAAAAAAAAGATAAATAATTATTATAACTTTTTACCCTACCATGAACGCAAAATTCTCAAAGACATTTTTATCCAAACAAAAAACCAAGCTTGAAGAAGAAAAGCAAAAATCATTAACACAGATTGAAGTAATGAAAAAAGATGATCCGTTTGAAGATCCAGACCGCGTCAGCGATAATGCAGCCGTTGATACAGAAGTTAGAGAACAAGATTATCATCATATTATTGAAGCTAAGATTAACGATCTTCAAAAGAGAGTCAAAAATATTGATATTGCACTTAAAAAAATCAATAAAGAAACATACGGACATTGTGAAAAATGTAATAAGGCAATTGTGTTACCGAGACTGGAACTACTTCCTGAAGCCCGGTACTGTGTTGAATGTGAAACAAAACTGAGAAAATAAACTGTGTCCATTTTTTATGTTATGATGTAGTATGGACTCAGTAACACCTGAAATATTTTTATCAGTACTTCTTTTTCTTTTAGTTCCTTTTCTCTGTGCTTTCATATTAAGAAGACTGCATCTGCCTACTGTGATAGGTTATCTTATAGGCGGTGTTTTACTAGGGAATTTTTTTCCATTTATTTTAAGCAGTCATTTTGTTAATCAGTTCGCTTTCTTTGGCATTTTGTTACTCATGTTCACGATCGGTCTGGAGATAAACTTTGACAAATTAGTTGCACTCAAGCGATTTATTGTTATTGGTGGCTTAGTACAAACAGTACTATGTTTAGTATCCATCTCTTTAATTAGTTTATTTTTTGATTTTAGTCTACTTCAGTCGTTATTGATCGGTATAGCATTTTCTTCTTCCTCGACAGCACTGGTTGCAAAAATAATTCAGGAGAAAGGGGAGGAGTCTTCCTTTTTAGGAGAACTGGCACTGGGAATCCTTATGTTTCAGGATATTATCTTTATTCCCTTCATCATTATTCTGACATTTTTAAAAGCGGGTACTGACTCATATACTGCGATTGCGGGTAAGATTGGCGTGAGTATGGTTCAATCACTGTTAATACTTTTGATTATGTATGTTGTTGGCAGTAAATTTGTTCAGCCTTTATTTAATCGTATTGCCGAGACATCGCGGGAACTGTTGAATGTATTTATTATTATATTCATATTCCTGGTTGCATTTATATCATCGCAGTTTAACGTACCTATTTTTATCGGGATGTTTATCGCCGGAATTTTAGTGGCTCATACCAGTGAACACTATCATATATTTTCACAAATCAGGCCATTTAGAGATGTTTTAGCCATTATTTTTTTTGTTTATATTGGTACTCATATTGATCTTTCATTAATTATGACGTCTTTGCCTAAATTGCTGCTGTTTAGTGCAGTGATCATGCTTATCAAGGGAGTGATTATTGTGTCTCTCTTTTTATACTTTAAATTCAGCAGCCGACTGGCTTTTTCTCTGGCTACCATGTTGTTTCAGGTAAGTGAGACGGCATTTATATTAATGACACTTGCTGTCGGCAATAAACTTATGAGTCAGGATCAGTATTTATTCATTATATCCACAGTATTGATCAGTCTAATCTCCACTCCACTTATTGTTAATAAAAAAGACTCATTATATGGCGGCATTCGATTGCTATTAAAAAAACATGTCCCTTCAATTCATAACTACATCAAGTATCGGGTAGACTTTAAATCCGCCACGATCAATTTACTGGATATGAAAAATCATGTTATTATCTGTGGATATGGCCGTGTTGGGTCTTATATCGGCCGTGCACTGACTCTGGCTCATATTCCTTTTATCGCTATCGATTACAACTTTCACATCGTAGATAAAGCTCAAAAAGAGGGGATTAACATAATCTATGGCGATCCGACGGATATCGATATTTTAGATTTCGCCCAGGTGGAAAAGGGGATCGTTGTCATATCAGTTGTACCGGAAAAATATTCGCAGGAAGCAATTGTACTCAATGCTAAAAAATTGAATCCGCAGATCATGACAATTAGTCGATTACACAGTGATAAATATGTTTCCCGGTTAAAAGACTTAGGTGTTTCGACCGTGGTCCTGCCAGAGTTTGAAGCCTCAATTTCCATTATAAAGAAAATTCTGCTTTTGAAAAAAGTGCCCAAAGCAGAGATTGTTCATAAAATTCATCAT
Organism: uncultured Gammaproteobacteria bacterium; assembly: GCA_964591375.1. Lineage (GTDB taxonomy): Bacteria > Patescibacteriota > Microgenomatia > UBA1406 > GWC2-37-13 > CAYYYG01. Next base: position 13,662 of record CAZQAU010000025.1, read on the forward strand.
TTAAAAGTAGAGCACGGAATGGCATAGCATGAAACATAAACCTTCTTCACATCCCGATAGGAGTGCAAAACGTTATGTGTTGCCATTTGCTCTCATATTTTTTTGCCTTCTTATTATTTCATTTCTGATCAGGTCGGTTGTGAATAGTTTGTTTTTTACTAACAAGCAAAGAATTAATATAGTTTTATATGGTCAGCAGACAATATTTTTTTCTCTTGATATGGAAGATAACATTCACTACGTGGTTGAATTTTATCCTGATATGAAAGTTGACGTTCCCAATGGTTATGGACAGTATCGTATTGGAGCAATCGGTAAATTAGTGTCTTTGGAAAAAAAACCGGAAATTATGCAGAAAACGTTTTCGGCAGTTTCTTCCACATTCCTGGACTATTATATATATCCAGCAAATCCCGAGGTTTACTATGGTAAACGGGATGATGAAGTACTAAAATTCCCCGGCTTTTCCGATATTATGAACATGAAGTCGAACGCAAGTTTTGTCGACAAAGTCTATTTAGCTTTATTTTTCTCGAAAGCCAATCAGAAACAGTATAAACGATTACGAAGTCTGGAAGCGGAAAATTTTTTTAAACAGTATCAGGGTTACTATTATCAGGATATATATCGTCAGGATAAAAAAAGTATTCAAATTCAGTATAACTCCGACTATAACACAGCTGAGTTGATCGGAAGAATACTGGAAGGGAACGGTATTCGGATCAATGATTACGAGCAGTCTGCCGTTAAAGTATCAAACTGTGTGGTCACTGAGCAAGCCAATACCTTTTCTGTTACCGCCCGCGCCATTAGTAGTTTTTTTAAGTGTAGCTTGAAAAAAGGCAAAACCGATGTGTATGATATAATTTTTTCGATGGGGGAGAGAGAAAAAGATTGGGAAATTAACTGATCCAATACATTATGTACATTTTTTTTATACTATCAACAATCTTTATTATTTCTTTTCTGCTGGCCCTTCATTCGATGAAAGATTTTCAGGTCCCCAATGAAATTAATGCTTTAATTTCCCGTCGTAAAATGAAAGGAACCATCATTTTTCTTAAAAATAAAGTCAAGCATTATTCTTCTTCTTCCTGAGCATCCTCATCATTTTCTGCGACACCAATTTCAGATAACATAGCGGTGTCTTCATCACGATCAGTGATTTTGTCAGCTAATGTTTCCAGTTCATCTGTTTCTTCCTCTTCTTCTTCTGTTGGTTCTTCAGTTTCCGGCATTTCAGGCGCGTCATCAGGATTCTCCATTTGATCCAGGTTATTTTGGATATTGGCCGGGAATGAAGTGTAATGCATTACTTTTTTACCTTTGGTTTCTTCCTTAATGAAGATAACTATTTTCGTTAAAGACGATTCCTGAACATAGGCGGTATATTCACTTTTTGCTTTCATGAAAAAAATGAGTCTTTTTGAAAGATCATCGGGAAGACTGCCAATGTATTCATTATTAAGCGAACGAACTTCTATTCGGCGTTTTTTTTGTTTTAATTCAACTTCCTGCCCGATGGATACTGCAGCCAGATGCTTTTTTTGTCCTAAATTAACTACACTGACCGATTTGGTTTTGCCGGGGACCTCAAGAAAAAGGCTTGGATTTAAAGATGAGTTTTTATTTTTATCTTTTTTGTGAGAATTACCAGATTCCATCAATGTCATACGTTCCAAATTTTCTATAGCAACCTGATTTTTTGGTCTGAGTTTTAATGATTTGTGATAATATTTTTTTGCTTCCTCATAATTTTTTTGTCGCATAAAAGCAAATCCCAGCCGCAAACATGCGTCCACATTTTCTTTATCGTCTTTTAAAATTTGTTTATTAAATTCAACTGCCTGATCCCACTGGAGATTAATTGCCGCATCAATAGCCTGTTGTTCTAAGATTTCAATATCGTACATACAAGATTAAACTTTAATTTAAAATGATAGCTACAGTATATTTTATTTTTAAAAGATGTCAAGTATAATATCGCATACCAGAAAAATATGGATCAGATTGGAAAATAATAGTACAATGTGAATATTACTATTTATAGAGACGATATGGCAGGACATTCGAAATGGTCAAAGGTTAAAAGACAAAAAGAAGTTACCGATAAAGAAAAATCAAAAATCTTTGCGAAATTGTCTAAGCTCATTACCATGGCAGTGGTTGAAGGCGGGGGAATCGGCGATCCCGATTTGAACGTCAAGCTGCGCCTTGCAATCGAAAAAGCGAAACAGGGGAATATGCCAAAAGACAATATTGAACGCGCAATTGAAAAAGCTGCCGGAGCTAATAAAGATGTATTAAAAGAAGTACATTATGAAGCATTTGCCAAACATGGTATAGCTTTATTGATCGTAGCCACCACTGACAACCCGACAAGGACTATTGCTGAAATAAAAATGACTCTTGATCGACATGGTGGTAAATTAGGTGCCCAAGGATCAGTTTCTTACCTTTTTGAGCATTGTGCTATGGTAACATGTAATAAACTTAATAATAAAGAAGAAGCAGTTTTTGCATTAGCGGAAAAGCTGGCCGCTTCCGATATAGACGAAGATGAACATTCATACATTTTATATATTCCCTTTCAAAATGCAGGTAAAATAAAGGAACATGCATCAGAAGTATCGATAGCATCTCAGGAAATTGAGTATAAACCAGTTACGACTGTTGAAGTACCCAATGAGGACGAGTCGGTAATATATACTCTTATTGAAGCGCTTGATAATCTTGATGATGTCCAAAGTGTTTACACGAATGCCGTATTCTCTCAATTATAAGGCACACTAAACTATGAAACAGATTCAACTTCAGATGGTAAAAACTTTTGGCCAAATAGAAAAACGAGTTCGTTTTGTTATCAGCACATTCTGCATGATCGGTTTGATGTTGCTCACAACATTCTTTTTATTTGATAAATTTTGGGCATTTCTGCCCATCCTGATACTTGCTGCATATTTTTTTACTTTTTTTTCAATTCTTGACGGAATAGAAAAAATCGAGTGGTTTACCTTATTTTTAATGCCCGTATTATGCACAGTAGCAGCCTATTTATTTTACTTCTTATTTCCAGCCCGTTGGATTACCCGTATACCGTTTATCGTGGTTTACGGTTTTTCGATGTATGCGATTTTATTAACGTCCAATATATTTAATGTAGGCGTGGATCGGAGTTTGCAGCTTTACAGAGCCGCATTCTCTGTGAATTATTTTTACCAGACGCTTATTACGTTTCTTATTTTTAATGTCATCTTTTCCTTTAAACAGAATTTTATTATAAACGGGGTTCTTGTAGCTGCGGTTCTGTATCCATTAAGTATGCAGCTTATGTGGAGCATAAAACTTAAGATTCATTCGGAGCCTTATGTCAAGCAATATGCCTTTCTTATTAGTCTTTTAGTCGGGGAGTTGGCGATGGGATTATCGTTTGTACCGGTAAAATCAACCATTTTCGCCCTATTCCTTACGGCTTGCTATTACAGCCTCAGTGGGCTTTTGTATCATTTTGCCGATCAGAAACTGTTTAAACAGACTGTCCGTGAGTATATATTTGTTGCCGGATTCGTCGGATTAATCGTATTTTTGTCTATTCAGTGGTAATATAATACAAAATATCTTCATTATTACTAGGTTCAGGCAAGGATTTCAAATTAACCGCAAAGGTAGAGGAGAGGGGAGAATAGTGTGATTTTTGAAGCTAATATATGTCCTATAGTAAACAGACGTGAATTTTACGAACGTGAATAATATGACCTATAGTAAAAATACTATAAGACATATTTTTAACGTACGTGAGTTTTACAAAACAGAGCTGCACTGTATGGTCTCCAGATATAAATAATAATTTAGATTATCATAGCAAGCTAAATCTATTGTATACATTGATATAGTGTGGATAAGTTCTAAAGAAGAGTGTGCTGTCTTCTGCCTTGAATAAGGCTAGTTTATCGTATAAATACCAGATATGCTATCTGGTAGTGCATGTTTTGGATTAATATTATGCTCTAATTTAATTATGGAAATATTTACCGAAGAGCTAGTTTAAGCAGAAAGAGCGGCTGGATGATACCTGAGGAGTACGATGTAAGTAAAGGTGCTTGTGAATAAGGCTATTTATATGAAAACCATAGGAATTATTGAAATTAATAAACAATTTTATAAATAATATACAACTATTAAGAACTAAACCGAATTAATCATTAATCACTTCTCTTTAAGAAATAAAACCACAAAAATGTACCAACTGGGTAAAATGCAAAAAAAGTGTCTATAAGGCGGGAGAAACAAGGTTAGGTAACGTCGTAAATTGTATCTTTTACGACGTTGAGCTGGGATACCGAGAGAGGAGTGCTTTTTGAGCCTTTTGCTGGTTATAAAATAAATTAGTAATAAATTTTTATATTTCTATCATTACATTCTTTTGTAGATTTATACTTCTATTCTCAGATATCTTTGCTATATTTTGTGCGGTTTGACATTTATATTAAGCTTGTTCTGACAGTCTAAACCCATTAGTCTGCCCTATTATTCATAAATTCCAGGAGAAGTGGTGTTTTGCTTATCTGATAAGTACGTCAGTATGCTCCAATAACCTATTTGTCAGTTGTACTGCTATAATAGGGATCGTATGAAGTCAGCACATAACAACAAAAGCACATCAATAGTATCTGCTGTTGGACTTGTAATACCCGTTATCGTATTTGTCCTCATTAGTATCTGTATATATTGTTATGTCAATCTTAATTCAAAAAGCCCTCAAAATTTGACCAAGAAGGCCCCTGTATTTAAAAAGACGTATATTATATCGTCTCAACAAAAATGTTTTAATGGCAGTGCAGTCAAATTGTCTGTCGACAATAAAATTTTCCTGCCAATTATCATGTATCACTATGTGGAATATGTTAAAGATCTTGGAGATATAAAAAGACAAAAGATGAATATAAAGCCGGCCATCTTTGAAGAGCAGGTTAAATCGTTGATCGAGGGCGGTTACAAGACAATATTCATGAAAGAGGCAGCTCATATAATTAAACAAAAACGAAATACCTGTGAGCCTACAGTAGCGCTTACATTTGATGACGGTTATGAAGATTTTTATCTATATGTTTTTCCCATACTTAAAAAATATAATGCGAAAGCCACCTTATATGTCATTAGTAATTACATCGGCAGAAATGATTTTTTATCTGAAGATGAACTGAATGAAATAGTTAAAAGTGGTCTGGTAGAAATCGGGTCGCATACAATGGATCATATCGATTTATGGATTACCAATAATGTGGGATCTGAGGCTGAAATAATGATGAGTAAAACTCGCTTACAGGACCAATTAAAGATATCTGTAGATACTTTTGCATACCCATTTGGAAAGTATAAACCCACCGATATAGATCTGGTGAAACAGGCGTCATATTCGGCTGCAGTTACGGTACGGGATGGAGCTTGGCATACACCAGAAGATTTATTCTATTTGTCCCGAATCCGACCGGAGCAGTTTATCGGCAAAAACATTGCGAGCGAGCTGAAAGTGTATTCAAAGTAGGTGACGTCGTTTAATTTAAATTACACGCCGCGTTTCCAGTTGAGGGTTTTTTCGTAGACTTTTGTCAGATAATATTTAGGAGATAAAATTAAGTCTTGTGTAGGAACATAATCTAGCTGGTATCCTCCAAATCCTTGTTTAAACAACGTCAGTCCTCTCCAGTTTTTGGGCGTGCGACCTTCGTGAAATATCCCCTGAAAGTTATACTGTGTGCATCCCCGGCTTTTAGCCAGTTTTATGGATTCCCATTGCAATACATATGGTACGGGTACTTTACTATGAATTGAAGCGCCCTGATGATAAAATGCAGTGGATTTTGTATATACAACCAAAGCAGACGCCATATATTTTGATTCGTTAGCTAAGCGCCCAAACAGGAAAGCAACATTATTTGTCTTCTTAAATTCCAGGTATTCATTGGTAATAAACTTACGGGAAAAGGGGGAAAAATGTTCGCGTTCTGCCGTGTGCTGATAGATTTCCCAGAAGTCATCCAGTGCTTTTTCATCGGTGCGGTTTTCGATGATCACACCATCTTTCTGGGATTTTTTAATAAGATATCTGGTAGTCTTTCTCATTTCCGCCAACAGTTCATCCTCAGGTTTTTCAATTGGCAAAACCCACATGCGTTCGGAATGAATATATATGGGCGCTTTTTTAAACCCAACGTCGTTAAATATCTTTCTTGTGTCATCACTATCTCTTTCGACCGGCGCGATTCTAATAAATGAAAATTTTTCCTTTTTTGCGAGTGATGTGAGATATTTTTTAAGTACTATCAAAATTTCCTTATGGTCTCTCCCCTGCTTGATGACTGGACCATGAGGTATAAAGAGAAAGTGTCCGCGTCGAGAGCGCATTTTTACAATAAGTGCAATCATTACCAATGCTTCCGATTCGTATAGACCGATACGCAAGATCTCATGACCAAGCTTTTGTTGCAGCTCGCCCCATTCCCAGGAATGGAGAAAGGAGGGAGAACCATTTTGGTTGAAAAATGCATCCCA
>CAZQAU010000025.1:20313-24378 GCA_964591375.1 uncultured Gammaproteobacteria bacterium
TCAAGCTGTAACTTTTTTGGAGCCACAACCTGATCATACCACTTACCTAAGAACACATTTTTTTTCGCGGCAGATTGTAGAAGTTGATCCCTATTTTCAACCAGAATCGGAAACCGGCTGATATATTTCAACGTACTCTCATCATATGAGGTCAGATTATGTTCTTTACAATATCGGTTGTACTCAACTGCAAGCTTACATCGTTGTTGTATCTGAGATGGGTATTTTTGTAACTGATGTAACAATAATAAAGCGAGAGCATTCGGATACTTTTTGGCGAATATATCATCATAGTGTCCATTTTTTTCTTTATTCGTTATCTCAGGAATTAAAAGATCGAATGCAGTAAAAAGTTTATGAAAAATTTTTCCGATAATTATATCGTAAGTGGATTTAATCAGCATGGCAAATGGTTTATATAATAATGATCGGATTATAAAACCATTTGATGCAACTGGCACTAAAGGTTCTTTTTTTTCCAGGCGTTCGCGAAGTACTTGATCGTTGGTAAGAATAGCGCCACCAAATACTGAAGAAAATGCCTTCGAACGTCCGAACGATAATAAAAGCGTCGTAGTGTTATTCGTTGAAGTAAATATATCAGGATTAAATCCATGTGCTAAATCCTCGAGCACGGTGAGATTGTTTTTTTCTGCAAACTCCAGTATTTGTTGTCGGTTTTTTGGCGTAAAGCCAAATGTATGCTGCAGTATTAAAACGCGGGCGTTGGGAGTGATTTTCTTTTTCAGATCATGTATATCCATACTAAATGTCTCTTGTTCTATATCAACATAAATCGGATTGAATGTGTTATCAATTATCGGGAGCGGTACTGCTTCACAGGTAAAGGCCTGGATTAAGACGTCGGTTTGAGGAGGTAAATCCAGAGCATGGATATAGGCATGAATGGCCGCTCGACCGGTCAGGTAGCAATGAGCCGATAACGGCTGCTTCATAGTGGGAAATAAGCCGATAAGCGCTTCCTTAACTGTATTAGTCTCTGTGCCTGTAATCCATTTATCTGGTTGAAATAGCACGGCTAAGCTGGTGAAAGCATCATCCCAGGATTCGTTCGCGGCAAAGTCTGTGGCAATCATGGCGTGTTTTTCAGAAAATAATTAACAAAGTTTTTTGTAAACTTTCCTTCAAGAATAATCAGTGCTTCTGCATCTGCTTTTTTAGATACAGCCTCCAGCAATGTTTTTTCATCTTTATATGTTTTTATCAGTTCTGAACTCTTCTGTTGGGAAAACATGCTATCGGTTGTAAACAATACAATGTTGACGTCGTTTAATACGGAAACTATTCTCCGGTAGGACTCCCCTTTTTCCGATCCGAGTTCGATAATTCCTTTGGAAACTATGTATTTTGTCTTGTTGGGAAAATGTGAGGCTGTTTTGAGTGCGGCAATAAATCCTTCGACGCTCGAATTTTTAACGTCGTTTAATATCGTTGTACCATGTACACCTGAATGCAGAGAAAGTTTTGCTTCAATATTCGTGAGCTGTGAAGCTGTTTTTTGTATAACAGCTATCGGAACACCCAGGTCTATCCCCGCCCCTATTGCCGGTAACAGATTTTCGATAGTATGGGTTCCCACGAGTTGAGTTTGAATAGTGAACGATTGTTCTTTATAAGTAATTAGAGCGCTCATACCTTCTTTTTTTTGCTCTATTTTTTCAGCATATAACGGCGTGTTACTACTTAGTGAATAATATATCAGTGGTGCTTTTGTCTTCGATTCAAAGAAATCTTTATGTGCGACGGATGCATTAATATATACCTTTCCACTAGGTGGAACTGCTTCCAGAAGTTCTGCTTTTGCCGTTTCCAGGTTTTCTTTGGAGCCAAACAAATCTAGATGCTGATTGCCGATGGCGGTGAGCACCGCAATTTTCGGGTGGACAAAATTACAAATTTTTTTGATTTCACTCAAACGGTAGGCTCCCATTTCTGCAATAAAATAACGGGTATCGGGTTTGAGATTTTTTAAAATAGAAAGAGCTACACCTACATCGGTGTTTTTATTTTCATCGGTTTTAGCTGTTTTGTAATAAGCAGACAGGATCGCATATAAAAATTCTTTAACTGAGGACTTACCATACGAACCCGTTACACCGATAAATACTGCAGATGAGTTTTTAACTTTTTCTGTTGCTTTCTCAATGGTGCTGTTTCGTTGTATATTTGCCAAAAATCCGGTCAGATATACACCGATAGATACAAAGATTAAGGCCAGCGGCGGGATCTGTATTAAAAGTAAAATTAAGCCAACAAAGCCGGAAAAAAGATAGAGTGGAAACAGGAGAATCAGTACCAGTGATACCCCCACAAGCAATATATTGCGGATAGATTTTGCAGGTGTTCTAAAACCACGGAAATACAGTATGTTAAATATTCCTTCTTCTTTAATAAAAGACACAAATCGATCAAAGCGATATTCTTTGATTTGAAAGAGATAAATGAGATCTACACATTTAATAAACGTAAGTACGATAAAGATCGGTAAGAGAATGTTAATGGAATACATAGTTACATTATTCATGAGATGAATTTTTCCACCTCTTCAAAAACTTCTTCCGGATATTTCAGAGGTAAACTATGACCGGCATTAGAAAATACTTTTAAGAATGATTTTTTTATTTTTTCGTTCAGTTCATACGCCCAATGAATTGGAGTGACTGCGTCAAGTTGTCCCCAAAGTATCAGTGTAGGTGTTTTTATTTTGGAAACAAATGGGGTTAAATCCTGTGTGACAATTCTACGGAAGTTACTTTCCAGATGAGGAGATTTAAGAATATCTGATTTAGGAAAAAAAATCCGGTAAAAGTATTTTTTTATATAAGGTTCTATTTTTGTAAAGGGTGTAGCTTTCTGAAGAATAGATTTTAAAATTTTTACTATTTTTTTGGGTTTACCTTCTCGTTTATACGAACTGTTGGCAAGAATAAGCTTATCTATAACCTCGGGTGTATGGCTTGCGATATATATCCCCAGTTCTCCCCCAAATGAGTGTCCAAAATAGATCACTTTTCTAAGTTCAAGGTGTTGAATAAATGTGGTTATATGTTTAGCGTACTCCCCCACTCCCCAATCGGGATCAGGATTTTGACTGGAACCAAATCCTGGCAGTTCCACCCGAATAGCACGATAGTTTTTGGAGGCGAATCCGGCTAATTTTTCTAAGCTTTTAATGGAGGCAGGCCAGCCATGAACAAAAAGGATTGGAGTGCCTTTACCAGCTTCTTCGTAATGTGTCTTTTTGCCATTGATGGTAACGAACATGTCTTAATTATAGCTTATGGAGAAGGTAAAATCTGGTTGATTCTCAATCGGTCTTATTTTTTTGCAGTTTCGGAAAGAAGCTTTTTAAATTCATCAAACGAGGTAACTCCCTCTACTTTTTTACCATCAAGATAAAATGTCGGTGTACCTTGCACATCAACGGCATTGCCAGTTGCAGTATCGTTTTGTACTTTTTCAGTTACTCCTGATGATTTCATGTCAGCCTGAAGTTTTTTTTCATCAAGCTTGAGTTGTTTTGCGATTTTCATGAAGAAATCGGTGACTTTTACCATTTTGGACCATTCTTCCTGTGTTTCAAATAGTTTATTTGCTACTTCGAAAAATTTACCTTGGCGGCCAGCTGCTTCAGCAAAGGTGGCTGCTTCAATCGCATGCTGATGAATGGAAGGCAACGGATAATGTCGGTACACAAATGTTATATTCTTCATGATCTCAGGAGATGCAGAACCGGAAGCTTCGATCTGAGTTGAAATGTAGTCATGATACGATTTACATGCAGGACACTGTAAATCACTATATTCAACAAGTATATGTTTTTTTGCAGGAGACCATTTAACATGATCATCTTTTTGTACTGTGGCCACTTCTTTATATGAAGCAGTGTTCTGTGGTTTATTGGTCGCGGTATATACAACAAAGAGGAAAGCAAAAATGGCGATAATTGAAACGAGTGAGACAACAACAGTATTTTTATTAAGTCCATCCATGTTGAGGATATAATACTTATTTTGAAGCTAATTTGCAAGCAGAAAATTTAGC
>CAZQAU010000026.1:0-6916 GCA_964591375.1 uncultured Gammaproteobacteria bacterium
AAAATGGGGAAAGCAGTGGAAATCGGCATTAACACTGCTTTCTTGTTGCACCTTACTCTTCAGATAGTAGGTAGTATTCTATGCCGTGACGATCTTTGTGTACAGTCACAGCTTGGAAAAAACGCATTACGTTCAGCGTCGCTTCGATGGCATCAGCGACCAGGGACATGGTGAAGATGGACTGCGGGTTGTAGTAAACCAGTATGTCCATCATGCACATTGGTCGTTGCGCTGCGCGCATTACATCTGGTATCCGTGTAGCGAAATTCATGATAACACTGAAACGAATACACGCGATCAGCAGGAATGCAGCCGTCGGATAACGCCACCAGTCATTGTGCCAGTTATGGTTGATACCAATCGGTATCAACCATAACAGATATGCATGGCGATACACAAACATCATGAAAAATTCTCCTTACGTGAGTTCAATCCTAGGTGGCGTTCCCTCAGATTGTTTGATCCAGCCAAGTTGGTAGGTAAATGTAGTCGCGATGTAGAGGGCTTCCTCCGGAAAAAATACCGGTATGGTAGCGATATTTTCACACGCAACCAGCATTTCTTCGAATGTCATTGCGTAATATTCTTGTTTTAGCTGGGCTTCAACAAGAGCTATCATCGAAAGACGCATAAAATACACGATTTCGAAGATGCTCAGGATTGAAAGCAAAGTGAAAAAAACAAGCGGTACTATCAGCAATTTCCATTGAAAATAGTATAGGCTGCCGATCAGGAGAAATACAACTAAAGGAGAAAAATTGAACAGAAACTTCTTCATAGTAGTTGATCCTTTTTTTGCCGATTTCAAGGTGCGCATTTACCCGCAAAACGGTACGAATAAATGATCTAGTATTATATCATAAAATACAGAAATATATGTTTTTGATATGTATGTTTGAGAGTAATGTATGAGGAAGAAAAAGAATTAAGAAAGCAGTGGAAATCGGCATTAACACTGCTTTCTTGTTGCACCTTACTTAATTCTTAGTTCCATCTTCGGGGGCGATTGCGCCAATAAACCTCATAGCGCAAAGGATCACTTTCTACTGGCTTTATCCAGCAAATTTTGCAAAGCCATTTAATCGCGGTGGTGAGTGTCTCTTCAGGGAACATTAACGGGATACGCATACGCTTTTGACATTTATGAAGTAATTCATTGAATGTCAGTGCGCCTCCGAAGAAATAATGCTCCACTTCCGCCAACACCAGCATGGAAATATGCATCGTGTAGATGACGCTAACAATCCAGAGCATCATCATGAGAAAAAAGAACGATACGGGAAGCAGTAAAACTGTCCATTTGAGCAGCAAGAATGCTATCAAAGCCAATGCTGTCCAAACGACGGAAAAACGGTAAATAATAGTCATTGTTATTTCTCCTTCAGGACATAAGCTTCAACACCGGTATAGTACACGACATCGATTTTATTCCACCAGATAAGAATATCAAGAGCAACATCTAGTGCATCGCCGTGTAATGCCAAACGGACTGGGGATTTCGAAAGGGTCGGATCATGCAGTAGCAACTGAGAGAAAGAAACGGGATTACTCTCATAGATCAATATTTTTTTAATGCATGACTGATTGAAAAAAATGAGCGCCCAACGGAATCCCACCACAAAAAGTAGAATTAGAAACGTCGTTTGTATTGCTTGCGAGCGGGTGATTATGAACAATACAAAGACACCGATAAGAAGCCAGTGGGACCATTGGTATAGCTTCATTAATACTTTGGAAAACATCGTCATTGTCCTTTCAGCGTGTATGTTACAGGGTTTGTCTTATGTTTTTTTACCCACTGAAACAATTGGAGCCAGGACAAAGCCTGTTCCATTGTTTCCTCTGGAAAGATTGGTTTTATCAGCATATGCGGAGTACATTCTTCGATGAGCTCATCAAGCGTCATTGCGTCATCTATTTTGTCAGTTGCTTTCTGCAGTACTTCATATGCAAAAAAGTAGAACTGTACAATTTCAATGATCTGCAACAAAACAATAACACTCAGAATCGCTAATGGCACTTGCATAGTTCGAAGTTCTGTAAACGAATATGCCATTAATAAACTTACTTCACAGATAACCAGCAGGTGGTATAGAGTCTTCTTAAAGTTCATGGTTTTTCCTTTTTTTGCCGATTTCAAGGTGCACATTTACCCGCAAAACGGTACGAATAAATGATCTAGTATTATATCATAAAATACAGAAATATATGTTTTTGATATGTATGTTTTAGGTTGAAATATGTATGTATATGGAGTGTGGGGAGAGCAGTGAGATCGGCGATCACTGCTCTTTATAATCAGACTAACTGATAAAAACGGGCTATCCCGACGGGTGTTTCTCTGATGTGTCCTGACGATACCAGCAGAGAAAGTGATAGTTTAAAGGTCTCTCTGATGAGTCTGGTTCCAATAGGAAAGGGACCAACTTCCTCAAACAGTCGTCCTTCGGGATAGATCATTGAATTTGCTTGTAATGACAAGTGCCGCATGACACGCAGCGTTTTGTGTGCCAGCAGAACTGTCATTACCAGTTGAAACAAGTATAGGCAAAATGCGATCGTTCCAAGGTACCAAAAAAACATTTGCTGAGTGAGTAAATGGAGTATGCCAAAAATCACGGGGCTAATCCACCATTTACGATACACGTAAGAGAATATTGTATCCATGCTATCTCCTGATTTGATATGCCGATCGGAAAGGTGCGTTCAAATACTTAAGACTCTATAAGCATTTGAATCTGAAATTATACCATTCCTCCCCTCATAAATATTTTTTCTTGCATATTGAGAGCATTTCCGGTATAAATAATGTGCTCTATGAACACAACTATTGAAAACGTTATCATCATTGGTGGTGGACCAGCTGGCTTATCGGCGGCGATTTATAATGCGCGTGCCGGATTGAATCCGCTTGTATTTGCCGGCTCTCCTCCGGGTGGGCAGCTGACTCTGACAACTGAAGTAGAAAATTTTCCTGGGTATGAACAGATTATGGGCCCGGATTTGATACTGAAAATGCGCAAACATGCAGAAAAATTCGGCACCAGAATTCTCGATCAAAACATCACTCAAGTTAATTTTTCTGCCGCTCCATTGACGGTCTCTACATATGAAAAAACATATCAGGCAAAAACAGTGTTAATCACAACAGGAGCCAAAGCCTTATGGCTCGGTTTGGAATCGGAAACACGCCTGCGCGGTAAAGGAGTATCTGCCTGTGCAACTTGTGACGGCTTTTTCTTCCGCAATAAAGTCGTTGGTGTGGTGGGTGGAGGCGATACAGCCATGGAAGAAGCCCTAACGCTTACCAAATTTGCCAGCAAAGTATATCTGATCCACAGACGCGATACATTCCGTGCCTCAAAAATCATGCAGGAGCGGGTCAAAAATCATCCCAAAATAGAGCTTATTTTGAATATGGGAATAACGGAGGTGATGGGAACGATGAAAGTGGAAGGTGTCAAACTTCAGTCAACAGTAGATAAAGAAACTCGGACACTGGAGGTTGGTGGTTTATTTATCGCAATTGGTCATAAACCAGATACAGAATTATTTAAAGGTCAGATTGAGTTGGATGAAAAAGGATATATTTTAACTACTCAGGAAAAATTACTGCGGATTGCCCGGGGCACACTTCCCTCAAATAAAAAAGATGAGTTTCCGGAATTTAATACGGCTACTAATATGCCCGGTGTATTTGCCGCCGGCGACTGCGTGGATCATTTGTATCGTCAGGCAATCACGGCTGCGGGAATGGGTGTTGCTGCGGCACTAGATGTCGAAAGATATCTAGCGATATGATATAATATCTCCATGTCAATAACCTCCGAAAATGGCCGTTCTCGATTAAATAATGCCAGAGAAACAACAGTTTCCCGAATCGATCAGCGTAAAGCATTTGATACCGCAGTTTTGGGTATGCAAGTATACCTTCATGAAAAGATACAGACATATCCTCGATATTATGATGTAATCAGCTTATTAGCTGCGTATCATCGACGGGATGATACTTGTTCTGAGTTATATGCACTTGCTGCGATTCAACAAAGAAGACCATTTTCCTATACGGAGAAAGAACAGTATGACTGGCTGAGTAGAATACATGAAGAAGCTAGGACGAATATAAGGATAATAAATGACACACTTCCTAATGAAACATTGCAGGAATTAAGTACCTTACGAACTCAGCTGGAAATAGGAGCGCGTGAGTTTATTCTTAAAGGGCGGGGTTTTACCACAAATCGTCCTCCTAGTGATCTTACAGAAGAATCACAGTACCGCCGTTTAGTTGCAGTGGGTACAGAGATTGCATTGCAGAATGCTCCGATGATTTATCCTATTCCTATTGAATAAGTCATTTAATTAAAAAGTATTTTCCACAGTATTGTAAATGCGTATCTAATGTGTATAATATAGCCTATAGTTGGGTCATTTTTCTTTCTGAGAATTCGGAACAGAGGACTGACGCACCTTTAAAATCTACGTGACTTAAGACCTAATGGCGTAATCAATCTACTGTAACTTCTCTATGCATAGCAAAGGAAAACTTCTCATGCAACATGTTAAACGATTCGTTTTGCCGGCGATGCTTGTCCTCATCATTGTGAGCACTATCATGATGATCATGAAGATGATGGCGAAAGCTGCCGATGATGTTCCGATGGCACCCGCCGGAATGATTTCCGTTGAAGACGGCCAGCAGATGTATGATATTGGTCAACCTGTCGTGCCTGTTGTTCTTAATGGGTCATTGGTGGGGTGGGTTACTGCCCAACAAGCGCAGGCTTATAATGCCTGCGCGGGTGGCACCACCAACCTATCTGATGTGGAAACTCAACAACATGTTGATATCCCTTTGGAAGCGATCACGTTCTGGCAGGCCAGCCGTCCTTGTTTGTTTGACCCCCATGTTTTGACTGGTGGTAGCGGTAAAGTTACCGACTTTGGCGGCGTTTGGTTTAACCGGAGCTACTGCAGCGCGGTACCTACGAATGACTGGAGCTGCACCGTACTGGTTTCGGACCAAACTGCGCGGTTCAACCCACTCACTATTTACGTCGCGTCTCCGGCAGTTGAGACATACACCGTGACACTGTCCCTTGAGCGGGCGGATTTGACGGATAATGCTACTATCGACGTTAAAAAATGGACGACGCCATATGCACTGTATCTGCCCAATATTCAGAAATTCAGCAATAGCTTTTCTAGTGCAGCCAATCTGACCACCACTCTGGTGGTCACCCAGTAATACTTGAATAGTCACGTAGAATGTGCCGTCGGCAAAGCGCCAATGCTGGCGGCACAACTACAATTACAATAATCTGTTAGATTTATCACACAAATTCCGTACAAAGTATGTATAATGAATTCGTTATATGATACTGTATGCATAAAATTCTATGAAAAATCAAATGCTTGAAACTGCACAAACCATTATTAAAAACACTGCTCTGCAAATAAAGCTCTCACCGGCAGTTATTCAACGACTCATCGAACCGGAGGCTATCCACGAAATTAATTTCCCTGTAACTATGGATACCGGTGAAGTCCGACTTTTTAAAGGATTTCGAATCCAGCACAATAGTGCTTTGGGGCCTTACAAAGGTGGAATTCGCTTCCATCCGCAGGTTTCGCGTGAGGAAGTGCAGGCGCTGGCAACCTTGATGAGTATCAAGTGTGCCGTTGCGGGAATTCCTTATGGAGGTGGTAAGGGAGGCGTTATTGTCGATCCAAAATCCCTTTCGGGAAAAGAACTGGAACAATTATCTCGCCAGTATGCTTCTCATATTGCGGCGGTTATCGGGGAAGATACCGATATTCCCGCACCAGATGTAAATACTAATGGCCAGATTATGCTCTGGATGATCGATGAATATGAAAAAAAGATTGGAAAAAAAAGTCCGGCCACTTTTACGGGCAAACCAGTCGCGCAAGGTGGTTCACTTGGACGTACTGAGGCAACTGGGCGTGGAGGAGTAATGGTGTTAAAAGCTCTAATTAAAGCCCTAAACCAAAACATGAATCAAACCGCGGCAGTGCAGGGGTTTGGAAATGTCGGATACTACTTTGCCGAGATCGGAACACAGGAAGGACTAAAAATTGTTTCCGTTTCCGATTCCAAAGGTGGAATTGTCAAGTATGGTAAAAAACTTGAACTATTGGCTCTTGACATACCGCTCGTTATGCAGTGTAAAAAAGAGAAGGGAAGTCTCGCGGGGTGTTACTGTGCGGGAGGTGTCTGCGACACACGAGGCGGGCAATTAATCGCCAATGAAGAGCTGTTGGAGCTGCCTGTGGATATCCTGGTGCCTGCGGCTTTGGAGAATGTCATTAATGAGACAAACATGAACAAGATTCAGGCTAAAATTATTGTTGAAATGGCCAATGGCCCTATAACTGAAGCAGCCTATGAATATCTGACAAAAAAAGGCATTATTATCATACCCGATGTATTAGCTAATGCTGGCGGAGTGATTGTTTCTTATCTCGAATGGTTACAGAACAAAAAGGGAGAACAGTGGACAGAAGAGCAAGTTAATCACAAGCTGGAAGAAATCATAACCAAATCTTTCCGGGAAATATGGGAAAAAACTCTTTCCAAAAAAATCCCTATGAAACAGGCAGCATTTGAGACTGCACTGGAAAGAATTGTTTCGTCCTACTAATATAACTCTTGTTAATCGTATTTATAGCATATATACTTTTATTATAGAATAGAAGAGCGGTTGTTGCCATATCTGGCGTGCAGTATTACAACTGTACGAATTAATTAATATATTAGTAAAGTAATAATATGGATATATCTGCTACTGAGGGTGAAAAAGCAAAAGTTGTCATTGAACCTCCTGTTACGGAACGAGCTCCGGTCATATCTCAACTCCCACCACGACCAGAAATTCATACCAATGGACATCAT
>CAZQAU010000026.1:7016-23990 GCA_964591375.1 uncultured Gammaproteobacteria bacterium
AATCAAGTAAGACAAGAACATGCCCGGCAGAGAGATATTGATCGAAAATTTAGCCGGCCTGAGGGTGAGAATACAAATGCCTTAATTGAACAAGAAATGCAAAAAATTATCGGCGAGGTTATTACCCCCGAAGTAATCGCTGAAATGAAATATTTTAGCAAAGCAGATGCACATGACCTGATTGAATCATATCGAAATGTACATCAGCTGGACAATAGTTTAGGTTATATCGAGGTAGGCACATTGCAGCTCAATCAACAAGAAATCGAGAACAGACTATTAAACTATGTACGGCGCACGATTGTCCAACGCATGGCTAACACAACGGGTAATTGGGTACGGGAAAAATATAACGCTGCCCGTGATACTGTAAACACCCGTGTAACGAATACACGCACACGGCTTGAGGTTCAGGATATGGTACAAGATCGTATCGGTGCTACAGCAGTAGCTGTCGCTAATATGATTCCGCAAGACCGGCATGGACGAGTTGACCAAACAGTGGCAGCACACTGGCTTGATCGTTATTTACAACAACACAGTTTGCAGGCCGCAAACGACGGTTTGATTGAAATAAATGATCTGCCTGTTTCACGTCAGCAACTGGAACAGGAAATAATACGCCTTTGTCAGGCTACCGATGCTGTTCAAGACAAACCTGAGCCTACTCGATGGCAAAAAATTAAAGGGTGGTGGACAGGTAATCCGGTAACTGAAAAAAAGTAACTGATCCTGTAAAATATGCTATAATATTCATATTCGCATTATGCAAGATCTTCGCGAATTCCTTCTTTTTTTGAAGGAGTACACACAATCACGTCTTGTTTCCACAGGCCACAGGTTTGAAAAGGTTAAAGATATTATTGTGGCTTTATTAGTCGTAAAACGTGGCAAATATTCCAGTTCTTTCCTCAATACCACCTTTTTTCTCCTTGTGGCAACAGTATTTGTGGGTGGTCCCACTATCGCGGAGAATAATCCGTTTGTGAGTTCACTTCAGTCTTCCTCAAGTGCTACGCAGCAGCCGGTGGTTGCCTATAATCCTTATGAAAATCCTTTATCAACAGTGGTCTCTCTGAAGCCCCGTGATAAAGTAGAAAACTATACGATTAAAGAAGGCGATACATTAGCTTCGATCGCTAAACAGTTTGATGTGACTGTCGATACCATCAAGTGGGCTAATGATCTGAAAACAGAAACTATTCATGCTGGCAACACACTTAAAATCCCACCGGTTACCGGAATTGTGCACAAAGTCGCCTCAGGTGAAAATATATATACGATTGCAAAAAAGTATAAGGTTGATCCGCAGAAGATAGTAAACTTTCCGTTTAATGATTTTTCCGATCTGGATACATTCGCTTTGGCAGCCGGACAAACTTTGTATGTACCGGACGGCGTCATCGAGGCGGAACGACCAAAAGTTAATCCAATGCAGTTTGCTCAGGTGATCGCTGGTGTGAAGGGCTCCTCGAGCTTTATATGGCCCACCACAGGCATCGTGACACAATATCCAATCTGGTACCATATGGCTCTTGATATCGCCAACCCTGGTATGCCACCGGTAATTGCTTCCGACACAGGAACGGTTATTTTTGCAGCTTGTATTAGTTATGGCTACGGATGTCACGTCATTATTGATCATGGTAATGGGTATCAATCACTGTATGGTCATCTTTCCAAAATCATGGTGTCTGCAGGGCAGGCGGTGAGTCAGGGGCAACAGATAGGGATCATGGGATCGACGGGTAAATCTACTGGTACTCATACTCATTTTGAAATCCGTTCTGGTGGTACTCTTCTTAATCCACTGAGCTTTCTGAAGTAAGGATGTCTTTAGCAGATATTAATTTAGTTTTATTTTAAGCATGGCGGCGCTTCCATCGTCATAGTCAGTTGATTGCATAAGTGCATCTGCGCGATGGGCAAAGTTATTTAGATCAGATGACCCTGCGTATAGGTTAGGCATTCGATCTTTTAGTTTATCTCCTAAATTATCAGATACCAGCATGACATCAAGTTGAACGAGATTATATTGTTTAGCCAAGGCTGTTAAATTAATCTGTTTTGATCGTATTTTTACAAAATTATCCTTAAAACCCAGTACAGCATTTATTCCGGAATTCAAATATTCATTACGTGTAGTAGTTTCATTACCAGATGTGGCGATTAGATCCTTAAGTTTATTTTCACGAAGCGACATAGCTTGATCATAGGACATACTTTCTAATGCATGCCCTTCAGACCGTAGTTTAGTATCGAGTTTGTCAGACGGTGTGATTTGGGGTAAAATTACCACTTTTCCATCCGCTTGTCTGCCGAGTATATACACATTAGGATCTCCGACCCAAGCAGCCACCATATAAGTATCTTTTGACTTAGGTTCTTTTAGGATGGCCGCGGTTACACCAACTGTTTCGCCACCATGGCTTTTTTCTACAATCGGTTTTTGGGTCACTTCAATTGCGTCTACCATTTGCTTCTCGATACTATCTATACTTCCGTCGAATCCATCGGCTATTTTGATTCCATGATCTTGGGTAATCTCTGTAAAAATACGGGCCGCCTCAGCTGATGGCTCGTATCCTATTCCGTCGGTAGGAATAGAAACTCCGTCGGCACAACTAATAAATGCTTGTATGTTTCCATTATCGAATTTTTCCAATGCGACAACATCCTGCCCACCCTTCGATATCAGACCATTTCGATATTGTTCCGTCACATTAGCGACGGCTGCTTTATCGGATTTTGGATGTGTGGCAACTATGGCATCACCAACAATATCAGCTGCCTTAACTGTAGTTCTATGAACTTTTTCTGCTGTCTTAACCTCACCATATGTTCCACCTGTTGCAAATGTATGTATTTCATTTGGTGGGCTCTTGGCAACTGTTTCAATTTTTTTTTCGGACGCATCGAGTCGTTGTTTCCTCCGAGTCAGAGTTTTTTTCAGAAGCTCTCTACTAAATCCGATGACCTTCCCCCCCACATCAAAGAAATGTACTTTGGATCGAGATGGCGGAGACGTATTTATATCTGGAGCATCCTGAGGGTTAAGTTCCCGCCTTTTATAGGCAGGTATCTGATTGACAATGTGAAGAGCCTGTGCTCTTTCAGATTGGGATGGAGAAACGGGAATCGGCATGCGTGATAGATTCATTTGTTGGATTTTCTGACGAATAAGATCTATTTGTTGCTGATCTTCCTGCTGGATTGTATTATTTTTTTTTGTTCCGATTGCAGTCTTTTCTTGAGGAATTTCTTGAACTCTTTGTAAAGCAAACTCCAGTTCTTTTTTTTGCGAGTGAAATTTTTTAATTTCATTCTGAGCCCTCACAATTATCTGGTCTATTGATTCACCCATCTGCTGTCTGTTTTTAACAAGGACCTGTGCTTCCAGGTCAAGAGGTATTCTTCCACCAGGTTTTTTTAGTGCTGTGGCCATTGTGATTAGTCGGTCTTGCATCTCTAGTCGATCTTTGGAGGCTTGAGCTTCCGCCTTGATCTGTGCGACTGACATATTTTTTTCTAGTTGGATTCGATGTATCTCATCATAACCGGGCTCACCTAATTTTATGGCGTGTTTGTGAACGCGGGCATATTCTAATTTATCACACGCTGCTATTATTTCGTCATTTGAAAGGTGAGTATACAAAATACTTTTTTCATTACGATGATATGCAATTTGTTCCTGGCGATAAGGAAGTTCAGCGGCTAAAGCCTGCTCTTGTAAAGCTTGGGCATTATTTTCTGACGTAGATACGATACTGGCTAATGTTTCGCCATTCTGGATGCGGTGTTGAATGCGGACATATTCAGACCTTTTCTCCAGCCCTTGAATAGCTGAGGCGGTCTGTAAATGATCTCGAGAGCTTGAGGCTTTATTATGTGCCAATTTATATTCTTGTTGTAGTCGCGCATGTTCGGTGGGAGATAGTAGTTGATATGACTGTTCAGCTGCTGGAGTAAAGACGGGCGGTTTTCTACCTTCTGTAATGGCTGTTCTTGATACTTCATCCTGAATTGCATCAACACGATGGAGCGCATGAGCTAGCTGTGCCCGTTGTAAATCTATTTTGTCAAATTTATGGGCTTGAGCTAACAGATTGGCTTCATTGGATCCAGTTTTTTGCATAAAAGCTTGAGTTTCCGGGCTCAGTAGTAGTCTAGCGCTGGAGCCACCTAGATGCTGATTCTGATCATGTCTGGTTTTTATTTCAGATGTTACACGACGTAACTCAAGTATTCCTTGCGCATTTCTTTTCACTTGTTCAATACTGAGATTTTGGTTACCTTGAGTTCTTCTTCGTAATAATTCTTTGTAAGCTGGAGAATCAATTTTTATCGGTTGGCTTGATTCAACAGCCAAACACAGATTCAATACTTCCTGATCCGTTACCGGTGAATGAACTTCCTGCATCAATTTGGCAGCCTGTGCTTTTTGGAAAGGAAGTTCAGCAGTAAGTGCTTGTTTATGATCCGCTTCTAAGCGGGTAGCGCTTTGTTTGAGGATATTATCGAGTGATTCAGTCTTCCGAAGGTTTTGTATGACATCATAATCGGGTCTTTCTTTCACTAATTGTAGGCCGTGTGCTACTTTAAAAAGATTTTCTGCATTTTTCTGATATGCTTTCACCTGAAAATAATTGGCTTCTGCTTTAAGAAATGATTTCATTTCGGTTTTGGGAGCTATGGGTGAAGGGAGAAATTCAGCTTTCGGAGGTTCTGAGATCGATTGTTCCCGGGCTAAGATACGAGGCATAGATTTATATCTTAATATTAGAGCAGAATATCTGTATTTTCAATCTATTATCGTACAGATAATTCCGTAGACCCTATATTGACATATGCAATTCCAACCGTAAGTTTTCTTTTTCCTTTTGATTCTTTCCATTTAAATCGGGGAATGGGTAAGCCCGGTGGCTTATTACGGATCATAAATGAGGTATTATGCAGTTCTTCTGATTGCACTCCTATTTTTTCCAATTGATGACGTTCTATCGATAAAGCAGCCGCACCCAGTGCCGTAAGGGGTAGAGAAAGAGCCACATTTAATTTTCCTAGTATTCCGCCAACATCTGCAGGAAAAATGGTTAAGTCATCAGTAATCTCAGGAAGATATTTGTACGGACCAGAAACTTGCACAACTTCACCACTATCAAGATATAAAGGTCGTTGGCAGGTTTCGGCTGTTATTTGAGGAACTGTGTATGTACCTGCACCACCCTGATAATTTTTGTTATCTCCTGTCATGACCCATGTCGCCCCATAGTTTTTGGGATCGGCTTCATTTACGCAGGTTAGTCTGTAGGCATCTCTTGAAGCCCCGCCACCAACTTTATGTAATACAAAAACTGGTCTATTATTAATATCATGCGCGGTATAGATACCGTTTTCTGCGTTTTTGCGAAATATGAAGTGTCCATGTTCTTGAGGAATTAGGGCATTGAGTAAGTGAGATTGTTCTGGGAGTAAATCATAGGCTTTCATCCATACACCATCATTGCTTTGTACAATATATTCATCTTGCGGATTTGCATTTTCTTTTGGAGGTATTCCTTTGAGAGGTTCATATGAGGGTTTTTCTCTATGCTGGATTGAATGAATCATATGTCTGACATTTGCTAATGGAACGGTGTCAGGTACATTAGTATGGTTAGAAGGAGTGTGATGGTGATGAGACTCAGGTTTGAAATGCTGAGATTCGGGACGTGGTTGATATCTTTCTTGAATTTTGTTTAAATGTTCTCCGTAATCAGTCATATTCTCATTATAAGTTGATAGTTTATTGTAAAAAACCCAGGCTCGCGGCCTGGGTTTTTTTACTTATAACATTTCGGGTCTTATCTGGCCGATCCGCTAGCTTCCGGAGTAGGGCTGCCTACTGCAGTTTGCTCTCGTGGGATTACTGGTGCGGCCGGTGGTTGAGCTTCAGTCTGATTGAGCTGTAATTTTGGTTCAATAGTTGCGGCCGGTGGGGTTGGCAAATTCAACTGTTTTGGTTGTTCCGGGTTGACTTCCTCGGTTGACTGCTGCTGAGTCTGAGGGATCTTGGCGGTAAATGTCTTCAGATCTTCCTGAGATTTTTTCAGATCAGCCTGATCTTTGATTGGATCAAGCATACTGATAACAACCTGCATCTCCTGAGCAGCACGGACGAAATCGCCTTTTTGTGCGGAAGCCCAAGCGAGATTATAGCGGGCGTTGGACCAATCTGGCTTTAAAACAGCTGCTTGTTCAAATAACTTGGCAGCGTCTTCGTATGCACCCAAGGAATAATAAATACCACCGAGATTCAGTCTAAGGCTTGGGTTCTGTGGATCAAGAACAATGGCTCTCTGGTAAGAGGCAACAGCCCAGCCATCGGCTCCCTGAACGACATTGATAATATTGCGATACACAGAGGCGAGGTTTTCCCAATAGCTAG
Source organism: uncultured Gammaproteobacteria bacterium (assembly GCA_964591375.1). GTDB lineage: Bacteria > Patescibacteriota > Microgenomatia > UBA1406 > GWC2-37-13 > CAYYYG01. The sequence continues at coordinate 13,444 of CAZQAU010000026.1, forward strand.
CATTAAATGGATTCAATGTTACGGCTGCTTTTGATTCATTAATAGCGGCCTGAATAGCCTGGGTGATATTTTGGCGGTCAACCTCGGACATCTCTCGGGCTTTGTTCGTCTGTGGGTCAACCTGAGTAGCATTCTGGGCAATCGTATTGGCGATAAGCATGTTAGTTTGGGCAAAGCTTAATCGGAAACGGTCATTGTAAGGATTAAGAATAACGGCCTGTCGTTGATTGTTATACAGATCAGTAGCATTATTTCCAACAATCGCATCAAGAGATTTTTTGAAATAGATCTCTGAGGCATAGGAACGGCCCATAAAGTAGCCAGCTGCACCTAAGAATGCTACAGCTAATAAAATGATTCCGGCAAATAATGGTGGCATCGGAGCCAAATCAAAGGATAATGCATTCACAGGATGTTCTGCAGTTGCATTTCTGCCGTGAGATTGTGCGATGATTCCTAAGACAATAAACATAAGGAAAAATATTGGAAGTGATGGGGGTAAGGCAATTGCGACAAGTATGATATAACCTAATAAAGCTTTATGCAAAACATTTGCCTGTCGACCAGCTACTCGTATCGCCTGAATAATCAATAAACAGAAAGCAACTAAACCGAAAATACCAGTTTCTGTCATTACGTGAAGCAATACTGATCGGGAAACTCCAAATGACTGAATTTGCCATAAAGGAGATTGATTATATGATGCATCTTTAACAGCGGTGAACATGTTGGAGAACTGAGAAGCACCGACTCCAAACAAAGCAGTTAATGGTTGTTTCAATGTCTCGACTGCGGCATACCAGGAAATTCGGAACGGCGGTAAGGTAGTGGCTAAGTTCAATTGGCCTGCCTGAGTGGGCTTAAAAATTGAGAATAAAGTAAATATACCGGCAATAAGGAAAATGCAGATTGCGGCCACTGACATCCACATAGATTGAGTGTTTTCTTCTGCATCGCTACCTTCATGTTTAGTCATAACACTCACTGCATGGGCAACGGCGAGAAAACCCAGGAAAATTACCAGATCAAGCTGATTGCCTAAGGTGGTAAATCCTTGATTATTCAAAAATTGCAAATATGAAGGTAAGGTGGCGTTTTTGAACGGCTGAAAAAACATGACAATACTCAATAAAGCGACGATTACACCGGAAACCGATAATACAGTGAAGTAATTCATATAGCCTAGGGTTTCATTTTCATGGTGTTTTACCGATCCATGCACCCGTGACAAATAATAAGACATGACTGCCAGAACGAAGATCCCGACTAAGCCAAAGTTCAGATTCATAAGTCCACCAATTTTGTTTGGTGTGTTTATCAAAACAGAAAGCCCCAAAGCCACGACAACTAGTAATACTCCGTTGTCGAAAGGCTTCTTCTCCCAGACGATTTTTTTCGTCATAATAAACTCGATAAGTGAAGTAGCCATTAGAGCCAGTGCTACAGCACCTAGCATATAGAGTTTAGTAGTAATATAAAACTCCTGCGTCAGAGGGAGGAATAGTATGGGAAATAGAAAGATTGCGGCATATACAAGCCCCATCTTTATAAGTGAGAACGGTCTGTTTTGAGATTTCATAGTACTTGAGTTGAACTTAAAAAACTTATGATAGTTTAAATGTACAGAATTAATTTTTTTTTTGCAAGATCAGTTGAAGGAGGATATTAAATAGATTGTCACAAAGCCTCATTGTTACTTGTTTAAGATGTCGTTAACCTTAGCGACTAGTTGATCAGGGGTAATATCGGCTTTTATAAGGTACGAATCAGCACCGGAATTTAAGCCTTCCTGGATAGTCGGATCATGGGATAGATTCGTTAGGATGATGATTTTACCATTTGGTTTTTTAGGAGTAAGTTGAGCTGTTTTTTGCAGAACCTGAATACCATCTAGCTCTGGCATCATTACATCAAGAAGGATGAGATCAAACCCGCCTTCGGTAATCTGTGCCAGTCCTTCTCTCCCATCTATAGCACCAACCACAGTAAAACCGGCGTCTTTTAAAACTTCTTCGTACAGTTCGCGAATATATAGATCATCATCCACTATAAGGATGCGCTTTGACATAAAAATTACAGGTAAGTTTTTCTATTTGAAAATAACATGAAAGACTTCAAAATAGTTAGCTCACCATATCAGGAATAAATGTAATAAAAAAAAAGACAAAATGCAAGCCTATATAATATGATTATGTAGATTATATGTAACGGTATACATAGCTGATAATCATTACTTTTTAGTGTGTTAATCTGATTTTATAAACACTCATTTTTTCTTTATATGCACTATTTAACCGCGTAGAAGTTTACCCGGTATTATGTGGGCGCAATTATATTATAATGATGTATTAAAGATTATGAAAATAGGTGTTATTTCCGATACTCACGATCATTTAAAACCTCTGCAGAAAGCGGTGGAGATTTTTCGCGAGAAACAGGTAGAGCAGATTGTGCACTGTGGTGACTGGAATAGTCCGTATATGCCGGTTTTTTTAAGATCTTTTATGAAGGACTGGGATATTCCCGTATTTAGTGTTTTGGGAAATAATGAAGGTGATTATCGAATGCTGTTTAAGAAAAACTCTGAACTGAAAAATCCTATCACGTTTCCTGAAGTAGCAGTCCTGGAACTATCAGTTGGCGATAAAAAGATTGCTGTCTATCACGGCCATGATGTCGCAGTTCTTGATGCGTTGATATTATCGGACAAATATACGGCAGTTTTCACCGGACATACTCATGTAGTACGGAATGAAGTGTGTAATGGTGTGTTGGTGCTAAACCCCGGATCGCTTTCTTACTTTTCCGCCGGTAAGATGATCGATACCGCCAGTGTCGCGGTATATGATTCGGAATCGAATACAGCAGAAATTATTACATTTTGATTATCTATATCAAGATTTACTATCGTAAATGATTACTTCTTCATAATCGACTAATCCTACTATGAACACGTATCGAACTGTGACAGTATCTGCACCTGGAAAACTCATGTTACTCGGGGATCATGCAGTGGTATATGGACGTCCTTGTATTGTCACTGCTGTCAACCAACGTTTAAGAATAACCATTTCTATAAGTAGAGATAGTACTTTTAAATTACAAGCAAAAGATGTCGATATAAACAATTATGAGAAATCTTTATTTCAGATAGGTAAAGGCGAAATTCCTAAAGGTGCAAGATTTGTCGAGATGGCAGTAAAAAAATTTATAGAAAAATATCCTGTCGATTTCGGTATTTCTATAGTCACTACATCAGATTTTTCTTCAACATTTGGTTTTGGTTCCTCGTCAGCATCCACAGTCTGTGTTTTGATGGGATTGGCACAACTTGCTAAGGTATCTCTAGATCGTAAGTCGCTCTTTGATCTGGCGTATAAAACAGTACTTGATATTCAAGGTGTGGGATCTGGGTTTGATATTGCGGCCGCCATTTATGGTGGTACATTATATTTTGTGGGAGGTGGTAAAAAAATTGAAGTTCTTTCAGTGCCTTCAATCCCAATCATAGTCGGGTATAGCGGTATTAAAGCAGACACCGCTTACCTAGTAAAGAAGGTTGCTTGTCGTGTAAAGCAAGCTTCTTCTCAGTTCTCAGCACTTTTTGATCAGAGCGATTTGTGTGTTAATAAGGGCAAGCTAGCCTGGGAATCTTCCAACCTACAGCAGTTCGCTGATGCAATGAACATCAATGAACGGCTACTTGCTCAATATGGGGAGGATGTGGAGACAAAACAACTTGCTAATCTTATTAATGCCGCAAAGGATGCGGGTGCTTTGGGAGCAAAATTATCGGGTGCAGGTGGCGGAGACTGCATTATTGCCATAGCCAGTCGACAAAACTTAAATAAAGTTAAAAATGCTATTCGTCGGGCCGGTGGATATATTATCGAAGTTGGAACTGGAGCACCGGGAGTAATGGTAGAATAACCTATGAAAAAGAAGCTATTAATTTTTGATTACGATGGCGTATTGGTAGATACGACTGATATAGCTATTCAGATTTTAAATGAGTTACGTACCGAGTATCCGTTACCATATTTGAGCTCGCATGAAGATTTGGGTAAGCTATTTACAAAAAATTTTATAAAAAATTTAAAGGTGCTTGGAACTTCAACGGAAATGGTTCAAAAATTTCCGGAAAAATTATTGTCTCGATTTGCCTTACACAGTTCTAATATAAAAACTTTTTCACACATACCAGAATTCCTGCAAAATGTATACTCCTTATTTAACTTAGCTATTGTAAGCTCAAATCATACACAGGTAATTCAGAATGTACTCGTCCGATTAAAGCTTAGAAACTTTTTCCAAGAAATATTAGGTTCAGATAAAAAAGCGAGTAAAATAGATAAAATACAAGAGCTATTAAAAGTATTTCAGGCAGAAGAAAGTGATACGTTTTTTATTTCAGACACAAGTGGTGATATTAAAGAAGGTAAAGAGGTCGGTGTTAAAACTATCGCGGTCACGTGGGGGTTTCAGACCAAGGAGCAGATAATTGTCTCTCATCCAGATTATATTGTAGAAAATGTTACCGAGTTACAAAAAATAATTTTTAATGTATGAAAGCCAGCGCTAAAGCTCACTCTAATATCGCTTTTATTAAATATTGGGGAAGAAAAGATGAAAAACTACGGTTACCAACAAATGGAAGTCTTTCCATGAATTTGAGTAATTTACATACCATAACCACGGTCGAATTTTCTGATCAATACAAAGTTGATCAGGTGATTATTGATGGTGAATATCATCCAAAAGAGACAGAACGGGCCATTGTGCATATAGACAGAATACGGAATTTAACCGGAAAACACACCCGGGTTCGAGTGGAGTCACGTAATAATTTTCCATCGGGAACTGGATTATCATCATCTTCTTCTGGATTCGCCGCGCTTACTCTCGCTATGGTTGAAGCCGCTGGATTAAAATTAACCGAAAAAGAACTTTCGATGCTTGCTAGGCAAGGATCTGGTTCGGCATGTCGTTCTATACCTTCTGGTTTTGTGGAATGGAAAGACGCATCTACATCTGAAGAATCATATGCATATTCTATTTTTCCGTCTAAGTACTGGGATATCGTAGATATAGTAGCGGTTGTAAGTAATGAAAAAAAAGATGTTCCAACTTCAGTAGGACAGACATACGCGGAAACGAGTCCTTTTTTTCAAGTCCGATCGCAGAAAATGGCTGAAAAACTCTTATTAATGAAACAAATTATTGCAGATAAAGATTTTAAAAGATTCGGAGAATTGATTGAAGCTGAAGCCCTTGAAATGCATGCGGTGATGTTGACATCAGCCCCTTCATTAATTTATTGGAGTGAAGGCACACTTAAATTGATGAAGTTGGTGAAAAAATGGAGGAGCGAGGGATTGGCGGTTTACTTTACTATTAACACAGGGCAAGATATCCATCTTATATGTCAAAAAAAAGATGCTCTAATATTAAAAACACAACTGGAAAAGATTCGGGAAGTAAAAAAGATCATTACTAACTCTCCGGCAGAAGGAGCACAGAGTGTTCTCGATCATTTGTTCTAATATCTTTTATTTTCTTCAGCATTCTCTTACCGTTCTATTACTAAGCATAGTCTTCATTATTACGCTTCGCCTGTAATATGAGGAAAATACGTTGTAAATCTATTTACTTAAGAAAGGAGGTGAAAACTATGATAAAACAATTGCTGATTCTTTTTGCTCTGGCATTTGCTGTGGCTGCGGCAGGTATCACCTACGCACAAACTGCAACTATGTCTCCGACAATGACTCCCGCACCGACGGCGACTTCAATGCCGGCTGGAGCACCAAACACCGGTTTTGGTACATTAGTCCGCTAATGTCCATATAACGGTATACCTGGATGACGATCCAGGTATAGATTATATGAAACCATTTATTTTTATCCTAACTATATTACTTGGTGTAGGAGCGGGGATTACTGCACTGCGTTTTTTTCAAACCCCCACGGTGGGAAATCCCGCCACTTTAAGTGCCTCTTCAACGACAGTTTCAGTGACTGTACAACCCACGCCTGCGATCGAAGTAGCCCGTCCCATACAAATATTAATTCCTAAGTTAAATGTAGATGCAACAGTGGAAAATGTAGGTAAAGATGCGCGGGGAAATATGGATGTACCAAGTGATTTTAATAATGTGGGCTGGTATGAGTTGGGAGTAAAACCAGGAGAAACAGGCAATGCCGTACTCGCTGGACATCTGGATACACCGACAGGCAGTGAAGCAGTATTTTACGGACTATCCACTCTCGTTCCTGGTGACGCTATCATCATAGTTGATGCCAACGATAGTAAGCGCACATTTGTAGTAATGGATACAAATACGTACCCAACTGATTCTTTCCCCATCCAAAAAGTTTTTGGAGAAAATAAAACTGCTGCATTGCAACTCATTACCTGTGAAGGCAATTTCGATAATACTCGCAAATCATATTCAGACCGGTTAGTTATTTCAGCTCGGCTGCAGGATATTTAATCTACTCCCCCTGGATACCCATCATCGTCTTTATGAGGATCTCCCGCAGGCGTTCCTTCAGTCCCACTGCTATTTCCACCTCCTGGCACTGTATCACCAGAATTGTTGTCATTTGAACCATCAGCTGCATATATATTCATATTTATAATCTCCTTCCGATAAGTCGAATAAACTTATATTCTTACATACTATATTTTTAATATAATATCCTCGTGAAGGTATCGTAATAAAAAAGTAACGACATCACAATTCGCTTCCCAAGGTGTATGCAGTACAATAAGACATGGAATTAATTGTCGATCTCCATATACATTCACATTTCTCACGGGCTACGAGTCCGGACTGCACTTTAGAAGGGTTATACCGGTGGGGAAAGATCAAAGGTATTAATATTATCGGTACCGGTGATTTTACTCATCCGCTTTGGCTTGCAGAACTGAAAGAAAAACTCGAACCAGCAGAACCCGGGTTATTTCGGCTTAGGGAAGATATTGCCCGTACGATCGATCCTTCGATTCCCGAATCAGTACGCAACAATGTGATTCGTTTTATTCTGACGGTGGAGATCAGTACCATTTACTCAAAAACAGGTAAGGTTCGAAAGCTGCATAATCTGGTGATTGCTCCCTCATTTGAAACAGCACAGTCACTTAATTCCCAACTTGATCGGATTGGTAATTTAAAAGCCGATGGACGTCCGATTTTAGGAATGGATAGTAAACGATTACTGCAAATGACACTGGAAACAGACAGACGTGCGTTATTTATTCCGGCTCATATCTGGACTCCCTGGTTTGCGATGTTTGGTTCCAAGTCAGGTTTTGATAGTATTACCGAGGCATTTGAGGAATTAGCACCCGAGGTAAAAGCGATTGAGACCGGATTATCATCTGATCCATTTATGAACTGGCGTTTGCGGGAATTACAAAATGTAGCTATTATCTCCAACTCCGATGCACATTCGCCGCAGAAACTGGGTCGGGAGGCGACCATTATACGCTTTGACAAAACTAAGGAACAACTCTCATATGACTTAATTATGGATGCAATCAGAAAAAATGATGAACGGCTTGTTGGAACGATTGAGTTTTTTCCGCAGGAAGGTAAGTACCACTATGATGGACATCGTCTGTGTAATGTCAAATTTACTCCTCAAGTTACAAAACAGCATAAGGGGATTTGTCCGGTCTGTCACAAACCACTCACGGTGGGAGTAGACTACCGGGTATCGGAAATCGCTGATTTTCCAGAAGACTATAAACCATCTGATCATAAAGTAGTAGAGTATATAATTCCCTTAACTGAGATTATCGCCGAGATGATTGGAGTAAAGTCCGGTTCTAAAAAAGTCTGGGCGGATTACGAGCGGATGATCGCGACCTTAGGTAGTGAGTTTGACATTCTGCGTAAAATGCCGGTAAGCGACATCGCGCAGAATGGGTTTTCCAATCTGGCCAAAGTCATTGACCGGATGAGAAAAGGTGATGTGATCATTGATCCCGGGTATGATGGCGTGTATGGTGTAATCAAACTCTTTGGTGATGAAATGGAGCGGAAGAAACAACTATCCAACCAGATTAGTTTGTGGTAAGAGTTTTGCTACAATAGATATATGAATTCGTCTCAATTTCTTTCACGAAAAATTATCTTTATCGGTTTAGGTGGAATATTATTGTTACTTATCCTGGTGAGTTTAATTCTGACATCGGTTAAACAATCACAGTCACCAAAATTAACAGTATCACCATCTGTAACAATTACTCCTGCATATTCCGGTGAGAGTGCAACAAGCAGTCCTGTTCCTACAGTGGAAATACCAACCCGGATCATCAGTTCAGCGGTTGCGTCTTCGGCGGCAGAATTCAAAGATCCCATTGATCTTTTCCGACAGGGAATATCGTCGGCAGATTATCGCATAACTGTTGATATTACGGAAACCAATCCCAATCGGGATGTGCGTGAATCTAGAACTGCGTATACTAAAAAGGGAAAACCGGTGCGTATCGAAGAACAAAAAACGACTACCATTTATAAAGAAAGTTTCATATATACTCTTTTCCCGACTGAAAAAAAATATTCTGTTTCACCTAATCCCGATTTAAATCAACCGGAAATACTTAGCTTTATTCCCTCGTTGATAGTTTCTAAGACGGCTCAGGGGCAGATAAGCTGGAAGAAGGAACGGACGAATGAGTGGGTTGGTATCTGGTATGTAAATCCCGTTAATCCCAATGCCTTTGCGGTAATTCAAATAACGATCGATGAAAAAACCGGCCTGATGCAAAAAATGACGGTCACTTCCAATGCCACGAAATCAGCACAGATTATTGAACTGAAGTATCAACCCATATCTGATGGTATGGCATACGCGGCGATTCCGCCAGACTACTCCCGTAAATGATAAAGCTCTTATGATATGATAAATACATGGACGAAGATCGTATTCAGAGTATTATCACCTATATTCAACAGAATCCTGATGTTTCGACAGAGCTATTGATGCAGAATCTTATGCAGAGCGGATATAATACGGGAGAACTTAAAGAAGCATTGCGGAAACTGGATATCTCACCGATTGTTATTCCGGGTTATAAAGAAGAAATTCCTTTACCAAACAGCGGGTTTCCTCTGAAAAATATTGTACTAATTTTAGGTGGCATACTAATCATCATTGGTGTTTTTATAGGAATCTTAATGCTGGTAACGAGTCAACCAAAAACACCATCTCAGCCAACCGACCCTAAAACTCAGCAACAGGAAATTATCGATCTTCCAACCAGCACTCCCGTCGCCTCACCGTCGGGATCATTGTAAAAATCTGTATGGCCTCTCTTACGTTTAGATTTATTTTTATGCTAATATTCAGAGTATGCAACACGTGCTTCATGGTTTAAATGACGAACAACAGCGCGCTGTGATGAGTAATCATGCCGTGACAAGTATACAGGCTGGGCCAGGGACTGGGAAAACAAAGACGCTTATTGCCAGAATGCTGTATCTAATTAAGGAGAAAAAAGTTGACTCAACTAACATAATAGCGCTTACATTTACCCGTAAAGCGGCTGCAGAAATGAGGGAGCGTTTGCAGAAAATTTCCAAGTTGTATCAACCGGTAATCGGCACATTTCATTCGGTGGCGTTAGGCGTGCTTTCGGAAGAAACGTTGATTCAAATTGCTAATGAACAAAAACGCACGTACGTAGTTGATTCACTGCATAAAACGCAAGAATTTGCGGGAATTCCCAAACGCGAGATGCTTCGTGTTATTTCTTTATACAAGTCAAGGCCTTTATCCATTCCAGACAGGAAAAATACCTCTGATCCAATAACTGCCAATTTGGTTTCAGCTTATAATGACAGTCTAAAAGGTCAAAATCTGTGCGACTATGATGACATTCTTATTCAGTTCTATGAACTATTAAATGATGGGAATAAACTGCAGACGTTACAAAAACGATTCAAGCATGTCTTGGTTGATGAATTTCAGGACACCAACGAAATTCAGTATCAAATTTTAAAAAAACTCTCGCCGCAATCCTTGTTTGTTATTGGCGATCCATTACAGTCAATCTATTCTTTTCGCGGTGCCGATTCTACATTATTCAACAAACTCGGAATTGATTATCCGGACTCGCTTAATATCTCACTGCCCATTAATTATCGTTCTGCAAAACAAATAGTGAACGTCAGTTCGTTTTTATTTCCTGAACAGAAGAAACTAAGTCCTTTTCGTACTGATGAAGGAACAGTTTCTTTTATTAAAACATATAATGAGTATGCAGAAGCAGAATTTGTATTACGCACGATCGGAGAATTTGTAGGCGGTACAGACCTATTGACAGCCGGTGCTAATAGTCAGTCTCACCCTAATTCTTGTTTTGGCGATTTTGCTTTAATATATCGCAATCATCATTTGAGTGCAATAATTCAAGAAAAACTTTTTGATTCGGGCATACCGTATCAAGTCGTAGGCGAAGATAGTCCATGGGAACTACCGGAAATCCAATTTATATTCTCCGTAATCCACTCTATCTATAACAAAAGCGATCATTA
>CAZQAU010000027.1:0-3573 GCA_964591375.1 uncultured Gammaproteobacteria bacterium
AATATTTTTTCAAAATCCGTGCCAGTAACGGCTGCATGCCCGGCCCCTGGAGCCGGATTATGAATGTAAAGACAAATGCTGCCTACTCAAACCTGGGGTTTATTTATTATGCCTACAGCTCACTCGTCAAAACAGTTAATACTATGTTGTAGTAACTCCTATTTTTTCAAATTGTTTAGCAAATTACCTTTTTGTTGAAAAAATACATCCTTCTGGAGCTCCAGATCATATTGTCATTGCAATCTGATTTAAAATATTATAAAAATTTAATATCAGATAAAATTACTTTTATGCATAATGAAAATCTTTCTAAAAAAAATCATTTCTAGTTATTTCTTTTTGTCTGTATTTTTCGTAAGCTTGTTTATCTTTCATGCACCAAAAATAGAAGCAGCCACTGTAACTTTATCCCCCACTTCGGGTGTTGCCGGACAAATAGTAACGATTACCGGAACCGCTTTTGATAACTCATCCACAGCCACCATAACCTGGGATGGAACGACACTGACAACTACACCTTCGACTGTTACCACCTCGGCCAGTGGTGCCATTCCTGCATCGGGCACAGTATCATTTGTAGTACCGGCGGCCATGTATGGCGCACATACAGTACAAGTAAATACGGGAGCGACTAATGTGGTCGTTACTACTTTTACGATAAACACACCTGCTGTGGCTATCAGTTCCCCAAGTATCCCCACTGCGGGCCTTCCACCTGGTGTTACGCTTACTGTAACGGCCACCAACCTCGAATCATCAAAGCTTACTACATTCTACTTTGATGATATCGCAGTAGGCACCAGCACCTCAACTACCAATGGTACAGCAGAGTTAGTTTTTAATATTCCCGATGTTGCCAACCCCGGTGCGCACATCATCAAAGCAAGTAATAGTACGTATGCAGTCGCCAATACCACCGTTGTGATCGCCTCACCCGCTATCACTCTTAATCCGGCAACAAGTGCTGTCGGTACACAGGTGACTATTTCTGGAAGTAATTTGAAAGCCAATACCGCTGTATCATTTTTTTTAAACGGCACCTCACTTTCGACTGACACATCAGTCACGACTAACGGTGCCGGTAGCTTTACGACAACATTTACCGTTCCGAATGCGTTCGCGGGAGCTAACACAGTCAAGGCACAAACAAGCACTAATTTGTTTGCCAATGCCACTCTAACTGTGTCTACACCCGCACTCACTCTATCACCTGCCACCGGAACAGGCGGATTGGCTGTAACAGCTAGTGGTACTGGTTTCCGGGCTAATAGTACAGTCGATTTTTACATCAATGGATCAAAAATCAGTACCAATGCATCCACAAATAGCCTCGGAGCTTTTCAAATTTCCTTTACATTCCCCGGTGATTTCCCTACCGGTGCACAAACCATACGCGCACAAACCGACTCCGTTAACTTTGCCACAGCAACCTATACTGTTGTTGCTTCAGCCGTAACGGCAGCGCCAGCAACCGGTGCACCTGGCACTCGCGTCACACTGACCGGTACCAACTTTGATCCAAATAAAGCAGTCACATTTAAATGGAATGGCGATGTCATTAAACCAATTGAAGAAACCATCACCACCAACTCAGCAGGTAGTTTCGTTGCTAATCTTATTATTCCTGCAAATTATGTTTCCGGTACCGGACAGTTTGAAAGTTCGACCAGCTCAGTAAGTACGGTAATTACTGCCTTTACTATTGCCAACCCTACTCTTACAGTAGCCCCGGCAACAGGTTTACCCGGAGCAAAAATCTCGGTCTCGGGAGCTAACTTTGAAGGCAATCAAACACTTACCTTATTGTGGGATGATACCGTCATTACAACAACCCCTAAGGTGGTAACGACAACTCCACTGGGAAGTTTTGTCGCGGTGTTTACCGTACCTAACACAAGTCGTGGTGTACATTATGTTTCCGCGGCTGCAGGCACTAAAAAAATTAACTTCACTGCCTCCTTTACTATCACTGCTCCTGCTGTTACATTAAGTACCAGTAGTATTCAATCAAGTAGCAGCTTATCTATTTCAGGCACCGGATTTTTACCCTATCAACCAGTAACATTTTTGTGGGACAACATCAAATCTCTTCAATCAAATATTGATGAAATCAAAGCCGATGCCTCCGGTTATTTCTCGGCAGGATTAATTATTCCGGTCGATGCAGCAGCCGGAACTCATGTTATCAAAGCAAAATCGAACGACTCCGTATTTGTAGATTCCACAATTACAGTTACGACAGGTGAAATCAATCTATCAAAAAACTCCGGAACCGGAAATAGCAAAATTCAAATTTCCGGCACTAACTTTGATGTTGAATCAGCGGTAAAGTTCACCTGGGATGGAGTTCCACTTAAAACAAACAAGGTAAAAACTGACACTATTGGTGGCTTTAATACCACGATCACTATCCCTCCTTCCAACCCCGGATCACACACTTTAGGAGCTTCAACCGGAAAATTCAATACGGCCGTATCTGAATTTACCATTAATCCCCCCTCTCTTACCATCGATCCAAACACAGCCCGAGCCGGAGATACTATTACTGTTACCGGTTCAGATTTTTTACCGGGAAAAACCGTGGAAGTGACTATCAGTAAAATATTGGGAGTAACTAAAAGCAAACCTATAACGATTGATCAAAGTGGTAATTTCACCACTTCTATGAAAATGCCTTTTATATTTGGAAATGTAGTTACTATTTCTGCTCTGGTTGATGAACGGAATGTCGCAAGTATCGCCAATTATCCCATCGTTCATGGAGCCCTGTATAACACGTTAGCTAAAGCAGTAAAATATTTATTAATACTGTTGGCCGCCTGCATGTTTATCGCAGCCATTATATATACGTATAAAGTTATCTCGAATAATCAGGCAACCATTAGCATGTATCTTAAAAAAATAATCGCTCGATTATTAAGCCGTATCCACAAGGTAAGAGCCTGAGTATGAAAACCATTATTGCAATATTACTCTTAAGTACTAGTTTTCTTCTGAGTTCATTCCCTATTTTTGCCGATTCTTATCCCAAACTTTTAGGCTCAATGTATTTTCAAGTTGCGGGCGAAAATTGGCGCACTCCCACACCGGTTGATATACTCGTTTCCGGCCGCTACGTATTTGTCTTAAGTGACCGAGTCGACCCGGCACCTCAAACCCAGCAGCCGCTGATGAATAACTACATTAATAGACAAATACTGGTTACCGATGTGACTGATAAAAAAAATCTTAAATTTATGGGATACAGTCCACCTACATTTGCCGAGTATCCATTTTCATTCACAAAAGTAGGACGATATATTTACACAGGTTCTCCATGCTGTAACGGTTCGCTTGTAGTTTTTGATGTACAAAATCCGGCCAATATCCCTGCAACAGTATACAATTCCGGTGGAGGTTATAATATCGGCGAGATGATGACCACTGATGGAAAATATGTATACTTTCGCAATGGTGGTAGTATTTTTACAGTGTCCACCGACGTTCCCTCCAATCCAAAAGTAGTAGCTACTATTCCCAGTATTGCGCATTACTTTGCCATCTCAGGCAAATATATCTACAATGTCGATACTA
>CAZQAU010000027.1:3673-21241 GCA_964591375.1 uncultured Gammaproteobacteria bacterium
GGTCTTGGCCCAATAGTTGGTTCACCAAGCGGGATAGCTGTGTCAGGCCGATATGCATATGTTACCAGCCGCAATGGCCTGTTGGAGGCTTTTTATCTGGGAAAATATACAGATTACACTAATAAAGTGACGATTGATATGCCTAAAGAAGCACCCCAAAACACCAATTATAAAATAATATCTATTACTGCTGAAACCAGTTTACTCAATCGCGAAAGTGGTGCAAAGTATGACAATCAAATACAGCTCTATTTAAAAGACGGACGCCATGCCACACTAAAATACGAAAAAGTTGTCAATAATAAAACGATATGGAAAGGATCATTAAAACAACCTAAAAAAATCAAGAATAGCGGTTTTAAATTCGCCGGTTCGCTAGAACAGATCTCGCCATACACAATCGGCGCAGAAAAAACTCATTTTTCTTCTTTGCCTCCTGGTTTTACCAATGATGGAATTCGGTTGGATTTTGAAATTAAAAATGCCACACCTGGCTCGTATATAATATCCAGTGAACCAGGAGTCGAAAATGATATTACAAAAATTGTCTATATTTCACCTCTTCAAAAACCTTCCAATACAAACAACATCATTACGACATATATAAAAAAAATCTCAGCTTTCATCCGCTTTTTGAAACTCTATTAATAACTAGTAAAATTACTACGAGTGATATATTGATTCCATTAAAATATTATGCTAATCTGAACCCTATGCAGTTCATAAAAAATTACCTCATGAATAAGATGGATGGAGCATTTCTCGACAGTGAAATTTTTTTGAAAAAACTAATCGAAAATTATTGTAAGGGAAAAAATAATGTCAGGATTCTGGATATTGGGTGCGGCGATGGTAAAAAAACAAAAACTTTTATATCCGGTTTAAAAAACGTTGAAGTATATGGTATCGATCTTCTCCCCGACTTTAAACACAAATACATTAAATATACACAGGCTGAAATCGAAAACAAAACACTTCCTTATAAAGATAACTTCTTTGACATTGTCTATTCAAATCAAGTAATTGAACATATTCTGGATAAAGATCTCTTTCTTTCCGAATCATATAGAATTTTAAAAAAAGGTGGAATTTGTATTACCGCTACCGAAAATATCGCCTCATTTGACAATATCCTCTCACTCCTACTTGGACAGGAACCCTTAGTACAGCACACCGGTACCACTAGTTTTACTAACTCAATCCTATCTCCTCACTTTAAAGAAAAATATGGGATCTACCATTCATTTGTCAAAACAAACAAGTTTGGACATAAAAATGTCTGTTCTTATTATGGACTCAAACGGTTAGTAGAACTGGCTGGTTTTTCTCCGGTAAAAATCACTTCCTTCGGTCATATTTTCAAACTTTTTGAAGTTCTTTTGCCTATTCAAAATCGCGTCATTGTCACGCATGCATTTAAATAAAAAAATCACATACTATATCTAGTATGTGATATATATCACAACTCCATTCATACCTGATTGACAAGACTTATAGTATATATTATAATACAGTCAATATGAAAGCAGTTATTCTTGCCGGTGGATATGGTACTCGTATCAGTGAAGAAACCACTATCCGACCAAAACCTATGGTCGAACTTGGGGGAAAACCCATACTATGGCATATTTTAAAAAGCTATTCTCACTACGGAATAAATGATTTTATTATCTGCTGTGGCTACAAATCTCACATTATTAAAGACTACTTTACCCATTATCAGTACTATAACTCCGATATCACTATCGATCTGGAAAAAAACAGCATTCAGATTGAAAAAAATAACTCTGAACCCTGGAAAATTACTCTCGTTGAGACAGGCGAAAAATCGCTGACCGGTGGTCGTTTGCTCCGTGTCAAAGACTATATTGGCACAGAAACATTTTGTTTTACCTACGGCGACGGACTTTGCAACGTTAATATCAAAGATGTCATCGCGTTTCACAAAGAACATAAAAAATTAGCCACCGTGATTGCAGTACAGCCACCGGGGCGATTTGGTGTTTTTACCTTAAAAAAAGATAGTGCTGAAATTGCATCATTCCGGGAAAAACCAAAAGATAATGGCTCTTGGATCAATGGCGGTTACATGGTGCTTGAACCAGAAGCAATTAATTATATTGAAAACGATTTAACTACCTTTGAACAGCAGCCTATGCAACAAATGGCCCGAGACGGACAACTTGTCGCCTATCGTCATGATGGATTCTGGCAACCGATGGATACGTTGCGTGACAAACATGTGTTGGAAGATTTATGGAAAGCCGGAACGGCCCCATGGAAAGTTTGGTAATACAATATGAAAATACTTATTTCAGGAATCGATGGTTATATTGGAACAGTAATGGCGCAGTTTTTTCAAAAAAACGGTCATATAGTTGAAGGTATTGATACCGGCTTTTATCGCGGCGGTTGGCTGTATAACGGCATTGAGGCTGCTCCCCGAGTTCTGAATAAAGATATACGTGATATAACTGAAAATGATTTAAAAGGATATGATGCTGTGATTCACCTGGCTGATTTATCCAACGATCCACTCGGTACATTAAATGAAAGCGTTACTTATGCAATTAATCATGAAGGTGCAGTTGAGTTTGCCCGCAAAGTAAAACAAGCCGGAGTCAAACGCTATATATACAGCTCCTCATGTAGTGTATATGGTATCGCAACTCAGTTAGATGTTTCCGAAACATCTGCCACTAACCCACAGACTGCATATGCAATCTGCAAAAAAAGAGTCGAAGATGCGGTTAGTGCTCTGGCTGATGAGAACTTTTCGCCTGTTTTTTTGCGCAATGCGACAGTATTTGGCCCCTCCCCCCGAATGAGATTTGACCTTGTAGTCAACAATCTTGTCGGAACCGCCATCGCCTATAAACAGATTCGTCTTTCAAGTGACGGTTCTGCCTGGCGCCCACTCGTTCATATTGAAGATGTCTGTCAGGCATTTTTATGTGCCGCCGAGGCCAGACGCGATGCAGTTCATAATCAGATTTTTAATGTAGGTGATATTAATGGTAATTACCAGATTAAAGAAGTAGCACAATATATAAAAGAAGCCTTTCCTGAGTGTGAAATCACAATGGGAAACAGTAATCGGGATGTACGAAGTTATAAAGTTTCTTTCGCAAAAATAAACACAAAATTGCCTGGTTTTAAATGTAAATATGATCTTAAAGCCGGAATTATGCAACTTAAAACGTTATTTGCAGCCATTTCTTTAACTCGAGAACAGTTTGAGTCGGCCGATTTCACCCGCATTTTGATGATTCAGAAATTACAAGCCTCCAAACAACTAGATACAAATTACCGATGGATTATTAAATCAGCCTAACTATGAAAACCACCTATACATGTCGATTTTGTAAATCACCACTGAATAAAACATTTGTTGATCTGGGATTATCTCCCATCGCCAATGCGATGATTCCACAAAACCAACCTGATCAACCGGAAATGTTTTACTCTTTACATACCTATATATGTGAATCATGTCTGTTGGTACAGCTTCCCAATACAATTCAGCGCGATGTTATTTTTAATGACGAATACACCTATTTTTCTTCTTTCTCAGATTCTTGGCTGGCACACGCAAAAAAATATGTAGAAATGATGAAAGAGCGCTTTTCATTTACTAAAGAATCTCTGGTAATTGAACTCGCCAGTAACGATGGCTATTTGTTGCAATATTTTAAAGAAAATAATATACCAGTACTCGGTGTTGACCCATCTGCCAACGTTGCCGAAGTAGCTATAAAAAAAGGGATACCAACCGAGATATGTTTTTTTGGAGTTGAAACAGCCAATAAACTTAAAAATAAAGGGAAAATGGCCGATCTGATTATCGCCAACAATGTTTTGGCTCATGTTCCCGATTTAAATGATTTCGTCGAAGGCATACATCTCGTATTAAAACCAACTGGAATTGCCACGATTGAATTCCCTCATCTTATGAATCTCATTATGCATAATGAATTCGACACTATATATCATGAACATTATTCCTATTATTCTTTACTTACCGTACAAAAAGTCTTTGCAGCACATAAACTAACAATCTTTGATGTAGAAGAACTTTCTACCCATGGGGGCTCACTGCGATTATTTGTGAAACAGACAGAAAATAATACAATAGCAGTTCAAAACAGCGTAAATAATCTTATTGCTAAAGAAAAAAAAGCAGGACTGGATAAAGTCGAAACGTACGCAGCGTATGAAAAACAGGTCAAAAAAGTCAAACAGGATCTGCTTCAATTTGTAATTGAAACCAAAAAATCTGGTAAATCAATCGTAGGATATGGTGCACCAGCTAAAGGTAATACGTTACTGAACTATTGTGGTATTCGCACCGATTTCATCGACTATACTGTAGACCGCAGTCCGCACAAACAAAATCATTTATTGCCGGGTACCCGTATTCCCGTATATGCACCGGAACAGATTAGAACGACAAAACCTGATTATATTCTCATTCTTCCCTGGAATTTAAAAGAAGAAATTACCCAACAACTATCATTTATTCGGGAATGGAACGGACAGTTTGTCGCGGCCATTCCGGAACTGAAAGTGTGGTAACTATGATACTGCTTGATACTAAGTTACAGGAACTACAAAAAAGTGGTACCCCCATCCGTGTTGGTGTGGTAGGAGCCGGATATGCTGCTCGTGGTTTTGTGAACCAACTACAGTTTAAAAAAGGCATCCAGCTGATAACCGTTGCCAATCGAACACTGAGCCGTGCAGAAACAATGCTGTCTAGCTTAAAAATAAAAACAATTTCCATCGAATCAGGTAAAAAAATTCCTCCTCCGTCCAATACGGTCTCAGTTACCACTGATTATCGTTTACTCTGTAATTCGGAACATATCGATGTAATAGTTGAGGCCACCGGAGATGTAGAAACAGGATGTGATGTAACCCTCCAGGCCATTGAAAACAAAAAACATATTGTACTTATTAATGCCGAACTTGATGCCACTCTTGGACCAATATTAAAATCTTATGCCGATCAGGCAGGAGTAGTTTACACTCAAACCGACGGTGATCAACCCGGTGTGATCATGAATTTAATTCGTTATGTCCGGGGACTTGGAATGACCCCCGTTCTGGCGGGAAATATAAAAAGTGTATTCGATAAATACCGTACACCGGCAACACAGGCACAATGGGCTAAAGAAAACAATGTCAGTCCCGTATTAGCGACTGCTGCGGTTGACGGCACCAAACTTGCTCTTGAGATGGCTACCGTCGCCAATGCAGCAAACTTAAAAATCAGTCAAAGAGGTATGATCGGTCCCTCATGTAATAATGTCGATCAAGCAGCCACTAAATTTCCCTTACAAGAATTTCTCGAAAATGGTGGGGTTGTTGATTTTATTCAAGGTGCTTATCCTCATTTTGGAGTTTTTGTAATCGCTCATACAAACGACTCCGTACAAAAAGAATATTTAAAAATGTATAAGATGGGCAATGGTCCATTTTA
Organism: uncultured Gammaproteobacteria bacterium; assembly: GCA_964591375.1. GTDB lineage: Bacteria > Patescibacteriota > Microgenomatia > UBA1406 > GWC2-37-13 > CAYYYG01. Next base: position 9,156 of record CAZQAU010000027.1, read on the forward strand.
TACATTTACAACTCCTTTCCACCTATGTAGTTTAGACACAGCATTCACTGTCGCGCGCGCTTCTTTATTTCATGATGCAGCAATCGCTCCAGTCGGCGCACCGGTATCGCAGGTTATCACCGTTGCAAAACGAGATTTAAAAGCAGGCGAGGTACTTGATGGTATAGGAGGTTATGACTGTTATGGAATGCTGGAAAATAATAAGGAAGCCATGGAACAAAAATGCTTACCAATCGGACTTTCAAAAGGGTGTACTGTGATTAAGGACACAGCTAAAGACACACCGATTACCTATAATTCTGTCACAGTACCTTCAGAGCGTCAGATCGATATGTTATATCAGAAACAAACAAAATTATTTACTCAACAATCATGAACACTTTAAAATCAAACCTCACTGTCACCATCGGTATCACCACATGCTATGGCGGTGAATCTTTGGTTCAAACTGTTCAATCCATACGCAGTGCACAAATGGGAGAGGAATCAAGACTGATTATCCAGGCCGATCGTACCCCCATCACGGCTGATGTAAAAAAAAGATTACAAGATCTTAACGTTGAACTCTACTGGAATGAAGTAGCCGGAAGTCAGTTTAAAAAACTAAAACAGATAATCGATAGAACTGCATCTGATATTTTTATCTTTACTCAAGACGATATTACTTTCGAAACCGACACTATAACCGAAGTCGTTACAGAATTTAGTAAAAATTCGGCGGTCACCATGGTAGGTGTTCGAATTCTCCCGCACATTTCCGAATCTCCGGTCGGGGCAATGTTATCAAGTATGGTACGACTAATAGATAAAATTGCCTTTTATTGGAATAGTGGACGTAATTATCTGTCGGCAAGCGGACGTTGTCTTGCTTTTCGGACTTCACTTCTAAAAAAATTTCGTATTCCAGAGTCGGTGGTAAATGGGGACATGTATTTGTATCTGGAAAATCGTCGCTTGAAAGGACGCTTTGAACGCAGTGATTTTTCAAAAGTATATATCCGATGTCCAGAACGATTAAAAGATCATATCGGTCCAAGCAGTCGTTTTCAATACTCACAGGAAGAACTACAAAATTATTTTAATTTTGATATCAAGCCAGAGTATAAATTACCATTTAGTGCAATTTTGAGAGCGGTGATGGCAGAATTTTTTAGATTTCCCATTACGTTCACTGGGTATCTGGCTATTCTTACGTATACCCGTTTCTTTAGACAGAATAAAAAAATTGTTTCCAATACCATGTGGAATATCGATACCTCCACAAAAATCGTCAGCGGATACAATAAACTTTCTTAAGAATAAGATTTCCAAACAGTAGTCATAATATTTCCTGATAAATAGTGTACTGATATAATATCTTCATGAATCAGGAAGAAAAAACAGATAAAATCAACGACACAGATCCTTTACTGAACGAAGTGTATGACTATCTCACCAAATTCGATTTCCCGCTCGCTGCTCTTATTCAGAGAAAATTTAAAATTGGCTTCTCCCGGGCTGAAAAAATTTTGAAAGAGATTGAAGCACGCAAAAATTCATCTACATAAATCAGTGGTTCCTACAAATAGCAAAGATATGCGTAAAATCACAGATAATATACTCTTGTCTCTGTATTATCTACTTTTATATTATGAATATATTTCTAGCAGTCCTCTCTATCGTTTCGCTGACAGTATCTATTATCATCGGCATAATTAAACCCAAAATTAATATCGGCGTTCTTGCCATAGCCTTTAGTTTTCTGATTGGCTCGGTATTCGCCGGATTAACAGATAAGGAAATATTTTCACTTTTTCCCACACAACTTTTTCTTATGTTAGTGGGCATTACATTATTTTTTGGTATAGCTGAAAATAATGGATTACTCGATCAGATTGCTATTCGTAGTGTTAGGCTCATTCGGGGTAATGTAATTTTATTGCCGCTTCTTTTTTTTCTTTTTACCTTTATGCTCGCCGCAATCGGACCGGGTAATATCGCGGCTACAGCTGTTCTCGCACCGATTGGAATGAGTCTTGCCTATCGATTTGGCATTAGCCCGCTTCTTATGGCTATTATGATTGTGACCGGTGCTAATGCAGGTGCTTTTTCTCCTATCGCACCGACAGGAGTCATACTAAGTGGCATTTTGGAAAAAATACATATGCAGAATAATACTCTGGGTTGGCGTGTGTTTTTTATGTCAGCGTTTCTTCAATCGATTTCCGCATTACTAGCGTATGTTATTTTTAAGGGTTACAAAAAAAATAGTTCTCATCAGAATAACGCTGTTCATCTACAAACTACTCCTGTAAATTCAAAACAAATTGTCACATTAACTTCTATTTTCATTCTCATATTCAGCATCATTGTCTTAAAAGTTTCTCTGGCATTAGCTTCCTTTATCGGGGCAGTGATTTTGCTATTAGCAAATATGGCAGATCCGGAAGATGTTTTTAAAAAATTACCCTGGGACACCATCTTCTTAGTCTGTGGCGTCAGCGTTCTCATCGGAATTATTGATAAAGCGGGCGGTCTGGAACTTGCGACTTCAGTAATCGCTCAATCATCACTTTCCGGTTATATTAATTCTATCTTGACTCTTATTACCGGACTTATTTCCACCTATAGCAGCTCCTCAGGTGTGGTAATGCCAGCCTTTATTCCCCTTATTCCTGGCATAATCAGCAAACTTGGTTCAGGGAATGCAGTTGAGATGCTTATCGCTGTTGCCGTAGGATCGCATATGGTCGATGTTAGTCCACTCTCCACACTTGGTGCTTTATGCGTTGCGCAGGCTCAGAATAATAAAAGTAAACTTTTTCGCCATCTAATGATCTGGGGATTATCAATGTCAGTATTCGCGACCATACTCGCCTATATTTTCCTGGATATTCTCTAAATTCAAGTTACTACCGGAAACTTTTTTCCCCGCCACGCCAATAATCCCTGAGTAATATTAAACACATTGGTATAGCCTAGTTTTTCCATCGTCTCAACAGCATATACACTCCGGGAGCCGCTTAAACAATAGACGTACACCCGCTGGGATTTATCGGGAATGAGCGATTCCACCTTCTCTTCTACATCATCAACTGGCAGATTAATACTATTTGTGATTTTGCCGCGACTATATTCAGCCGGTGTACGGACATCAAGTAAAATAACCTGCTGTTTCTCATCAAGAGCTTTTTTAACTTCGTCAGCTGTAATTTGAGGAACGTCGGGAGTGATAAAATTAAACATACATTTATATAACTTGTATTGCTGAAACTATATCGAATTGAGCGTTACAGTAATATGATGAAGATCACACCTTTTAAGTATCAGGTACAATATACTAACTATTTTTATGACATCAACAAACACATCCCTTGCGGAACTATTGAAAAAATTCGATTTTCATTTGCCTGAATCCCATATTGCTCACGAACCAGCTGAACCACGTGATACAGCACGTATGCTTGTAATAAATCGTAATCTATCGCAAATTACTCATCAGCGTTTCTATGAACTTCCCGAAATCATTGAACCTAACTCTGTTCTCGTAATAAACGATACCAAAGTATATCCCGCACGTCTCCAGGGGAAAAAAACAACTGGTGGAAAAGTCGAACTCCTGATTGTCAAAAAGCTACCACATAATCAATGGGAAGCTATGTCGTTTCCCGGTCTTGCCACTAATACAAAAGTCCTCTTTGATGGATTTGTAGTAAATATTCTTGAAAAAAATGAACGTGTTTTAACTGTCACTCCATCCATCTCTGAAAGCGAATTTATGCAAAAATTACAGGAACTCGGACACGTTCCTATTCCCCCGTATATTAAAACTAAGTTATCAGAAAACGTTTTAAAAGAACGATACCAAACGATTTATGCTACCGAAACTGGTTCGGCTGCAGCACCGACTGCTGGTCTCCATTTTACCCAGTCAGTATTTGATGAATTACGCAAAAAAAATATCGAAGTAGTGACAGTAACTTTGCATGTCGGATTGGGAACATTCGCACCGCTAACCGAAGAACATCTTAAAAAAAACAAACTGCACACAGAATATCTTGAAATTACTTCTAAAGAAGCTGAAAAAATAAACCAGGCAAAACAACAGGGTCGCAAAATTATTGCCGTCGGTACAACCAGTGCACGTACTCTGGAATCCGCAGCGACCGATAAAGGTTTGGTACATGCGATGACAGGTGAAACTTCACTATTCATTCAACCTGGATACAAATTCAAAATTGTCGATGGCCTGATCACCAATTTTCATGTGCCGCAATCTTCCCTACTGATGATGATAACTGCTCTCTGTACATACCCAAACACCGCCACTGAATTTGTAGATTTTAAAAATAGTTTAATGGGTAGGGCATATAAAGAAGCTATTGAAAAAAACTATCGATTTTACTCATTTGGAGATGCATGTTTTATTCAGTAATTATTTTCTGTATATCACTTCCTTCGGAGATAAACGGAACAGCCCTTCATCCATCCGACGTTGATCCAGATAATGAGCAGTAAATCCCACCGACCGGGCAAGTACAAAATATGCATTAAAAAATTCTATCTGTATCAATTCGTGCAGTTCTAAATCAGTAAGATTTTCTTTTTCTGATAAAAGATCCAGCAGCACGGCAGCCATGGCTCCATCAACATTAAGAATAAGATTACCTTTTTTTGCCGTAGTAATTTTTTGAATAGCGAGCGCATAGTTGGTAAAACGTGCCTTTTTCAGGTGGTGTGAAAATGTAAGCACTTCCGCCACACGTGGATCTGGGAAATCAACGCGATATTTTTTATGCCCAATTCCGGAAATGAGTTGCCGCCGCGAAGCCTGTCGTTCTACATAATCAAATGGCTCGATCGTTTGTGTCACCCCCTCCAACCAGTGGGCAGCTGCCTGATTAACCGCGCCACCAAATCGTGGTCCAATTGTAAGTAAACCACTTACCAAAGACGAAACCAGGTCCTTACCCGCCCGAGCGGCAATCATGGTACTGACCGCACCAGAAACATACGGGCCATGATCGACCAGTAATTTAAAGACTAATTCGGTGAAATCGCCTACTTCCTGCGAAGCGATCTGCTTCCCCAATAGCATTGAAGCGACAATATGTCCGTAAGATTTGGTCCGGGCAAGCTCTAATATATCTGTTCCCAAAATATTTACCGACCCATCAGTATCCTGGGAAATAGAGTTTATAAAGAGAGAGGGTCTCCGATTGTATATTTTTTGTAAAGATGCGGCATGTTCTGTCTCTGTTTGCGGCACGGATGCCGGTATTTTCTTCACTAAATCGATAAATTCTGTGAATGAATTAGTTACACGGGCGCCTACTTTTTTGAGTGCTTGTGCTTTCGCCGGTGCAGACTCTTCGCCACGAGAAGCCATCGCTTTTGCATGTCCAAACTGAGGCGGCGTCGCAAACATTTCCGAAATAGTACCACCAATATATGCAATCACTGGTTTAGTAATTTTTTTAGTTTTAATAAGATCAACTAATTCATACTCGTCGTAACCACCCAGTTCACCAAAGTAGACAATGTATTCCGTATCAGGATCTTGTTCTGCGGCTATAAATGCCTCTTTGGGTGTTAGTACGGGAAATCGATCGCCTCCAAATGAAAGTGAAAATGAAATTCGTTTTCCCAAACCGGTAACCAAACGAATCAGTTCGTTTGTCATACCACCTGATGAAGAAAAAATCGCCACATTTCCCGATTCAAATAAATGTGAATCTACGAGCTGTTTTGCTTCGGTCCCACCAATAGCGCCCAATTTTAAAATACCGGGAATTAATATCCCTACTGATGCCGGACCTATGATAAACGGTGCAGCAATACTACTACCCCGCGAAAGTGCTAAAGAATCTCGTTCCGTTACATTCTCTGCAAATAAAATTCCTCCAACTACGTGCGGATACGCTGTTAGTACTTCTTCTGTTGAAACTTTGGTACGACGGGCAGACGTAAGATTCACAAATGCAGATAGATTTTTTGCAATAGAGTTTGGTATTGCACTTATCTTATTATATACCGGAATCAATAATTCTTTATCTCCCCAAAAAAAACGTTGATACTTTTTACCAGATGCGAGGATAACTGCCAAGGATGGTTCCTGTTTGCCGGCCAAATAGTCAAAATCTATCATCGACTGTAATATAGCCGGATGCGAACCGATGGCAATGATAGAAATATCTTTTTTTCTTAGTGATGGTATTGATAACATAAGTATTATGACAACTCTTTAATCGCCGCACGGACAATTTCATGCAACGGCAGTTCCGGACCGGAAACGAGTCCATAGAGGCCTTCCCTGTGTGCAAAATCTTCAATCATACTAAGTCCTTCCTTTTCATATGGCCCACCCCGCCGCACATATAGCTTAATATGCTTTTGTTTTAATATACCCTTAAACTCTTCAAGAGCACGTACAACTCCCTTGAATGTAATTCTAATATCGGTGAAATTAGCGACACCGCCTCCGATTACAAGAACCTGTTTATTTTTACTACTGCGCGACATCAGTTTCAAAACTTCTTTTGTATATAGATATGTTTCTTCGGCATTGGGATTGCCAGAGTATTCACCATAATTGCCGAGTTCTTTCCCATACCCGAGATTATACACTTCATCAGCAATCGTAATACTCGCGCCGCCTCCGGAAAGAAGCACCCAGATTGATCCCTGAGGATTCAAAACAGTTAGCGACAAAGCCGCCTGACTTTTTTTATTCAAATCAGAAACATTTTTTTCTTCTTCAGTTTTATGTGAAGCGGACATAATATCTGGCTCATTCCACGCACCTTGTACAAGAAATTGAGCGCAGCTATCCACCTCGACAGCCAGATCGAGAATATGCATACCTTCAACAACCAATGGATTTATTTCCAGAAACGAAACATAATAATCTTCAAAATAAGCAATTAATGTGATGATGAATGTTTCAGCGACACCTAAATCTTTAGCGACCCGTTTTATATCTTTTGCAGGCGGAGCAGAAAAATCGAATATCATTTTTTGAATACTGTCTATATTATCTTCAATTTCAATACCCCCTTTGCGTGAATACATACATACAATTCCTTCTCTTGTTCGCTCGAGAGAGATATATCTTTCCTCTGATTGTTTGTGTGCCGCAAACTTTTCAATCAAAAATTGACTGTATCCTTTAGATTTTAACTTTTCAATAGCTTCTGGGACATCTGCCGGTTTAACCTTCAAAAGCACCAGACCATTTTTCATCCTTTTTTTTATTCCCTGATCAACTTTCACTACATATTCTTTTTCGGTTAGCAATGAAATATTAAGCGGATGATTATTATTTACACTAATACCCTGGTACTCAATACCAATTTTTTTGTATAAAAGCAGCTTTGCTTTATATTCACTAAGTTTAACGCGTGCCATGGGGATAGTATAAACTCTTAATCAACTAAGGTAAAGTATAAATACATATAATATGTGATAAGAATCACTGAGTGCCAGATACATCCTGAGAAAATAATTACATATGCAATATTTACAACATTACTATCCTTGGATCATACCAGCGGTTTTATTAGAGACTGTTTTAAAATCATGGGCATTGTGGAAAGCTGCCCGCAATGATCAGCAGTACTGGTTTGTGACGTTGGTGATTTTTAATACCGCCGGTATTCTTCCACTGATATATTTATTGTTTTTCCAACACACAATTCACTACAAAAAAACGCGAGTGATTTCATTGCTATAAATAAAGCTGTGAATCGTATACGTAGCGTATATAATATAGCTTTATACTGTAATCTTCTTTTGTTTGTACAAAATGTAGTCAATGATAAAAACACTCTATTCGCGTTTCAAAAACAATACGCTATACAAAAATTCTATGTATTTGATCATGACTAATGCGGTCGCGTCAGGTACTGGATTCTTATTTTGGATTTTAGTAGCGCGTAAGTATTCTACCGATCAGATTGGTCTGGCGACTTCTTTGTATTCTTTAAGCAATCTTATTTCTTCTCTTAGCTTGCTCGGTTTTAACACCGGTATAATGCGTCACTTGCCCGCAATGGAGAAAAAAAATGAGACGATTAATTCTGTTATTATCATCATTACACTGGTAGCGATTTTTGGTTCTCTGAGTGTACTTTGGGGGATGCCTTTTTTTGCAAAACCGTTACTCTTTGTACGTAATAATAATTTATATTCATTTCTTTTTATTTTCTTTACAGTTCTTACCGCACTCAATCTTTTAAGTGAAGCACTTTTTCTTTCTTTTCGTGCCGCTCTTCATATTCTCATTAAAGTCATTATTCAGAATGCGGCTAAGTTATTTTTACCTTTTTTTCTGATTAGTTTAGGTGCATTCGGTATTTTTCTAGCCACTTCAATGGGAACTTTATTCGCTATCATATATGCCTCCATCATTATGGCGAGTTATTTTAGTGTTTCCTATGCAGTTCGTATTCACGGAAGTTCTGTTAAAAAAATTGCTTATATTTCCCTCGGTTCCTATTTTTCCGGTCTGGCCTCCATAATTCCTTCATATATACTACCGATTTTGATAACCAGTACCGTGAGTGCTTCCGATGCGGCATATTATTACATCGTTGCTACTACCGTAAATATTTTATTTATTATTCCCCAGGTAATTACCCAAAACTTATTGGTCGAAAGTGCATATAATGAAAAAGAAATAGAGATTCATACTCGCAAGGCGTCTCGTATGATAGCTTTAATTTTAATTCCGGCAGTTGTTGTGATGGTTTTTTTCGGTAACTATATTCTTATTGTGTTTGGTAAACAATACTCAACTCAGGGTATAGCTCTTTTGCAAATCCTGGCGATTTCGACATTGATCTCCAGTGCCAACTACATTATTGGAACATTTTTAACAATCTATCATCACGTAAAAATGCTCGTCGGAATTAATACCATTTCAGCGGCTGTTATTCTAGGCTCCAGTTACTTGTTATTACATAATGGAATCATTGGTATTGGGTATGCGACTATTATTACACAACTGATTCTGCTTGTTTTGTACTGCGCAGCCTTGTATAAAGTAAAAAAACTTCATCTACTGCGTTTTCTTTTCTAAACGGGGATGAGTAAGAAAAATGAGACGGTAAAATTTAAGACACCAGTTTAAAGGGTTAATAAGAAAGCTAGTTACTAAAAATTCAAATCCCTGAAAATTTAAACGATACAAGTACACAAAGCCTGTTCTAAATAAAAACTCCTGATAATTTAACTGATGAAAACGATTAATTTTAGACTTCCTAAAGTACACAGTACCATCTTTTTTTTGTCGTCCCTTATGGAAAAATGAAATAAATTGAGCCAATGGAATATAAGGTAATCCTTTGTTACGCTGATGCATGCGTGCAATCTGAATTGTCATTTTTCTCATCTCAATCCAGCGTGTCCCTGACATACTATCAGGGTTAATCATATAAGAATATAAAATATCTTCCAGAATATAGAATTTAGTAAGTTGACTGATACGAATCCATAAATCGTAATCTTCACAGGGATTGTATTCAGCATTGTATTGAAAATGGTTGTCTCGGATTATTTGAGCCCGAAACACAGTCTCACCATGTAAGAATACATTACTACTGAAAAGACATAGTTTAATATCATAATCATCTCGGAAGTCCAGTCCTCCGGCTTCGTATGGTCGCCTATTTTTGTCCATAACAATATACATACAGCCGACAATTCCATAATCTGGGTGAGAATCTAAAAATTCAATCTGTTTTTTAAATCTGTCTGGAAAAGAAAAATCATCGGCATCCATGCGAGCGATATATGTTCCCTTTGCTTCAGCGAGTCCTCTGTTTAATGTCGGACTTAATCCAAGATTTGTATTATTTTTAAAGTATCTGATACGTGGATCGTTAAAAGAAAGCACTATTTTTTCTGTTTCATCCGTTGATCCATCGTTAATAATAAGAAATTCGTAATCAGTATATGTTTGATCAAGAATACTTTTTATCGCTTCTCTAATATATAGTTGCGCATTGTACGCTGGCATGATTACCGAAAGATGTGGTTGTTTTCTCATGTATACAAGCTTATTTGAAACAATATTATGGGTTTTTAAAAATTACAGCAATTATAATGCAGTTCCTATTGATATGAAAGTTTATTTATTAAATATAAGTATAAAAATATATTTTTCTATATACATATATATATATAAACACACTTGACTCTAACGTAACGTTATAGTTTATAATGCAGTTCATATGAATTACACCGTCAAACAACTAGCCGATATATCGGGTGTTAGCATTCGCACCTTACACTTTTATGATGAAATCGGTCTGTTGAAACCCTCATACGTAAAAGAAAACGGGTATCGATTTTATGAACAGAAAGAATTAATGAAACTACAGCAGATTCTTTTTTTTAAAGAGCTGGAGTTTCCCCTTGATGAAATTATGAAGTTTATCAGTCGGCCTGGATACCACATGCAAAACATATTATCTGATCATAAAAAGTTGCTGCTAACAAAACAAAAACGAATCGAAAAGCTTATTGAAACTATTGATAAAACTATCATTAGCTTGAAAGGAGGTGAAACTATGAATAGTAACGATATGTTCGAACCATTTACTAATGATGAGCTAAAAACGCTCAAAGAAGAAACCAAACAACGTTGGGGGGAAACAGATGCTTATAAACAGTCGATAGAACGAACTAAACACTGGACAAAGGCAGATTATGACAGAATTAAGAGAGAAGGCGTCGAATTCACACAAAAATTAGCCAATGCTATGGGAAAGGATATAAAAAGTGAAGAAGTGCAGGCCTTAATAGCTCAACATCATAAAGGAATCGGGACATTTTACGACTGTTCTTATGAAATGTATCGGGGACTGGGTAAGCTCTATGTCGATGATCCCCGATTTACGGCATACTATGAACGGTTTAAACCGGGACTGGCTCAATGGCTTCAGCAGGCAATAAACTATTATTGTGATGTGCAGGAAAAAAAATAACAATAATCCTCCGGAGGATTACTTACCGATTCTTTTAAAACACGAAGCGGAACCGAGCCAGGTATGCGGATTACCATCCCAGCACCAGCCCAGCTTAGGTCGTTTCTCACTGATCCACAACGCAGGCACACGTTGATCGGTTGTCCGCGAGGCCAGAAGTGAAAAACAGTTATTCTTGATTAAAAATTCAGGATATTGAACCAGTATCGCAATTCCCTCATCAATCGTCAGTGGTGAACGATTATTATTAGTAATTGAAATAAGTGCATCCTGAGGCCGAATATTCAAAAATTCTTTTCCTCTTTGAATACCTATCAGTAAATAGACCTGTGCATCGGGAATTTGAACTGTTTTAATTGGAGAAAATGTTCCGGGCACATGCGGAAATAACTTCACGACACCTGATTTTCCACCAAAATCAATCGCAGCCATCTGTTCTTCTGCGGAAACCAACTCTGTTTTCACAACAATAACAAAAGGCAAGATACCCTTTTCAATATCAATCTCATCGGCTATGGACACTTTTTTAAGTTGTTCTCGTAAAGGCTGCATGTTTTGCCGAAATGATTCCTCACTCACATGCGCGAACTGCGGATAATTCTTTTGTATGAGCCGATCAACCTGTTGGTCGAAAACCTCAAGCATTTTAGACTTTTCCATAGGCTCATTATACGATAATTTTACGCCAGGTAACTATATCATAGTATAACTAAATATACAGTTTAAAAATACATACTTAACATGTATAATATAATCTTCCCATTTGTAATTTATTGTTCCAACAATATAAACCTATGTTTAAACAAAATAGAAACTTATTGATTATTGCTCTTATTGCGGTAGTAAATGCATTAGGATACGGAATTATCATTCCGATTCTCTATTCGTATTCCATGAAATATGGTTTGACCGATTTCCAAAATGGTCTTTTATTTGCCACTTTTTCCCTCTGTCAGTTTCTTTCCACACCGATTATAGGCCGGCTATCGGACAAATATGGACGAAAACCACTCTTGGTAATCTCGATTGCCGGGACAGCGCTTTCCTTTTTGATGATGGCATTTGCTCCTAACTTCATCTTTCTGTTTATCGCTCGTGCTCTTGATGGTATAACAGCGG
>CAZQAU010000028.1:0-20408 GCA_964591375.1 uncultured Gammaproteobacteria bacterium
AAATTAATGAATTAGTTCAAGTTGAAAATATCAGAGAAGGTATCTGTCATCTTTTTATTTTGCATACCACTGCCGCTCTTACAACAGCCGATCTTGATCCCGGCACTGACCTTGATTTACTTGATGCATTGAATGGTATGATTCCTCAATTACCGTTTCGACACCCGCATAATCCATCTCATGCTCCTGATCATATTCTTTCATCAATTATTGGTCCATCGCTTACTCTTATAATCCATAATGGGAAAATCACATTAGGCACATGGCAAGAAATCATTTTAGTTGAACTGGACGGCCCAAAAACGAGACACATTAATGTTTCTATCCAAAATCTTACATAATTCTTACATTATTCTTACCCCCGTTGTATTGAATATCCGGTATAAATAGGGTACGATTATCTGAAGTTGTGAATATAAATTGAATACACTATTAAAGGGAGAAAGGAGGTGAACGATATGGCATACATGTACACTAATTCTAAGAAACAAGAATATTTCCTGCATCACACAATGGTCACTTTAAAAGGAAGTGGTAAAAAGCAAAACATCTATTTTTTCTCTCGCAAAGTAGGAAAAAATGCGATCGATGCTTTACCTGAAGGATATTCTGTTCTTGAAGTTAAAAAAACTGGTCTTCCAGTTTTGAAAAAGAAATAATCATTGATCCCGATAATTCGGGATTGACTCTGATGAGTCGGAGTTGATTTTTAATGAGAATGTTGTATAGTATTTTCATAATGATTATTTTGAATAACAACATTAACACCACTACTACCCACGCCTAAAGAGGGTAGTATTGTGGTATATACGCCCTCCGACAACGGAGGGTTTTTAGTATATAGTCTCTATTAGAATTTATAATCCTTTTATATGAATACAGAACAACTATCTCATTTAAGACACTCCTGCGCTCATTTACTGGCCGCTGCTGTTCTCGAATTATATCCGGGAACAAAACAAACGATTGGACCAGCTATCGAAAATGGCTTTTACTATGATTTTGAGCTTCCACAACCGATTTCCGATAAAGATTTTCCTAAAATAGAACAAAAAATGAGAGAATTAGTCAAACGGTGGGAATCTTTTGAAAAAAAAGAAGTCAGCAAAGAGGAAGCACTCGAAGAGTTTAAAAATAATATATATAAACAGGAGTTAATTGAGGAATTCAGTAAAAAAGGCGAGCAGTTAACACTTTACAAATCAGGCAATTATACAGATTTATGCCGGGGCGGACATACAAACCATCCACGATCGGAACTTAAGCATTTTAAACTCTTATCGATAGCCGGAGCTTACTGGAGAGGTGATGAAAAAAATAAAGTTTTAACTCGCATATATGGTACAGCCTTTGCTACAAAAGAAGATTTGGAAAAACATCTCTGGCAGATTGAAGAAGCTAAAAAACGCGACAACCGTAAACTAGGCAAAGAACTGGATCTATTTATTATGTCGGAAGAAGTCGGTAGTGGTTTTCCATTATTTACACCCAAAGGGACAGCATTCAGGAGGGCAATTGACGATTATCTGGTTCAAACTAAAAAAGACAACGGTTTTCAGTTTGTCTGGACTCCTCATATAACAAAAAGTCACCTATACCATATATCCAAGCATTGGGGAAAATATGATGCCATGTTTAACCCTATGGAACTGGATAAAGAAGAATATGTACTTAAGCCAATGAACTGCCCACATCATTTTATGATTTATTTGCGACAGCCACATTCATATAAAGAGTTGCCTCTGAAGTATGCTGAAAATGCAACAGTTTACCGCTATGAAAAAAGTGGAGAGTTAAACGGTCTGTTACGGGTACGTGCCTCAACCACAGATGACACCCATGCATTTGTTCGTCATGATCAAATCCCTGGTGAATTACAAGCAATCATTTCACTCATTAAAAATATTTTGAAAGATTTTGGATTTAACAAATATCGTGCTCGTATTTCTACACGCGATCCTAATGATCCCAATAAATATATCGGCAAACCAGAAGTATGGGATAATGCAGAAAAAGCGCTCATTGAGGCAGCTCAGAAAGAACAGCTTGAACATTATATTGGACCGGGTGAAGCCGCTTTTTATGGACCTAAAATTGACTTTATGATTGAAGATGCGATCGGACGTGAATGGCAATGTTCTACAGTACAACTCGATTTTTCCCAACCGGAAAACTTTAATCTAACCTACATCAATGAAGAAGGCAAAGAGGATAAACCTGCTGTAATTCATATTGCTATGATAGGCTCAATCGAAAGATTTATGGGGGTACTGATCGAGCATTACACCGGTGCCTTTCCTGTATGGCTTTCTCCGGTTCAGGCACAAATTATTACTGTTTCTGACAAACAAAACGAATTAGCTCATGCAATCCTTCCTATATTAAAAAAAGAAAACATACGGGCAGAAATCAGTTCGGAGCAAAAAACTGTTGGATACAAAATACGTCAATCCACGTTGCAAAAAGTGCCTTATATGATTATAATAGGAGAAAAGGAAGTTCAAAGTTCAAAGAGCAATGATAATCCAAAAGAGATAATCGTTGCAGTAAGAACACGAGAAGGAAAAGATTTAGGACAATTAACACTTTATGATTTCGTTACCAAATTAAAGAATCACATTGAGAAGCACGAATAGACCACAACCGAAAAATAAATTTTATTACCTAAACTTTCGTATTCAGGAGCCGACTTTGCGAGTCATCGATAATGAAGGCAAGCAAATTGGAGTTTTATCGAAAGATGAAGCACTAAAAAAAGCTCAAGAAATGGAAATGGATCTGGTGTTAATTTCGCAGACAGCTAAGCCTCCTGTAGCAAAAATTACTGATTTCAAGAAATTTTTGTATCAGGAAAAAAAGAAAGCTCAAGAAGCTAAAAAAGGCATTAAAAAAAGTGTAGTTAAAGTTATTAAGCTATCTCTATTTATCGCTCAGGCAGATCTTGAACGATTAATCAATAAAGGGAAAGAGTTTCTCGAAGACGGCAGCCAAATTTCTGTTAATCTTGGCTTAAGAGGAAGAGAAATCACTAAGCGCCAGATGGCTTTTGATCTGATAAGTAAATTTATAGCAGATCTGGGAGAAGTAAATATCTCCAAAGAGCCTAAGATGGAAGGGCGCGTTATTCGCGCTGTAGTTGCGAGAAAAAAATAAACTTGTTAAACTGTTAAATTGCTTTCATGTTATAATAACAATTCAGCAATTTGATATTTAGTAATTTTGTAACTGTAATGAGTAAACAAAAAACACACAAAGGAGCAGCTAAACGATTTAAAGTCACCAAAAGTGGCAAATTATTGCATCGTTCTCATTTTTTAAGACATTTACGTTCTAAAAAATCTAAACGTAATATTCGAGATCTGAAAAAAATGAAGGTAGTTGCCGGAGCTATTGAAAAGAAAATTAAAAAGATGCTCGGTTTGGCATAATTGTAAATAAAATTTTTAATATTTGATTAAGAACATATGGTAAGAGTCAAAAAAGGTGTGATGGCACATCGCAAACATAAGAAAACATTGAAACAGGCTAAAGGTTTCTGGATGACACGCAGTAGACATTTCAGAAAAGCAGAAGAAGCTGTTTTACATGCAGGCGAATATGCTTTTGCCGGACGAAAACTTAAAAAACGAGACTTTCGACAATTATGGATTATCAGATTAAACGCTGCAGTACGCAATGCTGGCACAACATATAGCAAGTTTATCAAATCTTTAAAAGACAAAAATATCGCATTAGATCGCAAAATACTGGCTCAAATTGCCATGGAGTATCCACAGACATTCAGTAAAATAGTCGAGCAGGTAAAATAATTACGATCTCATTACCGCTGAATTAGTGTATCATTATACAATGTCTACTATCGATGACCTTCTAAAAACCTTCGAATTAGATCTTAATTCTGCAACTTCTGTTGAATTGGTCGATAATCTGGAAATAAAATACTTAGGACGAAATGGTGAGTTAACACTTCTTTTGAAACAAATTAAAGACATAAACCCGGAAGAAAGAAAAACTTTTGGTCAACATCTCAATGAAGTGAAAAAAAACATAACCGAAAAAATTCTTGCCAAAAAAACAGAAGTACTAAATAAACAGGACCAGGAACAAACTATCGATGTAACGCTACCAGGCAAACAATATGCTAAAGGCAGTGTACACCTGGTGACATATGCAGTGGAGGAGATAACAAAAATATTCAATCGCATCGGATTTATTCGGATGTCGTATCCGGAAGTAGAATATGAGTTTTTTTCCTTTGATTCTTTAAATATGCCTCCCAACCATCCTGCACGCGATGATTTTGAGACATTTTTTATGCATTCAGATATACATAAAGATTACGGTCGCATGGTACTTACACCACACACGTCTTCCGGCCAAATTCGGGAAATGATGCGACTTAAAACACCGCCTATTCGCATGATAAACATAGCTAAAACATATAGGCCTAACTGGGACGCTACCCATACACCTATGTTTCATCAATTTGAAGGTATGTGTGTTGACAAAAACATTAAAATATCGGATTTAAAAGGCACCATCGATTACTTTGCCAAAGAATTCTTCGGACATGAACGAAAAACTCGGTTACGTCCTTTCCATTTTCAATTTACCGAACCTTCTTTTGAAGTCGATATAACCTGTGGTATTTGTTTAGGCACAGGCAAAATCGGAGAAAATAAATGTAAAGTATGCAAATCCGGATGGCTGGAGCTGGGAGGTTCCGGAATGATACATCCGAATGTTCTAAAAGCGGGGGGTATCGATCCCGATCAATATACCGGTTGGGCATTTGGAATCGGAGTAGAACGCGTTATGATGATGAAAGAAGGTATTAAACTCGACGATTTGCGAATCATGTATAGTGGCGATGTTAGATTTTTGGAACAGTTTTAAACATATCATTCATGAATATTAAAATCACATACAAATGGCTCTTAGAATACCTCGAAACTGACGCGGATCCATATGAAATGCAAAAATATCTATCGCTGTGTGGACCTTCTATTGAACGTGTGGACAAGGTAGAGGACGACTATGTATTTGATATTGAGGTGACTTCCAATCGTGTAGATATGGCCAGTGTCTTTGGTGTAGCTCAAGAAGCGCAATCTATTCTTCCACAGTTTGGTAAAAAAGCTACATTGAAACTAAATCCCACCACCGAATATGTATTTAGCAAAATCGCTTCTGTTTCCCAATCAGCACCTCTCGATATTCAAATTGAATCAGATGATTTATGTAGCAGGTTTACTGCCATTATTTTATCCAATGTCAAAATTGGTAATTCTCCGGATTTTATAAAAAAAAGATTGGAACTCTGCGATGTGAATTCTATAAATAATGTAATCGATATTTCCAATTATTTAATGCTTTCACTCGGGCAACCAACCCATACGTTTGATTACGATAAGATTGCTAACCATCTCTTGATTATGAGAGAGAGTAAAAAAGAAGAAGTGTTAGTGACTCTTGATGGTAAAAAAATAGTTCTGCCCGGAGGCGATATAGTCATAGAAGATGGAAGTAAAAAATTAATAGATCTTTGTGGAATAATGGGCGGTGAAAACAGTATGATTACGCAGGACACAAAAAACGTCCTCCTCTTTGTACAAACGTACAATAAGCGTAAAATTCGCCGCACCTCGATGACAACCGGCCAACGCAGTGTAGCGGCTACTTATTTTGAAAAAGGCCTCGATGAAGAACGGGTAGAACCAACAATAGTCTACGGTACTGAATTACTACAAAAATTTGCCGGTGGCACTGTTGGATCAAAAGTTTACGATATATATCCTCACCCGTATACACCCAAAACAATCCTGATAAAAATGACAGATATAACGCGGGTTATGGGAATTGAATTACCAGAAAAAACGGTAACATCTATTTTAGAAAATTTGGGTTTCACGGTAGAGACGCATCATGATGCGTCTCTACAACAGTTTATTATCACCATTCCATCTTGGCGGAATGACGATATTAATATTAAAGAAGACATCATAGAAGAAGTGGCCCGGGTATATGGATATCATAGGTTACCAGATACAATTCAATCCTCAAATTATGTAAAACAACCTCCGGAAATAGAATCTTTATTCTCACTCCAACAAAAAATTAAACACTTTTTGAAACATTTAGGTCTACATGAAAGCATGAACTATTCCATGGTCTCAGAACAATTAATTAAGACATTTGAAATGAAACCGGAGAATCATTTGATGCTTGCCAACACTATATCAGAAGAAATAAAATTTATGCGTCTGACACTCATTCCATCTTTAGCTAAAAATATAAAAGACAATATTGGTAAAAAACAGGCACTACGTTTTTTTGAAATCGCTAAAGTTTATTATCCTCAGAAGAATAGTTTGCCTGATGAGCAATATAAACTGGGGATTGCAGTGAATTCAGATTTTTTTGATTTAAAAGGAATAATAGAGTCTATCCTGAAAGAGTTACACATCAGTCAGTATGAATTTCAAAATTCCTCTAACCCATTATTTTCCAGTAAAATGCAAACAGAGCTCGTTATTAATGGTGAAATAGCCGGTAGTTTAGGACAAATAAAACCACTCTATAAAAAAAACTTATTATCTGATATTGATATATATGCAGCAGAAATCGATTTTAAAGCTCTCATAAAACACCATAAATTGCTTCCTACATATATTGCACCCAATCCATACGCCGTAATTAAACTCGATGTAACTACCTCCATAAAAGCAGATCAATCGTTTGCTCAAATAAGAAATTTAGCAAAGAAAACTTCCAATTTGTTGGTAGATGTCGAGTTTGTCAGTCAGTATAAAAATAATATTTCTTATCGGTTTGTATTCTCCTCTCGTGATAAAAATATTACGGAAGAAGAGGCAAAGACAGAACTTGAAAAGATAAAAAAAGTTATCTAATTTCTATGGAATTTGTCGACATCGTTGATGAATCTTGTAATAGTATTGGAAAAACTTCCAAAGAAGACTCTCATCTTAAAGGACTGCTTCATAAATGTGTCATCGCTGAAATTGTAACATCAACCGGGGATTTTATACTCGTTAAACAAGCTGCCGATCGTCAGGATCCGGGACAGTATGTATCGCCCGTTGGAGGACATGTACAAGCAGGGGAAAGTAATGAAGACGCTTTGCGCCGTGAGGCTTTGGAAGAGACCGGTTTGAAAAATATCAATTTTAAGTATATAGATAAAATTATTTTTAACCGACTTAGCCGGGGAAAAGTAGAGAATCATTACTTTATTGTTTACGAAATATATACTGACGAGGAACTGATACTTAATCATGAATCAGTACAGTATAAAAAATTTTCAAAAGAGATGATTAAAGAAATCTATCATCATAATCCGGAACAATTTGGTGATGCATATAAATTTTTATTGCAGTCCGTATATAAAAAACTAATATGAAACAAAATCTTCAGTTGGTTTCTTTTCTTTCGTCAGATAATGTAAAACTGCCAGGGCTTTTATATGAGCCTGAAAAACCCACAAATAAAGCTGCCATATACTTACATGGTAATGGGAGTGCATCTATTTTCTATGGCGCTGATAAAACAAATACATTGGCAAATACACTTAATCAGAATAATATTACTTTTTTCCCCTTTAATAATAGGGGAGCCAATTATATCTCTTCACTCCATAAATATATAAATGGTGACGATACGAGAGCACTCTATGGTTCCTCATATGAGATTATTAAAGACTGTATCTATGATATCGAAGGCGCAATTGCTTTTTTAAAACAACATGGCTATAAAGAATTTTACTTAATCGGAAGTTCGACCGGCGCGAATAAAATTGTTTTATTTGATTTTTATAAACCCCAAAATGAAGTTTCAAAATATATTCTCTTAAGCGGTGGAGATGATACCGGACTGTATTATAAACAGTTTGGTCAAAAAAAATTTATGAATGTATTAAAACAGGCTAAAAAAGAAGTGCTCGCTGGTAATGGAACTAAACTAGTACCTAGTTCAATCATGGACTTTTTTATCTCATGGCAGTCTCTATATGACACAATCAATCCTAACGGCGACTATAATATATTTCCTTTTAATGAATATATGAATAGTTTAAAACTATCAGATAAAGAATTGTTTAGAGAATTTAAAAACATTACTAAGCCTACTTTTGTTGTCTACGGTGGTCACGATGAGTATTGTTATGAAAATGTAGCCGGTTGTGTCGAAGTATTAAAAAACAATACCGGGCAAAATACTAATTTTACATATCACATTATTCCCGAGGCTGATCATGGATTTACCGACCATGAAGAGGAACTTGCGCAACATATTTCAGCTTGGCTTACGAATTCTTGAAATCGATTATTTTATTTACTGCATACTCTATTTCTGCATCTGACACATGAAATCCTAAGGGTAAAAAAAGACATGATTTTTTTTTGTTCCAGTCACATTTGGGAAATTTTATCCAAACACTAATATTATTTTTATGCAGATATAATATGAGATTTTTAGTTTCTGATTCCGGTACTAAAATTCCTACCGGATATACATGAAAATTTTTATAATCTTTTTCGTTTATCTCAATCTCATAAAAAAACTGCGAAGAAGAGTATATTCTTTGCATGAGTTTTTTATACATCTTTACTTGATGTACTTTTAACTGTTCTATTTTTCGAAAATCAATAAAGCGATGAATTAAAGGCACCCAGGGTAGTCCGCGGTATGACTCCCAGCTGTCCCCGATAATATCATCATGGATTTGTAGTATCTTTTCATGAGCAAAGTTAGTCATATAAGCATTATTTAAGAGACTGCCTAATCCAAGTATACAGCGAAATAGTATATACCAGATACTTGTACTAACAAGATACCAGGAAAAACGATATGGCGAAGGAGTATAGGTCAATGTTTCTTTAGCGCCGTAAACAAAGCTACCTGGTAACGGTGAGTCTTTACGGAGACTATCCATTATTATATGTCTTTTATTGATAAGCTTAATTTCAGCAGGATTTACCAAACGATGTACACAATCTTCAATAATAAAACTATCAGGAGGAAGATAGGGGACCCATCTTGTATCTTTAAATAAATTGGAAGTAATACCGGCGGCGTGAAAAACAAATACCATGCGCGGTTTTTCCTTGATTATTAGTTTAATGAACGCATCAATATTTGTATTAAAATGTCTATCTACTTTCCACAACTTATACTGAAAGCCATGCATTTTTACATTATTCAAAACATCGACGCAATAAAAATCGGGGAAAAGGAATAGCGAGCCTTTTGGTATATTCATTTTGCGGGTAAACTCCCATATGGCATCTTCCATAGACAAGTAATAATATCGTTTAATATTTTTGGGGAGATGATATGATTTTAAGCCAAGAAAGGGCAACAGATAGGGCTGATAGTAATTTAACATTCAGAGATTATATCAGAATAAATTGACTATAACCATTTGGAAGGATATACTTTTTCACATATGAAACTGAATAAAAAATATATGGCTTTTTACAAAACATGGCTTACTATATTTGCGACCACTGCCATATTAAACGTTATTATTTATAATTTTTTTATTGGACAATTTTATCGTAGTGAGTTATCTAAAATTGGCCTGGAAAGAATAGATAGAGATAAACCATTATTGGAAATCCAGCTCACTATATATGCAGTCCTTACGGCTATAATTATTTTTTTTATATTGAAAAGTATTCGACAGGTTAACAGAAAAGAAGCCGGGGCACTCTATGGCGCGTTGATGGGTATAGGAATATTTTTAACACATAATATTTTTAATTATGCGCTTCTTAAAGATTGGTCAACTGCGCTTGTGATTGTAGATGCATCATGGGGAATACTTCAAGGTATATTTATAGGTGTCATGAGCGTCATACTCTATGATCGTTTTAATACATGATGTATTAAGGCGTAGGACTTATTGTAGGATTAGGTGTAGGGGTATCAGTAACTGAATCCCATGGTTTATTTACCCCAAATTTAATTACTGAGTCACCGCTTTTATCCTTGTCATTTCGGGCAACAATCTTTAGTTCATAAACTCCATCAGATAAAGAGAGTGTTTCTGAGGGTTCTTTATTATCACCATCGAGATTCTTAACTTCATTGCCATTAATATATATCTTCACATTTTTCAGAGGAGTCAACGATGCGATTTTAGCACGGATTTCTACCGTATTGGAATTGACAGTCGAATTACCATTGGGTGATTTAATAGAAACTACTACAGAGTCAGACGAAGCGTCAGATGTTTCATGTGGTGGATGATACTTATCTTCCTTCAATTCTTTAAGCCAGTTATCAATACCTTCCTGCCAACGGTTTTTACCATCAGTCGATACTGGATCATCTTCTGTAAAAACGAGAAAATCTTTTTCATCATATTGTCCCAGCTTTACTTCCACATCGTTCGCAAGCTTTCCATTAGCTTTGGATATTTTTAATCGCTTGTAGAAAGGAGAAACATCTTTTGGTTCTGTCCCTTCTACATAATACTCTGCACGAGTTTGACTATTATCTTTCGGCAAGCCTCCTAAATAAGAATCGATGGTAACAGCTTTTACCTTGTCGGGTTTTGCCATAATTCCATCCTCGTATTTTTTGAGAAGGGTGTTCATAACTTTGTACCAGATAGAAGAAGCGCCTGTTGCACCTGAAGCTATCTTGGGATTCATCGGAGTCCCATCATTATTTCCCGCCCAGATACCTACTGTTATCGCATTCGTATAGCCGACTGCCCAGTTATCTTTTTTATCATCTGTTGTTCCTGTTTTCACTGCAACTGTTTTTCCGGGAACGTTAAGATATGAGTTCAAACCAAATTCTTCAGAACGGGCAATATTATCGGACAAAATATGAGAAGTCAAAAATGAAATTTCAGGCGAAAAAACGCGTTTTTCTTTAGATTTAACGGCTTTATAAATTATCTTGCCATTAAAATCCTTTATTTCATCTATTGGTTGGGGTTCAATAGCGGTGCCACCGCGTGCAAATGCCGTATAGGCACTCGTTACATCAAGTAACCGTACCTCACCGCCACCCAATACAATGGAGAGTCCAAAACGCTGCATATTGGTGTCATTGGGAGCGAGTGTATGAAGTCCCATGGCGTCGGCCTTTCCCAGAAATTCTCTTATGCCAATCATAGATAATAATTTAACAGCCGGAATATTTAATGAATTACCAAGAGCAAAACGAAGTTGGGTTGGGCCACGGAATCGACCATCATAATTTACCGGAGTGTATTCTTTGCCCCCTTGATCCGGAAA
Organism: uncultured Gammaproteobacteria bacterium; assembly: GCA_964591375.1. Taxonomy (GTDB): domain Bacteria; phylum Patescibacteriota; class Microgenomatia; order UBA1406; family GWC2-37-13; genus CAYYYG01. Next base: position 11,271 of record CAZQAU010000028.1, read on the forward strand.
GGCTGTTTTCACATCCATGAGTACTGTTGAAGGCGTGTATCCTTTTTCAAAAGCTAAAGCATATGCAATCGGTTTAAGCGTTGAACCTGGTTGTCGTTTTCCCAGTGCCGCGTTAAAATTACCATATTCTTCGTTATAATAATCATAACTACCTACCATTGCCAGAACCTCACCGCTTTTTGAATCCATGACTACAGCTGCTGAATTACCTACTTTATAATCACCTAATTTACTTACTTCATCGGTCACGATTTCCTGTACCTGATTTTGAATATCCAGTGAGAGTGTTGTTTTCACTTTTAATCCCTGATCGAGCATTTTAGTACCATATTCTTTTTCAATTAAATCTTTTACATAAAAGACAAAATGAGGCGCGTTAATAGCGAGCTTTGGTCGGGTGAACGTCATTGTTTCAATTTCTTTTAGAGCTTTTTTTTCCTGATCAACTGTAATCTTCTTATCTTCTCGCATACGTCGCAGTACATCCTTAGCCCGACTTTTACCAGCTTGCTTATCACCTATAAATGGAGAATAGTAACTGGGGCTTTGTGGCAATCCCGCAAGAAACGCAGACTCCGCTAAATCAAGGTTTTTAGGCTCTTTACCAAAATATCCTTTAGCAGCTGCTCCAATTCCATAAAAATTGCCTCCATAGGGTGCGTCATTTAAATACATCTCTAAAATCTGTTCCTTTGAATATCGACGCTCCACTTCACCGGCAAGAATAATTTCTTTTATTTTACGAGAAGGTGTTTGACGAGCATCGAGGAGTGTGTTTTTAATCAACTGCTGTGTGATTGTCGATCCACCACCCTGGATACTCCGTTTTAATACAAGACTAATAGCAGCTCTTAAGATACCTCTTTCTGAAATACCTTTATGCTGATAAAAATCTTTATCTTCAACAGATACGGTTGCATCTTTTAAATACTGGGCTATATCAGCAATTGCGACAGGCACACGATTTTTATCTTTATATACCTCATATAAAATTTTTCCCTCCCGATCGTAAAAAACAGTTGAGCTTCCCGTAGTCTGTGAAAGTTTACCGGGAGAAGGAAGATCGCGGGCAAACCATGCAAAAACGGCAAACGATCCGATAAAACCAATGACCACCAATGCTATAAAAATAATCACTCCATATAAAATCATTTTTTGAGATAACGTCAATGAAGTGGTTCTTCGTCTTTTTGGTGTGTACATATGAATAATCTATTATAGTATACACAATTTTTACTTTCGTAAAAAATTTGATATAGTATTGAGCATGGAAAGATCTGAATATTATATTATCGATTTTGATAGCACTTTTGTCAAAATCGAAGCGTTAGACAAACTCGCCGAAATAGCCTTAGATGACAATCCAAAAAAAGAAACCATTGTTAAACAGATTGCTGCGATTACAATTCAGGGGATGGAAGGAACGATTACTTTTCCCGAATCACTGAAGGAACGTTTGAAACTTTTTAGCCCTACCAGTGCACATGTCCAAACACTCATTAAGATCCTTAAAAAAAACATCACCACTTCCATCACACGCAATAAACAATTTTTTAAAGATAATGCAAAAAATGTTTACATCATATCAGGAGGCTTTAAAGATTACATAGTTCCGATAGTAGAAAAATTTGGTATCACCGAAGATCATGTTTTAGCGAATGAATTTACCTATGATTCCATAGGCGCTATTACGGGTTATAACACAAAAAACTATCTGGCACAAACTCAGGGAAAAGTAAAACAAGTTAAAGCTCTCCATTTTAAAAAGCCGATCATTGTTATTGGAGATGGATATACTGATTATGAAATAAAGGAAAAGGGAGAAGCTCATATGTTTTATGCCTTTGTAGAAAATGTGCATCGTGAAACAGTGGCCGCAAAAGCAGACGCTATCGTCAGGGACTTCGATGACTTTCTTTTTCAACTCAAACTACCACGCGCGTTTTCTTTTCCTAAAAGTCGCATGAAAGTACTCCTACTCGAAAATATTCATCTTAAAGCTACACAATATTTTGAGCAGGAAGGATATAGTGTGGAAACCTTAAAAAATGCTCTTGATGAGCAACAACTTACAGAAAAAATTGCTGATGTTTCAATTCTTGGCATCCGTTCCAAAACCAAAGTAACCAGTAATGTTTTAAATGCGGCGAAAAAGTTGCTTGCAGTGGGAGCATTTTGCATTGGTACAAATCAAATTGATCTTTCGAGTTCTTCAGAACACGGCGTTGTTGTGTTTAATGCCCCATATAGTAATACCCGCAGCGTGGTAGAGTTGGTAATTGGTGAGATGATTATGTTGTATCGAAAAGCATTTGATAAAAGTACTCAGTTGCATAAAGGGATCTGGGATAAATCTGCAAAAAATTGTCATGAAATACGAGGAAAAACTTTGGGCATTGTAGGGTATGGCAATATCGGTTCACAACTATCGGTAGTGGCAGAAAATCTGGGCATGAAAGTAATTTTTTACGACATAGTTGATAAGTTGGCATACGGAAACGCAAAGAAATGTCTGTCACTCAATGAACTATTAAAATATTCAGATATAGTTACGATTCATGTAGACGGACGGAAAAGTAATCAGAATTTAATTTCAGATAGAGAATTCTCTCTTATGAAGGAAGGCGTTATATTTGTTAATGCCAGCCGTGGTTTTGTCGTGGATATGGCCGCACTTGTCAAACATATAAAAACGGGAAAAATTGCAGGCACAGCAATAGATGTGTTTCCTAAAGAACCCAAGAGTAATGATGAACCGTTTATTACCGACTTACAGAATCTGCCAAATGTAATTCTCACCCCTCATATTGGAGCCGGCACTGAGGAGGCACAGCAAAATATTGCTGACTTTGTCAGCGAAAGACTCATAAACTTTATAGATAATGGAGATACAACACTCAGTGTTAACCTTCCTAATCTTCAACTCCCGGAACCAAAAAATTTTCATCGGTTTATTCATATTCATAAAAATGTTCCTGGAATATTAGCAAAAATAAATACAGTACTTGCTATACATAAAATTAATATTGAAGGACAGTACTTGAAAACAAGTGAAGAAATCGGATATGTTATCACTGATGTTAGTGCTAGTTATGATACAGCCGTCATTGACAAACTTAAAAAAATTCCGGAGACTATAAAGATGCGAGTACTGTACTGATAATAATTTATACTTAATGTATGAAGCATATATATTTTACGGCGGGCCCATCACAAATTCATCCAAGTATTCCTCATTATGTTCAGATGGCTATGGAAGAGGAAATACTATGCATGTCCCATCGGGGAGAAGCATTTCAAAAAATGTTTATCGATACTCGTCTTTCGTTGAAAAAGTTATTAAATATACCTGAAGAAAATCATATATTTTTCATTGCATCAGCCAATGAAGCATGGGAAAAAATCATCGAGAATACAGTTCAAAAGCATAGTTATCATCTGGTAAACGGTGCGTTTGGTAAGCGTTTTTTTCAGATTGCACAAGAGTTAAAAAAACATCCGGCCGCCGCCATGGTTGCCGATGGGGAAAGTTTTGATTTCTCATCCATTAAAATACCGAAAGAATCAGAACTGGTTTGTCTAACTCATAATGAATCGAGTACAGGTGTTGCTTTAAACATGAATCATGTACATGAACTTAAAAAAAGATATCCGGAAAAACTTTTTGCAGTCGATACTGTTTCTTCCGCTCCCATCGTAGACATCGATTATTCACTGATGGACTGTGTTTTTTTCTCTGTTCAAAAAGGTTTTGGTTTACCCGCTGGTTTGGGTGTACTCATCCTTACTCCCGCGGCCATGGAAAAAGCTCAATATTTAGAAAAAAAAGATATCAATATTGGTTCATATCATAATTTCCCCACACAACTTAAATTTGCTTTAAAAAATCAGACACCGGAAACTCCAAATGTGCTCAATATATACCTTTTTCATAAAATCATCCAGGAGATGTTGCAAAAAGGTATACAAAATATTCGGAAAGAAACAGATGAAAAAGCAAAACTATTAAATGAATACTTCGAAACAAACCAAAATTACGAATTTTTCGTGAAAAAGCCGGAGAACCGCTCCAATACCGTAGTTATTGTCAAAACGCCGGAATCATCGACTCTAATGATCAAAAGAATTAAAGAATATGGGTTTGTATTGGGAAAAGGCTATGGACCATATAAAGATGATTATGTTCGTATATCTAATTTCCCATCGCATTCGCTCCAAGATGTAAAAAAATTGGTACAATATCTATAATTTAAAAACCATATGAAAATTCGTAAATATTTAAAAGCGGAAAAAGTTTGGAAGGTTATAGTCATAATCTCTTCCGTCTTGCTTATTCTCTCCAGTCTCGCTCCGCTGATGATGACTCGATAAGCTATAATAGTATTCATGCTACTTTCCGACTCAATTGAAACATTATCTCGTACTAGTCCAGTAACTATTAAAAAAATGCTGGCACTGGAAATAAGGACTATATACGATCTGCTTAATTATGTGCCATTTCGTTATGAAGATTATTCGATTGTATCACCAATAAACCGTCTTCAGGAAGGGGAGACCGTTACCATAAAAGGTACCGTCATAGAAGCTAAAAATTCTTTTACTCGACGCGGTTTAAAAATTCAAAAGGTAAAAATTGCTGACGAAACTGGCAAAATAGAAATTGTTTGGTACAACCAGTTATATTTGATACAGTATTTTAAACCGAATGCCATTGTAGCTGTCTCGGGAACAGTAAAACGATTTTTAAATACATATTCTCTTGAACCTAAAGAATATGAGCTGTTACGTGATATAAATGCGCCAACTATACATACGGGTAAAATTATCCCCGTTTATCCAGAAAAACTTGGTCTCTCTTCACGTACTTTACGGGATAAAGTCGCGCAAGTTATACAAAATTTAGAATACAACCAGGCGGTTTCAGAATCACTGGAATGGTTACCTGAACCAATACGGGGGTTTAATAAATTAATGAGTGAATGGGAAGCGTATAAAAATATACATATTCCCAAAACATTAAGTGATGCAAATTTAGCTCGAAAACGGCTGGCATTTGACGAACTTTTTACGATCCAGCTTTCCGCGGCGCTAGTAAAGCAACAATGGAAAGAAGAATCGGTTACACATGCATTTGATATTCCAGGAAAACAAAAAGAATTAAATGACTTTATATCGAACTTGCCGTTTACTCTCACCGGTGCACAAAGAAGATCCACGGATGAGATTCTGGCTGATTTATCCAAAACAACCCCCATGAATCGCTTCGTCCAGGGAGATGTAGGCTCAGGTAAAACAGTAGTTGCTGCCATCTCGGCATATGCTACCTATCTAAATGGCTATCAAACCCTTATTATGGCACCGACTGAAATATTAGCCGAGCAGCATTATAAAACCATTTCAACATTATTTCAAAAGTATCCTATTAAAATTGGCTTACAAACCGGCTCAAAAAAAATGGTTAAAGAAGATGATGAATTCGACATAATTGTGGGGACTCAGGCTCTCATTACAAAATCATTAAAATTTGATAAAGTCGGGTTAGTAGTGGTCGACGAGCAGCATCGTTTCGGTGTAGCTCAACGTGCGGCGCTTAAACAAAAAGGTACCAATCCACATTTACTTACCATGACGGCAACACCTATCCCGAGAACTGTCGCACTTACATTATATGGCGAGTTAGATCTATCTGAAATTAATGAAATGCCTAAAGGACGGGCTCCTATAAAAACTTTTTTAGTAGCACCCGGGAAACGCTCAGATGCATATGAATGGATAAAAAAAGAAATTAAAACCAATCAAAGTCAGGTATTCATAATTTGCCCACTCATTGAAGAATCAGAAGTCGAAACTATGAAATCTATAAAAGCTGCCAAGAAAGAATACGAATACCTAAAAAATGATGTCTTTCGGGATTTTAACCTAGCTTTACTACATGGAAAGATGAAACCTAAGGAAAAAAATGAAGTAATGGCTGAGTTTAAAGAAAAAAAGCATCACATATTAGTCTCTACGAGCGTAGTTGAGGTGGGAATTGATATTCCTAATGCGACAATTATGATGATAGAAGGATCCGAACGATATGGTTTAGCACAACTTCATCAACTACGAGGGCGTGTAGGCCGAGGTTCAAAACAATCGTACTGTTTGTTATTTACCGATGCAGGTGAACCATCTTCACAACAAAGACTTAGATACTTTGCCAAAACTCTAAATGGTATGGAATTAGCTGAGTTTGACCTAAAACTGAGAGGTCCAGGGATGATCTTTGGTACCCAGCAGCATGGGTATATGAACTTGAGAGTAGCTAATTTATCTGATATAGACCTTATTAAAATGGTTAAAGGCGCTGTGAACTATTTTATGTCAAACTGTAAACTAAATAAATACAAAAAAATTAAACAAATGGTCGATATATACCGTACTCAGCAAATTGCCCGTGATTAAAGGTTTGTAACTATTGTTATTATCATACAAATCTATAACGGTTAGTATATTTACTCTGCATGAGCTCAGTTACCCGCTCTTATCAGAGTGACGAGTGCTTATGTGTATTCATATTAATGGACTAGACATAAAGATTTCTCTTGTTTTTATATGGTTTATCTGTTAACATATCTTTATCTTTTTGTATTTATTTTAATGAAATATGGTTCCATTGCCAAAACGCAAACATTCAACCCAAAGAAAAGGAAAACGAATTGCTGCTAAAGCAAAATCTTTACCTAATCTGGTTAAATGCGAAAATTGCGGAAAAACAAAACTTCCCCACAGAGCTTGTAAATATTGCGGGAAGTAACAGTAAAAAATTATCTCTTATCACATAAGCTATTAGCTATAAGCCATACGCTATTATGGATCCTCGCCATCAAAAACGAATAAATATAGTTCAAAACCTTTTTGCCAGTAGTTTTCCTCATGGCCAAGAGAGTAATCTTCCCAATGAAAACGATGATATCACCCAAAAAATAATCGATGCAGAAAAAGAAATCGATGGACTAATTGCTCAGTATGCTCCTAAATTTCCAATTGACCGAATCGCTAAAACTGATCTTGCTGTGCTTCGATTAGCTGTGTATGAGTTGATAATTGCACCAGCTGAACCTGCAAAAGTAATAATCAATGAAGCAGTCGAACTTGCTAAAGAGTTCGGTGGCGATAAATCTTATGCATTTGTAAACGCAGTATTGGGAACTATATTAAAAAATAAAGAAGATAAATAATATTTAATTTCTTACATTATGTCGGAATTAGGGGAGTTAGAGAAAAACTTAGGAATAACTTTTAAGGATAAAATTCTGCTTGAGAATGTCATGGTACACCGTTCATATCTTAATGAACATAAAAAGTTTCATTTACCTTCTAACGAAAAATTAGAATTTTTAGGCGACAGCGTTTTGTCATTGATTACTTCTATATATTTATATAAGCATTTCCCGGATCTAGAAGAAGGAGATTATACCGATATAAAAGCCGCAATTGTTCGTACCGAAAGCTTAGCTGAAGTAGGTTTAAAACTCGAATTAGGCAAATATCTTTATCTTTCCAAAGGAGAAGAGCTCGGAAAAGGCAGAGAAAATATGAATTTACTGGCGGATTGCTTTGAAGCATTAGTAGCTGCTATATTTATAGATCAGAGTTTTGATAGAGCATACGAATTTGTTCTCAAAAATTTATTTCAACATAAACTGGAAATAATAGTTAAGAAAAAGCTTTACCTCTCACCGAAAAGTCGTTTACAAGAATATATGCAGGCCAAGTATAAAGTTTTGCCTATTTATGTGATTTTGGAAGAAAAAGGCCCCGAGCATAAAAAGATGTTTAAAGTTTCAGTTAGTATCCAAGACAAAGAATTGGGCGTTGGAACAGGCACATCTAAAAAAATGGCCGAGGAACAGGCAGCTAAAAATGCACTGGAAAAATTAAGCTAAAACGTTTATAATATTCTTTTAAAGTTTAATAATATTTAATTCGGTGGTTATATCCGGATAAAAGCAAATATATATGGCAGTCGCAATACGATTAATGAGATTTGGAAAAAAAGGTAGTCCTTCCTACAGAATTGTAGTACTTGATAAAAGAAAAAAAAGAGACGGTTCTTATCTTGAAAATATTGGTGTATATCAACCAATGAATAAACCTGGAAAAATTGAAATTCTTAAAGAAAGATTTGAATATTGGACAAGTCGCGGAGCTCAACTTTCAGAAGGAATTTCAAAGCTTCTTAAAGACAAAAAACAGATTACGATGAAATAATTTTAAAATGGATTCGTTTTCGTTTCGTATTCTATACCACTTTCATCTTCTGGTTGTGCATAAGAAAGATTAACTTTACTTGCTATATTTTCTATAAAATCAACCTCATTTTTAGTAATGCTTTCTACTTTTTCTTCTCCTCCTCCCAGAGATTTATGATAAAAATTTAGAGTTAATTTTGTTGACCCTGAGTTATTATTACCAAACTCCATCTTTTCGTTCGTAATTAAACGACCGCCATCGTATTGATATTGCTGAAGAAATTTGAGAAATGTTTCGGTATCTCCTTGACCTTCCACTGAAAGCGACAATTTTTCGGAGTTGGTATTTAAAATATCTATCGTATACTGTGTGATTAAAAAACCTGTTTGTTGAGATAGTTTCTCCAAAGCAACAATAATACTAAAATAATCTTCTTTCTCCGGAATTATACTGAGTAAAAGCTGATTGTGTTTGTCTATTTCGTTAGATACAACCTTCTTATTTTGATTGAAAGTATCTACTGTTCCTTTTAAAACAGCAACTTCCTGTTCAAGCTGATTATAATCTTCCTGGGCCGTAAAATACTGTCGCAGTGAGAAAACAGATAATAACAATACGACAGGAATTACAAATAATACGGTATAAGTCTTAAACTTTGTAGTCAATTCGTCTTTAAAGTTTGAACTATTCAGTTGTAGATGATCCATTTATAGGTTTAAATATCCCATTAAATTGTAATTCGTAACCACGTCTATTTACTGTATCCGATTCATTTAAGGTAAATCCGACTAATTTAAGCTCCTTAAAATTATTTAAGAATACTTCTGTCTCCATTGATTTAAGAAATTGAAAAGCAGGCTCATACGAATCAAAACGGACCGTAAATTCAGTCGCCTTATTTTT
>CAZQAU010000029.1:0-18122 GCA_964591375.1 uncultured Gammaproteobacteria bacterium
ATAGATAATTTTTTTGCACAGCTTGATTCTTATAATCAAGGATTAACTGAAACGTATCAAAGACAGGCATCGGTCTCAGCGATGTTAGCAGCCAATAGTCGCTTCATTATGCAAAGTAATTCGTTTATAAAGAGAATAACATTTTTAAAACCCACAGGTAGAGAGCTTATGGAGATAGATCGCGAAATGCAGGTGGCAGATGAAAATTTATTTTTTGAAATAGAAACAGACACATTTCAGGAAGCATTAGCTAGCAAGAAGCCCACTATTTCTAAAGTATATTTTTTAGAGAACGAATCTGGTCCATTTATTAACATGTTTACTCCTATTATCGAATCAAATAAAGTGGTTGGAATTATAAAAATGCAGATTAGTTTGATAAAACTTTGGGATATTGTTGCGAAAGTAAAATTGGGCGAAACGGGATATGCTTATGTAGTAGATCATGATGGAAGATTAATCGCACATCCTGATGCCGGCTTTCTTTTAAAAAGTCCTATTCTTACTTCTCGAAAAATTATTGCTGATGAAGTAACTAATAGGAATTCTTCACATTGGCCAGATGATTATGAGTATATAAATGAACAAAAAATTCCTGTTGTATCACAAATTTCTACCATACCACGAGCCAACTGGATAGTAATATTTGAGCAGTCGACAGGCGAAGCCTATCAATTTATGAATTTTCTTCTATCGTTTTTATCATATTTTCTTGTCATCTCAATTTCAGTTATTGTGATAATTTCTTATGCTTTGAGTAAAAATATTTTGCTTTCAATCCAGACATTAAAAAAAGGTGCGTTTTTGCTCGAACAAGAAAATTTAAAAACAAGAATTAACATACAATCAGGAGATGAATTTGAAGAGCTAGGTAATTCATTTAATGCGATGGTTTCCAAACTTGACACATCTTTTACGCAACTTGAGGAACAAAGAAAACGATCCAATAAAACGGCCGAATTACTTTTAAGAAGAGACCTGGATCTGCGCAGTATTAATGATGAATTAGAAACTGAAAAAGAAAATATCCAGGTAGAAAAAGATAAGTTTATGATCGTTCTTTCCGGTATTACAGATGCCGTTATTGCTCTGGATCTAGATTATCGTGTAGTTACTTTCAACGCAGCGGCTGAGAAACTTACCGGACAGAGTGCAAGTGATGCGATTGGTAAACCGATTGACTCAATCATAAAAATTTATGACAAAGATCATCAACTAGATGTGAATGAATATTGTCCGCTTAACTCCGAAGAACAGGAAGGTGTTGTTTTTGTTAAAAAATATTTAAAAATTATTACCGGTGAAAAGCAGTCTTTTGTAGATTTAATGGTTGGCAAAATAAAAGATAGTCGGCGAAATAATTTAGCAGGAATTATATCGATTCATGACTTAACAGAAGAACAGCGACTCGAAGAAATGAAATTGGATTTCGTCTCTATGGCGGCTCATGAACTGCGTACTCCATTAACTTCAATTCGGGGATACTTATCTTTATATATTGATGAAAACGAAAAGTATTTAAAGGATGAGCAGAAATTTCTTCTTAATAGAATTGACATATCTTGTCAGCAGCTGGGTTCTCTGGTGGAGAACCTATTGAGCGTATCAAGAATAGAAAAAGGTGCTTTTATGGTAAATCCTAAACCAATTGATTGGAATGATATTTTAAAAAATACTTTTGACCAGTTAATTGTGCGTGCACGGGAGAAAAACATTCAATTAACCTATGAAGAGCCACAGACAAAAATTATGGTGTTGGCAGATAAATTACGAATTACTGAGGTGGTAACAAATTTGTTAGCCAATGCTATCTCCTATACGCCGACAAATGGATCAGTTCGTCTTTGGGTGGAACAAAATAAAAATGAAGTTATCACTCATATAACTGATACTGGAGAGGGAATAGCGGCTGATGCACTTCCGCATCTATTCACTAAGTTCTTCCGTGTCTCTGGAGTGCTAAGCCAAGGCTCAAAAGGTACAGGATTAGGTTTATATATCTCCAAAGCGATTGTTGAAAAACATAATGGAAAGATTTGGGTGGATTCTCAGGTGGGTAAAGGTTCAACCTTTAGTTTCACTGTTCCGGTTTCAGAAATGAAAGTTTGATAAAGTTTTATAAATTGTTTAACCTTTAATATGGCATTATTTGCTGGAGTTGGCTATTCACAGAATGTAAGTTCTATTGCAGCTATTGATGAAGCATATGCTCAAGCCATCCTCTGCCTTGAAGGTAATTCTCCCAGTTTCATTTTGTTATATGCCTCCGCGACTTCGTATGATCAGCAGGTTCTTTTACAACGACTCCAATCAAAAACGAAGGCCACAATTATAGGTTGCAGTACTGCGGGTGAGATCACTTCTACTGGCGGATCATTGGATAAATCCGTAGCTTTAATGGCTATTTACTCTGACAGAATGAAGTTTATTCCCGGCGTGGGATATGATATCCAGTCGGATGCACGTAAGGCTGGAAAAGCACTCGCAGAAAATATCCAAAAAAACGGTGAAAGTAAACCTAAAGCTGTCTTAATGATGCCGGATGGTTTAGCTGGTAATGGTGCTGATATTGTTCGTGGTGTATTAGATGTTTTTGGACATGATTTTATGGTGGCTGGTGGTTCGGCAGGAGATGATTATTTATTTAAGCAAACATACCAGTATTACGGAGACAAGATATTATCAGGATCTGTAGTAGGGGTGGGATTATTTGGCGCTTTTTCCTATGGTATTGGTGTTCGCCATGGCTGGATTCCAATCGGAACACCGCAGATTGCGACCAAATCAAAAAATAACATACTATATGAATTAAACGGGAGACCGGCGATTGAGATGTATGAAGCACACTTTGGTAAAGATAAGGTTATGGTTGACCACAACGAGCCGCTTGCCCGACTTGCTATTACATATCCTCTTGGTATTCCAACCCCAAATAAAGATGGATATCTTATACGTGATCCAATCACGGTTGATGAGAATGGTGCGATCACCTGTGCCGCTGAAATTCCCGAAGGATCGGAAGTATATTTGATGATCGGAAGTCGTGAAGAAGCAATAGAAGCTGCATCCGATGCTGCACGTAAGGCATTGGCACAACTAGGTGACAAAAAAGTTAAAGCCATTCTGCTTTTTAATTGTATCGCTCGCAAAAAATTATTAATGTCAAAAAAACATCAGGAAATAGAGAAGATACGTGCTATTCTCGGCAATGATATTCCTTTGATAGGATTTTATACATATGGAGAACAGGCACCTTTAGGCGGTCAGGTTGTAACGTGTTCCTTCCATAACGAAACTGATGTTATTTTTTTGCTTGCTGAATAATAATTGTGTTATAATCTGCGTATGGAACCTACTTCTTCAGCACCAATCAAAAAGAAAATACTCATTGTTGAGGATGAATTATTTATACGTGAGTTGTATGTTAAGGTGCTGGAAGAAGATGGATATGAAATTGATCAGGCTGAAGATGGAGAAATAGCTTTTGAAAAAATTCATGCGGGTGGGTATGATTTAGTTCTTTTGGATATTATGCTTCCTAAGATGGATGGACTTACAATTCTGGAAAAATTACAGAATAATCCACCCATAAAGCAAAACAATGCAATTGTGCTACTTACTAATTTAGATCAGGAATTAACCATCGCAAAAGGTGTGTCATTAGGAATTCGTGGTTATATTATTAAAAGCCAAAATACTCCAAAACAGTTGAAAGAAGAAGTCATTCAATACTTATCACCGCCGAACGTTTAACTGTGTGTAAAAAATTTTCTTGGCTGTTTCCACTACCATAATATATAGAATCACTACGATAATCAAAAATACCCAGTATGTTCCTGGTAACTTTACAAACTGAAATATGATACCGAGCTGAGTCTGAGATATTACTATACTAGCGATTGCAGCACCGATAGCTCCCCAAATAACATACACTGAGGGCTTGCTCTTAAAAAAAGGTACAGTTTTGGTTCGTACGGCTAATATTATTAAAGACTGTGTTACTAATGATTCTATAAACCAGCCCGTTCTAAAAGCAGGGACGGAGTAGCGAAAAATATAGAGCAGTCCAACAAAGGTAATAAAATCAAACAGAGAACTAATTGGGCCAAACGTAAAAATAAAGTGTTTGATAAAATTAATATCCCAACGAAGAGGTTTTTTAATTTCTTCCATATCTACGTTATCTGTTGGAAGTGACAGTTGTGAAACATCATACATTAAATTGTTTAGAAGTATCTGAATGGGTAACAAAGGCAAAAAGGGCATAATTAAAGAGGCAATGCTGACGGAAAACATATTTCCAAAATTCGATCCCATACCCATAAATATATACTTCATCGTATTTACAAAGGTTTTTCGTCCTTCAATAATCCCTTCCTGGAGTACATGTAAAGATTTTGTAACAAGAATAATATCTGCAGAATCTTTGGCCACATCAACCGCGTTTTCAACGGATATGCCAATATCGGCAGCGCGCAATGATGGCGCATCATTGACACCATCGCCCAGATACCCGACTACATTATTAGCTTTTTTAAGTGCCAATATGATACGATCTTTTTGATCAGGAGTCAGACGAGCAAAAATAGTATTATTAATGGCTATCCGCTGTAACGCGCGTTCAGTCACATGTAGGAGCTGCGTTGCGACCACAACACCCGAGACAGGAATATCGAGCTCACGACAAACTTTTTGAGTTACGAGCTCATTATCACCGGTGAGAATTTTTAAGGTCACGCCACTTGTGTGTAGTGATTGCAGAACTTCCTTCGCTGATTCTTTAGGTGGATCAAGGAAAGCTGTATACCCTAAGAAAATTAAATTATTTTCATCATCTTTTGTAAACTCAGTTTTTTTGTTAGGTACGATTTTATATGCGACAGCTAATACACGAAAACCTTCTGTGCTCAATTCCTTAAAGCGCTTGGCCAATGTTTGTTGAATGTCTTTTGTAATTTTTTTGACACCTTGACCGTCATAATAATGAGAGGTAACAGACCAAACGCTTTCTGGTGCGCCTTTACATATAAGCATATACTCCGAGTTACGAACCACAACAGAAAGTCTCTTGCGTATAAAATCAAAAGGAATTTCGTCAACTTTTTTAAATTCATGAGACTTAGCTTCCGAATGTGCCAGTATGGCTTCATCAAGAGGACTTCTGAGATTAGACTGGAAAGAGCTATTTAAAAAAGCATATTTTAAAACTTTAGCATCTTCTTCTCCTAAAATATTTTCATATTTTTCTAACCTAATTTTATTTTCTGTAATTGTGCCAGTTTTATCAGTACAGAGAATATTCATACTGCCAAAGTTCTGTATCGATGGAAGATGTTTGACGATGACTCCTTTTTTAGCCATACGCATAGCTCCTTTTGATAAGTTCACTGTAACAATCATAGGGAGAAGCTCAGGTGTCAGTCCAACAGCGAGCGCTATAGCAAAAAGGAAAGAATTGAAAAGGTCATGTTTAAAAATAATATTGACAAAAAAAATAAAAATAACTAAAGTCAGCGTTAATTGCATAACCAACATACCAAAGTGTCGAATACCTTTTTCAAAATCAGTTTCCGGACGCTTAAGTGAAAGCGTGTGAGCAATTTTTCCAAACTCTGTTTCTGATCCTATACGGACGATTACACCAGTTGCATCGCCATTTAATACAGTTGATCCCATCATGATCTCTTGCCCCGCACCTTTTTCAACAGGAAACGATTCACCAGTAAGTGTGGATTCATCGACATGGAAATCATCGGCCGTAATGATTTCCATGTCTGCCGGCACTACATCACCAGATGAAAGCATGACTAAATCTCCTTTTGTAACATGGGAGGCAGTTATTTCTTTTTTTTCTCCATCGCGCATTACCCAGACATGAGTAGTGGCTTTTTGTTTTAATTTTTCCGCTGCTTGTTCTGACTGATACTCTTGAATAAAATCAATAATGACGCTAAAAAAAACAATTGCTGTTATGATGATAAAGTCAACGATAGCTCCCGTTGAAGCAGAAATAAATGAAGCAAACAACAAAATGATAATTAAGGGATTTTTAAAACGGGAAAGAAAAGATACAAAAAAATTTTGTTTTTTTGATTCGCTTACAAGATTTAGCCCGTATGTATCAATTCGTTTTTTTGCTTCCTGTGTGCTTAATCCATGAAGATGCGAACTGAGTTCAGTAATTCGTTTTTCTTGAGCAGGCGATATCATTTCCATATATTCAGTATACACAAAACATCTAGTTTCTATTAAATATAACGCTCCGTTCTTACTAGTATCTTACCTTTTTTTGTACCCTCGTTTGCAGCTGCGCCTTATAATTTGAGTATTGATAATAATTAGTAGTTATATAAGAAAGAGGTGAAACAATTATGGCACATACAGTTGAGTATATTCACGAAGGAAAATCTAATTCAGGCATAGGTTTTCTAATGGGCATTGTATTACTCATGTTTTTTATGTTTTTAATGTTTTATTATGGATTACCTGTGCTCAAAAGCACATTATCAACACCGCAAGCCCCACAAATTAATGTTCCGGATAAAGTAGATGTAAATATTAAACAAGCTAAATAATGAGATATTAAATTAAATACAGGCGAATTGCGGATCGCCTGTATTTTTTTGTAAAAGTTTGTCTGTGATTTGTATCATATATAGTTATAATAGAATTATTTATAGCAGTATAAATTTCTTTAAGTGGATAGATGATATAATGCTATACTTATTATTACTAATCCATATATGAATATTCTTATTGCATACGCAACTTTTTCCTCCGGCACGATGGAAGCCAGTGAATTCATCGCTCAGTTGATTCGTGATAAGGGCCATATTGTTAATTTGAAAAAAATTGCTGAAACTCATCCAGATGAATTTAATGAATACGATCTGGTCATGTTAGGATCACCCAGCTGGCTTGTAAATAATACCGAAGGAATGCCTCATGATGACTTTGTTAACTTTTTTAAACTGGCTGAAGGTAAAGTATATGAACAAAAAAAATTTGTCATCTACGGATTGGGAGATGCTTCCTATGCTCATTTTTGTGGTGCCGTTGATCATATTGAGGAATTTGTACATAAAATGAAAGGAAACATCGTGACGGAATCATTGCGTATAGATGGTTATTTGATGGATGAAAAAAATGCACAAGACCATATAAAAACTTGGATTGACAATGTCTTATCTAAACTCTCTTAATAAACATCCAATGAAATTATTTTTTGCTATTGTCATACCAATAGCTCTATTTGCATCTACTTTATATTTTTTTTATCTCCAACAAAAATATCTTTCCCAACAACTTATTTCTACTACATCCAAAGCGCAGTCTATACATTCAGATCTGGAGAAAACAAAACAAACATTACAACAGACTGCGGCCGAATTGGACGCGTTACAACATGTAGATCAAAAAGAGCGTAATGATGATTTGGAGAAACAAATAAAAACTATAGAACAAGTGTATAAAGATGCGGTTATAACGTATGAGGAATTACTGAAACTAAAAGAAATTTCTACTAAAACTGAGAAGTATGATGATTCTTTTACAGAAGCACTCGATTATTTATCTAAGCGAAATTATGCTTCAGGTTCTGCTACACTCACCAGCTTAAAAAAAGATATTAGTACTAAGCGAGCTGAAATAGCTGCATCTTTTGCTATACCAGCGAATGTGCCGGCCAATAATGCGCCGCCTGGTTCTGGTTATCGACGCCAGACAGTGCAGGCTGATATAGGTAGTTATATGGTCGATATTGTGGCGGCCGATCTAAACTCAACAAAGGTTATTGTGGATACTGCTTCTGACTCTACTTGTAAAGATAACTGTCCTGTTATGGCATTAGGAGATTATGCTGCTCGTAGTGGAGCATTTGCAGCGATCAATGGACCATATTTTTGTCCCGCCTCGTATCCGAGTTGTGCAGGTAAAACTAATTCATTTGATACATTGTTAATGAATAAAAATAAAGTTTATTTTAATTCCGAAAACAATGTATACAGCACTGTTCCGGCAGTGATTTTTTCTGGTAATTCAGCTCGGTGGGTAAGTCAGTCTTTACAATGGGGACGGGACACTGGTGTTGATTCAGTAATTGCTAATCAGCCTTTATTACTTAAGGATGGAAATATAACATATGGGGGAGATGATGAGGTTAAACGAGCCGGCAAGGGAGCAAGGTCTTTTGTTGGAACAAGTGGTAATATGGTATATATAGGTGTAGTTTATAATGCCAATGTAGCTGAGGTTGCCAGGGTTTTGAAAACACTAGGAATTCAAAATGCTCTCAATCTAGATAGTGGCGGATCAACAGCACTAATGTCCGGCGGACGCTATATCATCGGACCTGGTCGAGCATTACCCTTTGGAATATTGTTTGTAAGAAAATAATATACTGTTAGTAATACAAATCACTATATCGTATGACAAATACTGCTTGTAGCTTACTAGATAAGAAATGTAAACCATGTGAAGGTGGAATGCCATCTTTAACTGGTTCAGAAATTAAACCTTTGTTGGCTGAAATACCAGGTTGGTCTCTGATTGATAATAAGCAAATAGAGAAGGAATATAAATTCAAGAATTTTCTGAGTGCAGTGCAGTTTATTAATAAGATTGCCAATGTGTCCGAAGATGAAGGTCATCATCCGGATATTTTATTACATAACTGGAATAAAGTGAAAGTGATGCTAACCACACATGCCATAGATGGGCTTTCTGAAAATGATTTTATCTTAGCCGCGAAACTTGACGCACTTATTATGTCATAAAACGTATTCGTATAATAGCTACGTCTTCCATTACAATATTTATATGAATGACCAAAAGTTGCAAAACGATTTCATTACCGGAACAGTACCAGAAAATCTAGAAGGATTTTATAAGGGAGAATTTGCTGCCTTTTTTCCTAACTCAATTGCAGAAACGATGGGAGCTGTATTATTAAGACTATGGTTACCGTGGAAAGGGAAATTTTTTTATTCTGAAAAACAGGTTGGTGATAATATACTACCGTCTTACCTTATTAACTATTTGCGATTTCGATTTAATGATTATAATAGTACACCTTCGCCGGATAAACTATTTCACGCGTTCCCCTTTGCTACTTATGTTATGAATGGTGTGCAGGATACCATTGCTGTCATGAGACTCAGCTATGATCTTCCTCAGAATCCTCCCTTTGTTCGTAAAATTTCTGATGAATTAGTGCAATTATCGGATGGCTCCTATTTAGGAAAAGGTTTTATACAGGAAAGAGCCGTAAATCGTTTATTCTGTTATTTTCGTTTAAAGAAATAACTTTCATGATCTGTCTTTAAGACGATATACAAACTTCAACCCCGACCATATTTCATCGATGGCAGCAACTTTTACATCGACTAAGTCATTATAAAGCCCGATTGAACGCACATCATTTTCGTTTAGATTGGATACTATTTTAGAACTTAATTTAGGCCAGGAAATCCAAAGCATTCCGGTAGGTTTGAGATGCTTTTTTAACATTGGGAACATAGACTGTAATTCTTGTTTATCGTGTGTAAAGTAATGTATAAAGTCATACTTTCCCTCTTCAAGAGGGCCTATGATAACAGAAGCAGGAAGTTTACCCAGCGTTTTTTCATATCCGGAGGGATAATTGATTAATGTAATAGTCTGTCCCGGTTTTATGCCGAGCTTATCCTGTAACGGGCGTTTTGAATAGCCAGCCATATTTTTCAAGTGAAACTATGATACAACATTAATTGGATTACCGGTTGTATAATGCTTGATACTGTCAATAGTTGTTTCAACAATGCGCAGCAAAGCTTCACGTGAATTAAACGCGTTGTGAGGTGTAACAACTACTTTAGGATGGCGTATCAGGACATGATCCATACACATAATTTTGTAGTCAGCCGGATGAGGACTGTGAGAGGATAGAAGTTCAATTTCTTCACTCAGGTGGTTTTCTTCTTCCAGAACATCTAGTCCAACACCAGCGAGTATTCCTTTTTCCAACGCCATCAGAATAGCTTCTGTTTGAATGAGTCCACCGCGTGCGGTATTGATAAGGATACTACCTGGCTTAATCTTCATTATATTCTCAGTATTTAAGATATGATGTGTCTGGGGCATATCCGGAAGATGAAGGGTGATGATATCCGCTTGGGCAAGTAGTTCCGGCAGTTCTAAAAACGTTACTCCGTACTCCTGAGCTAATTTTTCATCATGAGTACGTGCATTTACTAATGGTTGCATACCAAATCCGCGAGCAATCTTTAAGACTTCAAGACCAATTTTCCCTAGTCCGATAATCCCGATTTTTTTCCCAAATAAATCAAATCCACGAATAATTTTATGATCAAAATTGCAGTCCTTTGATTGTTGTACAGATTCATATATATTGCGCGAAACTGCGAGCATTAAAGCAAAGGTAAATTCCGCGACAGTACGCGAACCATATTCCGGCACATTCGTGACTACTATATTATGTGCTTTGCAATATTCAATATCTATGTGATCAAAACCAGTGGAACGAGTCGCTATCATTTTAAGATTAGGAAGTTTACTCAAAGCTTCTTTTTTTAAAGTGGAGTATACAAAGCATGAAACAACTTCAATTTCCTTATACTTGTCAGCATTATCTTCGCATAGTTTTTCATCAGACAAAATAGCATCAGGAAATGTTTTGGTCAATAATGGTTTTTCCCATTCTTCAGTTTCAAAAAAAGCAATTTTCATAAGATATTAAAGTAAATAATAATATTTATTTAATAATAGTATATAGTATAGAAACATCATCTGAATATATTTCTTTTACATGATTAAGAATTGGTAAACGAGTGCTCTTTTTATTTTTGACGGGTATATACAGTCCAATAGCTTTTTGAATCCAAATTGTAAATGGGTCAGTTGATTCTAAAGGTGGTTTTCTTATGAGGATTGTAGTTATATTGTATTTTTTTATTAGTGAATCTGCAGGTGTTTTTTTATCATACAAAAGTTGTTGATATTCTTTAAATGCATAGTTACTTTCTTTTTTATTCGGAGCCATCCATCTAAAGCTCGGCATTCTTCCATCTATAAAAATTTTCTTTTCAGGGAGTTTCCAATCAAGATAACCTCCCCATTCATATAAACTAAATATTTCTCCAGCAGGTGGATTTTTCTTTAAATAAAGTACTGCTTTTGCGGGATATTTTTTTTCAGAAAATGTTGATGTTCCCCATGCATACCAACCGATTTCCCATATACAGCAGAATACTGCTAATAGTAAAAGCATATTAAAAAATATATTCAGTCTACGTTCTCCATCATTATAATTTTTTATTTCTTCGTGAAAATATTTCATTGACTGTAATGTAGGTATTAAAGAAAAAATCATCCAGAAAGGTATATGTCGAAATGAAGAAATTCCTGCAACTAACAACAGACAGTAGGTCATTTTTTCATATAGCGTGAAATGATGACGAAATCTATATACTAACATTACTGAAATTACTACATAGCTCCAAAGAGAGATATTAATAAACATAAAGGCAGGAAACCACTCCACAATACTCCAGCGTAATGAATGATCAGTCATTTGCATGCCTATTTCCCACCAAATTCGATATCCGTATGGGTTTAATAAGGTGATTAAAACTGATCCAATTAATAATACTAGTTCTGATGCATTTGTTTTTTTATGAAGATACCAGCGTGATACAAAAAAAATGAAAATCAGGACAATCGCAATCGGGAAAGATCCATGTAAATTAGTCCATAACAAAATAAGAAATATAATTATGATTGGGGTATATTTATTTTTATCAATGCGATAGAACAACTGTATTATTATGCTAAATAAAAACCAGCTTATAACCTGTGTTCTCACTCCCGCAATCGGAAATAAGGCAGTATAAATGAGAATCAGAGGTAGGGCTGACCATTGATATAATTTTTTTGGTATTTGCATATAAGATGCAATCACCGCAAGCACTGCAAAAAGTATCGAGAGTAAAGGCATACCTGCGATCGGATAGAGTAAGGCAATAAAACTATTTGTCAGCCATTCATGATCTACAAATGGGTAACTTGGCATTGTATAGGAAAAAGGATCTGTGTCAGGAATTCCTTTTTGCATAATGATTTGTCCCATTCTGATATGCCAGCCAAAATCGGAATCAAGTGTATATATTCCTTTAAGTGTATAAACAACCAAAGCAGTGGCAAAAATAAGCAAGACTAAATTTCGTATTCTCATGAAGAAATAATAACAGAGTATAGTAGAAGTTTCTTATTTTTTGTAACTCATAGTACAATAAGATATGATGAAAATCAGTATTATTGTTGGAATTTTAATTATACTTTTCGTTTTCGAAGGAGTTTCTTTTGCTAGGAAGTATATTGCTATCAGCTCCAAATGGAAAGGTTACAAAGTGATAAAATATAAAGTGCAGGGGAATGAATATAAATTACTGGTTGCAGATACTCAGGAAAAGTGGACAAAAGGACTAATGTATCAGCGTGATTTGGAAAATTTAGACGGAATGATTTTTGTTTTTCCCCAGTCACAGGTGCAAAGTTTTTGGAACGAAAACACACTCATGGATCTCGATATTATCTGGATTAATGAAGAAAAAGTATTAGGAAAAAGTTTTTTACCATCAATTGAAAAAAGTAAACGAAAAATAATCGTTAACTCTCCTAAACCCGTTGACGCGGTAATTGAGCTTGTTCGAAAGACACAACCGCGGTCTTTTTTTAACTAATAGTTTAATATATGTTGTATAATCATATACTATATGAAAGCCTCCGATTTACTTGTCAAATGTCTTGAAGCAGAAGGTGTGAAATATATTTTCGCACTGCCTGGTGAAGAAGTACAGGACATTTTATTTTCTTTAGAAAAGTCTTCGATCGAAGTAATTGTAACCCGTCACGAACAGGCAGCTGCTTTTATGGCTGATGTATGGGGCCGACTCACCGGTAAAGCCGGTGTCTGTTTAGCTACTTTAGGGCCAGGCGCTACTAATCTTATTACGGGCTTAGGCGATGCACATTTAGATAAAAGTCCGGTTGTGGCAATCACTGGACAGGGCGATATGAAAAGACTACATAAGGAAAGTCATCAGTATATAGATATTGTGAACATGTTCAAGCCGATTGTTAAATGGAATTTTTCTGTTCATGATAACTGGGTAATTCCTGAAGTGGTGCGTAAATCTTTCAAACTTGCTCAGATGGAAAAACCAGGTGTAACTCATCTCGAAATTCCTGAAGATATTGCCGAAACTGAAATTCAGGCAGAGCCATTAAAACCGACTACTTTGCGGCGTCCAGCTCCGG
This sequence comes from uncultured Gammaproteobacteria bacterium, assembly GCA_964591375.1. Taxonomy (GTDB): domain Bacteria; phylum Patescibacteriota; class Microgenomatia; order UBA1406; family GWC2-37-13; genus CAYYYG01. The sequence continues at coordinate 13,315 of CAZQAU010000029.1, forward strand.
ACTATAAAGCTATCAAAGAGGCAATCGCACTTTTGAAAGAAGCAAAACGTCCAATTATTCTGGCAGGTAACGGTGCTATTCGTAAACTGGCATCCAAACACTTACGTATGTTAGTGGAAAAGACTCATATTCCAGTCGCATCTACATTCATGGGTAAAGGAGCTGTTTCCGATCGTGATCCTCATTCATTATTTTCAGTTGGTATGCAGTCTAAGGATTATCAAATCTATGCTTTTGAAAAAGCTGACCTGATTATTTCGGTTGGTTTTGATATAGCTGAATTATATCCGACTACATTACAGATGATGAATCCTAAAAAGGACAAAAAAATTATACATATAGATTTTACTCCCTCTGAGATTTACGAATATTTTTATCCGGATGTAGAAATAATAGCGGATATTTCAGCCACGCTATGGGAACTGAACAAACAGCTGGAAACTCTTCATTTGGATATTGATAAAGAATGGTTCAAGCCAATTCGTAAAGCAGCAGCAGAAGATATCAAAAGTTATGAGCTGCAAAAGGATACCCCTTTAACTGTTCCTGGAGTGCTAGATATTTTGCGGTCAGTTATGGCGGATGAAGATATCATTATTTCAGATGTGGGTTCACATAAGGTCTGGATTGGTCGTAATTTTCCAGTGTATTCACCAGGTACATGCATTATTTCAAACGGCTTTGCTTCTATGGGTATTGCTGTCCCGGGCGGTGTAGCTGCAAAATTGGCATATCCGAATCGTCATGTCGTGGCGGCTACAGGTGATGGTGGATTTCTCATGAATTCACAGGAAATCGAGACAGCTAAGCGTATTGGGGCAAATTTTACTATTCTACTATTCAATGATAATAACTATGGTCTTATCACATGGAAACAGCAAATGAATGTTAATAAGCATTTTGCGACTCAAATTAAGAATCCAAACTTCGTTGAGTATGCTGAAAGCTTTGGAATAAATGCATATCATCCAAAAACTCATGAAGAGGTGCGCCGTGATCTTGAAAAAGCCGTCAATAGCAAAGAAATGAATCTTGTTGTCGTTGATATCGACCCTGGTGTCAATATGGCTCTAAGTAAAAAACTAAAGCAGGATCTATCGGGGAAAATTCGATAAACAAGATATATACATTGAGACGTATAAATCGCGTCTCTCCATTATTTACGTTACTATGTCTATTTCAACAATTAATCCTGCAACTGGAAAAATAGAAAAAGTATATGCGGCTATGACAAAAGATGAAATCAGTACCAAAATCGCACGCGCGCAAAAAGCATATATGGAATGGAAGGTTATCTCATACAAAGAGCGTGCTAAACTAATGGAAAAAGTTGCTTCTAATCTTCGTGAAAATAAAATAAAATATGCAGAATTGATGACCCGGGAGATGGGAAAACCGATCAAACAGGCAGTGGGTGAAGTGGAAAAGTGTGCATGGGTTTGTGAATATTTTGCCGAAAATACCGAAGAATTATTATCGACTGAATCTGTTAAAACAGAAAACAAAAAAAGTTATGTGCGGTTTGATCCAATGGGTATTATATTGGCAGTCATGCCATGGAATTTTCCGTTTTGGCAAGTCTTTCGAGCTGCCGCACCGGCGTTGATGGCTGGAAACGGCATGGTATTAAAACATGCCTCAAATGTACCTCAGTGTGCTGCAGTTATCGAAGATATTTTTAAGAAATCCGGTTTTCCGAAAGGACTATTTACAACATTACTTATTGAAGGTGCGGCTACCAGTCAGATTGTAGAAGATGAACGCATTGTGGCGATAACATTAACCGGTAGTGAAGAAGCGGGTATACGAGTGGCAGAAATAGCAGGCCGTAATCTAAAAAAAGTGGTATTGGAGTTGGGCGGTTCTGATCCGTTTATAGTTCTTGAGGATGCCAATCTAAAAGAGTCGGCATTAATGGCGTGTCAGGCGCGAACGCAAAACAGTGGTCAGAGTTGTATTGCTGCGAAAAGATTTATCGTAGTTAAAAAAGTCGCGGAAGAATTTACTAAACGGTTTACTGATCATATGAGCTCCCTTATCGTCGGTGATCCGATGGATGAAGCTACCAATATTGGGCCTCTAGCGCGCAAAGAATTTGTTGATATTCTTCACAAACAAGTGCAAAAATCGATTGAACTGGGAGCTAAAGTGACGACCGGTGGTGAAATTATTACGGGAACTGGTTATTATTATAAACCTACTGTATTAACCCGCGTCAAAAAAGGAATGCCTGCCTATGATGAAGAATTATTTGGTCCGGTAGCTTCAATCATTGTGGTTAACGATGAAGAAGAAGCTTTAAAAGTGGCTAACGATACACGGTTTGGGCTGGGTGCAAGTATATGGACTAAGAACATTGAGAAGGCGGAAGACATGGCTGTCCAAATTCATTCTGGAGCGGTATTCGTCAATGACTTCGTCAAATCAGATCCGCGTATGCCCTTTGGCGGCGTTAAAAAATCCGGCTATGGCCGCGAGTTAGGGGAGTATGGTATCAAAGAGTTTGTGAATATAAAGTCTGTTATTGTTAAATAAAGGCTTCACAACTGACCTGCCCACCTATCTGCTAATTACATTTATCTTTTCAAAGCTTCAATTCCCGGTAATGTACCCTGTTCGATAAACTCAAGCATAGCGCCTCCGCCAGTTGATATATGAGTGATTTTATCTAAATATTCCTTTTTGGAGATTGCCGATAACGTATCACCACCACCGACGATCGAGACTGCTTCCGAATTATCGGTAATTGAGTAATAGATAAAATCAGTGCCACGGCGGAATTCGACATTTTCAAATAAACCCACCGGGCCATTCCAAATGATTGTTTTAGCTTTGTTAATGATGGAACCAAAACGAGCCTGAGTCTCGGGACCGATGTCGAGAATTTGATCTTCTTTGGAAATTTGAGCTATTTTTTTTATTACTCCTGGATTCATACTTAAGTTTGGATCACCGATAACGACATCAGAAGGTAGAACGATTTGAGTGTTTTTTTGTGCGGCTGCGAACAAAACGCGACGGGCATTTTCTTCTTGTTCATATTCATTGAAACTTTTACCAACCTCAAATCCCTGAGCGGAAAGAAAGGTATTTGCCATGCCGCCACCAATTAGGATATAGTCAGCTACTTCCATTAGTTTTCCTATTAAAGTCAGTTTAGTGGAAATTTTTGCACCGCCAAGAATAGTGACCAGAGGTTTATGAGGGTCATTAATGGACTTGGAGATCATCTCAATTTCCCTTTTCAATAGCAATCCACCATATCCGGGAATGAATGTGGGTACGCCTACTACTGAAGCATCAGCACGATGACACACACCAAAAGCATCATTAACATACACTTCAGCTAGTGAGGCTAATTTTTTTCCAAAGGCTAAATCATCCTGTTTTTCTTCATTATAGTATCGGATATTCTCCAACATGTAAATTTCCGCATTTGTCTGATCGGTGAGAATTCCATCGGCATCAGTGAGGAAATCCGGAATAATTTTGATGTGATTCTGGGGAAGATATTTTTGTAATTGTTCGGCAACTACTTTCATTGAATATTTATCTTCACGTCCTTTAGGTCGACCTAAATGTGAAACTATAATCAATTTATTACCATTTTCCAGAAGCATTTTGATAGTAGGTAAAGATTGGCGAATACGCGCATCATCAGCGATGGTGTAGTTTTGGTTTAGCGAAACATTAAAATCCACTCGCAACAAAACTCGTTTATTTTTTATTTCTGTTTGGTCGATGTATGTGATTTGTGGCATATATTAAAATTGTAGAGACGGGGCACGCCCCGTCTCTACATCAGATAATTTTTAATTAAACATGTTCTGATAATTTTTCAACGAGATCGACAAGTCTATTGGAATAACCCCATTCATTGTCATACCATCCCATGATTTTAATCATATTCCCATTAATAACTTTCGTATAGTTAGCATCAAAGATACAAGAATGAGAGTTACCAATTATATCCGAGGATACTAATGTTTCTGTTTCATACTGTAACACATTTTTCATAGTACCTTCGGCTGCCTGCTTAAACAAATTGTTAACTTCTTCAACCGTAGTCGGTTTCTCGACAACTACCGAAACATCGGAAAGTGAACCGGTTGGTACCGGAACTCGAATTGACCCGACCTCAATTTTCCCTTTTAACTCAGGGATTGTTTTGACGACTGCTTTTGCGGCTCCAGATGTGGTGGGGACAATGTTGAGCATAGCGGAACGGGCACGATCAAAAGATTTTCCCATATCGTCAAGCATCGACTGAGTAAGAGTCACGGCATGAATAGTAGTTAACATACCACTGACTACCTTAAAGTTATCATGGATAACTTTGAACATTGGTGAAGCAGAGTTGGTTGTGCAGGAACAGTTAGATATGACATCGCATGATCCAAAATCGAATCCCGTATCGTTAACACCTAAGACAACGTGAGGTGTAACATCATCTTTGGATGGAGCAGTCAAAATCACTTTTTTTACAGAACCTTTAATATGTTTTTTTAAATCTTCATACTTAATAAATGCACCGGTTGCATCGACTACTACATCAACTCCCTGAGCATCCCATGGAGCATTTTCCGGAGAGTCGGAGAGTGTAGTCAGAATTTTGATTCCATCGACTGTTAGTCCATCAGACTCTTCTTTCACAGTCTTACCATATTTACGATATACAGAATCATACTGAAGCATGTAAGCCATCATTTTATTAGTGGATTTTCGAGTGTTGATAACTGTCAAATCAAATGTATTTCTCTCAAGTGCAATACGAGTAAATGCACGACCAATTCGACCAAAACCATTTA
>CAZQAU010000030.1:0-17919 GCA_964591375.1 uncultured Gammaproteobacteria bacterium
TGTCGACCTGTGCCGGAAGGATTATATAAATTGTAATATAAATCTACGAGTTCTTGTCTTTGTAGTACCATAGAACGCAAACCAACTTTAGCCAAGAGTCTGAGTAAGTGGTCGCGTTTTGGATATAAGGATGTTTTAGCACGACTAATCACATATTCTTTGTTCATACCTTTGGCATTAACACCAGAAACCCCAAGCTCCAACGGAGAAAAAGGAAGAGAAAAAAAGAATCTTTTTTCCAACACAGAGTTTTTTTTGACAATATTCTTAACGAATTCTTTGTAGGATAGTAATCTGTTTTTTATTAAGTCAGCAGGTTGTGTTTTAATTTTTCCATCTAAGTATTCTAGATAGGAGGAGATGTCCATTCTCTTGGAAAGAATAAGAATCTGAATGGGAAAAGATAAGGAATTGAGTAAACTCGCATATGAGTAAATGATAGAAGCCTGCTCCTCTTGTGATAAAAGCCAGAAGTTAACGGCGCCAACTTCCACTACAATAGAGGCAGAAAAATCTTTAAGCAATAAAATATCGTCTTTTACCTCTTCAATTTCGATAAATTTTTGAGTGGTTGATTTAATTGGCGATGTTGGTTTGACAGGGGGCATAATTTCTTATTTTATATATCTAATATTTATTTTTTATAATAATTCTTTTGAATAAATTTCCATTTGTTTCAGTTGTTCTCCGGTGACAGCTAACTTCATTGTATCAAATAAATATCCACCTTTTGGATCCTTAACTTCTATGGAGTATTCCCCGTTTGGCAAAGGGTGAAAACTAGCAAAAATACCATGAGGGTTGGTTTTTAGTAATCGTAATGGTTTATTCGTTTTATCTTTTATATATATAAGCACACCAGGCAATGGGATTCTTTTATTGTTTTTAATAACGCCGATAAGAAAGGGATGTGTAGGAGACACTACAGGTTTCGCGGGAACGGCTGATCCTGTGGTCGCGGCAGGAGCTTTTGCTGCTATTTGTGCAGAAACAGAGGGATTAGTTTTTGCTCCCATTGGTGGAGTACTCACGGGTTTGGCCACGGATTTTACAGGGCTTAACTGATGGGTGGGTTTTTGCAAGAGAGTTTGTATGTGTTGCCTATTTTGATTCGGAGGGAGGACGGGTTTTGTTTTAGCCAGATATGCGGCTAATTTTTCCTTAGATTCTATATGAGCCATAACTTTGTGAGGATCGGTAACAAAGTAGAGATTTTGTAATATCATAACCGGTGGATTTTCTTTGTGATAAGTATATTGTGTGGGTGACTGCAACCGTTTCCACATGTTTTTAATAAAGACATCCAGCGGCCGGTCGTTTACGGGGATAAAAGCGAAGGCGAAACCGGCGCCCACAGTAATAAAAGCAAAAATAATATTAAGAAGAGGAATGGGAATTAATTTAAAGACTATAAATCCAACAGGTATAAATACAACTAAGTATAAAAACTGATGCAAAGTCATGAAACCGATCAGTTTAAACTCAAAGCTGGTAATTTGACGTGGTATAGGATGCTGCTCCATGCATTCAGTATAACGAATATAGATGCTATATTGCTAGATACTTAATGAAGCTACGAAACAAGCTGGAATAGACAATCCTATTATCGATACAAAATTGGTTTTTCTTTCTGAGGGAGAAGTAAACTCATCTTGCGACTTTTTACATTGATTCTCTCTATAAAGACATGAACTTTTTGACCAATCTTCATCTGTTCGTCTCCGGACAATTTACTGACATGAATCAGTCCTTCAACACCGGGTTCTAAACGAACGAAGTATCCATATTGTTCTTTGCGTACAACTTCACCTTCGATCTCTTTATCTTTTGGATATTTGGTCTCAATTTCTTCCCAAGGGTCTTTATTGAATCGTTTAAGTGACAGATTTAATTTAAGATCTGTTTCGTTTTTTTCAACAACCATGACTTTAATGGTCTCGCCTGCCTGTACATAGGTTGAAGCGTCGGTAACTTTTTCCCAAGAAATTTCAGATATATGTACTAAACCTTCAACTCCGAGTACTTCACAGAAGATACCAAATTCAGACACTCCAAGGACTTTGGCTTCATATTGTTTACTAACTTCAATTTCGTCAAATCGTTTCTTTAATTCTTTTTGTGAAATTTTAAGAGCGGCTGCTTTTTGTGAAACAACTAAACGGTTTTTTGCCTGATCAACTTCCAAAACTTTAACCTTAACTTTTTGTTTCTCTAATTTGCCAGGTTCATCTAAAAAGTCTGTTGTAAGCTGAATTTTTGGAATAACACCCCGAATACCCATAAAGTCTATAAATACGCCACCTTTTCCATATTCACCACAAACAACGTCAATATCTTCTTCTTTTTCTTTCTTTTCTTTTAAGATTTCCCATTTGCCTTTATCAAAGAATTTTCTCATAGATACAACAGGAAATCCTTCTTTTGATTCTTCGGAGATTACTCGTGCCCGAACAATGTCGCCTACTTTAAGATATGGTAAATATGTAGAAATTTCTTTTACTTCTTTATCGCCGAGTACGGCATTTGCTTTACCACCAACATTAAAAAGGACACCTTTTTTAGAAAGAGACACGATGTTGGCATCGAGTTCCTGTCCTTTTTTGATTGTGGGAAGTTTTTCCGAGCGAAGTAATGTGTCCATTATATTGGACGTAGTTTTTGGTTCTTTTGTTTTTTGTTTTTTTGCCATCTATAAAATTCCTCCTTTAGCTATATTGAGCTAAGATTCTATAGTCTATCAAACGAACATGAAAAAAACAAACGAAATTACAGAGACTTTAAATCTTTTTCAATTTGTTTGTTTAAATCAAGTATCTGTTGAAGAGATTCTAATTCACCTTGAGGAAGCTGTCTGAGTAATGTGTCGATCACTTCCCGGTGTTTTTGATTGCTTAACTTTAACTGTAATATTAAGTCTTCGGGAGCTCCAGATCCTTGACTTTTTGAAGTTTTAAGAAGAGTAGAAATTTGTAGAAAATATTTTTCACCTTTTGAAAGTGTTGAAATGGCCGGTTTAATTTTCCCTTTTTCTATTAATGCTTCAGCCATGGCTACACGTTTATCAGAAAATAATAAATATAATCGGGCTTTTTTAACAGGGTCTCGCGTAGTGTAGTCTAATGCACGATCTCGGGCTACTTTTAATGCATATAAAGGATGGTCCGGCAGAATTCCAGGATATGGCAAATCATAAGCCACCTTTTCGGTTGCGGTTGCCAATTGGGTGGAATAGTTGAAAATGCTGAAAAACGAAATTGGTAGGAAAATAATCAAAAAGATGAACAGGAAGGCTTTTCTCATGAGGAAAGTATAACAAAATAAGCCTAAAAAAACAATCCCGCACTTTATTCAAGATACGGGATTGTTTTTATTTTTGTTTAGTTTATTGCAAAGAGTCAAGATTTACTTGATAATTCTCTTCAAACTTTTTCCGGCTGTAAAGCCAGGAGTTTTGGTTGAAGGAATCTGAATTTCTGCTCCAGTCTGAGGATTGCGTCCTTTGCGAGCGGCTCTTTTGCGAACCATGAATGTACCGAAACCAGTGACAACAACTTTTTCACCACGTTTCATAGCGTCGGTAATAGAACCGAAGACTGCATTCACGGAATCTTTAGCTGCTTTTGATGTGAGGCCTGCTTTTTTAGCTACCTGAGCGACTAAGTCTGCTTTTGTCATATATTCTCCACCCCCTTTCCATTTAAATATTAATTTGTAATGTCAAATAAGTATGATCTGCTTTTTTAAAAAAAACTGTGATAAATGTGTTGGTAAACGCGATCTTTGTTGGGGAAGATTGTAAAAAACTAATTGTGTGCATGGTAGTAAGCTAAACATTTTAAAATCAGATCAAATACAAACAGCTTAGTGCATTCTGGGCTTCATGTCAATCTGTATTAAAATATCGTATTATAACAATCCATATCAAATTTGAGGCCTTGCAATAACGCAAACGTGTGGGTATCGGAGGTTTGTCTTAAAAAAGATTGTTGCAGTAAGATAAATAAAAAAAGGGCGCGGAGCCCGCGCCCTTTTATATATACAATTATATTTTTGTTGTAGCTTCTGTGCGGAATTCACGAATGATGGTGACCTTAATTTGTCCAGGGAACACTTCGAACTTTTGTTCCAGTTCTTCTTTAATTTTTGCTGCAAGGATAGTGGCATCATTATCGTTTATTTCATCAGGTTTAACAATGACCCGGAGTTCACGACCAGCCTGTAATGCGTATACTTCGCGGACACCCTTTTTAGCTCGAGCGATGTCTTCGATGGTTTTAATTCGTTTCAAATATTCTTGCAGATCTTCATGACGAGCACCAGGTCGGCCGCCGGAAACGGCGTCTGCGATATATACGATAATTGCTTCAATAGACGGGAATGGAATATCTTCGTGATGAGCCGCGACACAGTCGACGACTTTTTGTGGGAAATGGAATTTTTTCAATAATTCTACGCCTAAATCCACATGTGAGCCCTCTTTGTCATTTATAACTTTTCCTATATCATGAAGGAGACAACCTAATTTGACGGCATTAACATCGGCCTTTAATTCATGAGCCAGGGCTACACCAATGCGAGTTTCTTCGAGAGTATGAAGGATCATGTTCTGTCCGTAAGAATATCGATATTTAAACTTACCTAACATAGTCGTAACCTCAGCTGGAAGATTAAAAATTCCGACTTTATGAGCCAGCTCTTCACCGGCTTTAAAGATAATTGTTTGTATTTCATCACGAACTTTATGAACTATTTCTTCGATTCTTTGAGGTTGGATACGACCATCACGAATAAGTCTTTCCAGAGATATACGTGCGATTTCACGTCGTACAGCATCGAAAGAAGAAAGTCTCATGACTCCCTCTTCTTCTAAATCAACATCTACGCCGGTTGCTAATTCGAAAGCTCGGATATTGCGTCCATCTTTGCCGATAATTCTTCCCTTAAATTCTTCGTTGGGAAGTTGCACGACGGATAAGGTATATTCTGCTGTGTAATCGGTGGCACCAAAGCGCATAGAATCTATTAATATTTCTTTTGCTTTTTCATCAGCAGCTCGTTTTACTTCCTCTTCACCCTGTTTAATTCTTTTGGCAACATCGGCTTTTAATTTGTCCTCCCAACCTTGTAACATTAAGTCGCGAGCCTGATCTTTGGTCATTTGGGCAACTTTTTCTAACTTTTGTAAAATCAGATCGCGTTTCTCTTCGAGTTCTTTTTTAAGTGCTTCAGCCTGTTGTTTTTCTTTTTCTATATTACCACGTTCCCGGTTAATGTTGTTGCGCTGATCTTCCAATTGTTGTTCCCGGCGGGCCAAGTTTTTTTCCAGCTCGATTGCTTCAGACATTATCTTGCGGGCTTCCCGCTCTGCTTCTTGTTTACGGGCAAGAACTTCCTCATCTGCTTTCAGAAGAACTTCTTTTGCTTTTTGCTTTACTGAGGCAATCTCAGCCTCATACTCTTTCTGACTCTGAAATAAACGTTTAAAAAATGATCCAAACATATGGTTAAAATAAGAGGAAAAGGCTTATGAAGATGTTTTGGTATTCGGGTCGTGTCACTTTTTCAATCTAGTATTTAAAATTTATAGGAGATCAATTTTAAATAAGATTTAATTGGTTTTCTGCGATAGAAAATTAAAAATGAAATTTATGACACGGGGGTTTTTTAAATTATTAAGACTAACAATAATAGTTTTTTTAATTAAAGAATACCGGAACATCACTTCACTTATGCCTCTTCTTACAATTAATAATCGTCCTTATTGTACCCGTTTTCCTCATATTTGGCAATAGTTTTTTTAATTATGTCAAATGAAAACCCTCTGTTCGCCAGAAAAGAAGCTGCTTTTTGGAAACGAGTTTTTTTATCTAAATACTGAAATTTTCTCCACCGATTCTGTAGAGCAGCATATGCTAACTCGTCTTCGTTTTGTTCGTGTTCGGCAAAATATTCATCTAGAAGTTCTTTGTTGATACCCAGCTTCATGAGTTCATTTCGTAACGCATAAACACTTTTCTGTTTTAGCTTTTTGCGGTTTTCTACATATAGTTCAATAAACTCAGCATCATTAATAAATTTCTGTTCTTCAAGGTGTTTTAGAGTCTGTTCTATGATACTGGCGGACCAACCATACTTCTCCGATTTTTTTTGAAGATTACGTTCCACTTCTTTTTTTGTACGAGGGCGAAATTTGAGAAAATAATATGCAGAATTGAGAGCGCTTTGTAATTTATTTTGATCTGACATAGGAGTTATTCGATCTTATCAAGAATGATTTTTTTTTCGAAACGTCCATTTGTTTTCGCTTTTTTTTCTCTGATTTCCTCAATTTGTTGCTGTGTAATTTTTTTGCAATCAACTATTGCATTGATTACTTCAATAATATCGGCAAGCTCTTCTGTGTTCTGAGATTCCAAAAATTCCTGTACTTCTTCTTGCAGTTTTTGATTAAGAGACAGCATGTATTCTTCATCGGACGCAGTATGAATAATGGGGGTTTGACCTCGGGCAGAAATAATGGCTGGGATATTATCGCGAACGAGTTTGGATGACATAGGATAACTTTATCATAACTAGTAGAGACGTCCCGGCGGGACGTCTCTACTATATTCAATTATTTTATTTTTGTGGACTAATATGAGAACCAGATTTTTCCATCACTTCTTTAGTGAGTTGTTTTTTTAATTTTTCATCTTTAGAAACGATTTCTTTGACTGTTTCTTTACCTTGTCCTAAAGTTTGGTCTTTATATTTGATAAACGCACCACTTTTAGTAAGGATTCCGGCGTTGATGGCTGCGTCAATCAGTCCTTCTTCCCTATCCACACCTTCGGCGGTGATGACTATTTCAGCTTCTTTAAACGGCGGAGCTACTTTGTTTTTAACGATTTTTACACGCGCCCGGGCACCATAAACCATATTGTTTTTTTTAAGAGTTTCAATTTTGCGCACATCCATTCGGACAGAAGCATAAAATTTCATCGCCAATCCACCAGGAGTCGTTTCAGGGTTTCCGAACATAATACCGATTTTGAGACGGAGTTGGTTGGTAAATACAATGGTTACTTTCGATTTGGAAACAACACCGGTTAATTTTCTAAGAGCTTGTGACATAAGTCTAGCCTGTACTCCCATCGATGAGTCGCCCATTTCTCCCTCAATTTCAGAACGTGGTACAAGAGCGGCTACCGAATCGACAACTATAAGATCGACACCACCGGATCGAACTAAAGTCTCGACAATTTCCAGAGCCTGTTCACCGGTATCGGGTTGAGCAACAAGTAAATCTTCTAGTTTTACACCAAGAATTTTAGCCCATGCCGGATCCATGGCATGTTCTGCATCGATAAATGCTGCGGTTCCGCCCGATTTTTGGATTTCAGCAATTAGAGAAAGACACAAAGTGGTCTTACCAGATGCTTCGGGACCAAAAATTTCAATAATTCTGCCTTTGGGAACTCCGCCAACTCCCAGTGCAAGATCAAGAGGAAGAATTCCTGTGGGAATGACTTCAACCGGGACAGTTGGTCCTTCGCCTAACCGCATAATAGATCCCTTACCAAACTGTTTTTGAATTTGTTCAATAGCCATTGAAACCGCTTGTTTTTTTGGAGCGTCGTCTGCTTTTGTGTCAGCTGCTTTCATATTTTTTGATAATTAAATTAATAAGTATGTGCATCATTCTAGCAGAAATAGAGATACTGTCTATAGTATAAATGCTACATTTTTTTGAAGATCAAATATAGCAGCGCTCTATTTAGAATCGTTTATTTTCTAAATATATACGTTGAATATAAGAAATAGGATAGAAACAGGTAAGTTTTAAAACACGTAAATAAGACCAATTACAATCAATCCCCACAGAGCCATCGTGATTATAAGAGGTTTGTCTGTGGTAATTATTTTTTCCGGACGCTCTCCTTCAGACCGTTCATATAGTAACTGTGCATAGCGTGAAATACCATACACAACTAAAGGAATGGTAATCATCATCCATTTACGTGCTTCAAAATCAGGAAAAAGACTTGATATGAATTGAGACAGTAAGCCGTTAGTATCGGGCGGACGTTCTACATAGGTATAGGTGGCGTAACTGATGAGTGTGGCAGTTGCAAAAACATAGGTTAAGAAATCTAGAAGAGGTCCCTTATATCGGTACAAAGATTCGCGGGTACCCTGTACTCCTTGAACAGTTAATTCTGCATGGCGTTTAATTGTGGCCATAAAAAGAGAAATAAAAAAAATTGTGAGTAGCAGCCAAATTGGAATATGATATCCAGTAACTACTTCGCCTGCAAATGTACGGATCATGAATGAAAATGAGATGGTAAAAATATCGAGAACAGGATAGCGTTTTAAATAGAGAGAGTAGACAAAATGCAATAGAATAAAAACTAATGCTAGGAAAAAAAACTGTACAGATAGAAATAATGCGATTATGAGCGATAAAAGTGTCAATATAAAAACAAAAAAAGTTGCTTGTGCGATAGTGATTTTTCCTGACGCAAGTGGGCGGTTTTTTTTAACCGGGTGCTTTCTGTCATACTGATAGTCAATAATGTCATTGAGTACGTAGGATGTAGAAGATAAGAGACAAAAATTAAAAAAAGCATATAAGCTTGCAAGCAATACATTTATTTCGAATAATTTTCCTGAAAAAATAATTGCAGTCAGAACAACAAGGTTCTTTATCCACTGATTGACACGAAGAGTCTTGGCCATGATACGAAGTTTTTCTTTATTTATCATCGGATATTATTATACTATATATAAAGTTAGTTCAAGACACATGTCTTATTAATTTGTTTTTTTTATCAATTTTGGTATGATACAATCATATGATATCAAAAAAACGTCCGTACTTAGTAATACCTAAACTTATCGAACAACCTACATGGGGAGGAGATTACATACTACAGATGAAGAAGTGGACTGACATTCCCGCTCTGCAAGGAAAAAAAATAGGCCAAAGTTATGAGTTATTTGGTCGATCAAAACTATTACTCAATATTACTGACACAGACTTCAATAGATTTCTTCCGGAGTTTGGTACAACTGACGGCAATTCAACTGGAGAGTTTCATTTAATCGAAGGAAAAGACTACATAACATTAGGGCATCTTGTTCACGATATGCCATTGTTAGTGAAACTAAATCAAGCGTCAGGTAACTCTTTTCAACTCCATATAAAGCCAGGGGCACAACATTCTCGCTGGAAACCAAAACCTGAATCCTGGTATTACCTAGAAGATGGCTTTCTGAGTTTCGGAATTAAAAAAGGAATAAATATAGATGAGTATAAGAAAACATGTCATGCTATTAACGAAAAAATGAAAGAACTGAGCCTAAAAATCATAGCAGGTGAGATGAGTATAGAAGAAGCTAAAAAAATTTCTACTGCATATATACATGAACTGAATCCCTGGCAGTATGTGAATCGGTATGATGCAAAAAAACATTCATTAGTTGATCTGAGTATGGGCGGATTACACCACTCATGGGAAGAAGACAAAGAGCGATTTCCACTCGGAAACGTGGTATATGAAGTTCAACAGGATGTGATGGATCCGGTCTGCACAATTAGAAGCTTTGATCAGGGTAAGTTTAAATCAGATGGTACAATCCGGGAAATTCATATAGATGATTATTTTGCTGCGCTTGACACGGATGAATCTCACAATGATTTTGCTAATGCATCTAAAACTCGTGTTGGGAATCGACTTTTAACAACACCGTATTATTGTATGGATATTATTGAAGTCGACGGAGAGACATCAGCGACAACCGGAAAATCATTTGTGCATATGTTTGTGCGAGATGGAGCTGTAGAAGTCACATGTGATGGAGGCTCAGTACGTGTGGGTACGGGTCATTCATGTTTTCTGCCTCAGGAAGTAGGATTTTTTAAAATAAAATCTATGGGGAAACAGGCAGTCGTTTTGAAGACATATATTGAAAAGTAATGCATTAACAGTTAGTTATTCTCGCGAGAACGAGAATTTAAAATATTTATATGAAATTTATTTATCAGCCAAGCTCATTGCTTAGAAATTCAGATGTTTTATCTTATGCAGAAAAACTCACTCCATATGTGGAGCACTTACAGAAAGTGGTAAAACACAATGATTATTCCCATCCAGAAAGTTCTGTTAATCTTCCAGCTGATCAGGATCTTCTCAAGACAGTGATTGCTATGAAAAAAACAGTCTTTTCAAAAAAACTTAAATACATAATAGATATTGGCATTGGCGGCTCTAATTTGGGAACAAAAGCTATTTATGATGCTTTGTTTGGCTTCTTTGATGTCCTTGAGCCAAAACGGTATCCCAAGATGCTGTTTGCAGACACGAATAACCCATCATTTTTATCGCTTCTGGACAATTTTATGGAAGTAGAAATTAAAGAGTGTGACGAAATCATCGTTAATGCTATTAGTAAGTCAGGCGGTACAACAGAAACAACCGCTAATATGGAGATGATTGCTGAGATGATAACGAAAAGATTTGGTAAGGATGGATTAAAAAGATTGGTCATTACAACAGACGCAGGTTCAAAATTATGGCATGCTGCCAAAAAACTTGGCTTACATATCCTTGAGATGCCTAAATCAGTAGGTGGTCGTTACTCGGTTTTATCAGCTGTGGGATTATTTCCTCTGGCTATGGCAGGGATTGATATAGAAGCCTTACGTGAAGGTGCATTACAGGCACAAGAAGTAGGAGTTAACTCTTCAACCGAGCATAACACTCCCCTCCTTTCGGCAGTTAATTTATATTTACATTCTAAAAAAGGTCACACAATTAACGATAATTTTATTTTTAATCAAGAGTTGGAGTCGATTGGTAAGTGGTATCGGCAGTTGATGGGAGAGAGCATTGGTAAAGAACATGATCTTGAAAAGAAAGTTGTTCACGCGGGCATTACTCCGACAGTATCAATTGGCTCAACCGATTTGCATTCGGTCGGTCAACTGTATTTAGGTGGTCCTCGCGATAAGATTACTACCTTTATTTCAGCTGCTTTAGTTAAAGGGGATGTTCAGATTCCGGAAAATCCACTAATGCCAGGCTTGGTTGAAGGGATTTATGGGAAAAAAGCTTCCAATATTATGGCGGCAATTCTGGGCGGTGTGAAAGCTGCGTATGCCAAGCAATCCTTACCCTTTATGGAAGTAGTGCTTGATGATATTTCTGAAAAATCAATTGGAGAGTTTTTACAGTTTAAGATGATCGAGATGATGTATTTGGGTAAGCTCTTAAACGTGAATACTTTTGATCAACCTCATGTTGAACTTTATAAGATTGAAACTAAAAAAATCCTAGAAAAGTAAAAAGGCATCTCTAAATTTTTATTTTTTTTAGGTCATTTTCGATAATGATCGGAAGCATGCCCATGATTTCTTCATATAGTGGATTTTTTAATGCGACAGAATGGAGAAGATAAATAGGCTTACGATAATAAAAAGCCAAGGACATCTCCATGAGTACGTTCCCCCCAATATATCCTTCAATGGCGTTTTTTTTGTCATTTATTATTAAAACAGCATCACTGGCAACAATTTTTTCAAAATGTTTTTTGATCAAGGCTGCTTTTTTCGGAAAATGTGAAGAGTCTTCATACCAAGGTTTGTAGCGATCAGCATCGAAGTGTCCGGTATTAAGCATAGTCTCTGCAGAGTCAGGCAGTTTGACTTCATAACCAAGACTTATTAATTCTCGAGCCACAGTAACGAGATGTTCATAAAATGAAACACTCGAACATAGGGTGATGATGGTTGTTTTCATATTGACGATTATACAAAAATGTAGAGACGTGCCGCCGGCACGTCTCTACATTATATGGAATTAAATATCAGCATAGAACCAGTAATCAGCTGGTGTTGGGTGCATAAGACTTGCCCGAGCTTCATCAGTTTTTACTTCATGGTAGCTGTCGATAATTCCTTGTGAAAAAACACCTGAATCGACAAAAGTTTTATCGAGTTTTAGAGCGGCTAATGTCTCAAACAGATTGTTTGGTGTTTGTTTCACACCGCCTTTTTCCCAGATATTTTCATCGAATGGTCCGTACCCCATTTTTTTAGGATCAAGTTTTTCCTTGATTCCCTGTAAGCCACACACCAATTGTGCGGCAAATGAAAGATATGGGTTACAGCTTGGGTCGGGACAACGGAACTCAATTCGTTTAGATTTCTCTTCATTTTTAAAGTACATGGGAGTGCGGATTGCTGCACTGCGATTTCTTTTTGAAAATGCAATCGAAGTCGGTGCTTCAAAGTGAGGCACTAAACGTCGGTAAGAATTGACTGTTGGGTTGGTAATGCCCAAGATAGCCTCTACATGAGAAAGTAACCCGGCCGTGTATGATAGAGCATCTTTGGAAAGTTCTCCATATCCTTTAGGATCGAAGAAAATATTTTTACCACTTTTAAATATACTTTGGTGTGTGTGCATGCCAGACCCGTTATCACCAAAGATGGGTTTAGGTAGAAAACACACGGTAAGGTCATATTTTTTTGCCAGATTACGGGCTACATATTTATATAACATAACCTTATCAGCCATACGTAGAAGAGTATCATACCGTAAATCAATCTCGACCTGTCCTCCGGCTGCTACTTCATGATGATGAACCTCAACCATTACACCCAGGGATTCGAGAATTTGCACCATTTCAGAACGAAATGTTTGTAGTTTGTCAAATGGAGGGACTGGGAAGTAACCACCTTTGGGTAGAATTTTATATCCGTCGCTATCTTCGACGTCAATTTCTCTTTGTCCAATCATAATCCCCGACTCATACGGACTTAAGTTATAGCCTAAATAATCAAAAACGAAAAATTCCAGCTCCGGTCCCCAGTATGATATATCACCAATTTTTGATTTTTTTAAATACTCTTCGGCTTTTTGTGCGACATACCGTGGGTCTTTGGCAAAATGATCACCTGTGTCCGGATCATATACATCACATATGACAGATAGTGTCTTAGGAAAAAATGGATCAAGAAATAAAGTGGCCAGATCTGGTTTGAGTAACATATCAGATTCATGAATGGCTGCAAATCCTTTAATGCTTGAGCCATCGAATCCAATTCCTTTTTGTACTGCATCCATGGTAAATTCTCGAGGTGTCAACGTCATGTGCTGCCACGTACCCCGTAAATCGGTAAACTTCAAATCCACATCAGTAATTTCACCAGCTTTAATAAGAGTAAATGCTTTTTTGGCATCAATCATGTTTTTAAGATAAAAAATAATAAAAACGAAAATAATTCGTTTATGGAGACGGCTATGTCTTAAAAAAAGAAGACTTCTTTGTCTTGCAGAAAAATACCTCAGCGCTGAGATATCTGTAGTTTAATATATGATCTTTTAAAACGCAAGAATTAAATATTGATTGAAAGATGAAAACATTGATACAATGATTTTATCAGTATGTTTTTTTCTAAAAAAGGTTTTACTATTGTGGAAATTACGGTAGTACTGGGAATGATGACCATTCTGCTGGGATATTCTGTTATAAATCTTACCTCGGTTCAACACTCCACATATTTGGCTACTACAATTGACACATTTATTTCCGACTTAAAACAACAACAACTGAAGGCTATGGTGGGTGATACGGAAGGTCGGGGGGTGAATGACTATTATGGAGTTAGGTTTCAAACTACTTCATATGATTTATTTCATGGTGCTACATTTCTTTCGTCATCTTCCAATCCAAATATTCCATTAACCAACAATATTCAGTTTGTCAATATTACTTTTCCTCAGTCACAAATTGTTTTTAATAAAGGTGATGGTTCGGTCGTCGGATTTACTACCGGGTCCAACACTGTTACCTTAAGAAATACGGTGACGGGTGAACAAAAAACAATTACGGTTAATCGATATGGGGTAATTACCGCCGTTAATTAAAATTCAAATATATGCAGAAGATAAGCGATAAAAAAAGAGGGCAATCATTAATAGAGCTATTACTTGCTGTCGCATTAGGCTCTATTTTATTGCCGGCATTGTTAACTGGACTAGTGGCCTCAAGAGAGGGAAATGTTCAGCAGAAACAACGCGTGCGTGCAGTTCAGTTATTACAGGAAACTCAGGAAGCAATGCGCAGTATACGGGAAAAAGGATGGTCTAACCTTACGACAAATGGAACATATCATCCGGTTATCTCGGGTTCTTCATGGGCCCTTGCTAGTGGTGTTGCGACTATTGGAGATTATACACAAACGGTAGCAATTACCGATGTCAGGCGTGATGCAACAACAAATCAAATAGTTTCTTCTGGGGGATTTCTTGACCCTTCGACTAAACGAATTGATATTACAATCGCATGGAGTATTCCATATGCTTCGAATATAACTTCAACATTATATTTAACAAGATATTTAGATAATTTAACCTATCTGCAGACAACTCAGGCCGATTTTAACTCAAACACATTGAGTCAGTTGTCCACAACTAGTACAGCCGGTGGTGAAGTCCAGTTGTCTAATAATACGAAGGCTAAATGGTGTGCGCCTTCTTTCGCAAGTTCAACCATCGATTTACCTGATGGTCCACCAGTTGCGGTATCGGCTTCAGCCAGTGCTTCGATCACGATTCCTAATGATGTGTTTGTAGCAACGGCCCCGTATACGACTAGTTCGGCCAAGCTTGCATATGTTAATGTGACCGCAAATGTTGATCCGCCTGTGTCGACATTGAGAGGCACTTTCACATTAGATTCAACTAAATATAGTTCACCAGGATTAGTTCCATCAGGAATTGGTCTGGATAATAATTTTAAAACTAATGATGTGAAATATTACAAATCACAGTCTGGAAAAACATATGCCCTTTTAGCTACTAATTTACCCGATAAAGAAGTGGTTGTGGTTCAGGTAAATAACGGTTCAGGTGAGTCTTTTCAAGATCCGACTAATAAAATTTATAAGTATTGGACATTTTTTAATACGGTAATTTATGGAACAGGAGTGCCTGCTCCTACATCAACTCCAGCCAACACACCCACCCCTACAGTTACACCAACTCCGACAAATGTGCCAACCGACACAGGTTTTTTGAGCCCTTCAGCGAACGCCGCATCTACCGGGGGAGATGCCAATGGTTTTGAATCTAATCCAACAAGAGGATATACAGACAATGCCTCATATGCTACAGATACTAACAGTGGCACAGGGACCGGTACAAACTGTACGGGAACAGATAAAGACAAACATATATATTATGATTATAATTTTTCTATTCCAGCCTGGGCGACAACGATTACTGGAATTGAACTGCGTTTAGATGCCCGTGCAGATAGTACAACAGGTTCTCCCCAAATGTGTGCACAACTTTCCTGGGATGGAGGTTCGACCTGGACAACAACCAAAACTACAACGACTTTAACTACCAGTGAGGCGACTTATACACTAGGCGGATCTACTGATAATTGGGGCCGAACTTGGAGTTCGGCAAATTTCAGTAATGCTAATTTTAGAATAAGAATTATTAATGTAGCCAGTAACACATCTCGAGACTTTTCGCTCGACTGGGCTCCGGTAAAAGTCTATTATAGCGGTCTGGTCCCTACTAATACCCCTACATCAACTCCAACGAGTACCCCCACTCCCACACTCGTCCCCACGACAGCCCCAGGGCCGAATGATCAGGCGCCGTTTGATTATGGAGCAACCTCACTCGCGGTTATGAACGACCGAGGATATGTTTCTTCTGGAGGATATTTATATGTTTTTGATTTAAGTAATATTGATAGTAAATCTCCCAGTAATGGACTTGACGAAATTGGTTGTCGGATTCAGTTGGATGGATATGATTGTTCTCCAGGGACGGGTACTGACAAAAAATATAGTGCAGGTCAGTCTGGTGCAAGCTGGGGTGACACAACAGCACCCGCACACAATGACTGCTCGGATGGAGGAAATATCGAATTATATGCGACAAATGATATTTATCCGGTACAAGCTGGCGGTAGTACGTATATATACGTTGCCGTAGGCGCTGGTACAAATCCGGAATTTGAAATTGTAAATGTCAGCACACCACCCACATCAGGAACAGCTCTTACAGGAAGCAGCTGTGGAAGAATTTCCGGCGGTTCCTCGACATGGAAACTTGCCAGCTCTCTTGATTTTAATTCACAATCAAACACGGAAGAAGCGGCCAATTCAGTATTCGCTAAATCTGATGGAACTCGAGCTTACATTTCTTCCAACGGAGGAATAGACGGTAATGGTAATGGACAGCCGGATAGTAAACAGTTTTATGTGATTAACACTTCAAACAAAAGTTCTCCGGCGTTTTTATCAGGCACTCCATCAACCGGTGCGACGAGCGGGTTTTATTCGGGTGATGCTGTGAATGTTCAGATGTTTCCTCGCCGATCGTTGACCGTATTAAACGGACAGAGGGCTGTTTTGGTTGGAAAAGATGGTTTTCCTGTAGACAGTACTAATCCCGAAGAATACCAGGTAATTGATATTACTTCAGAAGCATCCCCTTCTTATTGTGATGGACTGGATTTTGATGCCGGTTTTAATGATTTGACATCGGTGACAGAAGCAGATTCAGATAACTTTGTCTATATGGTTGTTAATGCAAATATTAATGAATTAAAAATTATTCAGGGTGGACCTGATGGTAATTATCTTGATTCAGGAACACTTATATCACCGATATTTGATGTCGGATATACAACAGCATTTAATAAATATCTGGCTACACTCAGTACTCCCGCAAATACATCAATTACATTTCAGTTTGCAGGTGCGGATGCGGTGAACGGAAGTTGTAATGGAGCCAATTATGTTTATACCGGTCCGGATGGAACAAGTAATACCTATTATAGTGGTACGACGGCTGCAATAGCTTTAAACAGTACCGGTAGTGGATACAAAAATCCGGCAAGATGTTTCCGTTATAAAGCGTATTTTTCTACTACTGACTATAATACCACACCGGTTTTATATGATATCTCGGTCAATTATTCACCATAATGAAGAAACACGAATCAAACAAAAAAGGTTTTACCATTGTTGAACTTCTTATTTATATTGGTATTCTGTCAATATTTCTTTTGGCGATGACAGATACCTTTTCCTCTATTGTCGATGTGCGTCGGGAATCGGAGGCCGTTTCAGCTGTGGAGCAAGATGGTAATTATATTCTTGCCAAACTTTTTTATGATATCTCACATGCACAAAGTATAAACGTGCCTGCATCACTGGGAGCATCCTCAAATTCTCTCCAGCTAACGATTAATGGTGTGAGTAATACATACAGTATAAGTGGAGGAAATTTACAAGTAGTTAACAACGCTGGTACAAATATTTTAAATGGAATAAACTCGAGTATTTCTAATCTAACCTTTCTCAGAGTCGGTAATACAAGTGGAAAAAACACGATTCAACTCAGTCTCACGGTAACCAGCCGTGTAATTCGTAATGGTGGAACTGAGGCTAGAACATATCAAACCAGCGTTGGATTACGGTAGCTTTTTAAATATGAAACACCAATATAAACACGGACAATCACTCGTTACCCTTTTAGTTTTTATGATAATAGGCATAACTATAACATCAGCTGCAGTTGTGATGACGATAACGAACTCCCAGAATGCAACAAAATTTCAGGAAGGTATGATCGCGTTTCAGGTCGCAGAAAGTGGAGCGGAGAATGCTATTATTAGATTATTACGTGATCCTAATTATACAGGAGAAACACTTGCCATAGGAGGAGGAACGGCAGTTATCACAGTTTCTGGTACTACAACTAAGACAATTGTTTCTGCAGGAACTAATGGTAATTATTATCGTAAAGTTCAGGTTATTGCCGGATATGTAAACAATTTATTAACGATCACTTCATGGCAAGAAGTTTATTAATTGGTACAATGTAGATATACAATTTGTAT
>CAZQAU010000031.1:0-1155 GCA_964591375.1 uncultured Gammaproteobacteria bacterium
CTTAGCCGGAGATCGTAGAGTATGGTGAGATTGTGTTGGAGGTAATTAATGGTTCGGTTTCAACTACTGAGTTAATAAACCTGTTTTGTGATGAAGAACAGAAACTATATACATTTCTTCGTTCAGCATCAAAAAGATTAAGTGAGAAGCGTAGTGAATTAATCAAACAAATTGGTATGGTAATAATATTATAAAATAGTATTGTATGGACATTATAGAAGTACCCCATCCAACTCCAGAAAAAAGTATTGGTGGCATTCTAACTCTATTACCTAAAGAAGATAGTGAACTACCTCCTGAAAGAAATGAAATTTCCCAGTATATAGCAAGGGGAGTGTTTCCCAATGTCTATGGCTTATATGCAGAAATTAATCGTCAACTTGATACTGTCACCACTTCCAGTGAGAAAATTAATTTAAGAGAACAACTATTTGTCGAGTCAGTACGAATGTTTACTCATCCGGAAATACTAAAACGCGTCACAGCAATCTCAGAGAGAATTAATCAGGATAAAGATAAGCCGTATGTAGGTCTTATTCTTGTAGGAAGCGGGGCACTGGGTGGTTTGTTAATACGCGAAGCTTCTGGTACCAGTCCAGAAATAAATGATCTTGACCTATTGGGAACATTTGATCCTGATACTGTGTCAGCCGATACTTCAATATATAGCTATTTCTCAGAATCTGTATTACCCGAAATAACAAAATCACTTAATGATAATGCTATAAAAACACCAGGTAGCCGAGATTACCGTGTATGCGATGCTCACAACCCCGCTATTTACAACCGACCCCAATACGCATCCGAAAAAGAAGCGATGGAAGCTTTAAACGCACTTATTGCTCCCAATGAGTTTGCTCAGCGTAACGTAGATGCTACTTCGGTGTTGATCCGTTTTTTTCCTTCATATCCTGACTATCATAATGCAATGGATCGTTATTATATTCTTAGCGCGCTATCTGATATCGGGCAAAATGATCCTTTAAAATGGACTATTATAAAAACACAATTAGTAACTTCATTCAAGGAAAAAATTCATCCATTTAAGTCGAAATATTTTGGAAAAGAAAATCACCATCCAATTCAAAATAATTTAGATAAAGCCAATGAATATTTTGTTGGATTATTTGACGAACTTTTACAACAAACAAATCC
>CAZQAU010000031.1:1255-17060 GCA_964591375.1 uncultured Gammaproteobacteria bacterium
AGGCGAAAAATCAACAGTAGTTGGCACAATATTTGACTAAATAAGTTTTTTGTGGAATTCATAATAATGAGGATTCAGTTTCTTCGCCTTGTTTCTGAATAATCATAAAAAAAATCATCCATATTAGACTAACAAAAACTCCAACCATTCCAATCCAAAAAAAGATATTTCCAATTGATTCAGAATACTGAAGTAAGCCCATATTCGTAAACAGCCAGTTCCAATCGTGAATGACACCTTCACCTCCAATAAGAGGTAACTGCATATTTACAGCATCTGACATATATACACTGACTGAAATGATGTTATTTGATATCCAAAATATGATGAACCCTGCTGATACATATTCGTTTCTAAGAAAGAAATATAAAAAAAAGAGAACAGGAATAATAATTTGCATTAATGATCCGCCGAGTATATATATGAATTGTCCAAACGCAAAACAAACAAGATGTCCGGCTTCATGAATCAGTAAATTCACATTATCTAAAAATATCCAGTGTTGCGGGCTGACAATAATCTGGAACGAAAAAAAACCCGTTAATAGTATTAAAAATATATGACCAATAGTATTAGCGGGTATCTTCATTTTTTTTCTTTGTTTTACTTTTAATATATCCAAATATTATTAGAGGGAGCATAATTAAAAGTATAAAAAACGGAAAAGCTACTGCCAGCACACCAAGAAAGCCAACATAACGCAGTACTGCAAACAATAAAGGATATTGATCACCAGCACAATGAAAATGGGGGATAGAACCGATTCTTGCAGACGCGCGGGTATGTCCACAGTATTCAATAGGAGGATGTATAGCACCGGAATGAGGACCGGTGACCCAATCTAGTAAGAAAACAATAATAATACCGAATAATATAGGAGCAAATAACAGATATGGATTCTTTATTTTTTTGATTTTTTTTGACATATCTTTTTCTATGATAGCAGATACAGAATACTTTTCAAAAATCTTAAGGTGAGTTATACTTAATTCTTATATTTATTCATTAAATTCATACTATGAACATGAAGTTATTTGGTATCGTTGTACTAATACTAGTTATCGGCGGTGGAATATTTTTTATGCAGAATACTCAGGAACCCAAATCAAAAACAGCAACAGAGGCTAAAACTGAAGAACAGACAGCTACGAAAGCAGCTGTTATAAATGATGAAAAAAAAACGTTTACACTCGATGAAGTAGCTAAACATAATTCTGAAACTGATTGCTGGATGGTAATTCAAGGTAAAGTTTATAATGCTACCGATTTTGTAAGCAATCACCCGGGGGGACAAGCCATTCTTAACGGCTGTGGTATAGATGCTTCTACATTATTTACAGAAAGACCCACTAACAATAAAGGGCCTCATCCGGAATCTGCAAATAAAATGCTTGAGAAGCTCTATATAGGTGATCTAAAATAATAAAGCAATATAATGTTTGACATTCCTATCAGATTTTGAAATAATTTTTCTATGCCTATACCTCAAGAATTAACTACTGTGACAAGAACTTCTAAAATCATTGCATTATTGGTTTTTATTTTATTACCGGTAATAGCGTTTTTTGTAGGTAGACAGTATGAAACGAAGACAGACAATCCTAAATATCCATCGAATGTTCAAGTAAAGATACAGCCTACCTCAATTAAAAAAGATGAAGATCATAGTTATCTCGCCAGTCTAAAAAAACAATTTTTGTTTAGTGATAAAACTGTTGAGCTTGGCAGAATGGGATCAGGTAAAACTGAAGGTACATTTTGGGAAAAAAAGATAAAAGAAATACCTCTAAGTTTATCGATTCCGGAAAAAGATTTGATCACTAGTTTATACGAGCAAAAAGATATGAACATACTGTATTACACAGGTCCTAAGAAGGATACATATTATGAATTATTGCCAGGTTTTGCTCGTAAATTAGTTGCGACTGAAGCAATTAGCGATTATTCAAAAAAAATATCGGAGACGAGTCAAATAAGTTGTACTCAGGAAAAAGCTACTCTTTCTTCACAATCAGTAATCAAACAAACATGTATAACTACCTCTGAAAACCCGGACAATCCTTCTCAAACAAGTAAGAGTACTGTTGCCAACTGCTATATGAAATTAAATGACGGTACATATTTAGGTTATATTCAGCTGGGAAATGTAATAGATGGAGCATATGATTTATGTTTAGAACTTGAAAATATGGGAGTACAAGAATGGTTACTACAATAATCTTATGAATAGAAAAAACTTATTATTAAGTACTTTGTTTGTAATTTTAATCATTAGTTTGATTTATTTTATTTTTATTAGTTCCGTTTCCCGATCAATTTTCGTCTTACCTTCTCCCACTCCCTCACCCTCTCATCAACCATCAGCAGGGTACATATTTCAGACATTTGTTCGTGGAAAAGTATGTTATTTTGAATTAGGTTCAGATCCTAACATAGTAAGTCCTCTATGTAAGTATTGGCGTGTTGATGCTGATACTGGTGCAATTGAAGAACTGCCCTCTACATATCCTAAAATTATTGCTCAACAAAAACATATGAATCTTCTCAATGCAAATCAGATAATACCTGGTGGGTGTACAGATACACAGTCTGAACAAATTTGCATGAAACAGGCCAGTGAAGATAATGAGAATGTATTTTTATTTACTTTAGATTTAAAAAAGAATATTATTTCTGCTCATATTCGTAACATAACTACTAATACTAAAGAAGAAATCATTTCGGATATAAAATCGACTGGATGTACGGGAGAAATAACTTCCTGGTCTGATCATTCAGGAGACATACTATTCTTAGATAGTTTTGATGGCACTCCACAATCACCATCAGGAGAAATGTTAAGCACTGTTTGTATTTATAACTATAAAACAAAAAGCCTTATATATAAAAAAAATTTGCCTATAGATACATATCAAAATTCAATTTCAGATATGAGAAATGGTGTAGTGTTTTTATATTATTACTTCAATCCAAACATTCTAATACACTATAGAAACAGACAGGAAGAGATAATACCCATAAAACAAGATCAAACAATAATGCAAGATCATATTGATGTAACGTTCAAGTATGGTCTTATACTGCTCCAGTCTATCAAGCCAAATGGTTTTTATATTGAAGGTTACGATGTTGATCAGAAAAAAGTAATTGTAAATGCATTGTTGTCGCGAGAACTTCCTGCGAATAAGCTAGAAACGCCACAAACAGACTCCATTCGGTTTATTAATATGTCAGAAGATCAAAAAAATCTAATGTTTGAATATCAACCCGCAAATGATTTAAATACACCGAATTCTTCGCCTTGTAAACTGAATGTTAAGATAGCAACAGGTACCGTTAATAAAGTCGCCTGTGGGTATCAATTTCAAGCCAAATATCCGTATAAAACACCGCCTATTTTCGATGAATATGTTTATGCTGATTTTATTGATTGGGACTGAGAGGAAGAATTAAATATCTAATAGTTTAAGAAATTTCTTAATTTTTTTAGTATCAATACTCTGTTCTTTACAATATTTATATAGAACTTCAAGTTGTTTCTCGGCAATTCTATTGGCCAACTGTAATTTCTTAATATTTAGAATGCTCGGTGATACCTGTTTTATTTCGTAAAGAAATGCGATTAAATCAATGATTTTCAGGTCGACTTTTAAAGACATGTCATCTTCGGTACCGAGTGCTGTAAGTATATTCTTCTGAATTGCATCGAACTGTTTTTTTGTGGTTTTTGTTTTAAACATGGGAAGTATATCACCCGTTACGGCTTCGTGAAGATCATGCAATAATGCCATGCTTACGAGTCGATACTTTCTATCTTCAGGAAATTTATTAAACTTTGCCCAAAAAAAAGCGATAAATGCTGCAGCCATGGAATGCTTACCGATATTCCAGTTACCACCAAAACCTGACACACCAAAAGCACGAGGTATATTAAATATATTCATTAAAAAATCTAAATTTGGATTTTTTTCTACCTCTTCTAAAGTTCCTTGGGGTGTGAAAATGTCTTCCGGATTATATTTCATAGAAGCTATTTATACCATTCCAACTCGCCA
The DNA here is from genome assembly GCA_964591375.1 of uncultured Gammaproteobacteria bacterium. Lineage (GTDB taxonomy): Bacteria > Patescibacteriota > Microgenomatia > UBA1406 > GWC2-37-13 > CAYYYG01. The sequence goes on from CAZQAU010000031.1 coordinate 5,311, forward strand.
ATGGCAATTACAATCAATATTGTTATGTTTAATTATTATATATTTAATAGAGGAAAATAGTCGTTATTTGCTTTATACTAATAGCATGATCACATTGGCGGCCGTCGGCAATATGCCGGCAAATCAGATATTCTGGTTTCTGATCATTGTTGGTGCAGCCTGCGGTATGGCTTCGGTAGTTTTTATTAGCCTCTTATTCTCCTGGTCTCTTAAAGAGACAGTTGATCATGCACTTAAATTATTCATTTTTGCGATCATAACCGGTGCTAGTGTATATACAATTGGTAATCTGGCTCTATCTACTTCCCAGTATTCACAGGCCGATAGTCAATACCAAGTTTCAGGCTGGACCTTGAAACGAATTAATAACTCCATTACACGAATACAGTTTATAACTGAAACACCCGCACGGGTATATTTAGAGTATGAAAATGAGTCGGGTGAAATAATTCCGATATTTGCTGAAACATCAACCATCAAAAACACCTCACACATTTTTGAAACGAATATAGAAATACAACCGACAGCAAATATTTTTGTTATTGTAAATGGAAAACGATATAAGATAGTTAAGTAATTAATTTATGCGAAAATCACTGGAAGAGGGGAGAACTGCCTATACAGATACACAAAGAGTATTATTTTCTGAAGGCAAAGTATTTAGAAAATTGGGAGATGAAGTGGCTCACAATGTAGCTCACATTTTAAGGGGAATAATTGGTCTGAATCCTGAAGAAGTCGATGAATACTTTGAACAGATACATAATAAAAAGAGAAAATAAGTAGAATTAATATATTTATTTATTAAAATTTTTTACATATGGATACTAAGCAAGAAATAGAAGTAGTACATGACTTTTTAAAAAGCAGTCGTCTTACCGTTCTCGCGACTATATCGTCTGAAAAAAATGCTCCCGAAGCCGCGTTACTATACTATTATTACAATGGTAATAAGTCGATTTATGTGGCCACGGCAGAAAACAGCCGCAAAATTAAAAATATTCAGTCGAACAATAAGGTTTCATTGGTTATAAAACATCCTAAAGATGCAATAGTTTTGCAAATTGATGGGACAGCGAAAGTAACACATGATAATAGTATAAAAGCCGATGTCCTTGAAAAAATATCTGAAGTCGCAAACGCAAATGATGATTCCAATTACTTTCCGCCGTTACTTTCTCTTACTGAAAAGAGCCATATGGAATTCATTGAAATAACTATAGAGTGGTTTAAATATTCTAACTTTGAGACTCATTTTCCCTCAATTATGCAGGGTACGTTTGAGAAATGGGAGAAAGCTACTTTAAGTAAGTAATTATTTAAAGGCGACCGCCGTAACAATAACAGGGAAGCGTTCATCTTTAAAATTAAGTTGTTCAGGTTCAAATTCCTCCGCTGCCATTCCTACCCAAAAAGCCTGTCCTGCAAGTGCATTTCCGTATGTGTCTATATGCATGTTTTCTTTTTTGAAGTATTTTTCCAGCAGGTAGGCGACTGATTTGGGCGAGTATCTCCAATATCCGTTGCCGTTTTTAATATAAGGCCCCATTGTTGAAACAGTCAGAAGTAGTGTTCCTCCAGGCTTGAGAATTCGATGTAACTGTTTTATAGCTTGTCCATGATCAGGGATTAAGCCTAATGTTTGCGTGATAACCAGACAATCATACGTATTGTCGGCGATATTTTGTGCATATGTGAGATCACAATAGATATTAGCCAGTTTATTGGAGGTGTCTATGTCCACCACATCTGATACTGTTACTTTACTAGCACCAAAGCGCTTAAGATAGGCATCATCATGTACTTCTAGACAGTGACCTAAAATTTTATCTTGGTGTTTTTCTATAAAATTATCTATATAGTATCTATCGATTGGTTTTCCACGATCAAAACCAAATTTATCGCTGATTGGGGCAAGCTGATAGGTAGTTTTTGGTTTAATAAAAGTAATAAAGTAGCTACGGATATGGCGAATTACAGGTAAAAGGCTTGCATGAATAAATTTGCGCAACATGGAGAAATTATACCATTCTGACAATAAAAATACATCATTGACAGTCAAAAAATGTGGTATAATGTACTTATCTACACAGAACTCTTTAACTGCGTTGGAAAGAATTCAGAAAAGAATACTTCTTTGTATGAACTAATCAAAAGGAGGTGAATTAATAAATGGACAATAAAAAACTTTATATCGGCAATCTTCCATGGTCAATGAATGGAGATTCCCTGCGTGATCTTTTTACTCAGTTTGGTGAAGTAGTTGAAGCAATCATTATTTCAGACAGAATGAGCGGACGATCAAAAGGATTTGGTTTCGTAACTTTTGCAACTGAAGAAATGGCTAAAGCAGCCATCGAAGGTATGCATGAAAAAGAAATCGAAGGCAGAAAAATAATTGTTAACGTCGCAAAACCTAGAGAAGAATCAGGTAGTCGTGGCGGCTTTAGACGAGATGATCGTCGACGAAGCTTCTAAAATAACAACAACGAGCACCATCCCCAAAAATATATTATTCGAAAGGATGGTGTTTTTTGTGGTCTGTGTAATATAAATCACATCAGATACTCAGAGATAACGATATAATTTTTACATGAATATTAAGTCAGAATTAATGATAGGTATAAGTACAATAATCATTATTTTGATTATTACGGCATTCTTTTTTCAAAAATCTTCACAAAAAGTTGCGAGTCTTAAAAATGTAACTATTACTCCTTCAACGTATATTAAATTACTGACTGAATCTGAAATTCAAAACCATAGTTCAGATGCTGATTGTTGGATTGTTTTAGAAAATAGAGTTTATGATGTAACTGCATATATATCAAAGCATCCTGGCGGCGAGCGGAGAATTCTGCAGTTTTGTGGTCAAGATGCGACGGATGCTTTCAATACCCGAGGAGGAGAAGGTAGTCATTCCAATGATGCTGTAAATCTATTAAATAATTTTTATATCGGTGACGTTAGAAAATCACAAATACAACAACCATCTAATGAAAATTCAAACAGTTTACCAATTTACAGAGATGACGATGATGATTAAACTTTTTATCTTTGCGAAAAAACTGCATCGTATTACTATGTATTCGACAGTGTTATTGATCTTTATAATGGGTATTTCAGGTACTATTATGAAGTTCGAAGATTTTTTTGAACAGTTTGACTTTATCAATCTCCGAATACTGAAATATATCCATAGCGAAATGAGTATATATTTTTCTATAGCGCTTGCGATAATGACGATTTCCGGAGTATACATGTATATTTTTCCACTTCTTAAAAAAAAATCCTTGCCCAATTCTTCATAATGATATAATCCTATCATGGATATCAAAGAGCTTACTAAAAAAGTGGATTTAGTTTCTGTTTCATATACTAAAAAATTTAAGATTAAGCGTGATTCTGACTGGTTTATTCTAAAGTTGCAAGAAGAATTAGGAGAATTGATTCAAGCTTACTTGATGTTAGAAAAAAAAGCACGAACTAAAGGAAAATCGCAAAAAGAAATCAAAGCACTTTTTGAAAGTGAGATTGCTGATGTTTTCTGTCATATCTTATTACTGGCTAAATATTATAATATTGATGTTCAAAATACAGTGGAACAAAAATGGTTATCTTGGATCAATAAATAATATGATAAAAGCGATAATATTTGATGCAGATGGTGTGATGATTCAGTCGGAAATGTTTAGTACTGTCTATACAAAGGATTTCGGAATAACGCTTGATAAAATGTTACTTTTTTTTAATGGAAGATTTCAGGAATGTCTTATTGGGAATGCAGATTTAAAAGAAGAGATAAAGAAGTATCTAACTGAATGGAAATGGAATAAATCAGTCGATGAATTTTTAGATTATTGGTTTAAAGCTGAGCATTCAATAAATCAACCGCTCGTTGACTACGTTATAAAATTAAAAAGTCTTGGGATCACTTGTACGCTCGGCACGAATCAGGAAAAATACCGCACAGAATATATGATGAATAAAATGGGGTTTAATAATGTATTTAATTACGTTTTTTCTTCCGCATATATCGGATTTAAAAAACCAGAACATGAGTTTTATCGACATATCACCAATACTTTAAAATTAGAACCCAATCAGATACTTTTATGGGATGATACTAAAGGCAATATAGAATCCGCCAAAGAGTTTGGTATGAATGCGGAGTTTTATTCTTCATATGAGCACTTTAAAAATAAAATGAAAGACTATATTGAATTGAATATTTAAATTTATTATGCATGGGAATGACATATAAGGTTTTGTATAATGATTCACATGAACAAACGAATATTGATCGTTGGTGGTGGATTTGCTGGTATAAAAACTGCACTTGAGTTATCTAAAAAAAATCTTCATGATACAACAATTACATTAGTTTCCGATAAACCACATTTTGAGTACCATGCCTTATTGTATCGCGTGCTTACTGGTAGATCACCCCTTGAGGTGTGTATACCATTAGCGGATATTTTCAAAGACAAAAAAGTTGATATAGTACAAGATTTTATTGTCGATGCGGATTTAAAAAATAAAACTCTCAGAGGTTCTTCCAACTCAACGTATCATTATGATATTTTAGTTCTTGCTTTAGGGAGTGAACCATCATTCTTTAACACTCCCGGACTTAAAGAAATGTCATATTCAATTAATACAATTGAAAGCACCCTCAAACTTAAACGTCATCTGCATGAAATATTCCTACAATGTCAACGCGATAATTCTGAAGATAAAAATTGTAGCGCTCATATTATAATAGTTGGCGGTGGTCCTACAGGAGTTGAGTCGGCAGGTGAATTAGCTTTATATGCCCGGCAACTGGCTAACAGACATGGAGTGGATCCTTCTTTTGTAACAATAGATTTAATTCAATCAGGCAACAGATTGATGCCTATGCTGGATGCAGAAAGTTCCGAGGCGATCCGCAAACGTCTTTATAGTTTGGGTGTTAACATTTTTTTAAATCGCCGTCTAATGAAGGAGGAACTGGAAACTGTTTATCTGAAAGATATGGAAATGAAGACAAAAACTCTTATATGGTGTGCCGGTGTTTCACCCAATACTTTATATAAAACAATAAAAGATTTAACGCTCGATGAAAAAGGACGTGTTATTGTAGATGAACATTTATTGGCACAAGGTGTAGAAAGTGTTTATATAGCCGGCGACGGTGCTGCGACAGAATACACCGGGATGGCTCAAACAGCGCTGATTGATGGAGCATATATCGCCAACGATATTATCCATTTATTAAATGGAAAGCTTGAACGTCCTCTATATACGCCAAAAACACCTTCATATCTTATACCTGTCGGTGAAGGCTGGGCAGTCGGAAAAGTGAATGGACGCACATCAATTGGGTATGCAGGCTGGTTACAACGAAAATGGTTTGATTTGAAATTCTTTTTGAGTATATTACCGTTGTCGAAAGCGCTCCTTGCATTTCAGAGTGATAAAGTATTGTGGGAATCATGTCCCATCTGCTCGCGTTCTGTGTCGATGAATAATTAATACTATTTCTTTCATTGGAATATTTATGTATGGATACAAATAGTGTAAGTTCCTTTAAAAAGAGAATATGGAAATATTATGCAACACATAAACGAGTTCTTCCATGGCGTAATATTAATAATCCATTTCAAGTCTTTGTCTCCGAAGTAATGCTCCAGCAAACTCAAGTTGCTCGGGTACTGAAAAAATATCCGGAATTCCTGGCTATATTTCCTGATTTTAAATCTCTGTCTATAGCTCCAACATCCAAATTACTCTCTGTCTGGCAAGGAATGGGGTATAACCGGCGGGCTTTATATATGAGAGCAGCCGCATATAAAATAGTGAACGAATTTGATGGTATACTACCTCGTAGTTCTGCTATACTCCAGACATTACCTGGAATCGGTAAAGCAACAGCAGGGTCACTGGTCGCGTTTGCTTATAACATCCCAACGGTTTTTATAGAAACCAATATCCGCCGCGTATTCCTGCACCATTTTTTTACTGATAAAACAGAAATAGATGACAAACAATTGATGCCCCTAATTGCAGACACGCTGGATCAGAATGATCCTCGTAACTGGTATTATGCACTTATGGACTATGGAGTTATGCTCGCGAAAAAATTTGATAATGCAAATAAAAAAAGTAAGCATTATTCAATTCAATCTAAATTCGAAGGCTCAGATCGCCAGATTCGTGGCGCGATTATTAGACAACTTGTCAAAGGACAGGAATATGATGAATCTTCATTAATATCAATTCTCGCAAAAGATGAGACACGGGTAAAGCGAATTTTAGACCAACTGAAAAAAGAAGGGTTTGTTAAGAAAAAAAATAAAGTATATTCTATAGCACAGTAAAAATAGGGTATCAACTTTCGTAAACCTCAATCATGTGGATTAAGGTAACTGTCTGTTTCAAACAAAAATGTTTGAAGTGCATATGCACGTTGATACGAAGCCAAAGCTTCACAGTTATGAGTTACTTTGTTCATCATGATCAGGGATTTGCGTGTCTATTGCTTTTTTTACCTGATCCAAAATGATCCCCTTCAAAACAGTCGTAACACACTGATCCTTCAACAGCCACTTTATTTAAGCAGGCACATTTTTTGCACATACACGGATGTTGTGCAACTCTCCTATTTCTCATTCTTTTTATGTGTTTGATCCATTGTATTACTCTTGGTAACATTTTTTTGCTCCTTTCTCATAAAATGTCCCATAACATTATACCAAATCAGATAATATATCTGTCTTGTAGCCTTTAAACAAAATGTGATTCAAGTGATACTGTATACTATACTTATGGAAGAAAAGAAACAAAAAGTCGCCAAAATTATTAAGAAGCTAAAGGAATTATTTCCGATCGCAAAAACTGCACTTAATTACTCCAATAGCTGGGAACTACTTGTTGCTGTTATGCTCTCGGCTATGTGTACTGATAAAGCAGTTAATAAAGTTACGGAAAAACTTTTTAAAAAATACCCATCATTTCAAGATTACTTAAAAGCAGAACCAATCGAATTTGAAAAAGATGTTAGTTCGATTAATTTTTATCGTAATAAGTCTAAAAATATTCTTGCAACTGCAAAGATACTGCAGGAAAAATATAATGGTGAAATTCCCAAAACTATGGAAGAAATGCTTGAGTTGCCAGGAGTAGCCCGTAAAACGGCTAACATCGTGTTGCATGGGGCACATGGTATTATTTCTGGTATTCCGGTTGATACTCATGTTAAGCGGCTTTCTAATGTCTTAGGATTGACTAACCATGAGGATCCAATAAAAATAGAACAAGATCTGATGCAAATTATACCGAAAGAGGAGTGGGCAGACTTTTCCTTTCGTCTTATCGACTATGGTCGTGCTTATTGTTCTGCTCGCGCACATGATCATGATAATTGTCCATTAAGTAAGATTTAATATATGATTCAATCACTATCGGAGTTTTATTTAGGAAAATCGCTTTTTACAACGGGTGTTTTATTCATCGGTCTTATTGTGAGCATGATTATAAAGAAGCTTCTGGATATCATTTTTCAAGGTGTTAAAAGTCGTCGCTTATCGCCTCATTTTGTCTCTAAATCACGCACATTGCGAGGTTTATTGAAAAATGTTATAGACGTTGTTTTTTTAATCATATCTATATTAATAATTCTTTCCTATTGGGGAGTCGATATCCGTCCTGTATTAGCGGGTGCGGGGATTTTAGGACTGGCCATCTCGTTTGGCTCGCAAACACTAGTTAAAGATTTGTTAGCCGGCTTTTTTATTATTCTAGAGGATCAATTTAATATCGGCGATAGGGTAAAAATAAATGATTTTGAAGGTACAGTCGATCGAATTACGTTGAGGCTAACAGTACTTCGCGATAAGGAAGGTAATTTAATCTATTTGCCTAATTCACAGATTACGAATGTAAAGCGGTTTATGAATGTTTAACGATACCACTGGCTTTTGGGAATAATAGTCTCATTTTCTATAACGAGATATTGTGCCAGACCATGCTTCATAATTCCAATATTAATAAATTGTTCATCAAGACTGAATTCGGCATAGTGAGTATGTCCACAGATGAATATATCATCTTTTTTAAGATCAGATTTGATAGTTTTTTTGATAGTTTCATTCAAGTTTTTTTGAATGAGTTTAGTAATCACACCTCCCGTATTTCTTACCAAAAATTCTTCTACTTTATTTAAAGTAGAAGAGATGGGATATCTATATTTCTTTAACACAGGATTCTCATTTTTAAAAATAGGTACCTGCATATGTCCATGTTCGAAGATGAGTGTTTTTTTACCTAAAGGCAGTTCATATCGCTGAGTATTTTTTACAGAAAAAAGATTTACCCTGTTATCTATAAAATCATAGTGATCGTGATTGCCTGTTATGTAAACAGTTTTTTTTTGTTTAAAAAGAGGAAAAAGACGGCGATAAGGGGAATTAATAAAACTGTCGAAGTTAACTAAGAATCCATCCCAAAAATCACCATTAATGATTACCCGGTCAGACGCTGTAATAAGATGCTCTAATAACCGATACTTTTTTTCATCAACAGTATCTTCCAGATGTGAATCAGAAAAAACAAGTGTCCTCATAATGGCTTATAGCCAATAGCCTAAGGCTATTAGCTGAATATCAAGCGTTCGATTACTTAGCCAACATGTTTTTGACGATGTTTTGAGGTACTTCTTCGTAATGTGAAGGCTCCATGTATGGGATACCACGACCTTCGGTTAATGATCGAAGAATCGTAACATATCCGGATAGCTCAGCAAGTGGAGCATATGCTTTCATAACGACAGATTTACCTCGTTTATCAGTACCTAAGATTTTTCCTCTTCGACTTGAAATGTCGCCAATAACAACACCCATGAATTCTTCTGGTACAGTTACCTCTAATTTCATGATTGGTTCAAGTAATACCATGCCTGCTTTTTTAGCTCCATCTTGAAATGCCATAGAACCCGCAATTTTGAAGGCGATATCCGAAGAGTCGACATCGTGATAACTTCCATCATATACAGTTACTTCAATATCAACCATTGGATATCCAAGAAGAACACCTTTTTCCATTGCTTCAATGACACCTTTTTCGATGGAAGGAATAAATTCAGATGGGATAGAACCTCCACGTACAGCGTTTACATATTTGAATCCTTCACCACGTGCCAAAGGTTTCATACGAATCAGACAGTGACCATATTGTCCATGTCCACCTGACTGTTTAATATATTTTCCTTCAGCTTCGACTTCTTGAGTAATAGCTTCTTTATATGCAACCTGTGGTTTACCTACATTTGCATCCATTCCCATTTCTCTCTTCATTCGGTCTACTAAGATTTCCAAATGAAGTTCACCCATGCCTGACATAATTGTTTGTCCAGTTTCGTGGTTAACTTTTACTTTAAAGGTTGGATCTTCCTCAGATAATCTATTCAATGTAAGAGACAGTTTTTCCTGATCAGCTTTTGTTTTTGGTTCAATAGCCAAAGAAATAACTGGTTCTGGAAATGTAATCTGTTCAAGCAATAATGGATGATCTGGTTCAGCAAGAGTATCACCCGTTTTGGTTTCTTTAGGACCAACTAATGCTACAATTTCTCCAGCATAGGCTTTATCGATTTCTTCTCGGTTATTGGCATGCATAAGGAGAAGTCGACTGACGCGTTCTCTTTTACCTTTGTTGACGTTATAAATATATGAGCCTGATTCTAAAGTACCGGAATAAATACGAGTATAAGTAATTTTTCCAACATGTGGATCAAGTTGAATTTTGAATGCCAAAGCAGAAAATTTTTCTTCAGGAACTAATTTACGAGCAGTTTTATTTTCTGTTCCAGGAATAATACCTTCGACCTGATCAAGATCAACAGGAGATGGAAGATAATCAACGATTGCATCAAGAACTGGTTGAACACCTTTGTTTCTTAAAGATGTTCCACAGTAAACAGGAATAAGTTTATATGCGATAGTTGCTTTTCGTAATGCTGTTTTAATTTCTGCGCTGGTAATCTCTTCTCCACCTAAATATTTATTTAATAACACATCATCTGTTTCAGCAACTGCTTCGGTAAGCTTAGCACGTGCTGTTTGAACTTGTTCTTTCAATTCTTCTGGGATAACATCTGAAATATCATATTCGATTCCTTGAGGATCTTTTCCCCAAGTTAATGTTTTCATGTTAAGAATATCAATAACACCTTTGAATTCATTTTCTTTACCGATTGGTACAACCATTACGGCTGGTTTAGCGCCTAAACGATCACTGATTTCAGTGACTGTGCCTTCAAAATCTGCGCCTAATTTATCCATTTTATTAATAAAACAAATACGAGGTACTTTATATTTATCAGCTTGTCGCCACACAGTCTCAGATTGACTTTGTACACCTTCTTCAGCATCAAAGACTATAACGCCTCCATCAAGTACGCGCAAAGAACGTTCTACTTCTGCAGTAAAATCTACGTGTCCCGGAGTGTCAATAATATTTATACGAGTACCTTTCCAGAAAGTTGTGGTAGCAGCAGATACGATTGTGATTCCGCGTTCCCGTTCTTGTGGCATCCAATCCATCTGTGTGTCACCGTCATCAATGTCTCCAATCTTATAGCTTCGTCCTGTATAAAATAAAATGCGCTCAGTGGTGGTGGTCTTACCTGAATCAATATGAGCGATAATACCGACATTGCGGATTTTATCTAATGGGACATTGCGGTTTTTAGTAATGACAGATTGTTGGGCCATGTAATTATATAAATAATAATACCAATATTACCGATAGAAAGCTTACCATTTCAAATGTGAAAAGGCTTTGTTTGCTTCGGCGAGTTTTTCAGCTTGTAGACGCTTACTTACTGAGGCTCCCTGATTTTTTGCAGCTTCGAGTATTTCGCTTGTCAATTTTGCTTCAAATGATTTAAACTCTTTGTTTGGTTTTGCTTTTGCTGCTTCTAAGATCCAGTTAAGTGCAAGATATAGTTTTCTATCTTTGCGAACTTCTGTTGGAACAAGATATGAAGCTCCTCCCAATCGGCGTGGTTTTACTTCAACGGAAGGTGCAACATTACCGATGGCTTTATGAAGAACTTTCATTGGATCTTCATTATCTTTTTTTAAGTGTTCCATTGATTTATATACAATCTGTTGTGCTACACTTTTTTTTCCATCAATAGTGATGTAATTAATAAGCTTAGCCACTTCATGACTGTTATATACTGGATCTGGTTTAAGTGTTCTTTTTTTGTATGGATGTCTTGGCATAGGAAAAAATAATTAATGTGTTATGCTGCTGCTGGTTTTTTCTTTTCAAACTTAGCGCCGTATTTTGAACGAGACGTTGTTCGGTTGGCAACACCACCGGTATCAAATTTACCACGTACTATATGATACTTTACACCAGGTAAGTCTTTCACACGGCCGCCACGTACCATGACGATCGAATGTTCGGCCAAGTTATGACCGATACCCTGAATGTATGCTGTCACTTCCTGTTTATTGGAAAGACGGACTCTGGCTACCTTTCGGAGAGCTGAGTTTGGTTTTTTCGGGGTCATCGTACGTACAACAGTACAGACTCCTCGTTTCATAGGATTCTCTGTTGCCACGTATTTTCTTTTAATGGCATTGAAACTAAGTTTCAAGCTGGCTGCGCGTGATTTTTTATTCCGCTTTTGGCGCTGTTTGCGGATTAGCTGGTTGATTGTGGGCATATTTGCTTAAAAATTTACTGTAATATTTATC
>CAZQAU010000032.1:0-8287 GCA_964591375.1 uncultured Gammaproteobacteria bacterium
CTTGTTCTTGATCCCAAACCGATGGAGAAAGTACTGGATATGGCAGCCGCTCCTGGTAGTAAGACATCGCAAATGGCAATGATGATGGAAAACACAGGAAAAATAATTGCCAATGATATCAGTCATGAACGATTATATAAATTAAAAGCTAGTTTAGCTTTACAAGGTGTTACTAATACAAAGGTAACCAATTATGCCGGTCAAAGTATCTGGCAAAAATTTCCAGAATATTTTGATAAAGTACTGGTGGATGTTCCGTGTTCTATGGAAGGAAGGATACAATTTACTGATCCGGCAACGTTTTCCGATTGGTCTATGAAAAAAATCAAACGACTTTCCAAACTACAGAAATGGATGCTGCGGTCAGCGGTCAGCGCCACTAAAGTGGGAGGAATCATTGTATATTCCACATGTACTTTAGCTCCTGAAGAAAATGAAGAAGTTATCGACTGGATTCTTGAAAAAGAAAAAAATACTATAGAATTACAAACGATACATATACCTCAGTTAACGATGACTGACGGATTACTGCATTTTCAAGTAGATCGGTTCTCACCTGAAATAAATAAAACAAAACGCATTATTCCGGACCAAATGATGGAAGGATTTTATATTGCAAAGATTAAAAAAATTGCCTCCAATGTCCCCGATACATTTTAATATTACATTCCCAGTTGTGGATTGGTTAAGCTATTTAATGTATCTGCGTACTGCTTCATAAATGACTGAAAGGTAAGAATCAGTAACACTATTGAAAGTACTGTCAGAACAATCGCAATAATACCCACCATTCTTACTTTCTTATCTGAATGTTTGATATATTTTAATCCCCATCCCAGTCCAAGCGGTGCCAGAAAAAAACTTATGAAATAAATGTATATCTGTTTAGAAAAAGAGATAACCAGTGGAGCTTCCTTTAACTGTTTGCCACAGTTGGGACAATAAAACCATTCAGGAAGTATAGTAAATGAACACGCTGGACACATAATGCTTCATTATACTGTAATTCTTTCCGTACTAAATATCACATACTTATTACATTTGATTCTCTAAGATCTTGATAATATCTGTAAATGTCTTAATATTAAAATATGGAGCAACCTTTAAATAATGCGACACCTTTGCCTCAGGCAACCGGTAATAAATATAAACTCCCCGCCATAATTTTGGTTGCAGCAATACTTATTATTTCTGCATTTGGCTTAATGCGTTATGTCTCCAAAAACCCTTCTTATCAGAATTTATTGCCTTTCGGTAAGACACCAGATACATTCAAAATTACGAATAGTTCCCCAAAAGAGTTTGAAGCAGGCTACTCTGTTGTTGGAGAACCTACCTTTGTTTTCAATCAAAAATTAAATATTTCGGAAAAAGATATTAACAAATATGTGACTCTTTCACCTGCCGTCCCGGGATCATGGCATTTGGCGGATAACAATCAGGCACTTTATTTTTCATCTGATAAAAAACAAAAAGATAACCTGGTACAAATATTTCCATTTGATAGTTCATTTACAATCACCATTAAAAAAGATATTCCCTCTATATCCGGTAAAAAACTTGATATAGATAAAAAGTATGTTTTTCGCACGTATAAAAATCCAAAGTTCACTCTCGACCTCGATAAAAAATTAATTAATAGTTATCCGGATAAAACAATCGATGTCGAATTATCTGCTAATTTGATTAATGAAGGCAGCATAGGGACCTCTTATAAAGTACAAATTAGAAAAGCTACCATCGAAGAACTAACAACATACTTTGTAAGCCCGGATCAATTTACTTTTGTTTATCCAACACAAAAATCGACTAGCAAACCAATCGCTTCATTTGACGCACCGGTAAAAATTAATTCGCCGTCTAGTTCATCACTGGAGTTACCAGCTATGAAAACAGGGTTATATTATGTCACAATCAGTGATCAGTTAGGTACAGAAGATTTGTTTATAAATATAGCCAATCATGTGAATCAAGCCTATCTCTCCGCTGATACGATGCATGTCTGGGTAACCGACCGCGAAGGAAATAGTCTGGGTGGAGTTAATACCGAAATTTATAGTCTAAACAAGACGGTACAACCTCTAGCTTCAGGCAAAACAGATGATAATGGCTTAGTGAAATTTAAGGATAAAAAACCCGACGTTTTACTTACTAAAATTAATAATGATGTGGGAATAACATATATAAGCAACCGTCGCTATTATGTTCTGGAAAAATACAAAGTATTTTCTGCAACAGACCGGCCTGTATATAGACCGGGAGATACTGTCCATTATAAAGCTGTTATAAGAACAAAAATTGATGGCAAATATCAGCCATTAACCAACGAAGATGTTTATTTTAAATTCATGCCGAATGGATACACTGACCCAGATAAAGATTACAAAAAAATAGCAGTAGATGAAAATGGAACTATCGCTGAAGATATTATCCTTCCCAATGCGTTACAAAATGTCCAACCCATTATCGCAATTGCGGTAAAAAATGATGATACGTTTATACAAATCGATTCCCATGACCTGAAAGTAGAATCCTATCGTAAACCGGATATGGATATTAATGTAATGACGAATGAAACTGAATATATAAGTAGTGATGCTGCCCACATGGCCGTCACTGCAAAAACTCTCTATGGAAGTCCAATGTCTAATATGAAATTTAGCTATCGTGTAGTCGCTAATCCATATACTGAAATAGAAAACCGGACACTTGAGAATATTGCTAATAATGACTATTCATATTATGGTGGCGGAACAGAGCTTGTAACAGGTGAGGGAATGTTTGATAAAAAAGGAAAGGCTCAGTTTGAATTTTCAACATTTTTAAAAGATTTGGAAAGTAGCCAGATTATAACAGTAGAGATTTCACCTAAAATTAATGCTTCCCCTTCAATCGGTACAATTGCAAAACTCGTACACCGAGGAACATATGCTATTTTCTATAAAAATATTCAAAGTAATATCGAAGACGGTATTAAGGGCACACTTCTAACACTGGATCATCAAATGATACGTAAAGCTGTATCAAATAAAGATTTATCTATTTCGTTATATAAAAAAAGAAGTGATAATACCGATGAATTTATTGAAGAGCAAAAAGTAACATCGAATAACGATGGTAGTGCTGATTTTACATTTGCATCCCTCGGAAGTGGAAGTTATGAACTAGTCACACGTGGATCGGATGAACGAGGTAATATAATTACAACACGATATTCAGTCTATGTAGGAGAAAAGGTAAAAAACGAAACCATGCCATCTAAAACGTTAACTATTACTTTATCCCAGCCCGTAATGAACATCGGCGATACAAATAACACGTTGACTGTAAAAGCGAATTACGATATTAAAGATCTTGCCATTACTCTAAATACGGCTACAATAGCTAAAAACTCGGATCATACGATTAATCTACGAAATATCGCAATAAAAAAAGTCAATAGCAGGACATTTACAATGCCATTATCTATCGACCCGGCTGTCGAACTCCCTTTCACAGTACAGGCGTTTAGTGTTTCAGATGGACAGGTGGTAAGTAGTGGTGATGAAATTAAAATAAATAGCAATAAAAAAAAGATTGCTACTAAAGTTTCTTTTGATAAAAAAAATGTTCGTCCGGGAGATACCATTCAAGTTACAATTGAAACTTCCGATGCTGATGGCAAACCAGTGGCTGCCGATAATTCTTTATCACTCATCGATAGTGCTATTTTACAAATCGGTAAAATCGGTGATGATATATATAATACTTTTTTCGCAAATACTTATTCTTCGTATCTGACGTCTTTCAATTCCACTACAGGCATATATAAAAATCGTGAGGGAGGCGGTGGAGGCTGTTTTTTGACTGGCACCGAAATAAAAACACTAGATGGTTCAAAACCAATTGAACTCATTAGAGAAGGCGATATTATTATCACTCGTGCATCTGAAATCAACAACCAATTGATTGAAGATCGAGTTACAAAAACATATAGACATGTAGTTGACGAGTATTTGACTATAAATAAAACATTTCATGTAACACCTATTCACCGTATATTTGTAAATAACCGTTGGCAAACGGCTGCAGAGGCTCGTGTTGGCGATATGCTGCTTGATGAACATGGTAATTATATTGCCATCCAGTCAATCACCCGTCATGTTGGCCAGTTTGTTGTTTATAACCTAACGACTGAAAAAACTCATACATTTATCGCTGCCGGATTTTATGTTCATAATGATAAAGGTGAGGCTCCTCGTCAAAATTTTGCCGACACAGTATACTGGAATCCTCACATTACAACCGATTCTTCGGGGAAAGCATCTGTTAAAATCAAATTACCTGATAATATTACTTCCTACACCGCACATGTATACAGCAATACAAAAGATTCGCAGTTCGGACAGGGTACAAACGAACTTATTTCCAAGCGTGAAATCGTCATTATTCCCATCACATCCAATTACTATTTCGAGGGCGATAAACCTACCATTTCAGCCTTAGTACAAAATAATTCTGGAAAAGAAATACAAGGCAAACTTACATTGAAAATTCCAGAAAAAAATGTCAATACAGAACAAAAATTAACTATAAGTAATGAGGATTTTGAAAGTATTAAGTATAAAATAGACCTGACAGGAGCTGAAAAAGAAATTCTAGTTGATTTGGCATTTACCGATTCATCTGGAATCGTACTCGATGCAGTCAAAATTAAAAAGCCTGTTCTTCCAAAAGCAGCTATACAACCTCATTGGGAAGCATTTATGGGTTCTCATACTATCGAATTTAATCCCTCTTATCCACAAACTGACTTTAATATGCTTCAGCTATTCCTCGTCCAACATCCGGCAGCCGGTATGTTTAGTACAAACGGGTTTGACAATCTATCCTATGGATATACACGTGACATGGATATTGAAACTGGTATTCGTTTGTATGTGTACTCGGCCTTGATGGCGCGCACTAATGAAGGCAAAATTCCTGTTGCTATTTATCCATATGCCACACTTAAAAATGAAATACGGGAAACTATATATAATGCATTAAGTTCGATTGTAAAAAAAGATGCCGCGCAATACTGGATACCAGGAAAATATTCTAACGAATCGGCGGGTGCTATCAGTCTTGCTGTACTTCAAGGACTCGATGAAGCATCACGGGGTAAAATTCTGACTGAGATCAGTAATATTTCTCAAATTCTTAATTCTGTGCGCAGCATCGTCTCCAAAGAGGAATATTTTGTAGGGGGTAATCAAACAGATACAGTATTAAAAATTTGGGCTGGCAGCCGAAAAGAACTCTGTGCCGATGCTGCATGTATAGCTGCCAAAGTATTAAGTGGCGATACAACTGCATTGTCTGAGCTAAGAAAGCAAGCAATTCCATCGGCATCTGACCGGCTTTTATGGAACACTAGTGAGCAAAGGCTTACATATCTGCCTATTTTGGCTATGGTCGAAAAAGGATCACCAGAAGATGCAACAAAGGCAATTATCGGACTATCATTTATTCAACAATATGGTTCAGCGGATCTTTCATTATTGGCTGGGGTTGATCATGCAATTAAAAATAATATGATTTTTGAAAAGCCAACCATGGTAGTAAAGGCTAATAATGCTGTGTTATTTGACTCTACAAAAGCCGACCGCACTAATTACTTCCTGACCAATTTTTCAACAAAAAATATTCCTGATGGAAAACTAAAAGTTGAAATTACTACCGGAGCAGGCATTCCGGTATATGGTATCGCCGCTGGCATGCAATATGATAAAAGTATGGACACTACTAAAGCATTATTAGCTAAAAAATCAGTTACTCGTACATTAAGAAGCCTTCCTGATGGAAAAATAGTCGATCAGATCCCCGCAGGTGAATCCGGATTGGTTGAACTAAAAATTCCTAATGATTATGCATATACTTCCAATAGCCTTTCATCAGCAAAAGAATTTTTACTTATCGATGCGATATCACCACAATATATGTTTTTAAATCAAAGCAGTGGCAATAGTCCGCAGTATGAAAATACGCTAAAAAATCTGTATGGTAGTGTTAATGATGCATATGGTTATACCCACTTTCAGCAATACTCTGATCAATTCGTAATGTACAACTCTACTAGCCACCTTACAAATATTATTTTCCCTTATGCTGTGTGGAATATTGCCGAAGGTACATATTATCAACCCAGAACATCTCTCCTCTATCCTGTATTGGGAGTAATTACCGGAGTGAATTAAGCTCTTCGTCTACTTTGGTTGTTGACTAGAATAATACCGATGAGCCAAAAAAATGGGATAGAATACAAAGTAACCATTGACGCCTGAGGATGAGTGAAGGCATTACTCATTCGCTTTGATATATGAGACGATAATAGCAGTGGATTTTTTATGAGAACCTTCTTATCTGCCTGATAGACAGCAGAAACTACTGCCGGGTCTGTATACAGCATGATAGAATTATTTGATTTGTCATTCATAAGTTGAAGCTCGACAAAGTAGGTTTTTCCCCGAGAATCACTTATCTGTGGAAATCCGAACGGTAACATTTCACTATCGCCTATCTGTACAGGACTGAAATCAGAAACAGCATACCAAGAATTTGCATTTTTTTCTTTTAAACGAATCTGGATCTTCTGCCAGTTATCGACCGGATTAACTTTTCTAGATATTTGGAAATATTGTAAATGGAATGCAAGAATACCCAGATTGTTTTCCGACGCAACCAACTCTAGACTTATCTTTTTGTATTTATCCATACGTATTATCTGATCTTTTATATCAGACGGAGAAATAATTATTTTTTTTCCATACGGATTTTCAATAGAAAAAAAATTAAAATTTGATTGATACGCGATTAGAATAAATATGATATAGGCACTCAATAAGAAAGTAGCCACAGACCATGGGTAATACCGGACACTTTTTTTAGCAGGAGTTTCTGATTTTCGTCCCATAAAATAAGGGCGTTCCAGAAAGTACTGTAAAATGGTTGCTACTGATATCGCAAGCATTAATGAAATACATATAAAAACGAATGTCCCAACCATCGTTTGTGGTGTATACCATTCCTTCATTATCTCAACAACGGCCGTATGACTTAAGTACAAGGAATAACTAATTTTCCCCAGATATACTAATATTTTATTACTTAAAAACCGATTCATTTGAGTAGACGGGAGTATAGCTAATCCAACAAAAAAAGTTAAAGGAATTGCCCAAAACATACGTGCCCATGGATTTAGTTCAGAGCTGATGGCATACAAGTTATTTCTTACCAAAAATAAAGTGACTACAAATAAAATTAGACTCACCTTTCCCACTATATACAAACCTCGATTTTTTATAGCTTTTTGTAGATAAGACTCGTAATTGCGGTATATGTAAGCCAAAACAATCCCGGTTATAAAATAATAAAACAGTGGCAGTTGCAACATACTTAATCCAAGAATACGATGGGATATAATATCAGCACCCACTAAAAAAGGAATAATGGTGATGAGTAATACTATTTTTTTTAGACGAGAGCTATGCACAGCAGACTGAATAAGCGGCACAAAGAGTGTTGGGTATAAAACATAAAATAATACTTCTGCCGCCAAAGACCAATATACCCCATCGAGCATAGCAATATAATTTCCAAGCGGTAATGTCAATGTTGTATTGACCATCCAGACACTAATATGATGTACTAACTTTGGCATCTGTGAATTAAATACAAGCGCCGGTTGACGCATTATATAAAATGCATAGAAGCATCCGGCTGATAATTGTAGGGCTACAAAACTATAAAACAATATACGAGATACCCTGGGTTTCCCGACTTTTTTTATTCCCATCCATATTAAATATCCGCATATTGAGGCAGCGATAATTATTACCAGACGAATAGGAGCAGATAATGTAGAATTAAAACGAAATATCGCCATTACCGTACTCATGGTAATAAAAAGAGGAAAAATACGACTATATCGTTTTTGTAAAAATGATATGGTGTCAGGTTGAGGATACAGATATGCCATGAGAAATCCACAAAGAATAAAGAGAATTGAGACACCAATAACACCACTGGAAAAAAAAGTTTCTCCGATAAAACGAAGTGAAGGTGGCAGTCGGTTGAGAATCGGTGCTGCGTTGATATGAGTAAGAAATACCAGTAATATAGCAATACCTCGCAGTCCATCGAGACCTGTCAGTCTATTATTCCTAACTTTTTCCGGTTCCATATTTTTGATTCTATTGTAGCAGGTAGAGTCACTGATTATTCCTGATATACTAAAGTTTACTAAATAAACAATAATTATGAAAAT
>CAZQAU010000032.1:8387-10563 GCA_964591375.1 uncultured Gammaproteobacteria bacterium
AAAGAAATTCACCTGAATAATCGAGCCCTCCATTTACTTGAACAGATGGGTAGTTCCAAACTGGAGTCAGTACTAAACAATACAAACTGGAATCAAAAAATCGCATCGTATTCAGATTTGCGTGTTGATCCTCATGGCGTAGTAACGGTAGAAAAACGTTTTTTTGATATCAGTGAACGTTACAAAGGACGAGATTCTGATCTCGCTATTTCTGAAAAAAGAAAATTACTGTGTCTGGAACTTGAGAAACAAATTCAAAAAAACCTAGACTTTGATCTTAATAGTTTAAGCGATCAGGAAATAGAAGATAGAATAAAACCATTGTCTGAATATGAAATTACTGGTACTAATTCATAAATAATCGTTTATCTTTTGACATTATCTACATATCCTGTTAACGTTAGGCATTACTCATTACCCACTATATGCGCAAAAAAACAGGTAGTCAGAAAAAGAAAAAATCCTTAGTGAAAAAAAAGATGCACGGCAGTGTTCGTAAACTGTTACGCAGACGAAAAGCACAATAATTTTCTTCTCTAATATTCTTGCTCTTGTCGGAGATAACTGGTAGTATAAAAATGTATCGTATGATGTTACTCTATCAGTTTGAAAGTAATCCGTACGTAGCATTATCTTTTTTTGGACTGCTTACGAACGGTTATTTATTTCTGAAAATTTTCCGACAAAGTTCCACACTGAAAGCCAGTAAATGGTTGCTTGGTTTTTTAGGCGTTTCACTACTAACTAATATTCCAAGTTTCTTTCTCACCATCAGCAATAATCCTGTTGATGCAACATTCTGGAACACCTTCTTTTTTATAGTCAATATATTTCTCTTCCCCTTCATCCTCGGATATGCGCTTGCCTTTGCACACCGGGAAGATCTAACCGACAAATGGTGGTTCCGTATTATTATCTTCGCACCCGCCGTAATTATAATGTTTATGTTTATGAACACCGAACTTCTGTATAGCCGCAATCCAGCCAACACCCAGATGGTACATTTGATGTGGTTATTTAGACGTGGGCCACTCTATGAACCAATATACATTGGTGGTTTACATGCCTGGATTCTTTCCGCATGTGCAGTCTTTTTGGTTCATGGCTGGCGTGTCAAAGATCATCGGATTAAAATGCAGTCATATATTAACGCCTCAGCAATTATCGCTCAGGTTATTTTTAATACATCAATTATTTTAATATTACCGAATGTTATCGGAACACCGATTATCCCCGAAACATCGTTTGTTACTTCATTAATTGGAATTATCATCACATATGGAGTATTGAAATATAACTTACTGGTTATTAACCCTGCTACAGTCGCGGATAATATCGTCAATACGATGAGTGAAGTTCTTATAGTACTGAATAAAAACAAAAACATAGAGTTTGTTAATTCTTCGGTTGAACACATGTTGGGATATCATACATATGAACTGATCGGACAAAATATCAGTAAACTGCTTCAGGAAGAAATTGATTTTTTTGATGAAAAATTAATTAAACCGGTAATCGAGGGAAAGCATAAAGTAGATATGGAAGGATACATGTATAAAAATAACTGCGATAAACTATCAGTAAATTTTTCCGTATCGGCGATTCGCAATCCATCTGGCACCGTTGAAGGAATAGTTTGTGTAGCAACTGATATAACTCACCTGAAGGAACTCTATGATATTACTAAACAACGTAACAAACTGAATGCGATTATGGAGTCTATTAATGACTGTATTCTTACTATCAATCATCTTGGAGCAATCACGCAGTTTAATCAAGTAGCGCGATTATGGAGCGGCAAAGAAGCAAAAGATATTATTGGTCGATCGATTGAGGATGTCTTTTATATTGAAGATATCGGCCGAGTTATTACAACCGATGATCTTTTAAAAATGCTGAAGGCAAGCACCGCGTCAAACACAGCAGACTACACAGAATTAAAGATGAAGGTTGGACGAACAGAAAAAATAGTACAGATGACCGTATCGCCTCTTAATAGCACGGGTACCACAGTCACCGAAGCGATTGTTATTATTCATGATATTAGTGATGAACGTGAACTGGAAAAAATGAAGATCGATTTCGTCTCTATGGCCGCCCATGAACTTCGCACTCCCCTCACGTCATTACGAGGTTACCTCTCTATTTTACAGCAGGAATTAAAAGATAAAGTTTC
>CAZQAU010000032.1:10663-15316 GCA_964591375.1 uncultured Gammaproteobacteria bacterium
GGTGGATGGATAAAGGTATATTTTAAAATGGATGATGATATGATTGTTTCATGTGTTGAAGATAGCGGGCCGGGAATTCCTCAAGTCGCTATTCCTCATCTTTTTACAAAATTTTATCGTATTTCCTCAAGTTTAATGATGGGAGCTAAAGGCACGGGTCTGGGATTATATATATCGAAAGCGATTGTGGAAGCACATGGAGGTCGAATCTGGGTGGAGTCTGAAGAAGGTCATGGGACTGTTTTCAAATTCTCCTTACCTAAAGCTGAGTAAGAAATCTGATATACTGCATGTATGAAAAAAGGCTTTGATTACATCGGTGTCACTGTCTGTTTTTACTGTCATGATGGCAAGGGAAATCTATTACTTCAAAAACGGAGCAATAAATGTCGTGATGAACATCAGACGTGGGACTGCGGTGGTGGTTCCATGGAATTTGGAGAAAGTTTTGAAGAAGCGGCACTTCGGGAGATTCGGGAAGAATACTGCTGTAAACCACTGAAACTTACTTACTGTGGTGTAAACAATGTTATCAGAATGCACAACAATCAAAAAACACATTGGGTCTGCCTAATATTTGCTGCACAACTAAATCCCACAGAAGTCGGTATCGGTGATCCGGAAAAAATGGAAGAAATTAGATGGTTTCCAAAAGATAAACTGCCTTCACCTCTCCATTCTATGTACTTACCACACTTTGACATCGTGAAAAAAACTGGCGTTATATAATTACTTTTCTTTTTTTAATTCTTCGAATTTCATTCATACATAACAAAGAAGTGATACAGGCAATGACAAAAAAACCTACAAATACATATAGCGTTTTCTCATAACTGTCGGTTTTTTCATGTACCCAGGCTACTATAGTTGGCCCCACATACCCCGCCGCTGCCCATGCAGTGAGAATATATCCATGGATCGCGGCCAACTGTTTAGTACCAAACATATCGCCAATATAAGCAGGAATCGAAGCGAAACCGCCACCATAGCAGGTAAGAATGATAAATACTAATGCTTGAAATACAATCGGATTCTTAGCCTGAGGTAATAGAAAAAAAGCAATAATCTGAATGACAAAAAATAAAGTATAGGTGAGCGGACGACCAATATAGTCGGAAAAAGATGCCCAGCCTATCCGGCCTGCGCCATTAAAAAGCCCCATAATGCCAACCATTGTGGCCGCCGAAAGTGTCGATAATCCCGCAATTTCCTGAGCCATCGGAGAAGCAACCGAAATAATCGCGATACCGCAGGTTATATTTATAAACAACATTAGCCAAAGAAAATAAAACCGCGGTGTTCGTACTGCTTCATTGGCAGTGAGTTGTTCAAGATCTGTTTTTATTTTCTTTTTTCCTTCATCAATCTGTTTCTTATATGCTGAAGGAAGCCAGCCAGCAGTAGGCGGTGCTAGATATAAAGCCGAACTGAGCATAATACATAAATAAGTTAAACCCATACTATAAAATGTATTGGAAATGCCAATAGCCTGAATAAGCCGTGCGATCACCGGTCCGGCAATAAGTGAGGCAAATCCAAATCCCATAATTGCTAAGCCCGTGGCCATTCCCCGTTTATCGGGAAACCATTTCACCAAAGTAGATACAGGAGATATATAGCCGATTCCAAGCCCAATTCCGCCAATTACCCCATACGTCGCATACAACATGAGTAATGAGTTCATCCGCACTGCAAATCCAGCCCCGACTAATCCGCTACTAAAAAATATTGCCGCTAATATAGCCGATTTCTTTGGTCCCTGTTTCTCCACCCATTTTCCCATGAAGGCTGCTGATAATCCTAAAAAAATAATGGCAAGACTGAAAGTGAAGGATAAACTCTTTAAAGAAACATTCATTTGATGAATTAGTGGTTTGGTAAAAATACTCCATGAATATACGGAACCAATTGAGATATGTATGCCGACAGCGGCAAGGGCGATCAACCAGCGGTTTTTTTGATTATGCATAATAAAAATTGATGGATAACAGAATATCCTACTATGCAGAGCTTGAAGAGTATGTGATGAAAATCATACACACATACATATGATATACTTTAGAATTAACCAGATAATGACAAATGTTGAAAGATTTACACTTCATTCCGGACAGGAATGGTTAAAGACTTTTGTTGACACTCTCGTAAGTGTAATAAGTCCGTATGTGAAAAATAAGGTTATTCTCGATGCCGGATGCGGCAGTGGGTATCCGGCTTATACATGGTTACAACAGGGAGCACTTCACATTGACGCCTATGACATATCGGATGAAACACTCTCTCAGGCGCGCAAAGACTTTCCTGATAATCGCATTCATTTTGAAAAAAAAGATTTTAATACTGCCAGCTTTAAAAAAAACTATTATGACATCTGTGTCTCGATGGAAGTAATCGAACATTTACAAAATTATGAATTTCATCTAAAACAAATACATTCCGCATTAAAAAAAGAAGGACTACTATTTATTACTACACCAAACGCAGCTGTAAGCGAAGGCAAAAATGAATTTCATATAAAAGAATTTACGTATGAAGAGCTAAAACAATTAGTTAATACTATAGGTTTTACAGTCATAAAATACACAGGTATCAGTAAAAGTAACATTTCTCATATAACAGGTCTGTTGACACCACGCTTCATAATTAATCTTGCCAAACGCATGCCATTTTATGACAAGGTAATGCAACTTTTTTTTAAGCCCAGTATCTCCAACGCACTCAGTGCAGAAACGATGATTTTAATATGTAAAAAAAATTAAAAAAGTCCTTTTTTGAGTTCTTCCAAAGAAAAATCTACTTCAAATGTCGTTCTGTCTCCCACGTTTACATATAAAGATAAAGTATCGGGACTTTCTTTTTTTATTATTCCTCCACAGGAATATACGACTCGCCTCAGTTCAGGATGCAGTTCAGCGACGAGCGGTTCCCCTTTCTCATCGAGAAAATCATCGGGAACTAGGATAGGCTCAGGAGATACAATCACCTGAAATGAATTATGATTACGAATTAACTTTGCCCGACCGATACTGTACATATAGAATTCTTTACCATCTACAATATGTTTGGATATGCCATGGATAATAAAAAGCGCTTCAGTATGGGAAAGCCAGATAGGCGGCATGGTAGTGCCGATGCGCCAGGATGCCCAGGGTAAATCGGAAGGAAACTCAATCTCTGCGAGTTTTTCGGGAACCTGCGAATGAAGAGAAAATACCAGTATTTTGTGATAAAAATCCGCTGCATCAGGACGGAATAGATACGTGTTTTTATCTATTGGGGTTAAATTCTTACCCGGACCAAATGTATCGATAATCAAAAACGGTGGCAACTCATGTTTCCAGGAGCTTAAAGAATCGATTTTAACAATGGCAGGAAACGGAACCGGCTGACCTTTTTTATCCCTCAGAACAGCCGTTAATCCGATAATAAGATTTTCATTCAACAACTCCAGTGCTCGTGGATCTTCCAGGTTAATGCCATCATAGATTGGCTTCCAAATAATTTTTTCCTGTATTATCTGACCGCTGCGACTTACTTCAAAAAGTTTGAGTAAACCGGTATCGGGCTCCCCATCTACTCCACGGGCTATAACCTCACGGCCAATAAAGCATAATGAATCTTCAGTAGGTTTTTGCCACACAGCCAGGTTGTATCTGGAAACAGCTATGTTAGGAAAAATATGTTTAATCTGATGAATTTGCATGGTATTAAAACTGTCTTACAGTGAAGTTCGCCATTAAATAGGAAACTAATGATTCGGCTCCTTGGTTTTCGTTAATTTTATACGGTTCCAGTCCATCGTAGCAGCCGCCTGTTCTAGGATTTATAAGTGGTTTACTCAGAGTATTATTTCCCAAAAACCAACTAAAACATTTATTTGCCAAATTTTTATACTTCTCATTATGAGTGTTCTCATAAGCACATGCAAGAGCGAGTATCATAGAGGCTGGATCTTCCGGTTGCTGATCATGAGTACTACGTTTTTTTGTATGAGTATACCAATGTGAATGACCAATGGGCAGATACATCTCTGAGGAAAACGTTTTGCTAATTAAAAAATCGAGAGACTGAATAGCTTTTTCTAAATATTCTGCGTCTCCTGTGATACCTGCGGCTATAAATAAACTTTCAGATAATAGAGCATTATTGTAAGATAAATTATTTTCGAACCAGTGCCATGACTTATGAGTATTTTTTTTCAATGAAGAAACTAAAAAATCAGCATGCTCAATAATTTTTTCCCGTAAATATTTTTTATGTTTTGGTAAGTATTCGCTCGCAACTGCAAAAGATTTAATAGTAAAGGCACGTGCCCTTAGATAATGTATTGATTCCCGCTCTTTAAGAATTTTTATGAATAATTCTTTGGCTTCGTTCCGAATTGTTTCGGAAATAACAATATTACTTATCACTTCACTCAATGCCCAAACAGCGCGTGATTGTGCATCTTCTAATGACTCTGAATTATTTTGTATAGTCGGTTGCTTTTGTTCATAATCGATATAGTTTATAAACGAACCATCTGCAAGCTGACTTTTTTTCAGATATGTAAAATATACCCCTATTAATTTTTCCAGTTGAGAACTATATTCTTTCCTGATTAACCAACTACATACAATTAAAGCTCTTGCATTATCATCGAGTGTATAACCA
>CAZQAU010000033.1:0-1563 GCA_964591375.1 uncultured Gammaproteobacteria bacterium
TTAAAATATGCATTTAAGTTTTGGCAGAATACTTTTTTAATTGGGTTTATCGGATTATTTATATTTTCACTGTTGATCCATAACCCAACCTCTATAGAGATCGCCGAATATGGTACAGAACCATCTCCTTGGTATTTTGAATTGTTATATGCGCTCATAGTTACAACTCCGTTTTTATTTTTTTTAACTTTATTTTCTTTCCCACTCGGCTTGATATTTTATCAACCGGAAACTTTACAAGAAGCTACTCCAAATGCCCGTTTTCATCTTTCATCACTGAAAAAAAAGACAATGTTTCCTGCTTATATTACAACTACTGTAACGTGTATTGGCCTATATATTTTTGGATCATCATCCGATATGTCAGGTATGGAAGCGCTTGTTGTAGTCGCTATGCTTATGTTTCTTTTATTTATCCTTGCGCCGGTCAACGTATACATATGGATTAGATGCATGAAACAAAGCCGTGATGTATCTTTATCAAATTCTGCTTGATGCGAAGATTTCAAACAAAGTTAAATCCCTTTTTTAATATAATAAATCTGTGGAAAAAGAAATTTTAAGAAAATCGTCATATCACAAAATTTTTATCGGTATATCCGCTTTTTTTATAGCGTTATTCGTAATTAATGTAGCGACATTTATAGTACCATCATTTGATCAATTTAATCTTTTTTATCGTTTTGATACTGTACATACTTTACAGGATTGGAATATGCCCCATAACGCTGAAGAATATATTGATGCTGATAGGAAGAAAGATTTTGTAATGCATTACGGCTGTATATTTTTATCAAATATGAAAGCGTCGGATATACCGACTGAAAGAGTATGTACAGATCTTTTAGTAGATAAAGGCAAAAAGAAAGGGTATCAGATACCTCTGTCACCTAAGGCAATTAATTCTTATTTAGGTAAAAATAATAATAAGTGGTATATAGTTGTGTACAATACTACAGAAACGAATTTTTATGAAATATCATCTGAAGGAAATGTAACTGAAAAAACTGTCCCTGTATTATTAAACATAGATGCATTCCTCTATTCACTGTCACATTTGTATATCTATGTCATATAACGCATGATAGATTAATCGTTACAAAAGTATTAAATATGGATTATCAAATCATCTCTTTAGAAGAATTTAAACTCATTGGAATTGAAAAGAACATTACTGATAAGAGCAATATTTATAAAGATAGAGAGTCTTTATTGCTTGAGTTAAGAAAAACTAGTATGTGGCAGAAAATTTTAGTACAAGATAAGGAAATCGTATATCTTCATGCAGATTATGACACTGAGTATAAACCTCATTCATTGATGATTGGTTTAAAAGAGAATGGTGCTTCAGGAGAAATGATATCTGATAATCTTATAATGAGATCGATCCCTGCTTCCAAGTACGCAGTTTTTCACATAAACAATAAAAATATTATAAAAGGTATATACGAGACATGGGACTGGATAAAAGAATCAGATTTGCAAAGAACATATACGAACGATTTTGAGTATTATGCACCACCCCATCAACATGAAGCTACCATTTATATTGCCGTTAAATAA
>CAZQAU010000033.1:1663-11251 GCA_964591375.1 uncultured Gammaproteobacteria bacterium
CTATTTGTTGTATTTATACGTATCTATCTCTATTTATTTCTTCACCGGCTGATACCCTTCAATTCGATCCTGCAACATATAGCCGAACGATTTCAGACAGGCAAATAGGAAGTTAAATAATACATATTTATTGAGTATGATATAATATTCATCTCAATGTTATCTGAACTACCGCCAATGTATTATTCAGTGGGAAGAAATCCAACATCTGATGAAATAGATGGTGCGTATCAGCTTGCTGCAAGCACTCCGTTTGTTGATGAAAGAAAACTGCAACTCATGAAACCCGCTTCCCCACTTAGTTATGCCGAACATAGTCAATATTTTTGGCAAACTTTTCTTGACAAGAATCCGCTTGAAAAACAGATGACTCACTGGGATGGAATTACGATTGTAGGTCGTAGAGAATGGCATGATTTTCTCATGGAGGAGATACGACCTGATCGGGAGCAAATTGAAGAAGTTGCTAAAAAAAAAGTTACAGATATATTAATTATCATGGGATCGGGAGTGGAAATGAACACATTGTACCGGGCAATCGGCGGTGGTTTTGATAAAAAAGGCGGTTCATATCCGAGAGCGATTGCTGGTGGTAACAGTTGTTTTTATAATATGGATGAGTATGAAAAATTACAGTGTTTTGATACAAGTGCACAGGTACATTCACGCCGTCATGAATTCAGACATGTAGCAGTTGACGCTGTTCTCGATGATATCACTAGCTATACCAATACTTCCCGAATTGACCGCATTGTCCATGAAGCATTAGGAGGTCCTAGTGAGATGGCATGGAGATCTGTCTTAGCTCCGGATGTACCAGTGGATTTTAGTCAGTTACATAGTCATAATCTTTTCCAGTGGATTGCCGATGAAGAGCGACGTCTAAAATGTGAAAGTGATTTTTTTGAAAGCCCGGTTGTAAAGAAGTTTTATTTGGATTATGTATATAAACAGGGTGGCTTTGAAGACTGGTTTAAATATGCTGTTGAGTTAGGAAAAAAAGCAAAAAAATAGAATGCCCTGTACGGGAGGGTACAGGGCAAGTCTTCACATTTGGAAACGTAACTTAGCTATCGACTAATTCGGACCGCTGAGACGATCTTCTGAACCGGAACTTCCTCCTGTATGCCGTCCTTTAAATGGGACGTTTGGAATCGGTACAAACACCAAGATCAACACTCCTATTATCAACAACGTTAAGCAACCCATGTTATCCTCCTGTATATCATTTCCAAATGTGAGAGTTTTAATTATTCTCTATATGACAATATGTCATACTTCGAAATAATCAGAATTATTATATCATTAATGTTGACAGAATCTGCTATTCCCGATCCAGGGAGATATCCTGATGCGACTTGGGGTCTTCTAAAGGTTCCAGATGAGTGAAGACAGTTATTTTAGGAATATGGCTAATAATCTCAAGCTCAATAGTTTCCAAAAGATCATGACCTTTTTGTACCGTCCAGCTACTCGGCACTAATATATGAACAGAAACAAATCTTCTCATCCCTGACTGACGGGAACGCAGACCATGATATTTAATACTCCCCTGACAATGCTTATGAAGTATTTCCTTGACTATCCTTAATTCATCTTCAGGTAATGCTGTATCCATCAGACCGAGAGCAGATTTTTTAATTAAACTAAAACCCGTAAATAGAATATTAACCGCTACCAGTATCGCGATGATCGGATCAAGAATTTGTATACCTGTCACACTCACCAAACCAATGCCCCCGATCACTCCGATTGATGTCCAGACATCGGTCATCAGATGATGTCCATCGGCTTCAAGGGTAATGGATTTATGTTTTTTAGCTGCTTTAAGGAGAATTTGGGCTATTACTAAATTGATAAGCGATGCGCTTGTGGAAACACCAAGACCTAAAAATGCCTGTTCAATAGGCTGAGGATGCATAATACGGTTGAAGGCTGTCATGGAGATCGCGATAGCAGCCACAATAATAAAAACACCCTCTGTAACGCTGGAAAAATACTCTGCTTTTGAGTGACCATACATATGATCTTCATCAGGTGGTTTTTCCGCAACTTTCAGCATCGCCAGAGCAATCACTGCACTAACCAGATTTACAATAGACTCAAGTGCATCGGAGAGTAAACCAACTGAGCCGGTTAAAAAATAGGCGGCAACTTTGAACGCAAGTACAAATACTGAGCCAGCGATAGAAAGCCAGGCAAATTTAGTCAGAGAATTATGCATGATCTTAATTCTAAATCATTTTTTTTTAGTTAGTTAGTCTATTTAGGATGCGAAGAATTATTTCAAAAATGTGTGATAAAATCATACTATGTCAAACGAAATTATCACTGTTTCGAATCTTGTAAAGAAGTACGGAGACTTCACCGCAGTCGACAATATATCTTTTAATGTCAAACAAGGAGAAATATTTGGAATTTTGGGACCTAACGGTGCCGGCAAAACAACCACACTGGAAATGATGGAAACACTGCAGGCCCAGACCAGTGGTCATATTCTGATCGATGGCATCGATACACTTGCTCACCCGTGGGAAGTAAAATCCCGAATTGGAGTACAACTCCAATCTTCCAATTTTTATCCGGAACTTAATCTGGTTGAACTTCTGAAAATGTTTGCCGCTATGTATGATGTCAGTGTTGACCCGATGGCTATGTTACGTAAAGTTCAACTGGAAGATAAAGCAAAAAGTTTCGTTAATAAACTTTCAGGTGGCCAAAAACAGCGATTCTCGATCGCCTCAACGTTGGTTAATAATCCCAAAATTATCTTTCTTGATGAACCAACGACAGGCCTGGACCCGCAGGCACGGATCAATCTGTGGGATATGATTCGCGAAATTAATAAGAATGGTATAACCTTAGTTCTCACCACTCATTACATGGAAGAAGCAGAAACCATGTGTGACAGACTGGCAATTATGGACCATGCAAAAATTATTAAGATCGGAACTCCAAAAGTAATGATAAAAGAATTGCTCGATAGTGGTTTCAGTAAAGAAATCAAACCGGAACCGGCTAATTTGGAAGATGTTTTTTTAAATTTAACGGGTAAGCGATTACGTGATGTTTAATTCTCTATTATTTTCATATTATGACTACAGAAAAAAATACTAATTTTAGAAAACCAGGACAGCATAAAGCTTTTTGGGCGATTGCGTGGTATTCTTTACGCGCACAGACACGTAACCCGGCAACATTCTTTTTTGGTTTTGTATTTCCCATAGTTTTCATTAGTATCTTCGGATTAATTGGAAATAGCAGCCCCAAAATTCAGGTGGGTTTAAACAGCCGCGTAAATGATAATAACCCGATCGTGTCGGTTCTGGAAAAACAACCGTCTTTATCCATACAGAAAGATTCAGAAACTAATTTACAGAAAAAATTAATTCAGGGAAAACTGGCTGTGGTTGTTCAAATACAGTCAACGGTACCCAATCAGTACTCAGTTACGGTGGTACAATCTTCGGGCTTCCCCTCTGAATCAGCCATTGTAACGGGAATGGTAAGCGGAATAGTTGACAAAACAAATCTGAAACTGGCGAATGTTACTTCGCCCGCTGTGCAGTTTGGAACAAAAGAAATAGAAGGACGCAAGCCCCGCTATATTGACTTTGCTCTACCAGGACAGATAGGATTTGCTCTTCTTTCTACCGCACTCTTTGGCACTGTGTTTGGTCTGATATACCTGAAAAAAACTGGTGTATTAAAACGAATGTTTGCCACTCCGACAAGACCACTAACCATTTTATTGGCACAAGGGACAAGCAGACTGGTGGTAGCTTTAGCACAAACAATTTTAATTGTACTTGTGGGTGTGATCGTCTTTAAATTTTATCTACCCAATGGACTTGTAACATTTTTGGAAATTATCGTTATATCGATGATTGGCTTACTCGCCTTTCTTGGTTTTGGATATTTTATTGCCGGTCTTTCCAACGATGAAAACTCTGCCAGTCCATTAACCAATCTTGTTACGCTCCCCCAATTTTTACTCAGTGGTACGTTTTTCCCATCCGATTCCTTACCTGGCTGGCTTCAGCCTGTAGCACGAAATTTGCCGCTTTCTTATTTCAATCAGGCTATCCGGCACATTACTACTGAAGGAGGCAATCTCATCGAAACCACTCCTTACTTAATCGGACTTTTTGTCTGGGGAATGGTGATGTATCTTTTAGCCGCCTGGACATTTAAGTGGGAGTAAGACTTCATTACATATCTGATATAATCATACTGTAAAGATGACAGATACAACCCAAACATACAAACCGGTAATTCACATAATGGCTACTTCAGCTGAAGTGGACGAAATGGCTGCAAATTTGGTTGCTAAGCAGGTTGTAGAAAAGCCACATTCTTATTTAACACTTCCTACAGGGCAAACACCACAGGGTATGTATAAGCTTTTAGTCTCCAAACATATCAATGAAAAACTAGACTTTAGTGCGGTTACGATATTTAATCTCGATGAATACTGGCCGATAAAAAAATTTCATGAAGCCAGCTACGCATCTTATATGAAATCTAATTTGATAGATCATATAAATATACAAAAAGCTAATTGGCATATTCCCAATGGGGAGGCATCCGATCCGGCTATAGAAGCCAGTCATTATGAAACACAACTTCAGGGTGTTAGTATTGATCTTGCCATTTTAGGTATTGGTCCGGGAAAAACATGCCATATCGGTTTTAATGAACGGGGTTCAACAGTGGATTCCGAATCGCGATATATAAAGCTGGATGAGGAAACAAAGAAAACTAACAGTGTTTTTTTTCCTAATGCATCAGATATCCCAGAAGGAGCAATCACTCAAGGAGTAGCCGACATTTTACGGGCAAAAAAAATTGTGTTGATTGCTAAAGGTGAAGGTAAAGCCTGGGGTCTGCATAGAAGTATATACGGTCCAATCAGTGCCGACGCACCGGCCTCATTTCTCCGGTATCACCCTCATTTGACGGTAATAATAGATAAAGCAGCTGCACGGATGCTATAATATCCGTTATACACCGGTATGAAGCCCATTTTTTCCCGTATAAATAAACTTCTTTCTCAATATAGCGCTATAACTCTCGTTTGCATTTTTATAATCTGCTACAGTGTTTATTTTTCGATGTTTTCAGTTCTTAAATATAAACATTTATATGCCGAATATTTTGATCTGGGAATCATGCATCAGACTGTATATAACAGTTATATGGCTATAAAAACCGGCGATATGAGCCGGCTACTTGAGCTCACTACACCACACGGCGGTATAGCTCAGATTAAGCGCATGGCAATACATAATGACATAATCCTTGCTTTCTTAGCGCCATTTTATTTTATTCATACCGGTCCGGAAACCATTCTGGTTTTACAGTCGGTCGTACTGGCACTGGGAGCCTGGGCTGTTTACAAAATCAGCATATTGAGAAATAAAAACAAATTTATTTCAGTGGCTTTTGCAGCGACCTACCTTTTGTATTTTCCGATGCAGCGCGCTAATATTTTTGAGTTTCATGCCGTCACCTTTGCTACGTCGTTTATTTTATTTATGTATTATTTCTGGCTTACAGGAAAAAAACGATTAACCTTATTGTTTTTAGCGCTGGCACTATTCACTAAAGAAGAAGTGGGACTGACTCTGGGAATGTTTGGTGTTTATCTTGCTTTTATTGAATTACTAAAAATAAAAAGCAAATCCTTTATCGGGAGAAATTTTTTTTATGCCTTATTGATAACCGCTATAAGTTGGGGGTGGAGTTTATTTTCTGTATACGGTATTATCCCTTATTTTAATGGTGGTGAGCATTTTGCAACAGGATATTATAATAGCCTGCATGATACGTTTTATTCGTCGATCTTTAGTAAGGATACGGCAGATTATCTTTATTATTTACTGGGTCCGATATCATTTCTCCCATTGCTTGCACCGGAATTTTTACTCATTGCTTTGCCGGAATTTGGTATTAATTTGTTATCAAGCAACCTGCAGTTAAGAAGTTTGATATTTCATTATACTTCGGTGTTACAGCCATGGCTATTTATTGGAGCAATATATGGAGCTTCACGGATATTAAAAATAAAAATTAATCTTGTCCCTTATATACTGGGAGTGCTACTTATCGGTTGCACCGTTTGGTTTAGTTATACTAAAAGTCCTCTCCCCTATTCCCAGGAAAAAAATATTGATGCACTACTATATGACCGACGGGGAGAATATGACTTCGTAACCAAGTGGCAAAAACAATTACTATCAGATTCTTTGATCGTCTCGGCGACCGATCAAATAGCTCCTTTTTTTACCTCGCGGCGCAAGTTTTATATATTTTCTCATGATTATAAATATGCCGATTATGTGATAGTTTCGTTGGGAAATATACAATACACCTATCGAAAAGATGTAACTATACCGGCGTACGATGAATTACGTCAGGATCTGCATTTTTCTAAAGTCGATGAAGGGTATGGGTATGAAGTGTATAAAAAAATATTACGCTAATAGATATAACCCAAAGCATACTAAGCCTGCTGCAAACATTTTTATTTTAAGATGATCTCGCTCTTTTAAGAAAATAGCTGCCAGTATAACCATGAGAATGGTTTCAGTGGAAAGTGTGAATCCCACTTCCGATGCTACCCCGCCCGCTTCATATGCTTTATAGATAAGCCAAAAACTGCCGAAAAAAAATAAACTGTTAAGCATCATGTACTTATATATTTTGGGCTGATATATTTTAGAGACATATTGCATACTATTTTTATTTATCAAAAGAATAAGTACAGAAGGTATGCCAAAATTTAAAATCTGGAAAAACAAAGGAGAAAAATATTTTTTGGTGATTATGAAATTATCAGTAATAGCTCCAAAGGCATAAAGTAAGGTGGCAATCATCATCATAAAAAAATATTTATTAATTTTGAATTTACTTTTATGCTGTGTGTACAATCCGGCTAATGATGTGGCGGTGAATATGAAAATACCGCCTGTCACTCTTTGAAGACTGAACGTCTCTGTTCCCAATATCAGTCCAAAAATTAGTATATACAGACTACTTATATTAAAAAGAATAGCAACTTCCGAAGCCGGTAAATTTTTTAAAGCGCGCCAATAAAAAGAAGGAGCGAGTGTATACAGTAAGATATTTACAATAAGTATTGGCAATACTTCTGTTTTGGTGATCGATTCTAAATCTTTATAGTTGATACCCTGAAAAAAATATGCAATCACTGAATAGAGGGCGACAGTAAAGAAGAGTACTGATGCGTATGCGATGGGGTGATCATCTTCACTTTTGTTGAGTATTATCTTAGAAAATAGACCATATGCAGTAGACAGAAAAACAGAAAGAGATGAAAATATCAGCCAGGGTTGCATATTTGGGTATTATACCAATAATATACTACCACCTATAGTGTGTTCCATATCACATAGACATTCTATTTGTCTTGTTGAAGCAATTAATATTCAGATAAGTAATAGTTGCGTACAGACATATAGCAACTAATAGTTGCACAAAAAAATAATTTTCATTATGCTCATTTTTATGAGAAAAATTCAGACATTTATATTATATTCATTCATTTTATTCACATTCTTACTGCATCCTTTTTCGATCATGGCTGCTTTACCCGGTGCACGTAGTGCTACCGATGGTGTGCAACAAGATGTTTTTTTAGGTGGCAACTATATCGAGGTTGGTATAAATCGATCCGGATCGTTTGGTTCACTCTCCAATAAACCAGGTGGTTTTTATGGTACAACGGTTCGCAACACCGTTGGTATGAGTGTGGATTTTGATGGGTTTGGCACAGCAACGGACTATCGCATGGATTATTTTATGCCCGGAAGTCCGTTTGAAGCGTGGGCAGCCGGATATAAAATTAGTGGGGCAGCTACTCAAGGGTATAACGCTTTGCAGAGTTCAGCAGAGCAAATTACCGGAACAACGGTGACTAACACATCCAGTGGTGATACATTATCTGCGCGAGTAGTGGGAACTTTGAATAGTAATCTGAAAATAACACAAAATATCAGTTTTGGTGTGAATGATAAATTTTTTAAAAACGTTGTGACCTTGGAAAATGTGGGGGCAAGTACTCTGGATAATGTGCGTTATATGCGAGTTTTTGATCCGGATAACACCAGAGATCAGGGAGGAAATTTTGCCACCTTTAATAAGATATTATATACATATGGGACTGACGGAAAAACTGCTGTCATGTCTGATACTTCAAACAACGCAAGTGATCCTATATATTTAGCTTTGGGTACCCGTTCACCAATTTTGTATTATTCCAGTGATAGTCATGCCCGTGTAAACAATAGCGCACCTGTTGATGTGTATGCTTCTTCCAACTATGATTCTGCTCCTGCAAAAAACAATTCCAATTCAGGCGACACTCTGATATCGATTACTTTTGATGTGGGTACTCTGGCACCGGCTGCATCGCAGTCCGTTACTTTTTATACGAGTCTCGATGATCGTGATTTCTCAGAGGTTTTGGCAGATATACAGCAAGATGAAGCTCCATCCCCTACTCCCACTCCTACTCAGGTCCTGACAAATAGTTCGTATATGCCTTCGGCACAGTGGACAGATACAAAAGGAGACACATTTAACTTCCAGGGAGTTTTGCTCGAAAATATGTATACCGAAGATACTCTTCCAACATTTGTGTTTACAGAAGCAAAAGATAGTAATGTGGGACTTGCTAAGTATCAGTTGATACTCAGTGGGCCAAATTATCCGTCCAAAGTATATTTTGATGAAATAGCACCTTCATATTATGGAATCAATAAAGAAACTGCTGACAGATTTACCGAATATAACAAGGATCTTCATCGTATTTCCGTTCGATCTAAAAGAGATTTAGATAAATTGCCGAATGGGGAATATAAATGGAAAGTACGTGCATTTAATACGCAGGGACATACGATAGACAGCGCTGAGAAAGTTATCCGGATTGGAACCTACAAAGCAGTATTCAGTAATACCGTCTTTCCTATTTCACTCCTACAGGCTGGTAATTTAACTAACCTTGATATTTCCTCCATCCACCCGGATAAATCACTGGCTCCGCTTAAGATATCGACACACACACCTACATTTTACGGCATTGCCAATGTTAATGCACATATGAAGCTGATTATTCGCTATCCAACGAAAGAGGTATTTGGTGAGTTTAAAACCAATGCTAATACAGAATCTCGATTTGGTATCAATGTAGATAAACCGTTATCAAGCGGCGTTTATACTGTTGAATTATCTGCAACCAACGATGCCGGAGATTTTGTAGAACTACCATCATTTAACATCATAATAAACTGAGTTTACTGTTTGTGACCCTTGTCATATATCATTGGTTTCCAAACAATATATTATGATTAATAGTTATAAACGGAGCATATAAAAAGCATTTTTGAATTTGATCTTGAAAAAGTGCGTATGAATGCTTCATAATGATAGAAGTTAACTATATAAACTTAATACAGTGAAGATATTTGCGATTTTAATACAAGACAAAACAGTACGGTTTTTATTAGCTCTTTTTGTACTATCTACTGCTTTATTCCCTGCTTTTGTCCCTGGTAAAGTCGAAGC
>CAZQAU010000033.1:11351-13204 GCA_964591375.1 uncultured Gammaproteobacteria bacterium
CCCGGCACTATCAACAATACTCCGGAAAGTTTAGCGGGACAGCCCGGATATGTACTGGGAGTAGCCATTACAACAGACAGTGCGACCGGAAACGGTACGGTAACGCAGGCATCATCATATGGAGCTGAGTATGCAGACAGTGCCAACTCGGGAGGTCATCTGGATACCGTGTTTCAGCCCATTGCAGCCTCAAGCGGTACCACCGACGGTGATGTACTTACCGTTACTGCAAAAGCAAAAATCAGTGCTGTACAACCAGCTGCAACCGATTACACTGACACACTCACCTTCGTAGGTGCCGGCCGCTTCTAAATTCATAACTTGAATATCTGAAGAAATAGTCACTGCCATCTAGTACAATCAGATAAATATGTTTCATGAAAATTTCGTCATACTGGGATTTCTTTTAAGCTTTATTGGCGGTATTAGTTATTTAAAAGATACCATTACAGGCCGAGTTCAACCGCATCGGGTGAGTTGGTTTATTTGGGCATTGGCACCGCTCATAGCCTTTCTGGCTGAAATAAAAGAAGGGGTGGGTATGCAATCATTGATGACATTTTCAGTAGGATTTAGTCCCCTGCTTATTTTTATCGCATCTTTTTTCAATAAGAAATCAGACTGGAAGTACACGACTTTCGACATATGGTGTGGAATATTATCGGTGGTGGGAATAGTATTGTGGTTAATTACTGCGAATGCGGTACTGGCGATTATTTTTAGTATTTTATCCGATCTTATTGCCTCTGTTCCAACACTCATCAAATCGTGGAATGCCCCTCAGTCCGAAAATCATTTGCCGTTTACTTTTTCCGCTATGAATGCGCTGATTACTCTCGCAACCATCAAAAGCTGGACTTTTGTCCATTATGCCTTTCCCGTTTATATATTTCTTATCTGTCTTGCTTTTAGTCTCCTTATTATATGCAAGCCGGGCTTGAAAATTATAAAACGATAAAAAGCTCTCTGAGATGGTATAATGCAGTAAACTATATCTTTTAATATAAAACTATGTTAGTTGACGAAGCAAATATCACAGTACAAGGCGGCAATGGCGGACCAGGAAAAGTAGCTTTTTTTCCTTTTAAAAGCGGACCCTGTGGCGGCAATGGCGGACGCGGCGGTGATGTTTATATGGTTGTTAACCAGAATCACCCCAGTCTTAAACGGTATGTAGAACGCACCACGTTTAAAGCCGGGAATGGCACACAAGGTGATGCGAACCGCCGAATGGGTGAAGATGGCAAGGATTTAGAGCTTCAGGTACCAATGGGAACCACAGTACGCGATATTGACACGGGTGAAGAAATTGAACTCAACCGCGATGTCACGCGTATACTTATTTGCCGAGGCGGAATTGGAGGCCGCGGTAACGATGCTTTCAAATCTTCAACGAACCAGACTCCTCGCAATGCCGAACAGGGACAAAAAGGTCAAATACGGAATCTCAAGTTAATTATGAAGCTTATAGCCGAATATGGATTCATCGGTTTGCCAAATGCGGGTAAAAGTACTCTTTTGAATGCGCTTACATCTGCGAATGTCCGCACCGCTCCCTACCCCTTTACAACGTTGGAACCAAACTTAGGTGTTTATAATGGTCGGGTGATCGCCGATATTCCGGGTCTGATTGAAGGAGCATCGACAGGGAAAGGTTTGGGAACCAAGTTTTTACGTCATATCGAAAAAGTACATATGTTGTTTCATTGCATTTCAGTTGAAACTGCAGATATTGAAAAAGATTATGAGACAATTGTTTCTGAATTAAAACAGTATAATCCGGAGTTGCTAAAAAAAGAAACGGTTATTCTCTTAACGAAGATCGATTTGGCAACTAAAGAAGAGATTTCGGA
>CAZQAU010000033.1:13304-14916 GCA_964591375.1 uncultured Gammaproteobacteria bacterium
GTTTTTTTGTTTTTGTAATTAAACTGATGAAAAATACAGGTTATACCGTTTCATATTCCTCATCATCTGATAATCATTTTGATAGACTTAAAAATTATTTTTATGGGCCAGATATAAAATCTCTTCATCCGGATCGAAACTTAAAGGGGTTTCATCATAAAGGTAACGAATACGTACATCATTCGGATCTCCATCATAGTGAAACAGCCTTCTATTCTTTAGCCAATAGCCAGAAAGTATTTTTAGTAGCACTTTTCTTGTTATTAGTCACCGCTTTTTATATAAATTGGCATGCAACGTTGGTATGGTTCGTTGCCATCATGACTGTTTTATATTTTAGTGATTTGTTATTTAATCTCTTTCTTATATACCGGAGTTTTTCCCGATCACCAGCAATCATCGTCAATGCAGACGAAATCGCGGCTACTAACCCAGATACATGGCAGACTTACACTGTTTTTTGTCCGTTGTATAAAGAATGGGAAGTCCTGCCGCAGTTTGTGACTGCCATGAGCCGTTTGGATTATCCGCAGGATAGATTGCAGATCATTTTACTTTTGGAGGAAGATGATACGGAAACTATTGCAAATGTTAAAAAGTATAAGTTACCCTCTAATTTTGAGATCGTAATAGTGCCGCATTCGAAACCAAAAACAAAGCCAAAAGCGTTGAATTATGGTCTTAATTTTGCACGGGGTGAGTATGTGGTTATTTACGATGCTGAAGATATTCCTGAGCCGGAGCAGTTGAAAAAAGTAATTCTAGCATTTCAGAAAGCTGATCCGCGTACTATTTGTGTACAGGCAAAACTCAATTTTTATAATCCGCATCAGAACGTATTGACTCGTGTTTTTACTGCTGAGTATGCTCTTTGGTTTGATTTGGTCCTGACGGGTTTGCAGTCTATTCACGCCCCTCTGCCATTGGGCGGTACTTCCAACCATTTTCGTCGTAAAGATTTATATAAATTAAAAGGATGGGACTCTTTCAATGTGACAGAAGACTGTGATCTGGGAATCAGACTAGTAAAGTCGGGGTATCTGACTGCTGTGGTGGACTCAACCACTCTTGAGGAGGCCAATAGTGATTTGGGCAATTGGTTGAATCAACGGAGCCGCTGGATCAAGGGCTATATTCAAACGTATTTTGTTCACACCCGTGATGCGTTTGCATTTTTGCGTACGAGTCATAAGTCTCATTTGCTTACTTTTCATCTGATTGTTGGTGGAAAAGTGCTTTCTATGCTTATTAATCCGCTGATGTGGCTAATCACTGTTAGCTATTTTTCTTTCCGGGGAATTGTCGGCCCTACTATCGAATCATTCTACCCTACACCTGTTTTATATATGGGAATTTTTTCACTGATTATCGGTAACTTTTTGTATATGTACTATTACATGATCGGTTGTGCCAAACGTGAATACGACGATATTATCAAATACGTTATCTTTGTCCCTCTCTACTGGCTGGCGATGAGTTTGGCAGCCTTCCGAGCCGTGTGGCAGGTGATCTTCAATCCGCATTACTGGTTTAAAACCCAGCACGGACTTCACTTAAAAAGCAAAAAGGCTTCCAGTCAGGCGAGTGTAAACGTAGGAAATAACTTGGTTGA
>CAZQAU010000034.1:0-11889 GCA_964591375.1 uncultured Gammaproteobacteria bacterium
GGGAGCCTGGAGCGGGAATCGAACCCGCGGTCTAACCCTTACCAAGGGTTTATTTTACCACTAAACTATCCAGGCAATTTGGCTGTTAGCTAATAGCTATTGGCTTTTAGCTAATTCAAACATCTAGTATTGTAGTATTTTACAATATAAAATGAAAGTATGGGAATAAAACCGATTTTTATAATCCTGTTACTAGTAGCTGGTGCAATGACAGCCCGTGCAATGGGAAAACAACCAATAATTACCAAAAGCGGACCTAAGATCATCGCCGTATCCCCTGCTCCCGCCAAACAATCCCTCTTACAACTGGCCAAAGACAGTGTGGGTGATTTCAGCGGATCAGTATTGGGGACGGCAACGTCGTATGTTTCCGACATGACATCAAAATCAGCCGATAAAGTTAGCGACATTGTCATCGAAAACACAGCCAGCAGTATCGTAAAACAGGTTGATAAACTACCAAAAAAACAGCAGGAAGAGCTTAAGAAAGCATTGTGTAAATGATTTATTGTATCTGGATCGCTGCATGATAAGAAACAATCGCCGCGGATACTATTACATTTAAAGATTTATTAATACCCCACATCGGGATTTCCGCTATGTGGTCGCAGATAGATAACGTTTCCGGTAATACACCATACGTTTCATTTCCCACCAATAATGCTACCGGTGCTGCATACTGAATTTCTGTATATGGTATAGATTTTTTATCTTGTTCCACTGCAATAACTGAAATTCCGGCAACTGATTTTTTCAATTCTTCGATCGCCTCTGTGGCGGTC
The DNA here is from genome assembly GCA_964591375.1 of uncultured Gammaproteobacteria bacterium. GTDB lineage: Bacteria > Patescibacteriota > Microgenomatia > UBA1406 > GWC2-37-13 > CAYYYG01. The sequence goes on from CAZQAU010000034.1 coordinate 783, forward strand.
TTTTTATAATCCCACGGAACTACTTTGTATGTACCTATCGAGGCTTTTTTTATTTTGGAATTGGGAGGTACCTCAGTTTGCCCACATAAATACAGTTTTTCGATGGCTAATGCATCAGCCAATCTAAATAAACCACCGATATTATATGTGTCATAGACATTCTCAAGAATAAGATACAGAGGACGTCGTTTTATTTGCTTAAGCTCTTCTTTGATTTGTCCTTCATCAACAATCCGAAGTTCTTGTGCATTAAGTTTCATATACATATTATACACGACGCTCCAATAAACCTAGAGAACATCGCGAAGAGTCATTGTGGATAGAGTGTGCATAAAAACATATAGATTGATATGGCAATGACTATATAATTAGTTATGATTAATTTGGAATTGTTATAGGACTATTATTATTACAATATGTGCTGATATGCGTATTATGTATATGCAGTTTACATTTAGTGCTACTTTGTTATAATGTATTTATGTCTCCTCTCTCATATTTACAGATACGTACACCTAAAGATGATGAAACTCCAATAGAAGCAGCTACGCAGATCTTTTCATCTCTACTGCCCTCTCATGTATCTTTATGGAAAAGAATGTATGTTACTCCACGTACTTATTCTTTTGAAATATACTTATTGTCCCAGGTTATTTATTTTTATATAACCACTCCCACCGATCATGAATCATTTATAAAAAGTCTCACTTCTTCCTCATATCCCTTATCCAAGATACAAAAAACCACCGATCCCATGGATATTCTCTTTAAGTCAAAAAACATAGCCGTAGGTGAGATGATTCTTAATTCTTACTTTTATCTTCCGATAAAAACGTATGCTGATTTCAACAAAATAGATCCATTAGCCACTCTGATCGGTTTCTTGTCCAAGCAGGATCCTCAGGTAAAAATGGCTATTCAGATCATTGTTACTCCAAGTAGTTTTCCCTGGCAAAAACATGTCCTGGAATCTGCCAAAACTAAAACTGTTGATCCTGTCACGGGTGCCAGTAAGACTGTCTCCAACAGTGATGCCAATAAATCTTTATTGGTTAAAAAAGCATCATACCAGGGTGGTCGCGCTGCTGTTCGTGTGCTCGTATCGACCAATAACATGAATTTACCGTTACTGCCATATCTGCAAAATCTTTCCGGAACTTTCGGAAGTTTTTCCTCTGGTGAAGGTAACCAGTTTGTATTCCGAAAAACGTATTACGGGCACGATCGGATGTTAAAAAGAGTAAAGGAAAGAAAGATGACGTTTTTTGAACGGGGAAATCAGATATTAAATGCACAGGAACTGGCGACACTCTGGCATCCAGCCGGATTACTGCTCGCCGGTATAAAGAATATTGCATGGGGTAAGACTCTCAAAGGTGAACCGCCGGAAAACTTACCCGTCGCGACCGAAACGCTGACGGATGACGAAAAAAAAGAAATAAATTTTTTTGGAAAAACTGATTTTAAAAATAAAGATATGATTTTCGGCATTAAGTCGACAGATCGGTCAAAACACGTATATATCATGGGTAAAACCGGTTCCGGTAAATCTACTTTGATCGCTAACATGGCAATCGATGATATACGAAAAGATCGCGGGATCGGTATCATCGACCCTCACGGTGACTTATGTGAGACAGTCGTCAACTATATTCCTAAACGCAGAATTAATGACGTTATTTATCTGGAACCATTCGATACCAGCCGGCCATTTTCTCTTAATATTTTAGAAACACACAATCCGGAACATAAGCATTTGATTGCCTCCGGTATCGTATCGATTTTCAGTAAATTGTATGCCAACAGCTGGGGTCCTCGCTTGGAGTACATATTACGCAATGTTATTTTGACATTGATCGATATACCCGGAGCGACACTCGCCGATGTGCTTTCGTTATTGGCACATGAAAAATATCGCAAAAGAGCAGTAGAAAAAATTCAGGATCCCGTGATTAAAGCATTCTGGGAACAAGAATTTGAAGTAATGCCACCCCGTATGAAATCGGAGGCAATTTCTCCAATTCAAAATAAAGTAGGACAGTTCGTTACATCTCCTATGATTCGTCCTATTATTGGTCGATCAACTTCAACAATTAACCTGGAAGATATCATGGATAATAAAAAGATCCTGCTTTTAAACCTCTCACAGGGAAAACTCGGAGAAGATAATGCTGCATTATTGGGCGCGATGATTATTACCCAGATTCAGCTTACGGCTATGAGTCGTGCTTATAAAAAAGAAGAAGATCGCACACCATTTTATATGTACGTAGACGAGTTCCAAAACTTTGCTACATCCTCATTTTTGAAAATTCTTTCCGAAGCCCGTAAATACCGTTTGGCTTTAACACTAGCGAATCAGTATATTGACCAACTCGATCTTGAAATTCAACGAGCTATTTTTGGTAACGTGGGTACACTCATGACATTCGTCACTGGTGCCCGTGACGCTCAGGCACTTAGTAAAGAATTTGCCGGATTGTATACTGATATGGATCTTGTTTCATTGGGAAAATTCGAAATTATAGTCAAACTCTCGATAGATATGATGACATCATTCCCCTTTCCTGCAAAAACATTACCCCTTCCTTCATTAAAGAATGCTAATCGGGAAAAGATTTTAAGACTATCAAAAGAAAAATATGGAAGAAAAATAAATGCTCCGACTGTCGCCAAACCAGAGAGCAGTACGGATACAGATGAAGAGCCGAAACCAATTGTTTCAAATACGGCAGAGCCGGCAAAAGCACCAACACCACAACCAAAAGCGGCAGTTCAGAAAGCTCCAGCTGAGAAACCAAAACAAACAATGCCTCAGAATAAACCACCGACAACAACGCCCCAGCAGGCTCCCCGACCGACGGTACAGAATCAAAAACCGACACAATCAGCCCGCCCTATGAATACAAATCCGTCGCCATCACGACAAACAAACAAGCCTATGGCCCCGCGTCCAAAGTCACCACCGGTGAATAATGCACCGTTGCCACAGCAAACCAAAACTCCCGCTCCGGTTACACCTAAAGATTCTCCTAAGCAGCCTATCCTTATGCAGAAAACAATCCATTTAAATTCTACTCCAGCTAAGAAACCTGAGAACACACAGAAAAATCAGTCATAAACTACCTTACTTTCTGCGAAAGATATTCTTTACTCTGGATATAAGAAATGAGGTAACTAATCCGCCTGCAATACCCGCTATTTCTCCATTGGCGTTGGACTTAATTTCATCAACTTTGGACGTGACTGTAGTTTTTATAGATTCAACTGTACGTTGAACCCGGCTTAAAAAATACGCTATCGCGACCAGAAGTGAAATTATAAGTACCATCAGTACAATTCCAACTAAATAAAAAATCGATTGTAAATCCATACTAAGTTATATAAATGTTAATTTTTTTTCTTACTTTTTTTAATATCGGCTTTCTTTTCTTCCACCTGTCCGGAAAGCGTATTCCAGTTTTCCAATAAATAATTTTTTAATGAATCAATATGCTTGGAAGATGCATCGACATGTTCTTTTGTATCATCGATAACATCATCCACCATTGAGATATATTTATCATGATCAAAATCTTCTATTTTATCTTTCAGTTCATCTAATCTTTTACTCAAATCTTTTCGGGCTTTTTTATATAACTTCATACCATCTTCACTCACTTCACCAAATATTTTTTGTACCTGCTCCTTTATATCAGAATCATCTATAGAACTTTGAAATTCTTTGATCTTTTTACTCAGAAGTTTCCGATTATCTTTTCCTGTTTTGGGGGAAAGAAATAAGGCGGCCGCACTACCTAGTAAGGCACCAATTACTAATCCTGCTCCGAATTTTGAATCACGTTTATCGCTCATATTATTTATAAAAATTTATAATGAACCGTACCATCCGTTATATTTACTATACCATATCTATTATTTCTCTTAGATATAGAATGGAAAATAACATTAATACATAAAATCCCAATTGCATATAGTATTTCAGTAAGTAATTCTAAAACTATTACAAATGATTTCATATCTGAATAGTATCTCTATTACATAATAGTTAAACCATAATCTGGTAAGAATAAAGTAACAACATTAAACTTGACATAATCCCCCGTCATTTAGTAGTATATCCCCATAGGGGGGATATTTATCATCAAAACTATGTTTCAACCAAAAACACCTAAAGAACGTATACAGCATCGCTTAAAAATATCACTCGGTCATCTTAAAAAAGTTATCCAGATGGTGGAGAATGATGAGTACTGTATAGATATTCTTCATCAGTCGCAGGCAGTTCAGAAAGCACTCAAAGAAACCGATGCTCTGGTTTTAGAAAATCATCTGAAAACATGCGCCGCGGACGCCATCAAACATGGACGAACAGAAGATGCGATAGATGAAATTATGCAGGTATTAAAAAGAAAGAGTTAATATGAAAAAAATAATTACAATCAAAGGAATGCACTGTGCTTCCTGTGTTTACAATACTGAGAAAGCACTAAAAAAAGTTGCCGGTATAGAAGAAGCGGTCGTTAATCTGGCAACTAACTCTGCCACTCTTGCCTATGACCCTAAACAAGTGTCTGATAAATCTATTATCGATGCCGTTGCGGGTGCCGGATATACCGCTGTTATTGACCCGGTAGCTACAAATACAGAAAGTGAAAGAAAAAAAGAATTGAGAGATATAAAAAAAAATGTAATTATTAGTACTATTCTTACACTGCCGATCGTTTTCGGTAGTTTTCCGATGTTGATGGACTGGTCGCCTTCACTTTTTAAAAATGCTTACCTACAGTTGTCTTTGGCATCGCTTATACAATTTTGGATTGGTCTCCCCTTCTATCGATCTGCAATACCCGCGATAAAGCACCGCACAGCCAATATGGATGTGCTTGTCGTCATCGGTACAAGTGCTGCGTATCTGTATTCTGTATTTGTTACATTTTTTCCGGGTGTGGTTATGAATGTCGGTGCTGATCCTATGGCGTATTTCGATACGTCGGCAGTAATCATCACCCTCATTTTATTAGGCCGGTTTTTGGAAGCTCGCGCAAAAGCAGGCACTTCGGAGGCGATCAAAAAATTGATTGGGCTTCAGGCAAAAACGGCCCGTGTGATACGTGATAATAAAGAAATTGACATTGCAATTGAGGACGTTAGAATTCACGACATTATCCGAGTGAGACCAGGTGAAAAAATTCCCGTCGATGGCATTATTATCCAGGGTGAATCTTCAGTTGATGAATCAATGGTTACCGGTGAAAGTATGCCGGTAGATAAGATTATTGGGTCACCGGTTATTGGAGCTACTATTAATAAATCCGGAACATTTTTATGTAAAGCAACAAAAGTCGGCGCAGATACAATGCTGGCGCGAATCGTTCAGTTAGTACAGGAAGCACAGGGAAGTAAAGCGCCCATACAACGGGTGGCCGATAAAATTGCCGCAGTTTTTGTACCCATCGTATTGATGTTAGCTCTTTTGACATTTGTCGTATGGTATTTTTGGGGACCGGAGCCTTCATTCATCTACGCCTTACTCAATACGGTTTCTGTACTGATCATCGCATGCCCGTGTGCGATGGGATTGGCTACACCGACCGCAATCATGGTGGGGACAGGCCTGGGTGCCGAGCACGGAATTCTTATTAAAGATGCAAAAAGCTTGGAACTTTTAAGCAGTGTGAAAACAATCATTTTTGATAAAACAGGCACAATCACCGAAGGAAAACCTGCGCTGACAGATCTTATTTCCATAGATAATAAGCGGGTTACAATCGATAAAATTCTACAACTGGCTGCTTCACTGGAAAAAGGATCGGAACATTCTTTGGCAGATGCGATACTAAAAGCTGCTGCTAAAAATAATGATATTCTTTTTCCAATTGAAAAATTCCGGGCGATTTCCGGACACGGCATCGAAGGTGTAATTGAGGGAAAAAAATATCTACTCGGAAATAGAAAATTATTGGAGAAAAATCATTTTTCGTCTGATATACACACTCCTTTATTTTCCCGTATAACGGAACTGGAAAAAGAAGGTAAAACGGTAGTTTTTTTGACAGATGAAAAAAATATTCTGGGAGTAATCGCAATTGCGGATACGATAAAAGAGAGCGCGGCCGGTGCTATCGAAGCCTTAAAAAAAATGAAACTCTCTCCCCTGCTTCTTACTGGTGATAATAAACGCACAGCAGAAACTATTGCACAAAAAGCCGGAATTAATGAAGTAATTGCTGATGTATTGCCAGATCAAAAAGAACAAGCTGTCAAATCAAGACAAATAAATAATGTCCGTGTTGCCATGGTCGGTGATGGAATAAACGATGCACCGGCATTAGCAGCCGCCGATGTGGGAATTGCGATGGGAAGCGGAACTGATATAGCAATAGAAACCGCTGATATCACACTGATTAATAAAAATCTTAAGGCAATTGTATCGGCAGTTAAACTTTCACATAGTACCATGCATACAATCCGTATGAATCTTATCTGGGCATTTGGGTATAATATCATTCTGATTCCGGTAGCAATGGGCATACTGTACCCTTTCACCGGCATTTTACTCAATCCCATTCTCGCATCAGCGGCCATGGCATTAAGCTCTGTATCGGTAGTATCCAACTCTTTATTACTGAAACGATCAAAGATATAAAAGCAGATGTTAAGATAATGATGCGAGGATTTTGCGTACTTCAGCAATGAGTTCATCGGGAGTATAGGAAGCCTTAATAAGAAAACTAACAGCACCAAGTTTAGTACCTTCCTGTAAGATACTATCCTGTCCGAGGTTGGTTAAAAAAACTACCGGCATATTTTTAGTTTTATCTTCGCTTTTTAATTTCTTGAGGACCTCAAGACCATTCATACGCGGCATCATAATATCCAGAAGAATAAGATCATATGTTTTTTTCTGGGCAGCTTCAAGACCATAAACACCATCCTCACATGCGTCAACTAAAAATCCAGAGTGATCCAATTGTCGTTTATATAACTCACGAATAAGTAAGTCGTCTTCAATCAGCAAGATTTTTTTCTGTGAAGTTTCCATATTGGAAATATCTTAAATCTAATAGAATATCAGAGACATGTCAAGTCGGAATACTTATATACCGGTAACTAATCAGTTGACACCAATACATAAAAGCATACGTCATTCTGGTAACCCGCCAATTCGGCGGGGCATCCAGAATCGAAAGTGCTTAAGATTATTACTCATGCCTGAGTAAATATCCCAACCGTTATAGATTCTGGATAAGATTTCGTCACACGCACGAATCTTACCAGAATGACATTGCGATTGATAACAACTGAAGAGGTATATGTACCTCACCTCAGGTATAATCACAGTATGCAAAGTTTCAGTACTACCGTAACAATCATGGCACCGCGTGAAAAAGTTTATAAAGCTCTGACTACACAAGAAGGTTTAGCAGCCTGGTGGACTCCTGACTGTGAAACTGAAAATAAAATGGGTGGAAAAGCAGTATTTCATTTTGGCAAATATTATGTCGCCATGCAGATAGAGAAACTTGTTGAAGAACGGCACATTGTCTGGCGGTGTGTGGATCAGTATTTTAAATTTGAAAATGTGGCTTCCACGAATGACTGGTTGGGTACTATTGTCGAGTTTCAGCTGGAAAAAAATGATGATCAAAGCACTTCTCTACATTTTACACATGAAGGATTAACATCAGAATTGGCAAGTTATGAACAAACTAAAGCCCTCTGGTCATATCTCCTACTGATGTGCCTGAAGGTATATCTGGAAAATATGTATGGCCACCGATTATAGCCCTTTAATCTCAGTCAGTTCTTTGGCTTCAAATTCCACTTTACAATATCCACCTGCCTGAATCGCCACAGGGCTTAGCAAGGCTTTAACGGCAATTCTATCAGACTGAGTGTAATATGCTGATGGTTTATTTTCGATTATCTGCATGGAGCCATCACGAGTTACGACTGATGTATCATCGAAGCTATTCTGAATTTTAACACCGGCAGGTACCTGTACCACTACTGCTCCTTCACCTAATGCGTTGATGGACTCGAGATTCGTAATTTGTGTGGTGGCGGTGATTGAGGATGTATAGTTGCTCATAACTCCGTATACTTCAACAGGCTCTACCAGCTGTCCGCACTGTGCAGTTCTTAACTGAGTCACATTCAAGGGCTGATTCTTTTCCAGCTGCATAAAGACCTTCATATTGAGATTGGAAGCTGGGTCGTTGGAAATATAAATACGATTTAACTGTTCCGGATAATACCGTCTTAAAGTAACCGATAGAAATGGATACTGGAATTCGTGAAGTAAGCGGTTTTCTTCTTTTAATAAGGAAATCTGTTTTTCTATCTGATATGTACGTATACGTTTTAATAAGTCATTTATCGGATCAAAATAGGCATGTGTGTTTGAAGCGAGTGTATTATATGCCCTCTGTTCCGACTGGTTATAATAGGCAAACTTTCTTTGCTTGATTAGTATTTCATCAAGAGCTCTTTTTTTCTTACTATCTTTCCAGCCGATCGCATATATCGATTCATTAATATTGTCCTGACCGTACCCATTCTGAATATAATCTTTTTCAAACTGATTACCAATCCTCCATCCATTTTGCAGAAGCCAGTCTTGTGGCGCGTAATATCGATATAATCGATCACGTTTTTCAATAAAAGTTACCAGTGCGAGCTTAATACCAGCCAGCTGATTGCGCTCGATATCGGTTAACTTCTCTTTCTGAAGTAAAGTATTAATTTCAGTTTCCATTTGTGGAATCAATGCAATCTTTTCATCGATGGGATCTTCCGATAATTGACTCAGATAAAAATAATCCGTATATTCATGATGTTTGGGAGCTCCTGCAATTACCATTTTATCGATATTCATGGTATTCAGAAGAAGCCATACAATACACGACATCAACCAGAGACCAAACATGATTTTTGCCTCACGCATATTTTTACGCAGTTCAAAAAATGCCAGTAATAAAAGAAATCCAAATAACCAGAATAAGAAAACACCTCCAACTACTCTTACCCGTGTTAATCCATAGGTCTCGACATATAATAGGTCCCGTCGCAATGCGGAAAGAAGTAAGAAGAATAGTTCAAGAATTAGGACAATATTGACTACTCTCGCCCACTGTATTTGTTTTACATCGGTATGGCTGCGCAGTTTAAGGGTGGTAAGATACGATAAAAATCCGCCAATAAAAACTGCTAATAGTAGTTCGGTAAATCCACGTCGAACATACTCACTAAACGTTAAATTTAGCTCAATCAATAATTCCCGACTGCCGAGAAATAAATATTTATACTGTACAAATAGAAATACCGCGATAATTGCCACTACCGCCGTTACAGCCGTTACGATATCACGGAAGGTTATCCAGCCGCCGGTGACATTCTGCTTGCCGTTTAACTGAATACTAAATAGTGAAGCAAGTATGAATAATATGATAATTGTGGCAAAGGTACGACCAAATAATTGATCACGGAATTCTTTAATGATCTGGGAAAAGACAGGATCTGCCTGAGAGAGTATATAAATAAAGAAAACCAGTACGCCGATTGTGATAACTATCGTTTTTATCCATCCTCCCAGCTGTTGTTGTTTCTCGGCATCCCGACGAAATAATGAGCGGGCAATCTGAATAAAGTGGATAATTCCCTGGGGAAGAGCGGCCGCAAGCGTACGGATGGCTGTACCCAATGTCCAGGTAATAGTTTCATGTATCAGCATGATTGTCAGTATGAGCATCGATAACAGTTGTACTCCCAGATTAAACGACTGAACAAATCCGTTAGCACGCAAGACCATACTAACACCGCTTACGGCGATGATGATCACCGCCGACCAGACAATAAAGTTCTGTCTTTTCCAGAGTAAGGCGAGCCAGGCACAAGCCATCAGTACCGAAAAAATTGCCCATCCCAAGGCAGCAAAACGCATATCAGGGCCGAATACAAAGAGATAGGAATGAAGCCCGATATGATAGCCAATCAGAATAATCGCTGCTGCGACCGCAAAGTATTTCGGATACGTTACATTGCCGTTCCAGTTAATAGTTTTAGCTTCCGGCCCACCAAGAAGTTTGTATAGCCACAGAATAATGCCCCCAATGGCTGAAAAGAAGATAAGCGACAGAATCGTTGCAAATACTACCATGCAGATATTATAGCAGATTTAAAAAACCGGTATTCCGCTTTGCCTACTCTGCCATGTACGTCATGACCGTCACCCTTATACTAAGCGCTGTGTGCTCTTTTGCAAAGCGGAATTACCTGGTTATGGTAGTCATCTTCATAAGTAACACAAAATAGATAACTAGTAAAATATTAACATGTTAATTAATAAGATGTCAAGCGATCGAGACAGATGTTATTATATGTATATGGGCAATATGAATATCTTAAAAAAAGAGATCAAAGAGTTAAGCAATCCAGTACGAGCGAAAGGCTCGATGGCTTTTTTCAAGACGGATAAAGGTTCGTATGGTGAGGGCGATGTATTTGCAGGCCTGACGGTGCCCCAAAGTCGGTCTTTAGCAAAAAAACATAAGGATCTCACTTTGGATGATGTAAAAAAACTGCTCGAATCCCCTATTCACGAAGAACGCTTAATAGGACTGCTTATTTTGGTGGAACAGTTCCAAAAAGGCACCCCTGACAAACAAAAAAGTATTTTTGAATTTTATCTGCAGATGAAAAGCCACGTGAATAACTGGGATCTGGTTGATCTTTCGGCTGATAAAATTATGGGTGCATATCTGATCGATAAGCCGAAAGATAGTATCTATAAGCTAGCCCTCTCAACCAATCTGTGGGATAAACGGATCGCGATGCTGACCACCTTCTGGTTTTTGAAACATAATCAGTTTGAAGATACACAAAAAATCGCTAAAATACTCCTCCACGATAAACATGATCTGATTCATAAGGCAGTTGGCTGGATGCTCCGGGAAATGGGCAAAAGAGACTCGAAAACACTGGAAAATTTCCTCAAAAAACACTACAAAACCATGCCCCGCACCACCCTTCGCTATGCTATCGAACGCTTCTCCCCTGCTCTGCGCCAGGCCTACTTGCAAGGTACAGCAGCCTAAAGATAGGT
>CAZQAU010000034.1:11989-14523 GCA_964591375.1 uncultured Gammaproteobacteria bacterium
GTCGAACCGTACAGAGGTTGCCTGAGATTTTCTTAGGTATACCCGAGTTCGGGGAGGCTATATCGGCGGAAGGTGAGGGCTGCGCTTCGCGCGGCTCTCACCTCCAAATCTTTTTTTAAAAAAATCTTTTATCTTGAAGTAACCGTTATCTGAGCTGCAGCAGTATTATTCTGCTTATCATATGCTACCGCTTTTAAGCGATACACAACTCCACGTCTGTTAGGAACATCCCAGTTACATCTATAGTTTGATGAGGAATCAGTACATTTGAGAGAATCATTCACATAAAACTGTACTTTTGCAATACCGGAAGCATCAGCAGCAGAGGCTCTAATTGTAACCGTGTTATCACGCGGTATTGATGCATTATTACCCGGTGAAGTAATACTTACGGTAGGTGGTGTTCTATCGGGTGTCGGTGTGGGCGTCCGGGTGGGTGTGGGAGTGGATGTTTTTGTCGGTTTTGGAGTCGGCGTCTTAGTTGGTCTGATAGTTATCGTTGGTGTCGGTGTTCGAGTAGCTGTAGGTGTTACTGTTGGAGTAAGTGTTACCGTGGGTGTGAGTGTCGGAGTTAATGTAGGAGTCAGTGTGGGCGTAAGAGTAGGCGTGGGTGACGGAATTGGCGCCGAATATGATGTCTTCAGCTGTATTAGGGCATTCTCTTTCTGTCCTTTCCAATATGCCACATTCAAATCATGTAATAACAAATATGCGTATCCGTCTGTCCCGTCTTTAATTACCCGTGTCGCCATCATAGCGCCAGCACCCCAAACATAAATTTGACCAAAAGGATTGGGCTTTTCGGTATGTCCGGTAATGGTGGTAACCGAAGGAGCAGGCCGATTAGCTAATACTATTTTTCCTTCCGCATCGGTCACACCGGAAATTTCCGCGGTATTATCAAATAGTTCTGTAAATGGATCTCGTTGAAATAATGCCACTTCTGCACTCGCCACCGGCTGATTATTCGTATCTAAAATTTGTAATGTTGTATTGGTAGGGGTGTCAAATAAATAGTCTCCGAAAAATCCGCGCCTGTGTCCTGAGTTGGACTGCAATGCTGCGGCTGTATGGAATGAATAGACAGTATGATCGGTATAAGGAGTTATATCTCCCCCACCCATCAAATCCCAGTTGGGAAACGTTACACCGTTCAAAGGAAACCGTGCATTGGTGATCACTGTCCCATTGATATCAGTCACCTGTAAGCCATTGTTCGGCGGCGCCTGGGGAATATTCATTTGGTATAAATCGATAGCACCCAACTGATGAGTCAGCTCATGAATTAATCCCCAATCGATAACTGTAGCATATCGGTTAACATATTCGTCATAAAAACCAGCCGGTCCACTTGTATTACTAGGGTCACCGTCAGTTGACTGCCAGACTCCATCAATCAGAAATCTGTCCGGATCATTTACCCGATAAGAGTTACTGCCATCTGCTTCTTCAGTGAGTACAAATTTATCTACTCGCACCTGATCGGTAATACCATTTGGCACTTCGGTATATTTGGCATCACGTAGTCGCTGATTGAGTATCTGGACATGATAATTCATCCAGTCTTCAAATGAATATGTGCCCAATAAATTTTGAACTTTGCTGAAAGCTAAATACTGACCGGTTTCAACCCAATACGATATCGTTAAATCATGTGATCCGATACTGAGCGCATTGTTATCGAGGCTGACTTCAGTTGTTGCGGAATCAACAAACTTTATACGAAATTCAATTTTTTTATGTTCGGCTGTCCAGGGCATCGAATATTGAGAAAAAGCATAATCAAAATGTTTTTCAAATGAATCGCTTTTTTCTCCGCTGTCTACTACTACTCCGTCAACAAGCCATTCATAATGTACGACACCAGTAAAATCGACGCCATTATTAGTTACATGTGCCTGATAAGTAACCTGCTCACCCACATCGGGCCACCTTTTCTGATTCTCGGTACCCGGACATAACTGAGGAACATTATTCGGATACTCTACACAGTAGCGATAATAACGGGGGGTTCGGCTTATATAAAATACCGTTAAGTCAGGCAAGGACTGCGGATCGGTTAAGGTCGAAAGCCTACCAGCAGTTACTTTCCTATTTGACTGGCGCATTGGTGGCGAGGACTGACTGTGAAGGTTTTCTAATAAAACAGAATGTTGAGATGACTGTTCGGATTTTTCCAGTGGATTAGCTATGATAGGTAAGCCTTTATTTTCAGATGCATATGAATTTGTTTGCGGAATAGATTTTTGACTGAAGTTGGTAATTGTCGTAAATAAAAAAAGAAAAACACTTAACCCAATAACGGAAAGCATAGCAAAAAATGAATGCGGCACTTTTTGATTATTCATCGATTTATCTGAATTTATGTAATATACATAACGTTACATAAAGATAGTGAGGCTGTCAATGATGAATGTAAAAATACTGTAGTTACCCGAGATGCGCATGATCATTCCAGCTAATGAGCTTCCAGTTACCGTCAATATTCCGACAAAACGTTATACCGGTATTTTGGTGTTTAGTAAATTTAATGA
>CAZQAU010000035.1:0-1108 GCA_964591375.1 uncultured Gammaproteobacteria bacterium
CCGAGAATTCCGGCAGTGACGATGAGGATAAGCAGGATTGCTCCTCCGACGATAATAGCCGGTGCTAAGGCTTGCTTAGGTGGTAATGTAACAGAAGGCGTCGGTGATTGCGCCGGAGTCAGTGTGGGCAATGGCACAGTCTCTGCAGTTACAGTCAGTACAGCACTATATTGGCCACACGGATTAGTCGCACGGATCGAAAGATAAATAGATTCCAGATTTTTATTGAGAAGAGTAATAATAATATCATCGCCGGAAGCTCTTTCAGCTTTTGCCCAGGTGCTGCCGCCATCCGTACTGACTTCGATGATGGCATCTTCCTCAACGATTGTTTTCAGATGTAATGCGATATTTTCAACCACATTCGTACCATCATATGCGATTACACTGCGGGTATATTTTTCAGGCACACGCCAGTCTATTTGTGCCACCGGCGAACAGACAGTAGGTGTAGGTGAAGCAGCAGCCGTTGTTGATGCGGTGGGAGTAACCGTTCCAGATGCAGGCACGGAAATACTTACACCGGCTGGAGTACCACCCCAGTTACATGAATTTTCAGCAGCAGCCCAAACCGCATACGAATGTCCTGTCTGAAATGCATAGTCATAACTTAATGAAGTAGTACCCATATGATCAATACAGACATCACCGGTGTTTGAAGTTATGATCTCGGAACAGTCGCCGCCAAACCCCCATCCGTTACTTAAATCATTAATACGTAGGCCGTACCCTGAAGCATTGGTTACTGCTGACCATTTAATGGCATGTACTCCCGCCGTTACGGTACCTGATAGCGGTTCAATAATAGTAGGCGCCGGCATTTTTACCATACAGGCTGCTGTTGTACCATACAATCTCAGTCCCGCTTTATTTTTAGCCGATCCACAGCTATTGACAGCTCCAATCCAGACATTATATTTATGACCGTTGACAAAAGAACTGCTGAAGGAGGTACCGGTTACATTTTCATTACAAATATCACCGGCATTCTGAGGCTTACTACAGTCACCAACCCAACCATTGGCTGTATCATCAATCCAGACAGAATATTTTGAAGCACCGGTAACTGCGTCCCAGGTAATGGTATTCGTACCTTCCAAAATTCCGA
>CAZQAU010000035.1:1208-14221 GCA_964591375.1 uncultured Gammaproteobacteria bacterium
CTTGCGGCCACCGTTGAAGGATTTACATTCATATTGGAAAAACATTCAGTTGATCCGCCACCGCCGCTACCAACTGTTAAAGTAGTAGACACTTTTTGATTAAAACACGCCGCGGCTGTTGTAGGTTCTGGATTAGTCTGCTGGCTTATTGGATACATGTATCCTTCAACATCATATGTGCCATCTGCACTTGGTGCTGTACAGTTAAATGAAACTGAAGTAGATGTTTTAGATTTGAAAGTACAAGTGGCTCCTGCAGCTGGTTGTCCGTTCTTCAGTACTACACAGTTCAAATGATCACCGGTTAGTCCACCGCCATAGTTAAATTTGCATTCGAAAGATGCGCCTGCGGAGACTGTAGATGAAGACAGTATCATAGAAGAAAAACAACTGTTACCGCCACCACCGGTACATTGAGCTTTATAATCATCAAATCCTCTTTGCCAGCCGGTCTTACCGTTTACTGGAGTACTGGCATCTGAATAATTACCGTCACCATTTGGATCACAATAACCACCCGGCTGAGTCATCGGACAATTAGTAGTATTGGCATAGTGCCCACAGAAGTTATCGGTCGGACTGCGGGGAACAGTACAGGAACAACTATTGCCTGCACCACCCGTAGGCGTGGGTGAAGCACTACCGCCTCCGCCCGTCGGTGTCGGGGTCTTGGTCGGAGTGGCAGTTGGTGCAGCACACTGTGCCTGACATTCGGGCACTAAACCACCTTGGGCTACACAATAGTCCAGACAACTTACCGCCTGGACGGTTATAGTGTTAGATGTTTTCCAATATCCACAGGAATTACCATATTCATTAACCCAAATTTTATAGGTATGACCAGCAGTAAACCCTCCCGTATATGATTTTTGATTCCCCATCTGGTCTGGTGTGCAGATATCAAATTCACCTGCATAATTACACTCAATAGTTGCCGGATTACCGTGTTGCATATTTCCATCCACGGTATCATCTATTCGCACACTGTACTTTGTCTGTGCATTCGGTGCTGTTGTCGTATTACTCGTCCACGTAAATCTTCGCTGACCAGCTTTTACTTTACCCGCTATTGTCGTCTCGGGAGCATTTAACTGTATGTTCCATTGCGGAGTACACACTTGAGCATTCGTAACATTGGTAAGTGGCGCATTCATCACTTTAAAACTAAAAGCAAGTCCAGCAATGGAACCAATAAGGAGAAGTACGGTGAGGCCGGTGGAGATAAGACCAATTTTAGACCTATTCATATTATTTATCTTATTGTTCAGTGTAAATTTTTTTTTACTCAATGTCAAATCAGATATTTTATATACCCAACATCATGCCTGCAGCAATCAAAACGAGCAATATTGCCCCGCCAATAATGATTGCCGGTGCCAGCGGATTGCGCGGTGCTAATGTAACTGATGGGGTAACTGAAGCTGCTGGTGTAAGTGTGGGAAGTGGGACTGTTCCTACTTCAACCGATACAATAGCACTGGTGAGTCCACAAGCATTTTTAGCGCGAACCTGAACAGTATAGCTGTCTGAATTATGATTGACGAGAGTAATGATATAATCATCCGATGCTGGTTTTTCCGCATTTTCCCAGGTACTGCCATTGTCCATGCTTACCTCAACGACTGCATCTTCTTCAAGAATAGGTTTTAAATGAAGCGCAATATTTTCAATCACATCAATACCGTCATAAGCGATCACACTACGGGTGTATTTTTCACCCTCCCGCCAAGCAATATTAGCAACCGCAGTGCAGACTGTGGGTGTCGGTGTGGGGCCTGCTGAGGCACCGGGTGTTGGAGAAACCGCGATGGTAGGTATGGAGCTTGGTGAATAATTAAACCATACATCGGCATATCCGCCTCCCGGGCAGGTAATAGTACGGGATGCTCCCTGTTGAAGAGTACCATTGGCAGTAAGATTGGTATGACAATTGGTCGCATTGTTACAGTAGGTCGTTGAAACAGTATAACCACTTACTGCGGGGATAGATACAGTATATGTTTTGTTTCCTGGAACAATCATGAAATATGGATTCGTTTGATAGACAGATTGTGCTGTGGTTCCCGCAACTGATACCGGCTGTTGCTTTATCGCATCCGGTACCCAAAGAGAAAGAGATTGGTTGGGATTGGCCGAATTTATGTAATATCCCCAACGGGTTGTAATGGCATTCTGATCGATCGGACCGACTACAGTACGATACCCCTGTATCCGACAGGAGGTGGCATCAACCGGTGGCGGGATGGTGACTGAGCTGTCATTGGATTTACTCCAATCAAGACAGTAGTTGATGGAATGGAGCCAGAAATGATAGGTGTGTCCTTCCTGGGCGTTGAAATCATAAGAAGTGGTACTTTTGGGAATATCATTCACACATTTATCACCACTGTTGGGATTATCACAGGAACCATTCCACGGATTACTTAGATCATCTATTCTCAAAGCATAGGTGCGGGCAGTACTCACCGGAGACCAGGTAATTTTAACTACTCCCGCATTAGCTCCCCCTTCAAGCGGTGAAGTTATACTCGGTATTTCGGCAGGAGTACAACTCCCTGGGGCTCTGGTTGGCTCTAAAGTCGGTTGGGTGGTTCCCGGGACCGTTACACTCGCACCGCTCGGATGCCCACCCCAATGACAACTATTTTCGCCGGCTACCCACACACCATATGTATGACCCTGCTGAAAATCATAACTGTAGGAAAGAGTGCTGGTACTCATATGATCCAGACACACATCTCCGGCATTTTGCTTGAATACTTCTGAACAATCACCTCCATAATCCCAGCCATTACTGGTGTCATTAATGCGCAGTCCGTACCCAGTCGCATTGGCAACTCCTGACCAGCGTATGGTATAAGAACCGGCAGATAAAGCACCCGATGGCGGAGCGATTAATGTGGGAGCAGGCATATTAAATGCACAGGCCGCGGTTGTGCCCAGTACCCGGATTCCGGAATTATTTTTGGCTGATCCACATGAGTTAACTGCTGCAGCCCAAATACCATATTTATGACCGTTGACAAAATTCATGGAGTAAGTCGGGGAGGTAAGATTATCCAGACAGATATCCCCGGGATTTTGTGTTTTGCTACAGTCACCTACCCAGCCATTGGTAGTATCATCGACACGGAGCAAATAACGGGAAGCCCCTGAAATGGGTTCCCAACTGATCGTATTCGTTCCTTCAGTAACAGCAATTAACTGAGAAAGTCCGGTAGGAGATGTGAATTTAGGTGCTGGCAGATCAGCTGCAGTACAAGCTGCCTGAGTGGGGGCGACAGTGGTCGCGGGCGTTGACGGGGTCGGGTTAACTCCCCCACCCGTTGTTGTGGGAGTAGGTGTGGCTCCGCCAGGTGTTGAGGTAGGTGCTCCGCCAGTGGGTAAAGCACTCAAACCGCGCCACCAGCTATTCTTTAACCGGGGATCTATAAACTCGCCTGAGTTGCGTACAGCTACCCGTACTTCTTCGCCTTTGGAAGTACCAATTACCTGCTTGCCTTTGACAATAGGCAGCTTCAACCTGATCTTTGAGTTCGGATATTTTTGAGCATCAAGCTGATTGTATAAGGAAAGCAGATTGGGGTCAGTACAGATATTATCAAGATGAATAGTATAGTGACTTACCACATCATCTTGTAAGGTATATTTGATAGTGAGGCTATTTTGATCGGCGTATAATATGGTCGCGGTAAAACCACCATAGGTTTCAGTTCCTGCAATCAGATCAAACTTCGCATCAGGAACTCTTATTACAGAGCCTGAGTTTGCTGTTAAACCAATCATCGTGGCATCGTACTTTCCCAACAACCCGCCCCGGGTATTATTGGCCCAGTTCCAATCATATACTTTATACGTACTTACAATAGCTGGTGTCTGATCAAGGAGTGTGGAAAGCTGAGGTGACTTTGGATCTATCGGCTCTCCCCGATCTGTTAATTGCTTAGCAGCATTGGATGATTCAAATCCACGAACTCGAATATTTTTATCAGGATGATCTTTAGCTTCCGAACTATTAGCGGCTGAATTCTGATCCATCTGCCATGATTCATAACTGTTACTTGAGGATGTCGGACAAGAACCGGGCGGCACCGTCGGCTGTGTACCTGTGGTAGGAGTGGCGGCTGCCACTGTCGGTGTACTGCCGCCGCCCGCACTTTGAATTGGCGCATAAAATACTTTTGTATCGCCGGTTACATATACATAGTTTCCAATAATCCCCCATGCCGCACCTTCCAAATGATTTCCCCACGGCGAAACAATTTGAGCTTCGGGTAAATCGGGTGGATCGTCACTCCATCCTGCTAACGCCCCGCTGGCCGGGTCAAGATTCGTACTAAAAACTTTGCTGCCCCGGATAGCAAATAATGTATTGCCGATCACAAACAGATCGCCCCGCTGATTGCCATTGCCAGCTGGGATATCGGCCAATCGTTCCCAGTTATCCAAACTTCCATCAGAGTTTACGCGTATTTTATACAGAGAATTGTGAAGATTCCGGGTGGTATAGATAAATCCATAATCTGCACCTCCATTGGGAGCAAAAAAAACCGATTTACCCGGACCATCACCACCATTGGCTGTCGGGGAAAAATCGGGATGCTGTTTGCCGGTATAGGTGAATTTATTTCCCATCGGCAAACGGGCAAAATAAATATCACCGCGGTAGGTATAGGAATCGGGGCATGTTTTTGGTGGACAATTAAAGCCTCCTAAATGAAAAATATATTTGCCGGTTGTCAAAGGCGCATAGACGGCTGTATCCCATACCCACAGACGACCACCAAAAGAAGCGCTCAAACTGGTTTCATAGAAGGTATAATCGCGATTTTCCATCATTCCATTGGCTGTAAATGGATATTCAGAGATATGGCCATTCCGCATCATAAATGCAGAATTGTCTGTTTGGACCGCTGTAAAGCCATGAACACCACCATGATCCCCCCAGGCTTGTTGCCAGCTGGTAATATTACCGTCGGCCCCAGGTTTACCGGAGTAAACTTTACGCGAGTCGGTGGAATTTACAAAATAGTACCCATCATGCACAAATGAAGGATAGGGATGCCCCTGCCCCGGAAAGGATGCGGTGCTTTGCCAAGCCCCAAGCTGTGGTGTGGTTTGTGCTCCGACATTCTGGGATTTAGGAGATGATACCGAACTATAAAATCCCAAACATAATAAGGTTATAAGCAATAAAAAGAGAACACGATAATTAAAAAAAATCTTCGCAGAATTATCTTCGTAAGATCGTTTGTGCATATAAAGAATATCTTTAAGAATAATTTGAATTTAAGCCAATGTCAATCGGATGTATTATTAACCCAACAGTAGAGACGCATCATGATTTATATTAATTTTCACCCAAAACAATAATGATAGTATTCAGATTAATTACAAAGGGGTGGCGGTGCAGTCTGCTCCATCATGGATGGAATATGAAGCGGACATGTAAGTCCGAAACAGATAGCACATTTAAATACCTGGCGTTCCATAACAGCCAAAACGCTGAGTATAAGAATAATCATAAAAACTCCAATTAAGGCAGAACTCATGCGTCGAAATGCTGCATCCCATTTATCTTTTACTCCTCCGGATACAATGACAGCTAAGGCTCCAGTCAGAAGCTGAAACAAAGCAGCCAGTCCGGCAATAACAAAAAAAATACGAATTAAAAATGTAAGTATGCCGCCGGGGCCTGGCATTACCCATCCTAAGGCATCCTGTATATTACCGATTGTTCCTGTTTCCATGAGATTATTATATAGGGATAATCTCATTACTGCAATCCAGTTTATACAATAATTCCTTCATACAGAATATGATACTTTTTACGGCTGATATGTATGTATTGAAAACACATTTATTTTTTACCGTGTGAGGTATATCATACTAACTTACGCGCGCGTTTTTATACTGTCACCGGCTGACAGAAAGGATGTTAACATGACTTGGGCTTTTATATTATCGGTGATATTAGTTGTCGGTATTTTAGCATATGTGCTAAACACTGATACGGGACCGATCTAATTGTAGTAAAAAGAAGACAACGTTGCCGGCAGGACGCGGCCCGAAAAGAATTTATTACTTCAATTTTGCTGAAGTATTTATAGTTCTTTACGCAGCTTGCTCCAATGCGTTGTCTTCCTGATTTTTAAGAATTCTTCAATGTATGTAAGTAAAAATTCCCACTGCTTCGGCGGCTAATTTCTCCAGGAGAGGAACCATTAAACAGGCTATAAACAGACCCAAAAAGAGCGAAATACTGCCCAATCCTAAACTCGCAAAAACCCAGTGCAGAGCCCCAATACAAATGCCATACAGTATTTTTGCTTCAAAATTCCGCGGCGCGGTACGGGGATCGGTAATCATATAAAATGTAAATATATAGAGTGAGGGTGAAAGTAAGACAAGACCGTCGCTGGAAACTCCATGCGACCAGGCCGCTCCTCCCAAAAATGAAAATGCATATAAGACTAGTTCCGCAGCAAAGAACGACAGTGCGGCACTGACTACCTTGGCTTTAATGATCAGACGGCTACCAATAATGATGATAGGAAGAAGAAGCCAGAAAGAAGTCGGCCATTCGTTAGGATTGATATTAACACTATATCCGAAGACTGCCAGCAAGATCACAATCGCAAAGTTGGAGGGATTAAAAATATGTTTTCCCTTATACGTGAGAAAATATTTTGATCCGATAGCGAGCATGCCGGCCAATATAAATAATGTATATTTCAAACTCCCCTGCACACCCCGGCCTGTTTCCATAAGCAGTCCGAGACTGAGTGACGTTATCAGACCACTCGTGGGAAATACCAGTATCTTTTTTGTGACATAGGTAAAATAGACATCAAGAAATACACAGGTACATACCAGAAGTAACAACTGTATCGGATTAACATAAAAATTGAAGACTGTTTGTCCCAGAATATTGACGAATGTAAGTACAGAAATCTGCACGATCCGCGGATCAGTTATTTTCGGATAACTGACTATATATTTCTTTCCCAAAATTTTCATTTCCCGTGTCTCTTCTTTCCAGACTTTTTTGCGGGAAGCATCCGGGTGTATCTGGTGATTCATAATTATGTCTTTATCTCAGCGTAGCACATTTAATTCATTTTTTGTTATACTTTTTTATGTTAAATCAACTGCGTAATTATGCATATCTTATCCTCCTCTTAATCTATATATTTTTGGTACCTCAGGCTTCTCTGGCGGTGACATATTATGTTGATGGTGCAAGCCTTGGCGGGAGTTGTAATGACTCGGGTGCAGGCACATCATTAAGCACTGCCTGGTGTACTATTCAAAAAGCCGCTACTACCGCTGTCGCCGGTGACACCGTATATATTCGCGGGGGTACATACCGGGAAACTGCTACTCCGACAAATTCCGGAACTTCCGGATCGCCCATTAGCTTTATAAACTATCAGAACGAAACGCCCATTATAAATGGTGCAGACCGACCAGCCACCTGGGTTTCTTTAGGTGATCAGGAATCTGGCGGATTACTTACCTCGGGATTTGAATCGGGTGATATGAGTGAATATACTTCCACCACTACAGAAGCAGGTAATACGGTGAGTGCTCAAAGTTCGGTAATCAATCACGGTCAGTATGCTATGCAGGGAACATACGGCGGGACAAACCGTAATGCCCGTGCCAATGTAAACTTCACCGGCAGTAATGATGCCTATGTGCGCGTATATTTTCGGCTGAATGCAACATATGATCTGACAACTAATGATTCGGGTCAGGTGATTTTGAATCTGAGACAAGGAAGCACCACTAATTTAGCACAAGTTCTTCTTCTCAGGAATTCTTCCGGACAGTTTTATCTGCAGGCACGTACCAATAATCCTTCCACCAATACATTTTATTCTGGTACAGCCGGTGAAGTGGTTCGCGATACCTGGTACTCCATTGAGCTTCGCTATAAAGGAAATGATGGTTCGACAGGTGGGGCTGAGTTTTGGTTGAACAATGTTTCCAAAGGGAGTATTTATTCTTTGAACACCAATACATTCCAACCTTCGCGTATCGAAATCGGCGGCAGTACCAGTGGCCCGGGAACTCCAACGAATGGCTCTATTTTATATATGGATGATGCTAAGGTCGATACAGCACGTATCGGTAATTTCGTGCCAGCAGGCAATGCCGCAATTTATAAAGCAACCGGTGTGAACTGGACGGTACGGATGGTTTTTGAAGATGGAACGCGGTTGAGTTCTGTGGCTACATTAGGTGATCTGACTAGCGCTGGTAAATGGTATATAGATACAGGTGCCAATATTTTATATGTATGGTCATCAGACAGCGCCAATCCTGCCTCCCATCTGACCGAAGCTGCCCGCCGCAATTTTGGATTTGATCTGACTTCACTTGATTATATAACAATAAGCGGACTGACTTTTAAGTATCACAATAACACCAGCTTCGGTTCGATTCACCTGATCGATTCTGATGGGGTAATCATTACCCAGTCTATACTTACGGATAATCTTGGCTCGGGAATATTTGCCAATCACAGCACCAATAACACTTTTTCATATAATCAAATTTTGCGTAACTACCGCTTGTTTGGTGCCGGAATTCGTCTTGAAAATGGTTCTAACAATAATAGTATTAATGAAAATACGATCACTGGTTTGGGGCTTTCTGGCGGGAACGGGATCTTTTTCTGCGGCGATATCACCTGTAATTCAACAGGAAATTCTACCAATTTGATTGCGCGGAATACTATTTCCAATGTCTATGATTCCTGTATGTATCTGGATTCCAATAATGATAGCAACACAATTGAACGGAATATTTGTCATGATTCTTATCGGGAAAATTCTTCCTCGGGCGGAAATGGGATTCATCTATCGCTGGGGTCTGATAGTAATATTGTGAAAAATAACCTGGTTTACAATACCCAGCGGCACGGTATTTCTTCGCGTGATGGTAACACCGGTAACCAAATTTTGTATAACACCATCTATAACACAGGCTTTGGCAGTAGTTCTTTTGGTGAAAGTGGTAATGGTATTAATATTCAGGGAATCAATACCAATATAATCGTCAAAAATAATATCGTGCATACTGCCAAAACAGCCGCAGTAAATATCGATCCGGAAGCTACGGCCACCACCACATCTGATTACAATCTTGTTTATAATCCAGGAAACCCGGTAATGAAATTTAATGGTACAACTTACAGTATTATCAGCGATTATTATATTGTTTCGGGACAGGATAACCATTCGCGACATGAAGATCCAAAATTTACGAATATCGGTGGCGCTGATTTTTCGCTGAAAGATGGATCCGGCGCGATTGACAATGCGATCACTCTGGCCGGAGTGACAAATGATATACGTGGTACAGCCCGCCCCCAGGGATGTAACCCAGATATCGGAGCATTTGAAAAATCGACAACCTGCTCCCCTACCAGTTCTTCTTCCGAATCAACCGTGGCCACGCGGATATATCCGCCCGCATGTAATGATACTACCCCGGGAATGGTTGATTTATATGGTGCGCTCGCTGAAAACGACCATGAAGTTATGTTGTACTTTACTGAGGCAAAAGGAAATTATGATCATTATGCGATTGAGTATGGCGTTGAATCGGGAAAATATATATATGGAGCCGAACGTATTGGAACGAAGGGGACGCGTACGTATCTGGTCCAGGCATTGAAACCCAATACGACATATTATTTTAGAATTCGGGGTGACTATGGCTGTGCCCGCGGGCCATGGTCGGCGGAAATATCGGGAAGGACAGGTTCTGTATCAAATACCGGCACCACCTTGAAAGAAGAAGGAACTGTTAAATTATTGCCTTCACTAGCACCACCGCCAGCTCCGAAAACTGAAACAACCAGTACATTAAGTGCATCGGATGCAAATAAAAAAAATAAAATTACAGAAGATAAAATTGTGACATTATCCCCTAGTCCAACTGGTACCACCAGTCAGGGCACGGGTAGTCGTAATTTGATCTATATTTTTCCAATACTATTTATTGTCAGTCTGTTTTTGTATATGAAGTTTAAAAAGTAAATAGTGGCGTCTGGAGAGCGATGCTCTCCAGACGCTTTATCAGGCTATATTTCTTTTCCCCGGTTGCATGTACCAGAAAAATATAAATCTAGCCTCCTAAAACAAACACGAGAATTAACCCGATGGTGGTACACAGAATACCAAGTACCGCAAAAACGAGTAATCCTCCTTTGAATTTGTCGCGAGTGGACATTCCTCGCCGCCGACCTTCAAGAATAACCAGAATCAACACGAGTGTTCCGACAATCATGAAATGCATTGCCATACCTTCTGCCTCCTTATCCGACTGGACTGATACCCAAGAATATCCAGTCAAGAACTACAACCAATACTCCGGTTGAAAAAAACCAAATGCCAATAACCAAGAGCGCAAATACCTTTCCTTCGAATGGCAAGTTGCCGCCACGCCATTCGAGAAGAAATGCGAATATCACGATTAGGACACCAATTATGATGAATATCCATTGAATATTCATCAACAGGTTGAATGCAGTCATCTTCACCTCACTCAAAACTACACGTTAAGAAACACATTGAGAGCAGGAAACCTTCTATATTTACATCAAAAACTCAGCGACGGCCACCATGGCGCCGCCTATAATAATCAGAACACCGCCCACTACTGTCATATTAAGCACTGATTCTCGTTGTTTTCCAAAAACTTTGTACATAAAATCATTGGATGTCACGACGATTGACAAGCCTAATACACATAGTGATGCACCTAACCCATACAGCAAAGTCTGTAAAAAAACTGCAGCTGGTGCAGTTGATATCCTCCAAATTGATATAACGAAAACCACTACCACAACCATAAACATGAATTGTCTATTTGGAAAAATATTGTTCGGATTTACGTTCATTAGATCTCCTTATATCTTCAGTTATGCTCCTGCTCTCAATAATAAAGACAAAAACTTGTCTTCATGATTGAAAACAGAAGGAGGGTGGCTTATTCAGCCTCGATCGGATTTCTCAAAAAAAGTATATAGCCTGTGCAAAATTCCGACTCTCTTTTTTTGTGAAAACCTTTCACCCTCCATCGAACCTTATCTTAACGTAATTATGCGTTCTAACAATTACGTTCAGAATACATAAAATAGAACTGCTACGAAAATCAAAACTAAACCCCCAGCAAATAATCTATCTATTGCCGGGTTGATACGCGACTGTGCCTGCGTTTTATAATCCCACACTA
Organism: uncultured Gammaproteobacteria bacterium; assembly: GCA_964591375.1. Lineage (GTDB taxonomy): Bacteria > Patescibacteriota > Microgenomatia > UBA1406 > GWC2-37-13 > CAYYYG01. The sequence continues at coordinate 12,459 of CAZQAU010000035.1, forward strand.
AACTGATTGTCATAAGCAGTGTAGCGACGATAGTGAGTATAAGAGTTATCATTACTGACTCCTCACTAACGTTGCCAGCCAATTAAATATGGCGGCAATAAAGACAATCACTCCTGCCAGAAGTACAATATGCCTCCTGTAATGTTGTGGGGCAAGATCGTACTGCATACCTTTAACACATAGCCATAAGCTGGTGCCTGAACAAACCAGCGCCATACCCAGCATAAACATCTCAAACCCGTTTTGAGCAGCAAATAGCTTAAATACAATCATTAAGCTGAACACTGCTCCGGCTGTGATTACCAGCCAGTTTGCTTTCGGAATTGTTTTCATCTGAAGTTCCCTTGTAGTTAAAGTTCTTGCTTTAAAAGGGGAAGAGACAAACATTCATCTCTTCCCAACTTACAATCTACTTCACCATTTCGATTAGAACTCTCCTCCCCAGGCGCGCCAGCCATTCCAGTCTTCAAATCTAATATCTGAGTACCCGGCTAAACGCAAAACATTTGCGGTCTGCCTCAACAGACGACTCAGAAAATCCACAGCAGCAGTGGCGAGCAAATCTTCTGGATGTACTCCATTCAATTCTAACCATTCCTCAAGGCCGGAGACGGTTGAGATAGGATAATCTCCCACCTTTGTGTTTGTCTGAAATGACTCAATAGCAAAGGCGTACGGTTGCTCTTTCACCTTCAAACTAAACCGCAGACCTGTTGCCATGTTATAAGCATATCCATGACAACGATTTGGGAACTGCGCATTCCAGCTTTCCCAGGTAATCATTGGATATCCCGTGGCCATACCTGCCGGTCTTGTTTCTTGCGGGTAACTACAGTACTGAAAATATTTTTCCCCAGACCATAGAGTAAATTTGGACCGAGACTGTATATCCCACATCTGCATGGGCTTATTGTTATAACGCATAATACTTCTCTCCTTCAGAATAAGATTACTTATTCGGTGTTGCTCCACCCCAAGCGCGCCAATCGCGCCATTCATCAAGTGTAAAGCTGGCAAAGCCGGCATTCCGCATCAAAAAATTGATTGGTAGTGCTATGAGCCGTAAGACGAGACCCATCGCGGGGGCGGACATGCGATCGTCAGGGTTTAAACCCAATGAAACCATCCAGTTTTCCAGTTCGCCGATGGTATTCACAATGGTATCTCCCTGACGCAATTCTGCCACAGTCGCCTCGACGGCAAACGCGTACGGATCCGGCTGATGGTAAAAACTAAAGCGCAGACCCGATGCCGGATTAAAAGCGTAGCCGCTGGCTTTATTAAATTGATATTTCCATGTTTCCCAGCTATACCCTGGGTACCCTACTATTTGCCCTTCTTTGGCTTGAGCTTGGTAATGACTATTTACATAGAAATGTCGCTCGCCCGTCCACAAAGTGTAACTCCGGGGCGGAAACGACTCCCAAAAACGAATAGGGTTACTGTTATACCGTTGCTTTCCAAACATGACACTTCTCCTTGGATTAAAACGCAATATAGAACACTGTACAACTGAAACCGACGGATCGATCGATACAATACTCCTTTCTTAGTGAGGTAATCGTAGATGTTAACGTGCATTGTTTTTACAGCTATAATAGGTCTATAGGCTATTAAAACAATATGTATATTATACACACAACATCAGGTAATTCAAATTATTATAAGACACTGGAGATTTTTTTTTGGGAGATATAATTCGGGGTGGCCAGAAGTCAGGGACTTTAATGTTCCTAACTTCCAGCCTATTTCTATCAAATATG
>CAZQAU010000036.1:0-2548 GCA_964591375.1 uncultured Gammaproteobacteria bacterium
TTTTTTGCAATCTTGATTTTCTAAATGATGTTTGGTATGCTGTTGGGTACTATGGATATAAAATATTTTGGACATTCTTCATTTCACATAAAAACAAAAGAAGCACGCGTTGTTACAGATCCGTTTGATCCGAAAGCAGTTGGTCTTAAATTTCCTAAAACAGAAGCCGATATTGTTACCGTTTCCCATCATCACCATGATCACAATTATATGGCTGGTATAACGGGTTCGCCATTACTGCTTGACTGGCCGGGAGAGTTTGAAAAAATGAAGGTTCGTGTTTGGGGATTCCGGAGTTATCATGATAAAAAACAGGGTGCAGAAAGAGGCGAAAACGTTGTGTTCCGTATCGAGGCGGAAGATATATCTATTCTTCATTGTGGTGATCTGGGAGTAGTTCTTACTGATGACTTTTTAGATGATGTAGGGGAAGTTGATATACTAATGGTTCCAACCGGTGGTTTTTATACAATAGATGCCGGAGAGGCAGTGGAGCTGGTACAAAAGGTCGAACCAAAAATAGTTATCCCGATGCATTATAATAGTCCAAATTTGAATCAGGAGATGTTCGGCAAATTGTCCACCGTCGATGATTTTCTGAAAAAAATCGGCTCAGAACCACAACCACCAGTGACTAAATTCACCGTGAAAAAAGAAGATTTAGGTGAAGAAATGAAAGTAGTGGTTATGGATATTTCTTCGTAAGAACTAGTTCCTATGTCATCCTGAATGTGATTCAGGATCTCACTAATATAGCGGAAGAAGCCGTAATTAATTCGGCGTGACAAAAACAAAAAATATTCTTTTATAATAAATAATCTATGTCAGCGTTAAGCTCAGATGCACTGAAAGTACCACCAAACGATTTGGTTGCCGAAAAATCAGTACTTGGTGCAATTCTTATCGATCCTTCAGCGATTCATATTGTCGCCGAATACTTAAAACAAGCGGATTTTTACATGCCTGAACACCAGCAGATATACGGCAGTATGCTTTCACTGTTTGAAAAACAGAAACCTGTTGATGTCATAACATTAAAAAGTCAGATGCAGGAAGATGGTGTGTTGAAGAAAGCAGGGGGGACTCCTTATTTATCTGAGTTGATCAATACAGTGCCGACATCTGCATATGTTGAACATTACGCTCACATCATTAAAGCGCATCGAACTAAACGCCGTTTGATTGAATTATCATCCCGGATGGTCGAAAAAGCATTTGATGAGCGTGGTGATGTCAAAAAACTGATTGATGAAGCGGAGATGGAAATATTTGCGCTTTCTCAAGATCAGATGCATCGGGATTTTATTCCCTTAAAAGATATCTTGGCTACCAGTTTTGAGCGTTTGGAAGAGTTTATCCGAAACGGAGGAAACCTGCGCGGAGTCCCGACCGGGTTTCGTGATCTGGATACAAAGTTAGCGGGTATGCAGGCGGCTAACCTTATTATCTTAGCGGCCCGCCCTGGTGTCGGAAAGACCACTTTCGCGCTTAACATTGCCTTACATGTGGCAGCAAAGGCCAAAATGGGAGTGGGATTTTTTTCATTGGAAATGAGTAAAGAAGAACTAGTTGATCGTTTATTGGTGGGACATGCCGATATTGATGCCTGGCGCTTAAAGACAGGTAAACTTTCCGATCAGGATTATAAAAGTCTTACTCAGGCCATGGGTGAACTCTCAGATGCGCCAATTTTTATTGATGATAGTCCTGGTATCTCGATTTTGGAAATGAGAACTAAGGCTCGGAAACTGAAGGTAGAAAAAGATATACAGTTGATGGTGGTCGACTACTTACAGCTTGCCGACGCCGGTAAAAAATTTGATTCTCGTGCGAACGAAGTGTCTCATATATCGCAGGGACTGAAGAACCTTGCCCGTGAGCTTCGCATTCCTGTGATTGCGCTTTCACAGCTTTCCCGTGCCGTGGAGCAGCGTGGTACGAAAAAACCTCAGTTGGCCGATTTGCGAGAATCGGGTGCTATTGAGCAGGATGCAGACGTGGTTATGTTTATTTATGCAGAAGATGAAAGCGATGATTTGCTGGATTCGAACAAAAAAATGGTTAAATTGAATATTGCTAAACACCGTAACGGACCAGTAGGCGAGATAGATCTCATGTTCCGTGGTGATCGGGTGAAATTTTACTCCGTCGATAAATCTTCTATATTGTAAAAAGGGCTTTATAAAAAACAAAAGCCCTCTTATGTTTGGTCGAGGGCTTTTGTTACCGTTGAGTTTAAGTCTTTCCAGTTACTTTTATGGTTTGAGGTGCGACTGTCTGTGTGGTTGAAAGCCTTTTGTATATTTTATTGGGTTATATAATCCCAGATATAAGCTTTCGTTTCACAAGGTTCTTCTTTACATTTACTGATTTTATAAATTATTAATATCTATATTCAGCGAATGTACTTTAAGTCATTTCCTCTCATTCATAATTTATTTTCAAATAACTCATAACAATATTCAATGTACATGATATTTTTAGAGTTGTCAAGAGGAAAATGAAAAATCAGATAAAAATAAATAAAAACTTATAACAATTTACTATT
>CAZQAU010000036.1:2648-13851 GCA_964591375.1 uncultured Gammaproteobacteria bacterium
ATGTTGTCATGAATTGCACATAAAACAAAAATGTCATACAATAAATACGCTATGAATAAGACACAGAAAAAAACTCTCTATGTTGAAGGCATGCATTGTCCTTCCTGCGATATTCTCGTTAAAGATAAATTCGGCGAATGTGCCAATGTTCAGTCAGTCACTGCTGACTACCGTTCACAGAAAGTAGAAATCGAATATTCAGGTGATCTTGACACAAAAATGCTTAACCGAAAGATTGCGTCTTACGGATATGGAATCGCAGAAAAGGGGATTGCTCCCAAAGAACCGCTACAAAAAAGAATTTTTGATGCCGGTGCTATCGCGGTTATACTATTTATTGCGTATTATTTTAGCCGTGAACTGAATATATTGCCAGAAAATCTGACAGAGCTCTCTCCAACTAGTTACTGGGCAGTGTTTTTATTGGGATTGATTGCATCAACTTCCACCTGTATGGCGACATCAGGGGCGCTTTTTATGGCTACAGTCAAAAATGTACAGAAAAATGAGAGATCAGAGTTCATTCATACTATTTTGCCGGCGATATCATTTAATGTCGGACGGGTTTTGTCTTACGGTTTATTTGGATATGTGGTGGGTATGTTAGGCAAATCGATCGCCACCAATCTACATTTTGGAGCCGGACTTTCACTGTTTGTCGCTGTATTTATGTTATTTATAGGCCTTGATATGGCGGGAGTTCTGCCATTTTCTTCGCTTTCTATCTTTTCTTTTACAAAAAAGATTTTTGAACCGTTACAAAAACGATTTATTAAAAATCCAAAGCAAACATCCTTTTTACTCGGTGCGATTACGTATTTACTGCCCTGTGGTTTTACTCAAACAGTTCAGTTTTATGCTTTGGGACTAGCTAATCCTGTTCAAAGCGCATTGACTATGATGATATTTGCTCTGGGTACAGTGCCGGCGCTGCTTGCGATTGGGATGGCTTCTTCTTTTACAAAATCGAAAATATATCCCATGATTGCGAAGACGATGGGTGTGATAATCGTTATGATTGGATTGGGTTATGTTTCCAATACGCTCTATTTATATGGAATTAACACGAATGTATTAGGCTGGTCGGGAAGTACCGCGATCGATAAAAATATTGTTATTCAGGATGGTGTGCAGTTGGCTTATATGAGTGTCAATAGTCGGGGATATTCACCCACATCTTTTACGGTGCGTAAAGGTATACCGGTCAAATGGGTGATTGAAGGGCAGAATGTTTTTGGTTGTCAGGGAAGTCTGGTAGCACCTAAAATTGCGGTCTCACGCACTTTGGAAAAAGGTAAAAATGTAATTGAATTTACTCCAAAAGAAACTGGTAAGATTGCCTTCTCCTGCGCGATGGGTATGTTTCAGGGAGAGTTTAATGTGGTGGAGGGATAATATATGGATGGAACTGCAGAAATTCATGAAGGTTCACCTGAAAATAGATTTATCCAAGAGCTTCTATCTAAAGGGATTGTTCAACTAAAACCTAAATACAGTGTCACAGAAAAACATCCCGCTTTAGCAGATCGTGAGTTTTACATTACTTATCGAACAACGGGTATTAATCCACCCGTAAATGAAAAAAATGTAAGAGGAAATATGGTATTTAAAAAATTTAGGTGCTACTCAAGCAATTGGGATTGACTTATTTGAAAGAAAAGATTTAATTTTTCCTCATAATACATCATCTGAACCGTTTTTTATTCCTTTTGGACATCGTGATTATTCAATTACGGCGTTTACAGATGGAGATGTTTGGGCAAGCGGAAATTTCTCCCGACACCGTAATCTTTTACCTAAGTCTGGTCCGATTATTCAACAATTCAATTATGGACGCGTAAACCCCTACGAAATAGCAGATAATTTTCATACGAAAAATGGTATAGATGTAATAGGAAAAACTCCTCCAGGACAAGATGATAATGAAATAAGAAAAATACTGACTGCCGTTGGATTACCTACTGATCTGACATGGCAAGGATATGGATTCGGGAAGCTGATGGAAGCTACGTCTTTTGAAGTGTTGAGAAGGATCGGTGTGAAAGAAATAGATTTTGGTTCTGTATCGAAGCAGTATGAACAAGTATTAACGAAGCTTTTTGATCAGTATAGTGAGTATAAGGAATATTTTAAAATGGATGATGTCAATAAAAAAGCCTGCCTGGATGTAATCAACCAGTATACATAAAGTAAAGAATTTCTATCATGAAAACTATGTGCCCGCGAGAGGAGTCGAACCTCTACGAAGTTGCCCTCATAAGTTTTTGAGACTTACGCGTCTGCCATTCCGCCACGCGGGCTGTATGAGACAGCAGACTGTAGTCGGTAGACTGTAGTCTGTAGTCTTTTATACTATGACTTTATACTTTTGTAAATAACTGTATAAATTATATCAAACCGGCTTCGGGAAGAGTACACAAGATAGAAATCAATGCTGTGATTTTATCAATTGATTTTTTTTCCTGCCTTTGTTAGACTGTTTTGGAATTTATGAGTAATAACGATGTACTGAAGATTCAAAAAGTGTTTAAGAACAAAGATATTGTTTCACTTGAACAGTTCGATGCTCCTTCTATTAAACTTCTTTTTAAAACAGCACAAAAAATTAAAAAAAATCCTCAGAAATATTCTAAGACGTTATCTGGTAAATTAGCTACCTTAATTTTTTACGAACCATCATCACGGACATTTAGTTCTTTTGCAGCCGCCTTTAAAAGACTCGGCGGACAGACAATTGAGTATCAAAATCCACTGCAAACGTCTTCTGCCGTTAAAGGAGAAACATTGGCCGATACGGTGCGGGTTTTTGAAAATTATGTTGATATCATTATTATGCGTCATTTTGAAATCGGAGCCGCGAAAACCGCGGCATTTTTTTCATCAGTTCCGATCATCAATGCCGGAGATGGGGCAGGGGAACACCCCACTCAGGCATTGCTTGATATGTTTACGATTTATGAACAGTTTAAGTCGTTGGATAGAATTAAAGGAGTGTTAGTTGGTGATTTATTATATGGACGTACAGTGCATTCTTTAATTAAAGGTTTATCAAACTTTAAAAACTTAACACTCTATTTACTTTCACCTCAATCTTTAAAAATTGACCGGGACTTATTTAAAAAGTTTAATACCGAAAATTTAAAGTTGATTGAAATCGAAGATGAATCGGAAATTCCGGATGACTGCAATTTCTGGTACTGGACACGAGTTCAGAAGGAAAGGTTTTCCGATAAAGCAGAATATGAGCGCTTAAAACATAAATTTATACTCACCGAAGAACTACTTAAAAGAAAAGGCAATAAAAAGATGCTCATTATGCATCCACTGCCACGGGTTGGTGAAATTGAAACAGGAATAGATACCGATCCCAGAGCGGTCTATTTAACGCGTCAAATTAAAAATGGAATGTATGTCCGCATGGCATTATTGGCAATGGTTTTAGGAAAAAAAGCATAATTATGCAAGGAACTTTAATACTTGAAGATGGTACCAGACTTGAGGGAACGTCATTCGGATGTGGATTATCTGGTGCCGGTGAAGTGGTTTTTACAACCGGTATGGTTGGTTATCCGGAAAGTCTCACCGATCCATCTTACGGCGGACAAATACTCGTGATGACGTATCCATTGGTAGGAAATTATGGGGTACAGTCAAAAATAACCTGGGAATCGGAAAAAATTTGGGCAGCCGGACTGATTGTTTCCTCTTATATCGATACACCTTCTCATTTTGCAAGCGAAAAGACATTATCTACATGGCTCAAAGAAGAAAAAATTCCTGCTTTGGAAATAAAAGACACTCGTTTTTTAGCAAAAAAAATCCGTAATGATGGCGTGATGCGAGGTAAGATTGTTATCGATCAGGATATTAACTTTATTGACCCCAACAAAGAAAATCTGGTGGCGCGTGTTTCCATGGGAGGAGTGGGGAAGGAGCCTGTAATTATCGGTTCCGGCAAAAAAACGATTGTGGTAATCGACTGCGGAGTTAAAAATAACACACTGCGTAATTTTGTGCGTCGAGGCTGGAAAGTAATCCGGGTACCCTGGAATTATGATCCGTTTAAAAATAATCTGAAATTTGATGCTCTATTTATTTCCAATGGTCCGGGTGATCCCAAAACAGTTGTCCCAACAGTCAATACAGTTAAAACTGCTATAGAAAATAAAATTCCGATATTCGGAATATGTCTGGGAAATCAGGTATTAGCGTTGGCCGCGGGGGGAGATACGTATAAGCTCAAGTTTGGTCATCGGGGACAGAATCAACCTTGTTTAATGAGTGGCACACGTCAGTCTTTCCTTACCACTCAAAATCATGGCTATGCGGTTGGTAAAATTCCGACCGGATTTAAAGAGTGGTTTTCTAATGCAAACGATGGTACAAACGAAGGTATTATTCATACGAAATATCCTTTCATGTCGGTCCAGTTTCATCCAGAATCATTTCCCGGACCACTTGATACCGAATGGATATTCGATTATTTTTTAGAAAAAGTGAAATAGACTTCAATTATGAAACAATATAAAAAAATACTGATATTAGGTTCAGGGGCTTTGAAAATTGGTGAAGCCGGTGAGTTTGATTACTCGGGTTCACAGGCAATTAAAGCTTTCAAAGAAGAAGGAATAAAGACCATACTTATTAACCCTAATATCGCAACTATACAAACATCACGTTTTATGGCGGATGAAGTATATTTTCTTCCTGTCAACGAATACTTTATCGAAAAAGTAATTGCCAAAGAAAAACCGGATGGAGTGATCATTTCTTTTGGCGGACAAACTGCCTTAAATACTGGTATGAAACTTCATAAAAAAGGTGTCTTCAAAAAGTATGGCGTAAAAGTTTTAGGAACATCCATCGAGTCTGTCATTATTGCTGAAGATCGTCAATTATTTGCAAATCATTTACGCAAAATCGGACTGCCAACTCCTCGCAGCGCTGCCGCTGAAAGTGTCGAAGAGGCAGTCATTATCGCACGGGAATTAGGATTTCCGCTTATGGTACGGGCAGGATTTACCTTGGGCGGACAGAAATCGGGTGTTGTGCGTACTATGAATGAGCTGGAAAAAAAAGTTGCCGATGCTTTGGCTTTTTCTCCTCAGGTATTAGTTGAACAATATTTGCATCATTTCAAAGAGATCGAATATGAAATTGTTCGAGATAAAGATGACAACTGTGTGGCGGTCTGTAATATGGAAAATATGGATCCGTTGGGAATCCACACTGGTGAGTCCATTGTTGTCGCACCCAGCCAGACCTTAACTAATTTTGAGTATCATTATCTGCGCCAGAAAGCGATTGAATTAGTGCGTAGTTTGAATATAGTGGGAGAATGTAATGTGCAGTATGCTCTCAATCCTAAACCGCCAAAAAAATCTTCATCATCTGAGTGGGATATAGATTATTACGTTATAGAACTTAACCCACGATTATCACGTTCCTCGGCCCTGGCCTCCAAAGCCACCGGATACCCTTTGGCATATGTGGCGGCTAAATTAATTATCGGCCGGTCTATGACGGAAGTAAAAAATCAGGTTACTAAAGTTACCCAATCAGCTTTTGAACCCGCTCTTGATTACCTCGTTGTGAAAATGCCCCGTTGGGATCTGGAGAAATTTAAAGGAGTGGAACAGGTCATCGGCAGCAGCATGAAATCGGTTGGGGAAGTGATGGCCATCGGTCGTTCATTTGAAGAAGCAATTCAAAAAGCAGTCCGTATGCTTGATATCGACCGTGAAGGCGTTACCGACAATGGATTCACTTCTAAAGCCGACATGATGAAGCATGTAAATATTCCTACTCCGAAACGATTATTTGCATTAGCTCAGGCATTAAAACAGGGAATTTCAGTTAAAAAAATATATGCTTTGACCGGTATAGATCCCTGGTTTTTAAGCCGGATAAAAAATATTGTTGATGCAGAAAAAAAATTAGTGTTATCATCCCGAGCGATTAGTACTGAAGTCGAGCGATCTACTGACAACTCAACCGCCGTTGTGAAAGATTCCTCGGCTTCGTTTCGCTTCGCTCGGAATGACATCAAAAACATATTATTACATCTTAAACAACTGGGATTTTCTGACAAAAAAATTGGATTATTAGTCGGGAAAAAAGGACTGGAGATTCGGGCATTGCGAAAAGGAATGGGGGTCCTTCCTGCAGTATTTCAAATAGACACATTAGCAGGTGAAGTACCGGCACAGACAAATTATCTCTATCTGACCTATCATGGATCTCATCATGATGTTGTGCCACTGAGGCAATCAGGCATTGTTGTGTTGGGGTCGGGTCCGTATCGAATTGGCTCTTCGGTTGAGTTTGACTGGTCATCAGTCAACACTGCGATGGCTCTGCAAAAATATGCCAAAAAGTCAATTATGATCAACTGCAATCCCGAAACAGTTTCCACAGATTATGACATGTCCGAGCGCCTGTACTTTGAAGAACTTTCTTTCGAACGAGTGGCCGATATCTATGAATTTGAAGAGGCAGAAGGTGTAGTGGTATCTGTGGGTGGACAACGACCAAATAATTTGGTACGTTCCTTATCGAAGTATGGATTCAGTATTTTGGGAACATCGGCTGAAAGTATTGATAAAGCCGAAGATCGTAATAAATTTTCTAAATTATGTGATGATATCGGTGTTCTTCAACCAGCCTGGGCTCAGGCTTCAACAGTTGCCGAAGCGTTGAAGTTTGCCCGGGAAGTGGAGTATCCCGTGCTGATCCGTCCCTCCTATGTTCTTTCCGGTAGTGCCATGCATGTATGTTTTGATGAAAAAGAACTCAAAAAGTATATTGGCCGTGCTACCATCGTAAATCATAAATATCCGGTGACTCTGTCCAAATTTTACTCCAATGCCAAAGAGATTGAACTGGATGGTGTAGCACAAGATGGCGAAGTAAAGGTGTATGCTATTTCTGAGCATGTGGAACATGCCGGTGTACATTCGGGAGACGCCACTATAACGTACCCACCCGAAAATATTTATCTGCGTACAGAGAAAAAAGTAATTACTATTGCCCGCAATCTTGCTAAAGAACTGCGAATTACCGGTCCATTCAACATTCAGTTTTTAGCCAAAGATAATAAGGTTTATGTTATAGAAATCAACTTACGCGCGTCACGTAGTTTTCCTTTTATTTCCAAAGCAACCGGAGTTAATTTTGCCTCAGTGATTGTAGATTCATTCTTTGGTAAAGCGAAAACCACTGAGATCGAATATCCGGATTATTCAGTTATCAAAAGTCCACAGTTTTCGTTTGCACGTCTGGAAGGTGCCGATCCGATACTGCGAGTTGAAATGTCATCAACCGGTGAAGTGGCTTGTTTTGGTGAAAATTTCGAAAAGGCTTTGTTACTTTCCATATACTCAACCGGTGTAAATATTCGTGAAAAAACGGCTTTGCTAACAATCGGCAGTATTGTTCAAAAAAAACGATTTCTGGAATCGGCGCGTTTTCTTGATGAAATGGGCTATATCATTTATGCAACCGGCGACACTTACACGTTTCTTAAATCACACGGAATCAGTGTGCATATTGTTCACAAGATTTATGAACACAAACATCCGAACGTAGTTGATTTAATTAACGAAAAAAAAGTATCATTAGTAGTAAATGTAAGTGATAAGGCGGAAGAGGAGGGAAAAGATTTTAATAATTTGGTTGCGGATGGATACCTGATTCGCCGCGCTGCCATTGATAACAATATTCCATTGTTTACCGATTTAAAACTGGCCATTACATTTATCAATGCTATTTCCCGCTATCAAATGGATGATCTTGATGTTAAATCATGGAATGAGTATGTACCGGTTATTAAAAGTTAAATAATGTAGTATGTCGACTATTAAACTTCCCGGATTAATTGATATTCATGTGCATCTTCGTGATCCCGGACAATCGCATAAAGAAGATTTTTATACCGGCACTCTTGCGGCAATTGCTGGCGGTTTCACATCGATTTTTGACATGCCCAACAACCCGGAACCGATCACGACCAAATTACGATTGGATGAAAAAATAAAGATTGCTAAAGAAAAAACAGTAAGTAACTTAGGGTTTTATTTTGGATCACTTGGTGACAATCTTGGTGAATTTGAAAAAGTAAAGGATCTTGCCTGGGGGTTGAAATTATATCTGAATATCACGACCGGTGGTTTTATTATCGACGAAAAGTATTTACTGAATATTTATACCGCATGGAAAAGTCCACAGCCTATTTTACTTCATTCGGAAGAAGAGATGATTCAGGCAGTTTTGAACGTTGTCCGTAAAACAGGAAAGAAATCGCATTTTTGTCATGTCTCAAGCGCCAATGAGCTGCGCCAAATTATCGAAGCGAAAGAAGAAGGTTTGCCGGTGAGTTGTGGCGCCTGTGCACACCATTTATTTCTTTCCGAAGATGATGGTAAACAACTCGGTCCGTATGGCACTATGAAGCCGCCTCTAAAAACAAAAAAAGATATCGAGTTTTTATGGAAACATATAAAATATCTTGATGTCGTTGAGTCTGATCATGCCCCTCATACAAAAGAGGAAAAAGATTCCGCCAAACCACCATTTGGTGTGCCGGGACTGGAAACAACTCTGCCTTTATTACTGACTGCCGCCCAGGAGGGACGCATATCGATTGATGATGTAATCAGACTTTGTTATGATGGCCCCCGAAAGGTTTTACATATACCCGCTGATGACTCGACTTATATCAATGTTGATGTAGGCTCTGTTTATGAACTAAAAAATGAGAACCTTTTTACCAAATGTAAATGGACACCATTTGATGGATGGAAAGTACGCGGAAAAGTGAAGTCCGTTACCATTAAAAATAAGCAGGTGTTTGCAGAGAATAATCTATTAATTAGTCCCGGAGAAGGAACTATACTAAAACCATGATAGATTTATCAGTTAATGTAGCCGGTATACCGCTCAAAAATCCTACTATATTAGCTTCCGGTATGATGGGGGTAAGTGCTGCATCTCTTCTGTTTGTGGAGAAAAATGGTGCCGGAGGCGTAACGTGTAAATCGATTGGTCCGATGGAACGCACCGGTCATCATAATCCCAGTGTTTATGCCTGGGAACATGGGATCACCAACGCTGTTGGATTATCCAATCCGGGAGTTGACGATTCTCTCGGATATTTAAAAGAATCACAGGAGAGTTTAGCGATTCCTTTGTTTATAAGTATTTTTGCGGATAAAGTTGAGAACTTTGTAAAAGTTGCTGAAAAAATCATGGCAATTCAACCGGTGATGATAGAGCTTAATCTATCGTGTCCCAATACCGGTCATGACTTTGGCAAAATGTTTGCGCTCGATGCCAAAGCAACTGAGTTTGCTGTCAGTTCTGTCAAAAAAATTAGCGGTAAGACAAAAATTTTCGCCAAACTTTCACCGGATTCTTCAGATATTGGTGAAATTGGGAGGGCAGCCGAGGCTGGTGGTGCCGACGGTATAACCGCGACGAATACGTTATCGGGTATGATTATCGATCCAAAATTAAAACGTCCCATTCTGACTAATAAGTTTGGTGGTCTCTCAGGTCCAGCTATCAAACCGGTGGCGGTGCGGGCTGTTTATAATCTGTATAAAGCGGTTAAAATCCCGATTATTGGCACCGGAGGAATTAATACTGGTCAGGATGCGATTGAATTTATCATGGCGGGAGCGACGGCGGTGGGAATCGGTTCCGGCATATATTATCGGGGGATTGATATTTTCAAAAAAGTAACCGATGAAATGAAACAGTTTATGAAAGATGAAGGATATACCAGCTTAGAAGAGATGAAGGGAATTGCTCATAAAAACTAATATGTCCATTGATAAACCATTGGTTCTGCCAATAAAAAAAATTGTTCAGGAAAATAGTCGTGTTACATCTTTTTATTTTGATTATCCATTGATCGGAAAACCAGGACAGTTTGTGATGGCGTGGATTCCCGGTTTTGATGAACTGCCATTTGGAATTATCAATAAAGATGACCAATCGTTTCTTATTTCCGTTGCAGCTGTGGGGGAGGCAACACAGGCATTACATACTCTGAAAGTCGGGGACACACTGGGATTCCGGGGGCCTTATGGCACTCATTTTTCTTTACCTAAATCAGCCTCTAAAGTCGCGCTGGTTGCCGGTGGGTATGGCATGGTACCGCTGGCGTATTTAGCACAGGAGCTTCGTCGAAAAAATATCGGAGTAGATTTATTTATTGGAGCACGAACTCAGAAAGAATTATTATTTGACACCTGGATGGAATCCATCGGCGTAACTATGCATCGAGCCACGGATGACGGTTCAGCTGGCCATAAAGGATTTGTCACCGATCCTTTTGCAACATTTGTTTCCTCATCAAAACCAGCCAAAGTGTATGTTGTCGGTCCGGAGATTATGGAAAAAAAGATTGTCGATATATGCTACAAAAATAAAATTCCTTTTGAAGTTTCGCTGGAGCGCTATATGAAATGTGGTATCGGTATCTGCGGTCAATGCTGTGTTGATTCAACCGGCTGGCGTATGTGTGTAGAAGGTCCGGTTTTAAATCAGACTCAACTAAAATTAATCACAGAGTTTGGTGTGTATCACCGGAGCGCATCCGGTAAAATTTTATAAATATAATTATCATTATGTCATCTGTTTTGTCTATTCTTAAAAAAGTAGGTGCTGTTATTACCGACAATCATTTTGTGTATACATCAGGAAAACATGGAAGTGTATATATCAATAAAGATGCTGTGTATCCACATACCGAAGAAACTTCAGAGATCGGTAAACTGTTTGCCGAAAAATTTAAAAATGAAGAGATCGATGTCGTTGCCGCACCCGCGCTGGGCGGGATTATTTTATCTACCTGGACAGCATATCATTTATCTCAACTCAAAGGTCGGGAGGTGCTGGGTGTGTATACTGAAAAAACACTGGAAAAAAATCAGATATTTACCCGTGGTTATGACAAACTGGTTAAGGGAAAAAAAGTTCTCATCATTGAAGATTTAGCAACCACTGGCGGATCGGTGAAGAAGGTGGTCGATACTGTGCGTGCGGTAGGGGGACATGTGGTTGCAGTCTGTGTCATGGTGAATCGTGATCCGGAGCACGTTACGTCTGAAGTTATTGGAGCGCCCTTTCACTCATTAAGTATTTTAAAAGCGGAAGCGGTTGAAGAAAAAGACTGTGAACTGTGTAAAAGAAATATTCC
>CAZQAU010000037.1:0-7514 GCA_964591375.1 uncultured Gammaproteobacteria bacterium
GGAACCTTTGATTTACTTACTGTTAATCATGTAGATCCAAAAAAAGTAAAATGGGCCTTGGAGCTACGTAAAAGCCAAAAAACCGATATGAATGCACCCCGGGGAGGACCTCAGGTCGTTCGTACAGGAAAATCAGAAATTTATCCGGATATATCCGATGAATTACTTGTCCAGTCGGCGAGAAATGAAAAAGAGCTGGTACTATTACGAAAGATTGCTTTCCGATCAATGATGATCGTCCCCTTAACCGCACGAGGGAAAACCTTTGGAACAATGAACTTTATCAGCACGACCGAATCAAACCGACATTACACAAACGAAGATTTAAAACTTGCGGAACATTTCGCAAGGCTTGCTGCAGTTACTCTGGAAAATTCTTTACTTTATAAATCAGTCCGTGATGAACTCGAAAAACGTATACAAACAGAACAAAGATTGGAATTGGCTCAAAAAGCCGGAAACATTGGTACATTTGAATGGAACCTTCCCAGCCGCACATTAATCGCTTCACCCGAACTTGAGGCTCTATATGGTCTGAACAAGGGCGAGATGAATGTTCAGAATAAAAGTTGGCTGCATATTGTACATCCTGAAGATCAGGAACGGGTTAAAAACTTGATGTATGATGAGCTCTTTCAAAAAGGAGAAATTGAGTTTGATTTTAGAGTAGTTAAACCAAATGAAAAAATTCACTGGCTATATACTAAGGCAAAAGTAATTTCCGGGACAGATGACAAAAAAAGCCGTGTAGTTGGAATTAATATGGACATAACCGAACGAAAAACTCTCGAAAGACAAAAAGATGAATTCTTAAGTATCGCCAGTCATGAACTAAAGACACCCATAACAAGCATTAAAGCATTCGTACAAATATTACAAAAATATTTTTCTCATCCTGGTAATGAACGATCGGCAACATTTCTTAAAAAAATGGATAATCAGGTAGATAAACTCACGAAACTAGTACAGGATCTGCTTGATGTTTCCAAAATCCAAACAGGGAAACTGGAGTATATGGAAGAGGTGTTCCACTTTGATGAAACTATTCAGGAAATTATCGAGGAAATGCAACCTCTTACTTCTACCCACAATATTACTCACAAAAAAAATGCCGACGTAAAAGTACTAGGCGATAAGTATAGAGTGGGACAGGTCATGCGTAATTTATTGTCCAATGCCATAAAATACTCACCTGAAGGCGATAAAATTATTGTTAGTACCAGCTTTGATACGAATGAAGTGACGGTTTCTGTTCAGGACTTTGGCATCGGCATTCCCAAAGATAAACAAGCCAAGCTGTTTGAGAGATTTTATAGGGTATCCGATAAAAAACGGGCTAGCTTCCCAGGACTCGGCTTAGGTTTATACATTTCAAATGAAATTATAAAGAGACAACATGGACGAATGTGGTTTACCAGTGAAGAAGGAAACGGTGCAACTTTTTATTTTTGTATCCCCATACATCTTCATAACGGAAAGAAACATCTCTCTTAATTTACTTTCTTCTCCAAGGCTTCATGAGCTTGGGTCACAAAACGTAGTGCTAAATCCATATCAACAACCAGTTCATATTCCTCCATTTCCCGATCGGAAAGAGGGGTGGTATACTGCCAGACTCCTCCGATACGCATCGCACACAAATTAGGTGGTGCCAGAACAAAAACTCTTTTGCGTTTTCGATTAATTGCAGCCAAATAGTTTGGATATGTGTTTTTTTTGTCTCCCATGTACGTATACTAATATATGAAAATCTTCCTGTCGAGCAGAATTTTACTGGGTAATCTGACGATATACGCTTATATAATCTTCAACCATGCGCTCAACAGTGAAATTATCAAGAACATGTTGACGGCAAGCCAATCGCATTGCCTGATATTCGGAATCACTCATAGCATATATTCGCTCCACTGCTTCAATTAATCCTTTTACACCTGTTTGCTTAATAATATAGTCACCACGAATGTCATCATCTGAGGGATTTACAATAAAACCAGTCACACCATCTTTAATAATTTCTGGAACAGAGCCACGAGCATATGCAACAACGGGGGTACCACACGATAAAGATTCAACCATTACGAAGCCGAATGGTTCTTCCCACTGGATCGGAGACAGAAATAATTTGCTGTTTTGATATTTAGGAATTAATTCCAATCTTGATAGATTAAATTCAGCATTAATGGGCGTCGATCGATTCAACGAATGCAGTTGTTTAAGAATTTTATTTTGCAACCATACCAAAAACTCAATCTTTGTTAACATAAACAGATGTGCCTGTTTTTTGGTGCCTTTAATAACCTGCAAAACCACATCCAGTCCTTTTTCCGGAACTGCCCGTCCCGCCCACATAATGCTTTTTCCTCCCAATGGTGAAAACTTAAAATTTCGATTTGTATCCACTCCGTGATGAATTGTTTTTACATAGTTTAGATGCGGTGCTGAACGGCGTTGAGCATCGCTTATCGCGACAAAATATATATTTTTATATTTCTCAACTAACGTAAAATATTCTTTTAAAGTGGGTGGAATAAATGTCCAGTGAAGAGTAACAAGTATTGGTTTACGAATAAAAGGCGCAAACGGTAAAACAAGTTCTCCATTCCCCATATTCACGTGATACATGTCAAATACATTTTGCATCTGAAAGGCTTTGGAGATTAGCAACTGTTCAAATTTATAGTATTCGCCATCATTTATCTCTTCTTTGGACATTAAATCATAATCCGTTACACTAATGGTTTTTATGGGCAGTTTAGAATTACCGGAAGCAAATGCCGTCATTTCATATTTCCGGCTGCGGCGATTGCGCAATAAATTCCGTATTAAAGTATAAATAAATACTTCTGTTCCCTTTGAAGTATTTTTACTTATATCGATTATATTTGAGTTGATAAATGCTATTTTCATCTATCCCGATTGTAACACACATTATATTATTTTGACGCCCAAATCCATTGGGTCTTAAATTTATATCGGGGCATGTAAACTTCAGATATATTTATTGATTGTAATGGGAGATATGGAATTAACGGTAACTATTCTCAATAGAGACTATTGCATTTTATATTTTTTTTTGAGAAAGTATCTGTATGAAGCTGCCAAAAGAACTAACCACCGTAACTCCGTTATCTAAACTAGTAGCCCTCATTATGTTTGTAACGTTACCAATTATTTTCTTTTTTGGAGGAGTAACGTATCAAAAAAATTTATCTGGTATAACACAAACCATACAGACTTATGAGCCTCGTCCTTCGCCAATAAAGCCCCAGAAATTACAACCACCACCATATGGAAAAGTAGTTGTTCAGGGAAAAATAACGACCTATGACGTAGCAACTGCCGTAGTGGATGGCGCACCGCTAATTAAACTCCAACTACCAATGGGCAAGATTTTTGAGATTATAGTACCTTCTGGAGAAAGTGCCTGTAATTTATCTCAAATGTCTAAAAATAGTATTGCCACTATGCAGATATCTGATCTTGTCGAAGTATACGGTACCGCCGCAACCGACGACCGGATTATCGTATGCAATATAGAAGATTATCTGAAGATACTAAAAAATGACTAACGGATTAGAGTAATAAATATGTGATTCCTGCCGAACTATCTTCGATTCTAATCACTTTTTCTTTTATATATTCTGACTCGTAAACTTCTTTGCTTACCACACACACTTCCCTATCTTGTGTAATACACTTTGACAGTTGATTTTTTAAATCTGCCTGCTTAATAAAAACAATATTTACTTTTTTTCCAACCTCCGTATATCGCTTTATTAATGTAGCGACTATTGGATTATGAAAACTATAATATTTTTTGTCGGCATGTTTTTGCATGTAGTCAACCAGTACTATTTCAGCATGATTCCGTGAATTACCGATTTTCAACTGATAATGATTAAAATAGAGATCAAAAAAATATGCAACTGAAACAAACGACACACAGAGGATAATCGAATAAATATACTTGTTTTGAAGTCGATCCAGACTCCATAGAATAAGATCCATAAAAATAATAAAAAAACCAATGCCACTGAAAACAATCTGTGTGTCCGGTGTTAAAACAAAAAAAAGTATTGCCCATACCAGTTGTACCCACATTTTTTTCTGGTGTCTTGCCTGCAAAAATCCATACCCAATAAAAGGAACTGCTACTAATGAAAAATAACCTGTATGAGGAATTTTAAGGTAACTTTCTGTTTCCATCTGAAAAAACAAATAAGAAAAATCGAAAATATGCAGAATACTATCAAGCTTCTGTCGGAAAAACTCTCCCGAGTATTCCGGTTTATATATAAATAAAAATATGAGTAATAAAATACTAATAAGGTATGACACTTTTTTCATTCGCGAGATAATAGCAGCGGATAATATAAAAAAAATGCTTATTAATAGATTAAATTCATGTGCCGCCGCGTACAAAAATACAGAGTTTAATACAGTGATGAGTATTATTATTTTTTTATAGCTATATTTTCTTGCTAAGGCTGCTACCCAAATACCCGTCGCAATAACAGAAATAAACCTGATGACCCAAAATGAATCGATCGTCATATTTGCTAATAAAAAATTCGGGAGATATGAAAGTTCCTGAACTGAGAATGCCGGATACTGCAATTTATATCCAGCGATAAGTATCCAAATAATAAAAATTATGATGAACATGGTTTAAACTGAAGCAAATAGTAAACTCTTTGCGTTATGGGCATAGGATATGAAGTAAGAGTATCAAAACATACAGTGCTTAACTGTTTTTTTTCATAATCTGCAAACACACCCAGCACTCGTTTTTTCTTTAATACATCTGCCGCTATCCTTTTTTTTATATCAGCCATTTCTTTTGAATAGTAGTATTTATCAAACGGAGCGATGACATATAAGTGCTCATAAGTATATTGTTTTTGTTTATTATAGATGAGAGGTGAATAATTGGCGGCAACAAGCGGATAAATTTGTGGTTCTCCCAGACTTTCAAATGAATAGACAAACGTGTCGGTGTTTGTATTATATGTATGCACTACCTGATATAAAATATTCGCTTTGAAATATATATAATCTTTCGTTTCCTCAACAAATTTTGTATAAAAACGTCCGGTCAGAAAGATTGCTTGAATAATAATACACATAAAAATAAATCTTGATATATATTTATTTTTGTCTATCTTAAAGATCTGTAATGCGATTAAAGCTACAACCGTTTCACTGCCCATAAAACTCAAATACCGTTTGGAATTTACAGCGCCTTCCGTGATAGCAGACGGGATAGGCGCAATAAGGATCCAGATTAAAATCACCGCATATACCCAGTTTATTTTTTTTATCATCAATATGAGACCTAAATAATACATCGGTATCAATATTGCAAAAATCGGTGGATCAATACTATGCTGGGGAATTAGTTCATATTTCCCCATTAATAAATAACTCAGATCGAAATGTCTCACATAATTCGTGAGAAAAGCGTAGGCATAATGAACCGCTTTATTATGCAACGCTTTCGCGAACACGGTATTGGTATCGTGAGCTCGAAACTCATCTATTTCCATAACCACACCACGATTTGCTCCAAAGAATCCTACATTTTTTACTCGTACCGTACTTCCTCCAGATATGTATTGTTGAGCAATGGGTACCATGACTAGTGCAAATAAAAGAGTCAGAATAATGATATGTTTGGAAAAACCATTCCGTAAAATAGAAATAAATATATAAGCCCCAAATAATAGAGGTGAAACAATCCAGGCAGCCGGATATGTGTATAACGAAATACCTATACAAATCATAAATATATAGAGAAAGATAGTACGTTTTGATTGTAAGTAGTAAACGAATGCAGTCACTGATGCAGTTATAAAATAGCTTTGTGAAATACTGGCCGAAATAACACGGGAAAAATATAAGTTGTATGGTGCAAAAACCATAATAGCAGCGGATATTAGAGATATTTTTTTATCTTTTGTTACAGCCTGCATGAGCAGATACATAGTCGGAATATACGCTACTCCAAAAAGTATCGACGGAAGACGCAGCGCGATAAATTTTTCCCCTAGAATCTTATAAAAGAAAACAACTAAGTAAATGTCCAATGGTAGTTTATAGTCACCAAATGATTTAAAAAACAGAGGCAGTTTTACTCCCCACTCATCTACTCCATAGTGAAGAATACTATATGCATTATATGCCACACCATATTCATCAATATCCACAGGAGGAAACGACTGAATTTTATAGATACGAATAACAAATCCGATAACACAAAAAAAAAGAAGTACTGCAATATGCCAATGTTTTTTAATATAAGAATAAAATGTGTCCATAGCTATACTTCTATAGACGTATTATAGATTATCTTTTGAATAGGAGGCTTTTTGTATGCTCTTCAATATTGATGAAATCATCGGCCATAGCAATAAGGTCATTATTTGCGGTGCGCTTAAATGCAGCTATCTCAACCAAACACCCTAGTGCCTGCTGAAGATAATTTACGACAGGAATAAAATCCCCATCTCCGGAAACTAAAATAATTGAATCAACTTTATTGCCCAGTCTTATTGCATCCATAGCCATTCCCAAATCCCAGTCACCTTTTTTAGCACCATCATAAAATATCTGTAGTTTTTTTTCCTTCACTTCAAAACCGGCATTATTTATAGCTTCAAAAAAATCATTTTCCCGTGATTCATCTGCATTAATAACATAGGCAATGGCTCTTACAAGAATTCGTTTGTGAATTAACGTGTTAAGAAGATTTTTATAACTAACCCGAGCGCGATATAAATTTTTCGCAGAATAATAAAGGTTTTGTACATCAACTAATACAGCAACTCGTTGATCAGGATTTTTAACTATCATACGATATATTATATAGCAAAAAAAAATATCTATTAGAATATTTCACCCACATATTTTGTACATCTTTGGTATCATATCTTAATGCATCAAAAAATATCAACTGGAGGGTTTGCTGAGTTGGTAATTCTTCTTGCTGGCCTCACCGGAATAACGATATTCAGTATAGTTCAAACTGTTCCCAAAGCAAAAGCGGCATCTGTTATTGTGTCTGAGCCATCCATTACCGCTACCGATTCACCTGTCGTTACCACACCTACATCAATCCCTCTTCCTGAAGTCGTACAAGCTGAAATAGCCACTGGAGTAAATATAACCGCTGATCTACAATTGGAGGTATTGCTCGCAGATAAGAAGTATTTTTTTTCTTTATTGGGTGCTGAAGCAGCGGCATCCGATTCGGCTTCGTGTAACACCGAAGATTTCCAAAAAACTCTTGCTCCACTCATTCGGAACAAAAATCTTTTTCTTTTAAATTACGAACAAAATTCCAGCTCGTCCGATTCTGCACGGTATGTTTTTTTAAAAAACGAACTTTTTTTAAACAAATATCTTATTTCACAAGGATTCGCGCGAGCAAAAAACGTTGAACATCCTTATTATGATGAATTTATGCACGAGCAGGCAGAGGCACAAAAAAACCAACAGGGTATATGGTCTGATAG
>CAZQAU010000037.1:7614-13393 GCA_964591375.1 uncultured Gammaproteobacteria bacterium
TGTAACTCCAACCGATTTACCTTCGCCTCTCCCCTCTCCAACAAACGAACCTACTCTGACTAATACACCCACCCCCACCTCAGCTGCAACTCCCACTCCTTCACCAACTATTAGTTTAAAAGACTATCTTGCTTCATCAAACTCCGCAACCTTAGCACAACCTTCCCTAGACTCTGATCTTATTTTACAACTTATCAATCTTCATCGAAAAACTAAAAATCTTCCTCCTTTCGAAAAGCATCCCGAGCTTTGCAAACTAGCTCAAGCAAGAGCTCCTGAACTTTATAACGAAATATTCGGCGATGGATACATACACGAAGGTTTTTACAAACGCAACATCCCATACTGGATTACTGAAAATATGGCCAGTTACAGCAGTGAAGATGCTAATGTGAATTGGTGGCTCAACTCAACAGTTCACCGCACTGCAATTGAAGGTAATTATAAATACAGCTGTGGCGCCTGTTCTGGGAATAGCTGTACTCAACTCTTCACAAGCTACATATCTAAATAGTGATTCTCTTGGCTATACGACTGCCTTTTTCCCTATTAGCTGCAACTCATGTCTATGATATATATCACATTCATTTTGTAGCTGCTTTGATACTATAAGATTTATTAAATTTTTCATATATGAATACAGCATTTAAGACCGGCAACTGGCAACTAACCATCGACGTCCGAGATTTCGTTTTTCAGAACTATACTCCTTTTAGTGAATCTCCAACATTTTTACAAAAACCTACTAAACGAACAACTAAACTCTGGAATATCTGCAAAAAACTTTTACAAAAAGAACGTGAGGCAGGCGGAGTGCTCGACATTGATACCAAAACTGTTTCTTCTATTACCAGTCATAAAGCCGGATATATTAAAAAAGAATTAGAACTGATTGTCGGGTTGCAAACAGACAAACCTTTGAAAAGAGCTATTAAACCTCTGGGCGGTATTCGCGTGGTGGAAAAAGCCTGTGCCGAACATGGTAAAAAAGTTGATCCCGCCATAAGTAATATTTTTTATAACTATCGAAAAACGCACAATGATGGCGTGTTCGATGCCTACAATTCCGAGATGCGTGCCTGTCGTTCAACGGGATTATTAACGGGTTTACCAGATAATTATGCCCGGGGAAGAATTATCGGTGACTATCGACGTGTCGCGCTCTATGGTATAGCACACTTAATTGAAATGAAAGCAAAAGATCTTAATTCACTCACCGGTCCCATGACTGATGAATTGATACGTTTAAGAGAAGAAGTCAATGAACAGATTAAAGCATTAAAAGCAATTTTAGAGATGGCGAAATCGTACGGATATGATATCAGTCGCCCGGCTCGTTACGCTGAGGAAGCAATTCAGTGGACATATTTCGCTTATTTGGCGGCATTAAAAGAACATGATGGAGCCGCAATGAGTTTGGGAAATGTCAGTAATTTTTTTGATATATATATTGAACATGATATTCAACATGGCCTGCTTACCGAAACCGAAGCTCAGGAATTAGTTGACCAATTCGTAATCAAACTACGTCTAATTCGCCATTTACGCATGGGTGAATATGACAAATTATTTGCCGGAGATCCTACCTGGTTAACGGAATCATTAGGAGGAGTTTGGCTTAATGGTAAACATAAAGTTACTAAAACCACCTATCGTTTTTTGCAAACTTTATACAACCTGGGTCCTTCTCCTGAACCCAACTTAACGGTATTGTGGTCGGAGAAATTACCGGATGCTTTTAAAAAATTCTGCGCTCAGGTTTCGATCGACACATCATCGATTCAGTTTGAAAATGATGATTTGATGCGCACCATTTCCTGTAGCGATGATTATGGTATCAGTTGTTGTGTATCACAGTTAAAAACAGGTAAACAAATGCAGTTTTTTGGTGCACGCTGTAATCTGGCTAAAACATTATTACTCGCTCTTAATGAGGGCCGTGATGAGATGACCGGCAAACAATTAGTAAAAAATATCGAAAAATTATCAAGTGATGCGCTGGATTATAACGAGGTTCTTCATATTTTTTCCAAAACAATGGCTGAAGCAGCTCGTATGTATGTCAATACTATGAATGTGATTCATTATATGCATGACAAGTATTACTATGAACGTGCACAGATGGCCTTACTGGATACTGATGTTGAACGAGTAATGGCTTTTGGTGTTGCCGGACTTTCGGTAGTGGCCGACTCACTGGCCGCAATTCGTTATGCCAAAGTAAAAGCGGTACGAAATGCCGACGGAATCTCCACTGACTTTGTGATTGAAGGTGATTATCCCAAATATGGAAATGATGATAATCGAGTCGATTCTATTGCCCAGGAAGTAGTACAAATGTTTTATAAAGAACTGTCGAAACACCACATCTATAAAAAAGCGACTCCAACTTTATCAGTACTGACCATCACATCCAATGTCGTCTACGGACACAAAACAGGAGCGACACCAGATGGTCGAAAAGCCGGAGCACCATTCGCACCGGGTGCCAACCCTATGCATGGACGTGATACTTCCGGAGCAATTGCTTCCCTAAATTCAGTAGCCAAGATTCCGTATGAATCCTGCCGTGATGGTGTCTCCAACACGTTTACAATCGTTCCTCATGCATTAGGTGCAGATTTGCCGGAACAAAAAGAAAATTTAGTATCTCTTCTTGATGGATACTTTGCTCAAAAAGCACACCACTTAAATGTTAATGTTTTACGCCGGGAGACGATGCTTCACGCCATGGAACATCCGGAAGAATATCCACAACTAACCATCCGTGTTTCGGGATACGCGGTGCATTTTATTAAGTTATCTCGCGAACAACAACAAGAAGTACTGGCAAGAACTTTTTTTGAGTCGATGTAATTTTTATGCTTAGAGTTCATTCAATAGAAACGTTTGGTACGCACGAAGGACCGGGAATACGCATGGTAGTGTTTCTACAAGGTTGTATGTTCCGCTGTTTGTACTGTCACAACCCTGACACATGGCAAATCGGTATTGGAACCGAGATGTCAAATCGGGAGATATTAGAACGGGCCGAACATATCCGCCCTTACTTCCGGTCAAGCGGTGGGATTACTGTCTCCGGAGGAGAACCGCTCGTACAACGAAAAGATCTTATTTCACTCTTTAAAGAAGCTCAAGAAAAAGGCATTCACACAACACTGGATACAAACGGTTTTTTTCTGGATGATGATACGAAAACACTTCTCAAATATACCGACTTGGTTTTACTGGATGTGAAACATATCGATCCAAAGCTTCATCTTAAACTTACTCACATGACAAACAAACCTGTTTTGGATTTTGCTCAATACTGTCGTGATATACATAAAAAGATGTGGTTGCGTTATGTATTAGTCCCCGGCTATACTAACCAAACAGAATTTTTGCATCAATGGGGAAAACATTTTACGCAGTTTGAAAATATCGAACGGGTAGAGATTCTTCCCTACCATACATTTGGTGTTCATAAATATGAAACTTTGAATATCACCTATCATCTAAAAGATGTTAAACCGCCTTCCCCACAAGAAGTACATGCAGCGCAAAAAATTTTTACTAATTATTTTAAAACAGTTTATATTCGCTAATATGAATAACTTTCAATCTCTTTTTTATCCTAAATCCATTGCCGTAATTGGCGCCTCTACTCGTATCGGTAGTGTAGGTAATGATGTCGTCAAAAATTTATTAGCACAAAAATTCGCTGGAACTATTTATCCGGTTAATCCTAAAGCTCAACAACTCTACGATCTACCCTGCTTTGCCGATGTGAACGATCTGCCTGATAATGTGGATATGGCAATTGTAGTAATTCCCGGTGCTTTAGTTCCGGATGTCTTAATAAGGGCAGGCAAAAAAAATATAAAAAGTGCTATCGTTATCTCCGCCGGTTTTAAAGAATCAGGAGAAGCCGGACAAAAATTAGAGGAGGAAGTTAAAAAAATTGCTCGGGAGTATAATATCACTCTTATTGGACCAAACTGTCTGGGACTCCTTAATCCGGAGATTCATTTAAATGCATCCTTCGCTCAACTTATGCCGGCACCCGGCTCGATTGCTTTCATATCACAAAGTGGAGCATTGTGTACATCTGTTTTAGACTATGCTAAAGGTTTGGGAATCGGCTTTTCTAAATTTGTCAGTATTGGCAATAAGGCATGTGTTGATGAAGTGGATTTAATTACTTATCTGGCCGATGATCCACAAACAAAAGTTATCATGATGTATGAAGAACAACTCACCGATGCTCCCCGCTTTATAAAAACAGTCCGTGAACTCACAACCAGACCGGGCGGCAAACCAGTAATTTCACTAAAATCCGGCCGAACAAGTGTCGGCGCTTCTGCTTCGGCCTCCCACACCGGAGCACTGGGCGGTGATGATGCCATGATTGAGGCAATCTTCCGCAAAGCTGGTGTTACTCGCGCATATTCGATAGAAGAACTCTTTAATTATGCGATTAGTTTTGTGCACAATCCACTACCCGCTGGCAATCGGCTCGCAATTATTACTAATGCCGGTGGACCAGGCGTAATAACAACCGATGAGGCAACCATGGTAGGACTTGAACTGGCAAAACTGGAAGAAAAAACAACGGCAACATTAAAGGCAGCTTTACCAGCAGCTTCTAATATACACAACCCCGTCGATGTTCTGGGCGATGCGAGTGCTGCCCGTTACTCGGCCGCACTTGAGGCTGTCTGTGATGATCCAAATGTTGATGCAATTATTATAATTCTTACTCCCCAGACCATGACTGAAGTCGACGCAACAGCTCGTGAAATTGTCCGCATCAAAAGTGCTTGTAACAAACCGATTATTGCCAGTTTCATGGGTATGGAAACAGTAGATCAGGGAATCCGTTTATTACAAAAAGGCGATGTCGCAACGATCGCATTCCCGGAATACGCTGCCCGTTCTTTGAGCGCACTCGTGCATTTTTCTTTAAGAACTCATATGGAGTACAGTGCTAATTTGTCACCCGAAAATATCGATCATAAAAAAGCAGAACTGGCTCTAAAAACTATAACCGGTGTCAATGCGCCGATGCCTACAGTCAAAAAAATCCTTGAAGCCTATGGATTACCTTTTTTGAAAGAAGTCGTGGTAACTAGCCCAGAAGAAGCTGAAGCGGCCGCGCGTACGTTTGAAGGAAAAATCGTCTTAAAAGTAGTTTCACAGGATATCGTACATAAAAGTGATGTGGGCGGCGTAATGCTTGATATCGCACCCAATGAAATCGCTGAAAAATATGACGTAATGATGGAAACGTTAAAAAAGAATGTTCCGACCGCTAAAATAGATGGCATTCTTCTTATGGAAATGGCGGCAAAAGGAGGCTTGGAAATTATTATCGGTGGCAAGCGCGACGCGACTTTAGGCTTATCGACCATTATGGTTGGTATGGGAGGTGTATATGTTGAGGTATTTAAAGATGTGTCATTTGGAGTTGTTCCCCTTACTAAATATGCGGCCAATGCACTCATCAATCGCACCAAAGCGAGCCAGATTTTAGCTGGGGTACGCGGACAGAAACCGCTTGACCGGGAAATGCTCATCGATGCCTTGGGAAGAATTTCCAAACTTTTGGAAGATTTTCCACAAATTAAAGAACTCGACATTAACCCGCTGTTGGTCTATCAGAAAGGTGTGAAGGTAATTGATGCCCGAATAAAAATATAAATGTAGTTTCGGCTTTACTTTGCCTCATCAGGTAAAGATAACTTTACGACTACACAACAAAAGATAGAAATGGATCTTTGACTTCTCTATGTTTTGT
>CAZQAU010000038.1:0-11539 GCA_964591375.1 uncultured Gammaproteobacteria bacterium
TGTACCACAAACGGAGAAGACTCTGCATACCCCACTGTAAAACCACCCTTAAGTTTCACCGGCTGACCGGCTTTTTTGCGCAGCTCCAACTCCTTAAGCATAGCTGCATTCTCCGGAACCAAAAATACATTCATCAGAACATCCGGACTTTTCTCCAGCCCTGAAGCATCATAAAACCCTTTATTTTCAATTTCCGAATACGGCACACGCATATAATAATCATACGCGATATCATACGCCGGCCGCGCAAACGGCAGAACTACACCTGTAATCTCACTCCGGCCAGCCGACGGAACCACCGTAAATGACAATGCATTCGGGAAACAATCCAGTGAATCGGAGATTTTAAGGGACCGAACCAAGAGGGGAGTAATGGGCTTATAATACTCGTCCAGATCGACTGGCTTCGTATCGTACCCTAAAACATTCAACTCGACACATGAACCTGACGGAGAATAATACGCCGCCTTACTGGCATCATCTTCGATACCTGTCACCATATAATACTGTAAAGAACCACTCTCGGTCGCTGACTCCACCAAATACTGCGTAAGATAGGACGCCACCCTATACTTATCTGCCAACGTAGTCTTATCCGAATCCAGCTTAATCAAACGCCCCTTCACTGTTTGCAATACATTTTGTGCATGACTGGACTTAAACACAAACGTATTATCCGCATTGTATATTACCAGAGAATTATTATTTATTGAAAACTGAGGACCTGGCTTTTGTTCCATCATTTTCAAGAACGTGTCTTCAGCCACCATATTGTCTGGGCAGGCCATCCGGGTACTGGCCAATCTTCCGGAACTTTGTATCGTATCTCCAACCACTGAAAATGCACCAAAAACACGATTACAAAACTGTCCGTTTACTTTTCCATCCGCACCAAATGTAATACTCCCGGAAGCCGGTTGATCATTTAAAGAAGCTAATTTCCAGCTTGTATATAAACTATTCGCTGCGCTCAGAGACTTATACGAAAAGCTCGCTAGTATCTCATCAAATGCCGATTTATATGACGGCAAAGAACTACCTTGCGGCTCATAGGAAATCGAAACTGACTTAATCTGATTTTCTAAATCATATCGCATGACATCTTTACTATTCCCCTCAGAATACTTCGCCGGTAAACTACCATCTTTACCTATTTTCACACCTTTCCGATTCTGCCACTGATCAAAACCATACACAATCGGCTCCACATTGTGAGTATCTAAAACAATGCGGATTAATGCACCACTTTTATCAATCCCATGTTCCTGATTAAATTGAATCTCACTTTTCTTCGGATCAATGCCGATAACAAAACTCCCGTCTGAGTGTGTAAATTCTTCTACCTTCCAGTCCTGCGGATACTTAAAAGTTATCTCACTTGAGGGATTCTTACTTTTATACGACTTCCAACTGGCTGTGTCGATCATAGCAGGCAGTTCTTTTTGAGGGGAGGGAGAAGTTGATAAAAAATACAAAAATGAACCAATTAAAACAAGCAGTACAAGCACGCTTACAGACAGATAGGTAATCTTATTTTTTGTATCCATTAAATTTCACTATATAAACAATCAGATAAAATGTCAATGAATATCAGGAAAACAGTATCACCATGCAATTTATACAAACTGCATGGTGATTATTTTTATTTAACAACTGAAGTACAAAATTTACAGCGGGTAGCTTTAAGAGGAATCATACTCAAACACTCTGAGCATGCCTTCTCGGTTGGGTCTACTTTTTCATCACGCTTAACTTTGGCCAATAATTTATTCATCGGCACGACAACAAAGAAATAAATTACACCGGCAATAATCAGGAAAGAAACTAAAGCGTTAATAAAATCGCCAATCATAAATTTACTTCCGTTGATGGTAAAGTAAAAACCGGAAAAATCCGGTGTTCCTCCGAACGCACCAATTAAAGGAGTAATAATATCTTTTACCAACGCAGTAACAATCTGTCCAAATGCACCACCGATAACCACGGCGACCGCAAGATCGACAATATTACCACGTAAAATAAAATCTCTAAATCCTTTTAGCATATATTTCACCTCCTTTTCTTATCTGAATTATAGAATAAACTCTCTCTATTTAAAAGTGATGCATGTCACACCGAGTATGGGACATTATCTTATTCGCATACATACCTCATGCGTAAAACAGATTGCCCTTTTATATAGTAAGGACTATAATAGCCATATGAATTTTCTTAATTTTCTCCACATTCCTGCTTACGAAATCACACTCGTATATAAAATTACCTTTGCCTTTATCATCGGAACAGTTATCGGCTATGATCGGGAACGAAGTGGTAAAGCGGCCGGCATGCGCACCCAAATGCTTATCTGTGTCGGCTCGGCTCTCATCGCCGGAATCTCTGTTCATCTTGGTGATAAATTTGTCCCGCTTAATGGCGGCCCCAGACCAGATCCGGCCCGTTTGCTCGCTCAAATTGTAACCGGTATCGGATTTGTGGGAGCCGGAGTAATACTTAAAAGTAATCAGCGGGTTACCGGAGTCACCACAGCCGCAACCTTATGGGTGACTGCAGCCATCGGAATTGCGATCGGATCAGAATTTTATTTTGCCTCAATTATCAGTACTATTTTCGTACTCTTACTTGAACCGATTGCCCGACTACAGTATCGCTTTGGTCTCAAAACTCATCCTTATATCCTAAAAGTTACCGCCGACTATAAACGGGAAGTACTGGTCGCACTAAACAGCCTCCAACTGAAACATAAAATGGCCGACGAAATCGGGGACAATATCCAGGTACTCATCTATTCTTCCGAAAGAAAAAACCAACAACTGGCTCAGCTTCTGCGTGCTCTGCCTTTTGAACTGGAAGAAATGGAAGAATAAATCTTTCATCTTTTCTTCGCTAATACTGTAAAATAAAAAGCATGCAAATAAAATTCTTAGGAGCCGCCGGCACAGTCACCGGTTCTTCATATGTACTTACTTCCGGATCAGGACAAGCAATTCTTATCGATCTGGGTATGTTCCAGGGCCTTCCGGAAATCGATGCACTCAACTATAAACCTTATGAATATGATTGCAGTAAACTGACCGGTGTAGTTCTGACTCACGCACACCTCGATCACTGCGGACGTCTCCCTATCCTAATGAATCGCGGATTCAAAGCCGATATATTTATGACACCTGCGACAGCGGAACTTACCGAAATATCACTCATTGACAGTTCCAAAATCGTTCGAGAAGATAAAAGCAAAAACCTCTATGATACCGATCTTGCTTTAAAAACTATTCGCCACTTCAAAACCATTCAATATCGCACACCATTTCGAATCGGAAACTTTACCATCACGATGCGTGACGCCGGACATATTTTAGGTTCAGCTATTCTTGAAATCGAAGACGCACAGCCAAATTCTGGTATTCGCAAAATTGTATTTTCCGGTGATCTTGGTAACAGCCCGGAAGATTTGCTGAAAGAAACCGAAGTGATTGAAACAGCCGATGCGGTCATTATGGAATCGACCTATGGAGACCGGCTTCATTCCAAAAAAGAGCCGGCCGATATTTTACAGGAAGAAGTGAATGCCATCGAACAATCGGGGGGGACACTCTTAATTCCTGCATTTGCTTTGGAACGCACTCAGGAACTGCTGCACTTACTCATGCACTTGAAAAAAGAAGGCAAGATCAAACCAGGAACACCAATATTTCTCGATAGCCCTATGGCAGAAAAAGCCACGATGGCTTATATGAACTATATTCATCTATTTAATGAACATACACAAAAAGATTTACATGAAGGATCAATCTTTGGATTCCCAGGTCTGGACATTATTGAAAAAAGCGGGCAGAGTAAAGCCATTTATCGTTTCCCTGGACCGAAAGTCATTATCGCGGGCAGCGGCATGATGACCGGCGGACGTATTCTGGCACACGCCGCGCAATACTTATCGCTCCCATCTTCACGATTATTGTTGGTCGGATATCAGGGCGAAAATACATTGGGACGGGAACTGGCTGAAGGAGCCAAAGTGATCACCATCGATAAAGCGACCCACCTTGTAAAAGCCAATGTCAGCCAAACCGATTCCATGAGCTCCCATGCCGATCAGCAACAACTGATGAACTGGCTAAAAGAAATCAAAAATGTCCAGAAAGTTATTCTAACTCATGGAGAAGATGGCCCGCGTGATGTCTTATCACAACGCATTAGTTCGGAACTGAAGATTCAGGATATAATTAAACCCACGCTCAACCAGGAAATTTCTATATAATACGAAAAATGACGACATAATCCGTTCATTTTTCAGTTTCCCATCTGCCAGTTCTTAATCACCTCAAACGGATAGATCAACATGATGATATTGAGCGCCAAATTATCGTGAATCAAATATCCTACCACCAGTTCCATCAGGATTATCAGAGAAACAGACAACCAAACCGGCAGACGCTTCGCCAACCAGAACCCCGTCATCATCGCCACTATATCTGACAGAGAATTAACAATACTATCACCATAATAATCGAGTGATATGGTAGCCGCCCGATACCGATTAATTACAAAACTACTATTTTCAAAAATCTCCCAGGCCGCTTCCACCAACAAAGCAATAATAAATCGCTGACGCTGGGGCAACTTTTTCACAAAAATCAAAAGTAACCAGTAAAAAATGAATCCGTGAATAATATGAGAAAACGTGTAAAAATCTGTGATGTGCTGTGAATTTTCGGAGCTGTGAGTTGCTCCATGCCAGAATTTAATATAGCCACATTTACAATAAGGTACCCGCCCCATGACATATAAAATTACAGCACTGATCAGTAAAATCGCCAGAGTTAATAAAATATATGATGGGTATGACTGTTTAATTTTGGCACTCATATAAACTAGTGTATTAATTTTGTTGAATATAGTCCACTACTAGAAAATCTGTGACATAGATCACACCAAAAACCTCTCATCTAAGCTAACATTATTCCATGAAAAGAAATCAACTTATACTTGTTATTCTATCTGTAATCGGCCTTTTAGACGCAGCTTACCTTACGTATGAACATTACTCCAACAGTATCCCTCCCTGTAACCCCAATGCATTATTTTCTGAATGCGGAAAAGTACTCAAAAGTCCGTATGCTACTGTCTTCGGATTTCCGCTGGCGGCTTTAGGAGTCATATATTATTCACTCGTATTTTTGATTGCTCTTTTCAGTCTTGTCTCACAAAAACCTTTAAAACATTATCTGTTATTATTACTCACCCCGATTGGATTTATCGCGTCAATGTACTTTATGTATCTTCAGTTATTTATAATTCATGCCATCTGCTCCTACTGCACCGGTTCGGCGATCACGAGCACGCTGTTGCTTATATTGACTTACAGCACATTTCATCATGAACGACATAAAATTCTTATTGAAATTATTGGCTTTTTATATCGAAATATATTAAAAAAAATCTTCTTCCTATTCGATCCGGAACTGATTCATAATCTCATGATGGATAGGGGAGAGCTGCTGGGTAATTTTTCCTTCACTAAAAAATTGACTGGATTCGTATTCAATCAAAAATATCCTGACTTAAAACAAAAACTTCATGGCATTGAGTTTAACAATCCGATTGGACTGGCGGCCGGTTTTGATTATGAAGCCAAACTAACACAGATTCTCTCGGATGTAGGCTTTGGTTTTCAAACGGTGGGAACAATAACTAACCTGCCATATGAAGGAAACCCACGGCCGATGCTGGGGCGACTACCAAAATCCCGATCACTAATGGTCAATAAAGGATTCAAAAATCTAGGTGCCGATGCGACTTCATTTAAATTGGAACAACGTTCCTTCGAAATCCCACTGGGCATAAGTATCGGGCGAACCAATATGCGATCCCTCAAAACACAACGTGAAAGTATTGATGATATTATCCATGCATTTACCCGATTTGAAAAAGCAGCGATCCAGAATGCCTACTATGAACTCAATATCAGTTGTCCCAACTTATTCGGAGACATCACATTTTACCCGCCGCAAAACTTAAAAGAGTTACTGGACGAAGTAACTAAACTACATATCAAAAAACCAATTTTTATCAAAATGCCCATTGAAAAATCAAACGAAGATGTACTGAAAATGCTTGCCGTTATTAGCTCTTACAAAATAGCCGGTGTTATCTTTGGTAATTTACAAAAAGATCGCACGAACCCTGCCCTCATTCCACAAGAAGTCAAACCATTCACCCGCGGCAACTTCAGTGGTAAACCCACCTTCCAACGATCCAATGAATTAATCGCGCTTACCTATAAAAACTACAAAAAACATCTCACCATCATAGGCTGCGGCGGGGTATTCAGCGGCGCAGATGCCTATACAAAAATAACACTCGGTGCTTCACTCGTGCAACTCATAACCGGCATGATCTTCCAGGGGCCGCAGCTTATAGCCCAGATAAAATGGGATTTGCATGAACGATTAAAAAAAGATGGCCTGAAAAATATCTCCGAAGCCGTGGGAATACACAACACATAAATTTTTGCTACAATGATAAAGAGTGAAGATATCCATTTTGAGCAAATGACCGAGGGTCCCACATCAGTGGGTGTCGGTCTGCGAAAAATGCGATATCGAACTAAGTGATACAAATTATATGGATCAGACAGAAGAAATTCGCAAAGAAATATACGGTTCACTCTGCCAATACTTTGGTGACAAATTCTGCACCACCTTCGAAACCGGCTATGCCGAAGAAACATTACCCATCTTCGTACATAACGCCTACCTTATACTCACTGATCACATCGGTACACAAAAAGCAAAAAACGTAATCGACGAAATACTTAGCAAACATTCTAAAGCCTCACTCAACTATGTATAACGAACGTCAAAACATACTTATATTCTGCGGAATATACATCATCGCACTTGCAATATACTGGATTCTCCCGATTAGCACCACGAAAACATTCTTACAATATACCATCTTGCTATTTTCGCTCATTACAGCCGCCGCCGGTGGACTATATGCACTCAAAAAATATGGCACCCTCGGACCAAAAGCTCCCACCATCATATTACTGACATTTGGTATGGGAAGCTGGCTCATTGGCGAATCACTCTGGACATACTTTGAGTCTATTGCCAACATCCAACCTTTTCCTTCGATTGCGGATATCTTTTATCTCCTTGCCTATCCAATGTTTTTTTACGCATTATATCGGGAGATTAAACTTACCCAAATCAGCTGGAAATCGCTCAGTACCAGTCTGCTTTTTCTCATGGGAATTATTGCACTCCTGCTGATTATTATCGTTTCTTATTTTGGAGTGTATATGGCATATTCCCCCAACGAAACATTCCTCGCCAACACTATCGCCATCAGCTATGGCGTTGCAGATATGATACTGATTATCGCTACTATGGCATTGTTAGTATTAGCCTGGGAATTCCGAGGAGGAGCGCTTTCCCGAATCTGGATGAGTATTTTTATCAGCTTTTTTCTCACATTGGTAGCCGATATATTGTTTGCGATATTTACCAATTCCTACGGAGAAATTGGATCAATTCAACGGAATCTGACCGATTCATTGTGGATATTAGCATATTTATTGTTTGCACATGCCATGTTTGACTTCGGGCTTTCTATCGAAACCGCTAAAATACATTTAGAATCACTCATCAGTAAAAAAGAAAGTCTTGCCAAAATAACTGAAAAAAACCCAGTATAATTTGTCAAAATGTATATCATTATCGCTTCCACTAACCCGGTTAAACGGAACGCTGCTCTGTTTGCATTTCAAGCTATATTTCCTACAGAAAAAATTACCATCGATTCTATAAACGCTCCTTCCGAGGTAAAAGACCAACCTATGTCTGAAGCAGAAACATTACTTGGCGCCCAAAATCGAGTTAAGAATGCAAGAAAAAAAATTGCTACAGCCGATTATTATGTGGGAATCGAAGGGGGAGTGGAGATAAAGCAGGGAGAAATGGAAGCGTTTGCGTGGGTGGTTATTCAGTCTAAAACCAATAAATCAGGAAAAGGAAGAACTGGCAGCTTTTTTTTACCTAAAAAAATAATCAAACTTATAGAAGAAGGTACCGAGTTGGGGGTGGCAGATGACATTGTTTTTAATCATTCCAACTCCAAACAAAAGATGGGAACAGTCGGCATATTAACTAAAAATGTATGTGACCGAACGGAATATTATAAACAGGCAGTGATACTCGCTCTTATACCTTTTATTAATCCAGAAATGTATTAAGTAGTCTCTTTGTCAGGCTGGAACTCTTATTCATTACTTTCTCCAATGGTCGGGATACCTCATGTATTTTTTGTTCTACAAAATTCTGAGTCTGAGAAAGTTTTTGTTCCAAAAATATTACCAGTGCCAGTAGGCTAACGGTAATGATAATACCAAAAATCATAAAGAAAATAGCCAAAATGTAGAATATGCTTTGAAGATCCATATAAATATTATATTACATGAAAAAGGCCTATAAATCTGCTCAAATTTTCTCTTTTGATTACACGCATAAAACTTTTTAGTATTTACGCAGCTTTCCGAACGATCAGGTCCAAAAAAAACTATTGTTCATGACCATCATTCTGTTGAGAAAATGTATTCGTCCGTAGATCTCTGAAGAAACTAACAGTTGCGAAACAATTTAAGCAGGTCTATAAGCCTTTAAATTCAACGTAATTACATTATATCACATATATATACAAATGCAAGAGTAGATCAATCCGACTTTCTTACTACTCTATTACTCCTTTTTTATCACTATATAGGCTTCGGTTTCTATAATCACCTTAGATTAATTACTAATTTATTTATGTTTCCTATGAGTGATTCACTAACCACACTGCAAGATTTATTTGCGCACGAACTTGCAGATTTATATAGTGCCGAAAAACAGATCATTGAGGCTTTGCCCAAAATGATTGAAGTTACTACCAATCCACGCCTTAAACAAGGATTCGAAAAACATCTAAAAGAGACTGAAGAACACAAAAAACGAATAGAGGAACTTTGTGAAAAAGAAGGTATGGAATTGGAAGATGTTACCTGCAAAGGAATGGAAGGGTTGTTAAAAGAAGGAGAAGAGATTATGAAAATGAAGGCAGAGCCCGAAGTGCTTGATGCAGGCTTAATTATTGCCGCCCAACGGGTAGAGCATTATGAAATTGCAGGGTATGGTTCGGCTGCGGAACATGCAAAACAGCTTGGGCTAAAAGATGCGGCGAAAATTCTTGTCAAAACTCTTGATGAAGAAAAAGTAACCGACGAAAAACTTTCTATGATTGCCGAAACCGTTAACAAACGGGCTGACATTTAAATAGAGTCGTGCCAGCGGCATGTCTCTACTAAATAATATTATTAATTTCATCACATTCATTATGGCACACATCATAACCGGATTATTTACCGATAGTAAACAGGCAGGAGAAGCAATTGCCGAACTTAAAAATAAAGGATTTACCAAAGAGATATCCTTAGTTACCAAAGATTATACCCGTACGGACGGCGGCACCACTCACACTATTAAAGAAGATGTAGGGGATGGAGCGCTTGCCGGCGGAGCAATGGGTGCAGCACTAGGCGCATTAACCGCTTTACTTGTTGGAGCAAGCTCTTTTGTCATTCCCGGCGCTGGTCTGCTGGTTACAGGTCCTTTAGCGATTGCATTGTCAGGAGCCACCGCTGGCGCGGTCACGGGTGGAATAGTAGGCGCACTTGTCGATCAGGGAATACCTGATGATAAAGCCAAAATGTATCAAGGTAGGTTAGAGCACGGTGATGTTCTTGTCGCTGTTAAAGCGGATAAAGACAAAACCGGTGATGTAACGGCGGTATTAAACCAGCATGAAGCTGCGGAAATAACCACCGGAAATACCGATGTTTCCTAACCTTTAAATTCGATAACGACATATAATAGACAGCGGCTTTCCCCGCTGTCTATTATGATACCTGAGTGAAGTGATCAAAATTTATGAGTGAGTAGCTGTCTGAGTCCGCCGATTCTTCGGAAGGACGAGTTAACTCAAGAATAAATTTTAGATCACGAACGCAGTACAATAATTTATACTACACCTTATGAAGACTACCGTTGCTATTCACTTTCAAAACGCAGATCCCATCCTTCACACGTGGATACTCAAAATCGAATCGCTTCCACCCCTGCCCATCCTTCAACCAAACCAATACTTCACTCGTTTATGCGATGACATAATAAGCCAACAACTATCAGGTAGGGCAGCCGCCACTATCTTTTCCCGCTTCATCAAACTATTCAAAAACGAACATATAAATCCGCAGGAACTCGTCAATATTCCCCATGAAAAAATACGTGAAGCCGGACTCTCCAATGCTAAAGCAAACTACGTTAAAAACCTGGCTCAGCATGTAATTGACGGTAGCCTAAAACTCGATCGGCTTACTAATCTGCCTGATGAAGAAGTCATAACCGAACTCACTAAAGTGAAAGGAATAGGCCGCTGGACGGCTGAAATGTTTCTTTTATTTTCGCTCGGCCGGCCCGATGTGTTCTCTCATGGGGATCTTGGTCTTCGTAACGGATTGAAAAAAATATATGGCTTTAAACGGGAACCATCGAAGAAAAAAATTGAAGCTCTTATTAAAAAATGGAGTCCGTATAAATCGTATGCGAGCCGTATTCTGTGGAAGTGTTTAGAAATAAAAGAAGAAATTTAATCGATATGCTTCTGTTCCACACGACATAATCGAGTATCGTATGTGCTCATAATCTCACCAAAGATCTGAATAATGTTTCTCTCTGACAGCTGAATTCGTTCTTCTAGTTTATCCTCAATGCGAATCTCCATTTCTTTCATTTCCTGTCTTAGTTCTGTTTTAACAGATTGTATTTCCTCTTTAAGCTCAGATTTCATAGAGTTCATCTCTTTTCTCAATTTAGATTCTATCCCATGTACCGTTTCCTGAACTATTTCTTTTATGCTTTGTAAATCTTGTAAAGTAAGGTTCATATAGGCAATCTAACAAAGAAGTCAAAAAGGGTCAATGGACTATAAACTACATAAAATAACATTATGATATATGAATTTTCTTTTCGATACATTGAATTCGTTTTTCATGGTCGCTTAAAATACCACCGCTAATACTCACAACCTCGGTAGTAATCGTTTCTAGCGCTCTATCCAAATTAGTAAACCGTATATCCATATATTCTTTCATCTCGATAAACCGCTGATCGATAGTGTTAAACCTTTCATCAACTCCGTCAAATTTCTTGTCTATCTGTCCAAACCTCTGATCAATCCGCTCAAACTTCTCATCAATCTGTGCAAACCTTTTGTCAATCTGTGTAAATCTCTCATCAATCTGTGCGAATCTCTTATCAATAGAGGTAAATTTCGGATCAACCTCCGAATGAATAACACTTTTGACAGTATTTAAAACAATATCTTGAATAGATTGGAGATCTTCTTTGGTAAGTGCCATACTTGCAGTCTAGCAAATTAGCCCATATTTGCAATGGACTATAAACCACATTTTTTGCCAAAAAAAAACACCTTTCGGTGT
>CAZQAU010000039.1:0-1180 GCA_964591375.1 uncultured Gammaproteobacteria bacterium
CATTTGATGTAAATACTAACGGCTGCTCAAAAGGTAAAACGATTATATTTACTCGCACATGTTCATTTTCTCTGAAGAGCACGACTTCACCGATACCCAAATGCCCGAGCTGTTGTTTTTCTTCATCGGTCATCGGATAGATACTTCCGATATCTCCTAACGTGGCATACGACTGCTTTAATAATATTTTCGTCTCAGAATTGGTGATAATGGCTTTTCCATATTCATTTCTCAAAAAGTCTTCAACATCCTGAGTAATTGAAACTACACCTACATTTCGTTTCCGGGCTTGTTTCACTACTTCACGATAAAATACTGCTACTTCAGGATCAACTAGAAGTTTATGTGCTTCGTCGATGAACAGCATTCTTTTTTTATGGTTTTGTTTATTCAGGAGATTCCAAATAAGAGAAGTTAAAAGATACATAGCCGGTTCGCGTTTTTCATCTTTTTTCAGATCATGTAAATCTAGCACTATAATATCATTATTTAACTCTAGCCTTCGTGTTGAGTTAAATACGCCACGTAGACTGCCGGTAGAAAGTACACTTAAATCCTTCTGCATCGGGTGATTTTTCAATAGTTCCAACAGATTTTCAAAGTTCGGTGATCCTTGGTCATATAGCTTGATCAGCACTTCATCAAGGAGAGCTCCATCAAAGTGATGCGGAGGAATGAAAAATTTAAAAAATGTTTTGAGTGTTGATATATGGTCCAGAATGTCGTTTTCAGATGTACCCGTAATATAGAAGGGATTAATGCCATGATCACGAGAGAAAGAAATAACTTCACCACCAAGAGATTTTGCTAGATTAGCATATTCACCTTCCGGATCGACTACCAGAATCTGTATCCCGCGCATATATAACCTGTTCATAAGAACTTTTGCTGTCACACTTTTTCCTGATCCGGAAACTCCAAAGATATTGATATTGTTATTTCGGGAGGTAAAAGGGTCGGTAAATACTAAGCTGTTATTGTATGCATTTACGCCCATAAAAATTCCATAGGAATCATTGAGCTGTTTTGAGACAAAAGGAAGCAAGTAAGAAGCTGCGGTTGATTGTAGAATTCTGTTTTCTTTGAGGTGATCAATATTAAATGGAAGAAAATTCTTCAATGCCTTCTTATGACCAAAAGTATACTGATTTAGGGTAATATCCATCGTTCCGGTGATATT
>CAZQAU010000039.1:1280-10885 GCA_964591375.1 uncultured Gammaproteobacteria bacterium
AAAAAAACATACGGACTCAAGTAGGCGGGGATATCTGCAAGATAATAAAATCGCTTCATTTTTTCACCGACCTGAATATAAGTAGAGCCTTCTGTAACATAATCACTTTTATACAGTTTGCTGCCGTCACGTTCGATACTGAGACCATTTGCATCTTTTTCTACCGTTATATGCACCTCTGCCTGTTTTCCTCGTGCTA
This sequence comes from uncultured Gammaproteobacteria bacterium, assembly GCA_964591375.1. GTDB lineage: Bacteria > Patescibacteriota > Microgenomatia > UBA1406 > GWC2-37-13 > CAYYYG01. Next base: position 1,480 of record CAZQAU010000039.1, read on the forward strand.
TTACTTCCTTGTATGCTCTCAGTTCTTTTCGGTAACGAAGATAATTTCTGATAAATCTAACAGGGTGAGACGTTCTGATCACTCTTGGTTTCTGAAGCACCGAAAGGCCACTTTGTAAAAATGGTGACTTTTCTATAACTTCTTGTTGTGTCTCAATGATTTTCATTAATCGTTTTATCTCTTCACGCAGAGCCATGGTAAGATCATTCTGATGCAATTTTGGCTCTCCATTGAAAAAATGTTTCTCAATATCCTGTATCCCTTTATTTTTTAGAGAATACAATTCATATTCACGCTTCAGTTTGGCAAGTTCTTCCTGCTGTGTAACTGTTTCATGAGACATATGTTCAAAACGATTCTGCAGTTTTTCGCTCATACTGAAATGAGTTATATCTCTATAAACCTGTTGGGCTGCCTTTTTTATGGTGTTTGGAACTGCTGTGAGTTTCATCGGAGCATTGACTGAGTAAAATTAATTAATTCCTGATTTACGATGGGTCGAACTTCTATATTGGCTGCAGCACCTGATGCGATAAAACGCATACCCATATCATGCAATTTTTTTACTGCATTTAGTTTTTCGTAAGGTTTTCCAGTGTTACATGATAAGGAAAAAACCACATAATGACGAGTCATTGTAAAGGCGTGATCTCTAATAAGATCAGAAATGTTTTTAATATATTCTGCAATAAGCGGTTCACGCCTCTGATTAGAACGAGAATAAAGTGAAAAGAAATGCTTTGAATAATCTTCTACTTTTGCTTTTTCTTTGCGGGTAATAAATTGCGCTTGAGAGGGGAGCGTATGAATAATCTGCTTTAACTTAAGGAAAAAATGCTCACGATCCTGATCGTTTAATAAAGCGATATCAAATGCCTCGATCTCATACAGCTTCATGAGGCTGTTATTACGAATGACCAGATTATCTTGAATATCGAATTCAGTAAAGTATGAATCCATCTCCTTATTTCGGTAGTTCTTTTTACTTTTTTTGAATAAAAATAATCTTGGAATAATTTTATAAACAGGTTGATTATCGACTTTATGGGTAATAAGGGCAATAAATACGATTTCCAAAACAACAAGAACAGCCAGATACATATTCCAGCTAAAAAGATGCAAAACATATTGCAAGAATAGATACAACAACCCAGCAATACATAACCCACCGCCCACAAACAAAGTGGTGTCTGTCAGAAACAAACTTTTTAAGATATGTTGCCGGATATCATCTTTATAAATTCGTACGTTTTTCATTGGTTTTATATGAATACATCCTAATAATATGATCAGATGTCTGGTTTCCTTGTCGCTGTACGATTACACCTTGTATTCCATAGGTCTCGTTTCGCTCCTTTGATACTTCCAAAAACTGTTTAATTCGCTGCGGTGGACTTAATTCATTGATGTATGCATAATTCATATTTTTTCCCCGTTTTCTTGATTCCTGCATCGCGTTATAGTTATGAGGATTCGGATTTTTCTTGTGGAAGCCAGAAAGATCAATAAATCGGTTTTGATCCAACTTCACTTTTTCAAGTTTATTTTCGGGTGCTCCATCCTGAACTGCCTCCATTCGGGTAGGGTAATAGGCTGTTAAGCCAGTTTTAGGATCATCGTATTTATATACGTCGCCGGAAACTTTGACCACTCCCTGCTTCTGGTTTTCAGACTTCACATCAAGTCCACGGTTTGTCAGAACCTGTGAAAATGGAGAAGCAGGTTGACTACTTTTCGCAGGGTGTATATCTGTATCTTTACCTCTTGATAATATATGTGTCGGGGTAGAGCCATTTGACGATGAATCATCATAAGATTTCTCTATTTTCTCTTTTCTCATACGATTATTAAGAAACTGTCCGGCTGTATAGCTCATGCTTCCACCGGTCAATCCTCGTTTAAAATCGTTTATCCGTGTCGAAACTGGTGCTGTTGTTGCTCTTGTTGCAATCGCAGCCTGCATATTGGTCGTAAACATACCCCAGGCATCTCCAAATAGGCGACCAACCAGCATATTCACTCCACCAAGGAAGAACAGAAAACCTGTATAAAAGAAGAGCATTCCGACCGTTGGCCCTTGAGCATTAAGAATATTCATAAAAATATCGTTTGCTATGGCAAACCCGAGCACAAAAGCGGGCTGTTGAATGAGAAAGGTAAACCATGTTTTAAAAAAAGTCTCTACTATATGTTGAGTTCGCTCCGCGAGCGCAAAGGGGATAATGATTGGGTATAGGACACCTAAAAACAGTAGAGTCGCAAATCGTATAACAAACTGAAAACCAATATATACAAAACTACCGAGAAGAAACAGGAAAGTAAGAATAAATAAGAATGTTTGAACGATAAATTTACCTAAAGACTTGAATATTCCACCAATAAGTGAGATGTCATAACTGGGTATACCATACTTTTCGGGATCTTCACCGTTACTGATCTCTTGTGCTGATTTATCAAGGTAATCCTGAAGGAATCCAGTGAATTGCTGTGTAGTCGTGATCCTCTCTACAAGTAGATTATTAAACTGGATGCTGTAAGACAATACATGAGGGACAGTCACAAACAATACCAGTGTTATCAGAAATCTCATTCCAAATGACTTTATTGCCTGCGCATCATCTGATCCGATCTTCGAAATTGCTATTGCAGCGATGATGATAGCAAGTACTGGAATAGTAATCTGGTAAAAAAGATCTCTGTATTTTGTTACTCCCGGTATTTCAGATGCATCTTTCAGTTTAATGGTCGAGCCGAATGGATCAGGAGTATAGAAAATAAAACCACCCATGAATGAGTCGAATCCTTCTATGAAATTTTTGAGCAGGACAATAATTGTGGATGGTTTATTTTCTACAGTAAACTCATTTGTCCATTGTTGCTGTGGTGCGGGAGTAACTGTCTGCGCATGAATGATGGGAGTAAAAACAAAATATAATATTATCGCAGAAACTAATAATAGGATTTTTGCCATAGTACAACTGGAGCCAGACCGGAGAGCCTTCTATCAGTTCGTGCCGCCTACAAACTGTTTCAGAATACTTGCAATTGTTGCCGACCCGAATACTAAAAGACCACCGATCAAAATATTAAATATCCACCCTTTGAGCCGGGATTTCCGTTCTGTATCATCACCACTTGCAATAAGAGCTATACCGAGTGCTGCAATAGAAAGTGCCATGACGGGAAGTGAGAAGTATTGAAGAGTTTTTACGATTCCCCACAGAAGTTGGTCGAGATTTGAGAATTGAATTGGTTGTGCACTTTCATAACCTGTTGTATTACCCATAGTTTATTTGAGAATTGAGCGAATTATATAAACATCCAGTAGAATTGTCAACATAGATTATTGGAGTAGTCCATTAAACATAAATAATAATACACATCTTATACTTATGAGTATGATTTAATACCTATAAGTATTTTTATATAAAGTTATAGGTAACTATATTTAAAACTCTGCTATTCTCTGCTACACTGTGTAGTATGAAAGCTGTAAATCTTGGCGAGTTAGAATCACAAGTAATGGATATCATCTGGAATAAAGAACGTTGTTCTGTAAATGATGTTCTAGTTGAGCTGAGAAGAAATAGAGAAATCGCATATACAACGGTAGCAACTATACTGAATAGATTATGTGAAAAAAAATTAATCATCAAAAAAGAGCAAAAGTCCTTCTACGTATATACTCCTACTATCTCTAAAAACGAATATAGCAGCAGTCTTGTGAGTTCTTTTTTAAATAAATTTCTTAGTACATTTGGTGACACTGCTATAAGCTCCTTTGCAGAAAGTCTTCATAAATTACCAAAGAAAGAGAAAGAAAAATTACTTAAAGTTCTTGAAAGCCATGAAGAATCATAAGATTACTTTTTATTTAATACTAGTTAGTGTTCTACTTTTTTATGTAGGATTCATCGTATCGCGGCTAATTCCCTTTGATTTTGATCACATAGTATATATCTGCCAATCTGCTTTACAAAGTTTACCTAATACTTTTAACTATCTTGTCTGGGGAATTACTGCAATAATTATCATGAAAATTATTGCGGATTATATATCTATACAAAAACAGAATAAAAAATTTACGCGTATACCTACGCCTCGAAATCTGAATAAATTACTTATAAAGCACAATATTCTAGACAAAGTAATCATCTACCAAAATTCAGAACCTGAGGCATACTGTATAGGTTTATTGAAACCAAAAATATACATATCATCACAACTTATAAAAATTATGGATGAAAATGAGTTCGAATCAATTCTGATACATGAAATGTATCATATGCAAAATAGAAATAATCTAATACTATATATATTGAATTATTTCTCATATATCTTATTTCCCTTTCCATTTATTAAAGATCTGAGCAAACATTATGAACTACAAGCAGAAATAGAAGCAGATAAAATGGCAAGCATATCTTTAAATAAACATAACCCCTTACTGAAAGCACTTAAAAAACTACTACTATATAAACCCTCTTCTATAAATTATGGATTTGGTTTTTCAAAAGCAGAAGCAGTAGAATATCGGATAAAGTCACTGGTAAGTGGTAAAGCTCAGTCAACAAATTTTTCTCTGAGAAGAATAAGTATAAGCATCGCTTCATTTATAATATTCTCTCTTCTTTTATTTTTACCTATTTCCAGAACTCACATTCATGCAGAAGGAAAAGACTACTTAGTCGTATGTTATGACAATAGCGATTGTCAGAATATTTGCAAAAGCAACGTACAGATAAAACCTCTATATACTCCGATAACAAATGCATCAATTAGATAAGCTTTCATATTTACTTTTTCTAAAAATCTCTTGCAATATTTTTTAATTACTACTACACTGTGTAGTAATTAACATTTAATAAATATTTCATGAAAAAAATAACTAATAAAACAGAAGGTAATGATCAAGAGAAAGTTATAAATGACTCTCCAATTCAGTATCAACAATCTCCAAAATCTAATAATTACATTATGATTGCACTTCTTATGGCGGTGTCATTCTTCGCTGGATATTTGCTAATGAAAACCACCTCATTACAAAAATCCTTAGTTGATGCAAAGGCGCAACAAGGTCAAACCGCTGGCACACAACAGCAAGCTCCTCCTACTAAAGTATCTATTGATAAAGTAAAAGCGGTATTTACCGATGGATTTATTCGTTTCGGAGATAATAAAAACAAAGTACTAATTGTTGAAGTTACTGACCCAAGTTGCCCATACTGTCACATTGCAGGAGGTCAGAATCCAGAACTGAGTAAACAGGCTAATTTCCAGTATAAATCAGATGGCGGACAATATAATCCTCCGGTTCCAGAAATCAGAAAGTTAGTTGAAGAAGGAAAAGCAAGCGTAGCTTTTATCTACGGAACAGGTCACGGAAATGGAAGGTTAGGGATGGAAGCTATGTACTGTGCATTTGAAAAAGGTGACTTTTGGCCGGTGCATGACAAGCTTATGAATAATGAGGGATATACATTGTTAAACGATACAATTAAAAATGATCGTGCTCAATCTCAAGGATTAGCCGACTATCTTGCTTCAGTAACCGACTCAGCAGCAATGAAAGGATGCCTTGATAGTGCAAAATATGACGCAAAGTTAACTCGGGATGAGCAGGAAATTGCCAACGGCCTTGGCTTCCAGGGAACACCACACTTTGTAGTAAATGAAACCATAGTCAATGGAGCACGTGACTGGAAAGATATTAAAGCAATTGTTGATCCATTACTTTAGGTTTAGTATTAAATTAACAATTATTACATTGAAATGAATCGACTTAAAAAAACTACACTTTATGTAAAAGGTATGCATTGTCCTTCCTGCGACATATTAATTCAAGATAAATTTAAAGAAGTAAGCAATGTTAAGAAGGTAACAGCGAACTATAGAACACAAGAGGCAGAAGTATGTTATGTGGGTAATCTGGATAAAACTAAACTTAATCAGAAAATTAATGAGTTCGGATATACACTTACAGATAAAAATAGAATCGTTGAATCGGTTGAGCCGTTATCTAAAAGATTATCTGATGCAGGCGTTATTGCGATTCTCTTATTCATAGCCTATTTTTTCGCACAAGAATTTAAAGTTTTACCTGATTTTAATATTACATCATCATTGACTCTTACATCTGTATTTATCTTGGGTCTTGTAGCCTCTACGTCGACATGCATGGCAACATCGGGGGCTTTATTTTTATCTACAATAGGAAAACTGAATAATAGAGAAGCATCCATGAAGCAAAATATCATACCTGCGATAAGTTTCAATGTTGGGCGCGTTCTTTCTTACGGAGTATTTGGATTTGCATTTGGCTATTTAGGAAAAACAGTTGCTTCAAATTTTCAACTTGGATCATTTCTATCTCTATTTGTCGCGGTTATGATGGTTCTCATCGGTCTTGATATGCTTAAATTATTCTCATTCTCTTCATTATTTTCTTTATCATTCACAAAAGGAATCTTTGAGAAACTTGAGCATAGATTTATCAAATCTCCGAAGCAGACAGCATTCTTTCTTGGTGCTATTACCTATTTACTACCGTGTGGATTTACTCAGGCAGTTACTATCTATGCACTTGGGCTTGCTAATCCTGTGCAAAGCGCTATTATCCTTATGGTATTTGCACTAGGGACAATGCCAGCACTCATCGCTCTAGGATTTGCATCATCCTTTACCAAACATTCATTCTATCCAACATTTCAAAAAATCATCGGTGTGCTTGTGTTTGCCATCGGTATAAGCTATGTAAGTAATGCACTCACGCTGTATGGCGTAAACGTCAACTTCCTTTCATTGGGTAAATCATCTGCTCAAAACACAACAACTGACACAAATATTACCGAAGAAAATGGATTTCAAATAGTAAAAATGAATGTCAATGCAGCCGGATATCAACCAGATTCGTTTACAATCAAGCAAGGAGTACCCGTAAAATGGATCGTAAACGGCGAAAATGTCTTTGGCTGTCAAGGTACACTGCTCGCACCAAAAGCAGATATTCAAAAGACACTGGAAAAAGGAGAGAATGTATTTGAATTCACTCCGGAGGAAAAGGGAATTCTCGCCTTTTCCTGCAGTATGGGAATGTTCAGGGGACAGTTTAATGTTATTTAACAATTATTGTTTAATAATATGAAGAAAAAATTATGAGAGTAATGGATATAGCAAATAATAATCTGAAATCCACACAACGGCAAGAGATAAAAACACTTGCCCTAAATATTATCTCGATCAGACTAAACAGATTAGCCGGATGAAAGAGAGGAGAGAAACATGGTACAGTCAGTAATATTGTCTGTAAAATAGATCTATGGCACATTCACATGACGATAGTACTGCAAACATCAAAACAGCTTTTTTTCTTAATTTATTTTTTTCATTAGCTGAACTTATAGGTGGATACTTAACAAATAGCCTCGCAATATATAGTGACGCTTTACATGATTTAGGAGATACATTTTCATTAGGAGTATCATGGTATCTGGATAAAGTATCAAAACAACCTCGTAATTCTTCATTTTCCTATGGACTGGGCAGATTTTCACTTCTTTCAGCCTTCATAAGCAGCGTAGTCCTTCTCATTGGCTCTCTATATATTCTATCTGAAGCCATACCTCGTTTATTAAGCCCTGAACATTCTAATGCGCAAGGTATGATCTTGTTTGCCATTGGAGGAATTCTCATCAATGGTATAGCCGTATTACGATTAAAAAAAGGTCAATCAATGAACGAAAAAGTTATTTTTTTACATATATTAGAAGATGTTTTAGGATGGATAGCCGTTCTTATAACGGGAATAATTATCTATTTTTACGATATACATATACTTGATCCATTGCTTTCCATGGCAATAGTTCTGTTTGTTCTCTGGAATGTAGCAAAAAATTTAAAAGCTACAGTTAAGCTTTTTTTACAAAGTGTGCCAGAAGGATTAGATATTACTGATTTAGAAGCAAATATCAAAAAGATTCCTCATGTACAGGCGCTCCATGATACTCACTTATGGACACTTGATGGTATTCATCATATCTTAACAATCCATATCGTAATCGCAAACGATACTACCGACAAAGAAGCTGTTGTCATTAAATGTGAAGCAAAAAAGCTATTTAATAAACAAAATATCGAGCATTCAACTATTGAAATAGAACGAGAAGGTGAAGTATGTGAATTAGATAATCATTAATTCTTACCTTATGGGTTGTTGTAAAGATGATATTTGTAAAACAGAAAAATTAGATCCTAAATTAAAACAAGTATTTACTATTGTACTAGCTATTAATTTGGTTATGTTTTTTGTGGAGTTAATTTATGGGATTACTGCCCGTTCTAATGCGCTCATAGCTGATTCCCTCGACATGCTTGGGGATACATTTGTCTATGGCGTTACTCTTTATGTGCTTACTAAGAGTCTACATGCTCGTACGAAGGCATCTTTTATGAAAGGGATAATAATGCTGTTATTAGGATTATATGTGATATATGAAACGATTAGTAAAATTATTAATCCAATTGTGCCGGCTGGAGAAATTATATCTATCATAGGAATTTTGGCTTTAGTAGCCAACCTTATCTGCTTTTTACTTCTTATGAAGTATAAAAATGGGGATTTAAATGTCCGTTCTGCATGGATATGCTCAAGAAACGATGTAATAGGGAATATAAGTGTCATTATCGCTGGATTGCTCGTAATATACTTAGGTTCTATGTGGCCTGATATTATTGTCGGATTTGCGATGGCAGTATTGGTATTGCAATCATCAGTACAAGTAATTATAGAAGCATACAAAAAGTTTAAATAATTTTATGACAACTGAAAGTATTTATATTGTCATGCTTGGAATTCAATTTTTACATTCAATAGAAGAACTCTCGCATAATTTTCATGAAAAGTTTCCTTTGTTTAAGATGTCATTCAGATTTTTCCTGACGTTTGAAATTATCTTTTTTTCATTTTGGTTAGCAGTAATTCTATTTCAGCAATTCCCTCTTAGAAGCCATTTGATAAATATATTTATCTTATTGATGTTTGTAAATGGTTTATGGCATTTAGTATGGTGGGGCGTTATAAAAAAGTATGTTCCCGGTCTCATGACAGCGCCATTTTTTATTATCACATTTTTAATATATTATTTTCACAAATTCCTATGACAGTAAATAAAGAAAAAAAATTAACGATTTTTCTCTATTGGTTCGGATTAGCAAATACTTTTCTTCACCCAGTATTACCATGGTTTTTCCCTCATCATTTTTTTTGGACACCAAGAAATATTCCTTACGAATTTATGATTGGCGGAATATATATCGCACTTGGCTTGGTAATGGTAGCCGCATCTAATAATCCTTTAAAACATAAATTATTTATTGATTTCAGTATTTTAGCGAATCTTTTTCACGC
>CAZQAU010000040.1:0-10862 GCA_964591375.1 uncultured Gammaproteobacteria bacterium
AGAAATGCTTCAAATTTACTAAGAGCCATTTTTCTTGGTGATGTTTTTTCATAATCACTTTGTTCCATTTGAGCTCTAGTAACTGCATATCCATCAGGTATAAATATTTGATCCCAACCAAACCCGTTTGCACCCATTGGTTCTAACGCTATCTTTCCCATAACGGCTCCAGTAAAAACATAAATTTGCTTACCATCATGGTATGCATAGCAGAGTTCTACCTGAGCACTTCTATTTTCATTAGGTTTAATTAAATTACATATCCCGGCAGGCTTAAGTTCTTTAAGAAACCACTTTATAAATGGCCCGGGGAGCTTACCTAACGCATTAATTACCAATGATACATCTTCGACAAGTAATGTTTTTTTTATTTCTTTATATGCAGTTTGAGCTTTCAGAGTGACGATTTCCTGTACATCCAATGATTGAATTTCTGGAAGATCTAGGCTACGATAATCAAGCAGAGTATGCGTAAATTGCTGTACCTGTGCTAGCTTACCTGGATTGCTTGTTATAAATGTAATGGTATTATTCATATCGTTGTTCATATGTAATGTCTGGTAATATTGATACTAGCTTGATTCTTATTACAGTACTGCCTATATTTCTAAATAAATAGGAGTTCATTTCTCTTCGTTTTATTACCACACAATGATAATATATATGTAGATTGTAATAAATAATTCATATATATGTTTATATTTAAAATCGGTGGAATTTTTGTAGCTATATGGAAATTCTTCAAATATTTTTTCACTCAACTTTATACAGCCATAAAGTTTTCCATTATCAACTATGATTCAAAGTTGCAGATGACAAAAACACCTAAGCAAAGAGTAATATTCTGGACAATCGCCGGATTAATAACGTTAGCCATACTATTCGTCCTTCTTAGATTAGTTGGTAACTTTTTTATCAACACCGTTCATATCTAAGTCATTATTAGTTCGGATAATGACATTTCTTGTATTTCTTTCCGCTGCCACACCAACAGGGATCATTCCGTCCGAGTTTGCGAGCAGAGGCTCCCGGCGGAATAACTTTAAAACCACTGACTTCCTGTGATGAACTTACCTGAGAGTCAGAAGGTGATGATGTCTGAGATTTTTTCGGCGCTGTATCCGATATTTTTGAATCTGGCACTACAGCAGGCTGGGGCGGTTTAGCAGTAAAGGGATCAATTCTTGATGCTGCTTTATACTCAATTTGTTTTTCTACTTTTTTTTCTTCATTCGTCGCAGGTTCCACTTCACTTACACCTATTTCCACACGGAAAAGTCGACGGGTAGCATCAAAATTAATACCTTGAACAAGCTTTTCAAACATACCATATGCTTCATTTTTATATTCAATAAGCGGATCAAGTTGTGCATATCCACGCAGTCGAACACCTTCACTCAAATCTTCAATTGCGGTCAGGTGTTCTGTCCAATACTGGTCTAATGTAGATAGAAAAATATCGCGCACGACTGCATGCCAAACGACTTTTGATAGTTTTTCTTCTTTAGCCTTCCATTCTTTTTCGACATGCTCTTCCAAAAACAGCTGTAAATCTTCAAAAGAACGTTTATCAACAAATGGCTTAATCTGTTCACCCATCTTAGGAAATAACAAATCAAGATCTTTATAAAGAATCTTAATTTCCTCATCAGTTAAATCGATACTCATTGCCATATAATTTTGCAAAATAGCAGCTATCTCTTCATGTATAATGCCTGAAATTGTTTCTTTGAATCCTTCCGGATCTTTTTCTGGCTGATCAACAATCTTTCTTCTTAATGTATAAATTATTTCGCGCTGCTTATTTAATACATCATCATATTCGACAAGATTTTTTCGTATATCAAAGTTAAAGCCTTCAACCTTAACCTGGGCTTGTTCAATAGCTCGTGAGACCATTGCATGACTTAATGGCTGATCTTCAGGAAAATTAAGCATCGTCATTAATTTAGAAATTTGCTCTCCTCCAAAAATTCGCATCAAATCATCTTCCAGTGATACAAAAAAACAGGTATCACCCGGGTCACCTTGTCTGCCGGACCGACCACGCAACTGGTTATCGATACGACGGGATTCATGACGTTCGGTACCCAAAACATACAAGCCTCCCAGTGATACTACCTCATCATGCTTTGCCTGCCACTCAGAGTTCGCTTTTTTAAATTCTTCGTCCGATTCAAAATCTGCTTCATCCGGCTGATTACCACCTAAAATGATATCCACTCCTCGGCCTGCCATATTCGTAGCGACGGTAATCGAACCTTTCTCACCAGCTCTGGATATAATTTGCGCTTCACGCTCATGATTTTTAGCATTGAGTAGTTCATGAGGAATATTTTTCTGATTTAAAAGCTTCGATAGACGTTCGTTTTTATCTATTGAAGTAGTACCCACTAAAACAGGTCTACCTGTTTTGTATTGCTGAATTATTTCTTCAACAACAGCATTAAACTTGGCTTTTTCGGTTTTATAGATCATATCCGATCTATCTTTTCGCACCATCGAACGATGAGTAGGAATAACTAAAACATCAGTTTTATAAATCTTATGGAATTCTTCCGACTCTGTTGAAGCAGTTCCGGTCATACCAGCTAATTTTTCATATGCTCTAAAATAATTTTGCAGAGAAACAGTTGCCAATGTTTTAGATTCACGCTGAATTTTTACTTTTTCTTTAGCTTCAATTGCCTGATGTAAACCTTCTGAAAATCGACGTCCCTGTAATAAGCGACCTGTAAATTCATCAACGATTATCACTTCTCCATCTTTTACAATATATTCTTTTTCACGATGGAATAATGTTTCTGCCTTTAGTGCGGCTTCTATATGGAACAATGATTCAAAATCTTTTTCATAAACATTGTCGACACCAAGCAAACTTTCGATATGACGTATACCATCTTCTGTAAGATTAGCAGTACGTAGTTTCTCATCGATGACATAGTCTACTTTAGGATCTAGCTGTTTGACAATCTGCGCGTAATGATAATATTTTGATGTATCCTCTCCGAATGGTGCAGAAATGATATGCGGCGTACGAGCTTCATCGATAAGCACTGAGTCCGCTTCGTCAATAATGGCAAAATAAAAACCACGTTGTCTAATATCTTCGGGAGACAATACTCCATTATCACGTAAATAATCAAACCCAAATTCACTGTTGATACCATAAGTGATATCTGCCTGATATGCCTCTTTTCTTGAAGTTGGTTTTAAATGCTGTAAACGACTGTCTGCTGCTTCTTTATCGGTATACTCAGGATCAAAAATAAATGATTTATCAGATATAATTGCGGAGGTTTTTAAACCAAGAAAATGAAATACTCTTCCCATCCAACCAGCATCACGTCGTGCAAGATAGTCATTTACTGTGACTAGATGAACACCTTTTCCTGTTAACGCATTTAAATATAAAGCTGAAGTAGCTGATAATGTTTTACCTTCTCCGGTTTTTTGTTCGGCAATTTTACCTTCATGAAGAGCAATGCCAGCAATAAGTTGCACATCAAAATGCCGTTGTCCATTTGTACGTCGCGATGCTTCACGTACCAATGCATACGCCCAAGGAAGTATCTCGTTGAGATTTTGCTTTCCAGATTGAACAGCTTTTTTTAAATTTTCTGTTTCTTTTACAAAATCTTCATTTTTTAATGCACGTGCTTTATCTTCCAAGGCATTAATTTCATCCACTTTCTTTTTAATTCGTTGAATTTCCCGTTCATTAAAATCGAAGTATTTCGTGATGAATTTAAACATATGAATAAATATGAAATATTAAAGACAAATGACATTATATAGGAAGTGTTAACCGATTTGTTCTTTATTTCTGGAAGTATTCTTGAGGTACAACAACAGCTCTCAGAGCAGTGTATCTATTAACCTCTTTCTCCGTGCCGGTTTTTTTGAATACGAAATGAATCGTATCTCCTTCTTTGAGTTTAGAAAATCCGATTTTATCGAGAGAAAGAGTTTTAATATCCATTAGCTGCTGAGTGGTACTATTCTCAATATCCAGAGTATAAGTATCCTTATCAGTGGTTAAAACTTTTATATAAAAGTCATCTTTATTGATATCGGTAATTTTTCCTGCTTTAACAATAAACTGTTCATCCTGATATATGTAATTGGCGTCGATAGTTTTATCGAGCATGGGGCCTGTCACAATAATGTAACTGTCTTTTTTTAATTCACCCGCTTTGATTTCTTTCTTTGTCGTACCAATGGTATAAACCTTTGTTAAGGCTTCATCAACCTTAATGTCATAGTCTCCATTATCTGTTTTAATTGTAATATTCAAATCTTTAATTGCAGTGATAATACCGGCTACTGCTCTCTGATTTTTTTTACGAAGTTCTGCAACTTTTGTAGCAATTTTTTCTTTTAGGTCCTGAATTTCTTCCGTAACGGTAACCTGCGCGGAAGGACTAGCTGTTTTCGTAGTTGCTGATTGTGTCGCTTCGGTTGGTTTTACTGTTTGAGCAATAACAGCAGGGCTAGCTGACAGCATTACTACTAATGTTAATCCACTTATAATCTGAGTATATTGTTTCTTTATCATTCTTCGTCAAGATAATAAACTTTTAATTCTCTTTCAATTCCGCTACCACCCTGAGTTTTGGGATAAGCAGTAGCTAAAATCACATTTTCACCTAAAGCCAGAGAAAAAGTTTTTTCAAAATTTTCTGTATCATTCGTAAAAGTTAATGTTTGAATAGGCGATTGTATCACAATTAAACTACCTTTAGGTGCTCTACCTTTAATAAGGACTGAGTTCTTGGTAACTATTGCCTCCTGTTGTGGTTCCGTTAACTCAAATGAAGAAGCCTGTAGGTTTTTGGCAACAATAGTTGGTGTAACGTGCAAGGTATTGGAAATTGGGGTTACTTTTTTTGTCTCAGTATTACGAGTTTTTAATGTCACAATAACTGCGACCACTAAACCTAAGCAAATTCCCAATGCAATAGCAATAATAGTCTCTTTCTTCATACGAATTTTATTATAAACAAATTAAGTTCAAAAAATCCAACGCAATATTTTAAGATTCCGATGCTGAGATTTCTGATACAAGAGAAGCTAAGGTCGCAGGAATTGTTTGTATCAGATTATCATTATTATACCAGTATCCTAAAGTTTTCTCGAGTGTATCGGCCGTTTTTTTCAATAAAAAGGATGCGAGTACTCCTGCAATCATCGCATTGTTTTTACTATATAGAGCCGTACAAAGTCCCGCTAACAGATCACCTGTACCTCCTTTAGTTAATCCCTGATTACCTCCGTGAATAATATAATGATCTCCCCCATCTGAAATAATATCATCAACAGCTTTTAGTAATATTGTTACATTGAACTGCTTTGCTGTTTGTTTCACAATTTGAATCTTATCATCAAGATTTCTTGACGATAATTTTATACCAAACAATCTTTCGAATTCCAACTGATGTGGGGTGATTAAGGCAGGAATTTTAAGTGATTGTAACCAGTGAGGATTCATCATTTGTAATGCTCCTGCATCAAATACAAATTTTTTTTCAGGAAAATTATGTATTAGGTAAAACGTAATTGCTGCCGCAAACTCCGCTTCATCGTGTATTTTAAGAATTTCCGAATAACTACGCTCTTTCATTTTATATTCTGTGAGATTCTCATTTCGAACCATTCCGGGCCCAACTAGGATAGCATCATCCTCAGCGACGTAATAAGGAATATTTTTTTGTGATACGACAATACCGTTATGAAATATCTTTTTAATTGCAGTAAATATTTCATTATTTTCAATAGTTGAAGCGAAATGCACACCATCAACAAAATGAGATGCGACTTCTGCCGACCATATCGGCGATGCATGAAATAATGAAGAACCGCCAATAACCAGTATGCGTCCGTTTTGACCTTTATGCGATACTCCTGGCGGAAGAAATAAATTATGAATAAACGGCTTTATCGTACTGGTTTCAGTAGTTTTAATCACCATAATCTATATATAATACATTATTAAGTATATTGCGGTACATGATATAATTCTACATTATGAACTTAACTCATACACAAATCAGAAAAGCATATAAAGATTTCTGGACTGCCCACAACCATAAAGAAGTACCTCCGATTCCTCTTGTGCCTCAAAATGACCCTACCACTCTTTTTACCGGTTCTGGAATGCAACAGTTTGTACCTAATCTATTGGGTGAACCACATCCACAAGGTGTAAGGCTTTTTAATATTCAACCATGCTTCAGAGCACAGGATATTGAAGAAATAGGTGATAATCGGCACACAACTTGTTTTGAAATGATGGGCAACTGGTCTTTAGGTGATTATTTTAAAAAAGAGCAGTTGAACTGGTTATTTGAATTTTTAGTCGAATATATTAAATTGTCGCCCGAAAAACTGTATGTGACTGTATTCCAAGGTGAAGGCGAATTACCTGGCGATGAAGATTCTATTAAAATTTGGATCGAAATTTTTAATAAGTATGGAATTGATGCCAAACTAAATGAAAGGATATATCAATACGGAGCAGGCAAAAATTGGTGGTCACGTGCAGGCGTTCCGGCGAATATGCCCGCTGGTGAACCAGGAGGACCAGATAGTGAAATTTTTTATGATTTTGGAACTGATTTAAAACTACATGAGAATTCTAAATTTAAAGATGATATTTGTCATCCAAACTGCGATTGCGGACGATATATGGAAATAGGTAATTCTGTCTTTATGCAGTATAAAAAACTCGGCGATGGAACGTTTGCTGAACTACCTAAAAAAAACGTTGACTTCGGTGGTGGCTTTGAGAGATTTGTTTCGGCTAGTAATAATAACCCTGATATTTTTGCGACAGATTTGTACTCATCCACTATCGCACAGGTAGAAAAATATTCACAAAAAAAATATGCTGATGATCAAAATAAATCATCCATGAGAGTAATTGCTGATCATTTAAAAGCAGCAACAGTAATGATAGTTAATGGTGTTCGCCCTGCAAATAAACAGCAAGGTTATGTTTTACGTCGTCTTTTACGTCGTGCTGCCGTCAAAATGCACTCTTTAACAGGAGCTATTGCTTCAGCCGATGCATTTAATGCAATCTGCGATGCAGTAATGCAGACATATGATGGTGAACTTTATATAGAACGAAATACACATCAAAAGTTAGTTTTTGAAGTAATAACTGATGAAATCAGCAGATTCAGTAAAACTCTTAATAAAGGGTTAAAAGAAATTGATAAGATTAAGGAAATTGATGGTAAAACAGCCTTTGATTTATATCAAACGTATGGATTCCCACTTGAGATCACTGAAGAATTGTTCAGAGAAAAGGGGCAGTCTATTGACCGCCAACAGTTTTATTCTGAATTTGATAAACATAAAACACTATCACGCACTGCTTCAGCAGGAATGTTTAAAGGTGGACTTGCTGATCATAGCGAACAAGTTCTTAAATATCATACCGCAACACATTTGATTCACCAGGCTCTATTTGATATTTTAGGCACAGATATACGACAGGAAGGATCCAATATTACGGGTGAACGTCTCCGTTTTGATTTTTATTCAAGCAAAAAACCGGAAAAATCTGATTTAGAAAATATCCAGAATATCATCATGAGTAAAATTAATGAACAGCTGCCAATGCGTTTTAAAATTATGCCACGTGAAGAAGCATTCAAAATAGGAGCGAAATCATTTTTCAAAGAAAAATATCCTGATCAAGTTAAAATATATTATATCGGTGGTGAAGATGAACGACCTGAGACTGCATACTCAAAAGAATTTTGCGGTGGACCACATGTGAAAAATACATCTGAAATCGGTAAGATAGACATTTATAAATTTGAAAAAATTGGCAGTAATTTATACCGCATCTATGCCAAATAATTATGAAGAAATCATTTGCTACATTTGCAGATTTTGACAAACTCGATATCCGTGTTGGTGAGATTAAAAATGCCGTTGCTGTGGAAAAATCGAAAAAATTATATGAACTAATTGTTGATATGGGAGAAGAATACGGAACAGTAACAATCCTTACAGGAATGCAAGCATATTACAAACCTGTAGATTTTATAGGTAAGAAATTTCTCTTCTTAGCAAATCTGGAACCGAAACCCATGGCAGGAAAAATTTCTAATGGCATGATTATGTCCGGAGATGAAAATAACAGTCCTATACTTATCGAAGTAAGTTCCAGTTTAAAAAATGGCTTAGTATTACGATAAGAATGAAATTACTTTTGACAAAAAAACTTTTCTCCGCTATAGTTTTATAACCGTTAAAACTTCGTATTATACAACTATGGCTATTTCAAAAAAAAATAGATCTGATCGCGATATCAATGAATCTGATGTTATGGCAGCAGAAGAAACATCAGTGAATTATCAAAAACCAAATATCATTCAAAAAAATCCTAACTATATTCTCATCCTTCTTCTTATGGCAGTATCTTTTTTTTCCGGATATCTTTTAAATAAAACGATGACCTTACAAAAATCGTTGGTTGATGCAAAAACTACTCAAGGACAAGCAGCAGGTGCACAGCAAGCAGCTCCAACGACTGTTTCAAGAGATAAAGTGGAAGCCTTATTTACAAAAGGATTCATTCACTTTGGTGATAAAAACGCAAAACTTATTATCGCGGAAATTACCGATCCAAGTTGTCCTTTCTGTCATATCGCAGCTGGACATAATCCTGAATTGAGTAAACAAGCAAATTTTCAATATGTATCTGATGGTGGCCAATATACTCCTCCGCTTCCGGAAATTAAAAAACTGGTTGATGAAGGTAAAGCAGCATTTGCAGTAGTATATGGTACAGGTCATGGAAATGGAAAATTAGGTGCAGAAGCAATGTACTGTGCATTTGAAAAAGGAAAATTCTGGGAAGTACATGACAAACTTATGACAAATGAAGCTTACGGTTTATTGAATGATCAGGTAAAAAATGATCGATCTAAATCACAACAACTCGCTGACTTTTTAGCGAACGATGTTGATTCTACTTTCATGAAAGACTGTCTCGAAAACGCAAAATATGAGAAATCACTTGTGCGGGATGAACAGGAAATCGATGGCGGATTAGGATTTCAGGGCACACCACACTTTGTTGTAAACGAAACTATAGTTAATGGTGCACGCGATTGGAAAGACTTTCAACCTTTAGTTGATAAAGCAACCTAATGCATAAAATATCATTCACGCCCGATGGTCTGACAAAACTGCAGAAAGAGTATGATGAGTTATTAGCTAAACGACCATCATATGTAACAGAGCTTTCTCGGGCACGGGATATGGGTGACAGGAGCGAAAATGCGGCATATAAATCTGCACGAATTCATCTTTCTACGCTAGATAGGCGTATTAAACATCTAAAGAAAATATTAGATAGTGCACATGTTGTACAACCTACGCATACCAACCATGTTGATATTGGGCACAAAGTAATAGTCGAATGTGAAGGTCAAACTATACAATACACGATTGTCGGCGGATATGAATCCGATATTACAGCTGGAAAAATCTCTTGTCATTCACCAATAGGTCGAGCATTTTTACGCAAACATAAGGGAGATATTATTCAGGTTGCTGTCCCGGCAGGTGTAAAGACTTTTACTATACTTGATATTTCTTTGAATTAGAATATGAGTTCTACACGCGAGGAAGCCATACAAAAAATTTATAATGAAATTTTAGCACTCAAGTCTTCTCCTTTATATGACTATCGAACTAAAAATAAATATATGCCTGTGATTGGAGAAGGAAATCTACATGCAAAAATTATGTTTGTCGGAGAAGCTCCAGGATTAAACGAAGCAAAAACCGGTAAACCTTTTTGTGGAGCTGCAGGACGAGTATTCGACGAACTTTTAAACTCTGTTGGGCTGAAACGAGAAGAGATATATATAACTAATATCGTCAAAGACCGCCCACAAGATAATCGGGATCCTACACCAAAAGAAATAGAATTATATGCTCCATTCCTGGATCAACAAATTGATATCATTAGACCGCGCGTGATTGCAACACTTGGAAGATTTTCAATGGCGTATATTATGAATAGATTAAAACTGGAGTCAGAGTTAGATACTATAAGTAAAATTCATGGAAAAAAATTCACTGCCAAAACTTCATGGGGACATGTTACTATTATTCCCCTATTTCACCCTGCTTCCGCTTTATATCAAGCGACGAAAAAACCTACACTTATAGCCGACTTCAAAATCATGAAAGATATCGCTTTCGTATAATCATCGTTAATCTGGTATTTGTTTAATAAAATATCGTTCTATCGTATACAATGATGATATGGTTGAACGCAAAGAACAGCTGAAACCATTGCAACTTCATTTAGGTTTTTTAGCCTCTCATAATGGCACCGATATGAAAGGAATCATTCATGCACTACAAAATCAGAAACTTCAAGGTCATGTTCATGTTCTTATAAGCAATAATAGTAAATCTGGCGCGATGAGGTATGCTGAAGAAATTGGACTTCCAAATTATCATATCAGCGATAAAACATTTCAAACTCCTCAAGAAAAAGATGAAGCCATCCGGAATACATTACTTATGCATGGAGTGAATTTGGTAATTTTAAGTGGATATATGAAAAATGTCGGACCTCTAACAAGAGCTGCTTTCAATAATAAAATTTTGAATGTTCACCCTACTCTTCTGCCTAAACATAAAGGTCTTTGGGGTGATGATGTGCACGCAAGCGTTCTAGCGGCAGGCGAAAAAATGACGGGAGTAACAATACACGGAATAACCGGAGAATACGATGAGGGGCCGATTTTGTATCAGACTGAAGTTTCAGTTCTGGATGACGATACTGTTGAGACATTAAAGCCAAGAGTTCAGGCTGCAGAAAT
>CAZQAU010000041.1:0-6205 GCA_964591375.1 uncultured Gammaproteobacteria bacterium
CCATTAAAAAAGGCATGCGGGGTACGCATGCCTTTTGTACATTCACTAGTACTGATCTACTGTCCGGAAAAAATTTCTGTTATCTGCTTGTGTTCACTTGTTACTACATAGATAGACTTAACTCTAGGCTTTAGAAAGCTAAAACTGCTTTCATACTGAATAACTGCCATTCTCAAAACTTGAGCTACGATTCGTTCATGTTGGCCGAATATACTTTCATATTCGTCTAAAACAAAAGCAAGAGATGCTAATTTATTTTGTTGTGCATAATTAAACGCTTCCTGAAAGGTATCGTGCAACGGATAACATCGATTGTAGTTGCACAAAAGAACAACATT
The DNA here is from genome assembly GCA_964591375.1 of uncultured Gammaproteobacteria bacterium. Lineage (GTDB taxonomy): Bacteria > Patescibacteriota > Microgenomatia > UBA1406 > GWC2-37-13 > CAYYYG01. The sequence goes on from CAZQAU010000041.1 coordinate 339, forward strand.
TTTTAAACCAAGAGTTGGTATGGCCAGTTTTTTAATACATCTTTGATTGTTCGGAACTGTGATTTGAGTACACTCAAAACCACAAGCTATTAATACCCTCAGCATTGGGCGAGTGGCAGGATAGGGTGTCACTAATGCATCACAAGGTATTTCCGAAACTCTTAGATTAGTCACAGTTACTAACATACAGTCCTCCTTTATTACCAGTTCGATAAAAGTGAATGTGCAAGTATGTCAAAAATCTTAATGCATGCAGATGCAAAATTATTTTTCACATCTTGAATATTATACAACATAGGTATAATTAATATGTATTTCATTGAAAAAGGCATGCGGGGTACGCATGCCTTTTTGCACTTAACTTTTTGCGCAATTACTAACTAACTGACATTATTTGTTGCACTGTAGCGACTTCGCTACAAACGACATGGATGTGTCTTACGTATGGTGTGCGCAAGAACCATCTGTTATCGAATGTGAAGAGAGCCGCATTCAGCGCGTGTGCTGCCTGCGATGTATTCAAATTATAATGATCTTTGAATACATCTAGCGGCACGACGATAGAGGTCATCTTTGCTTTTTTTGCCTTTTTCAAGGCGAGTAAAAACAAAGCGGACAAAGGGTATTGCACCGGTACATGGGTCAGAAAGATTACGTGATTGAAGCGACTGGTGTATTTCTGGCGATCATCACGTGCCAAAAATGCGCCTGTCCTTTCCCGAGACGGTAACTGGTCATGATAAAAATCGCCGGCAATCTTTCTGATTAACGCATCCATCGTGCGATCAGGGTGGAGTGACAATAAACAATCACAATGAATGCTTGTGATTGGATGATTCGTCACGAACACACTGATTCCGGGATTGTCAAAAAACATATACGCCTCACTTGAGAGCCTCGGTAATGACAACAATCTGAGTTTCCGGCGCAAGGACGAAGACTTCCATCCCATTGCGAGGGTAGCGCCGCTGGATTTCATCGAGGTCAAACTTTATGAACTCAGCACAATATTTGTAAGTCCATTTGAAAATGCCCGTGATGCCCGCGCGGAACATTTCAACAGGAATTACCACTTTCTTAAATCCATTACGCTGACATTGCTCAAGAGCGCGCACCAGAGATTTATTAGGACCATACACTACAAACATCACCTTCATTGCACGGGGGGTTTCCCCGTCAGCCACAATAATTTGACCGATTTGGAGAGGGGTATATTCGTAGAGCTGATTATGATACAGGTTTGCATAAGTAGCATACAGCATTCTGTCTACTGTACCATTATAAGGTCCAAACTGCGGAACCAGGCACAGGAGCGCTTGTGCATCGATTTCCGCAAATGTACCACTCGTTACTTGGATATTCATAAGATATCTCCTCGAGAATATAGAACAACGATTATATTGCGCAAAAAGTTAAAGTGCGGGTGGAACCGGATATGTAGTACACGACATTGTGTGCAGCACAGTCTCCAGAACCGGTCTATATTATATCAAAATATATATTTTTTATATATTAACTCCATCAAAAAAGGCATGCGGGGTACGCATGCCTTTTTGCACACAGAGACGGAACTGAACTAGCTACGAAGCGTCTAAAATCTTTCTTACATCTTCAGACACAATCACGTCGACGTTCATAAAAACTGTCTGTAAACCGAAAACCCGATTGAAATCATTCAATCCTTTCAAATAGCCAGTGATGATATCTTGCATATTTTTCTCATACCGATAGTCGGTTCTCATCAATGGCAACGCGATTCTACTAAAATTGAACAGACTTCGCGTGTTGGCGCCTACGAGCGCATTATATACCAGGCGGTCAACGGGATGTTTGTTAGTATCCACAACAAAAATCACATCCCTAAAATTTGTTGTCGGTTCATCTTCACGGCTTACGCGATGAACTCCCAAATTTTGAAGACCTGTCTTTGGCAGTTGATCATGAAAGCAAGTTCCTGCATGTCTCAGAATGTATTCATTAACCGTACCTGCCTGGATATTACTGGGATTTACAAAACACACCATCGCCACGTAATTTGTATTTAACGCTTCGTTATGAGTAATCCATGAGTATCGCATCTAACTTCTTCCTTTCTAATGTATCAAACACAGTTGAAATAGGGGACAGATAACACACTATCCATGTAGTCTGCTATCTTCCCCCGATTTCAACATTCACTAGTTCCGTATATTTTCAATGTGCAGAATCCGTCGGATACAGTGGTTTATAGCATATATAAATTACTATATCAAACAGAGTGTTATTATAACATATATGAAGAATTAAAACGCCATACCTGCAGCAAGAAGAATTACGGGAATCAGTACAACGGCGAGCCATTCCAGTCGTCCGGTTACCGGCAAAGAAGTGATCACTGTAGGTGATATTGTTTCAGTGGCATTACCTTCCAATTGAGACGTGGTCGGCGTAGCTGTTGCTGAAGAGGCAGTTGAGCCGGATACTGTCGGTGTCGGAGTACGGGTCGCGGTTGGCGCAGTAGTAGCACCATTCCCTGATGATACAGGGGTCGGAGTCGGAGAGTTAGTGGGAACGTTTGTGCCGCCCATAGTGGGAGTTGCAGTGGGTGGTACGGGCGTATTGGTTGGTGCAGTCGTTGCGGTGGGTGCAGGTGTTGTGGGAGTTGGTGTCGCGGTCGGAGCCGGATTATTGGCACAAATTTGCCCCTGATAATTGGGATCCAGATGACCTACTTTATCCAGTAAATGACTATTAGGAATTATCGAAGTTACATCGGATCCACAGGGGTTTCCCTGATGCGGTGCGCTTTTAGTTCCTTTTTCAAAAACCATATTCTGATATATATACAAACACCGATTGTCTTGTTGAACCTGCTCGACGGTATAACATGTCTGGCCTCTTGTATAAATTCTGACAGCGTAATAAGTACCGGCTCCAATAAGCATGAGAAGTAGACAAGCATTCAGATATATAAAAATAGTCTTCCAGGATCGTGGTTTTTTATTCATTTATGTACCCTTGTTATATATTATTAACCCAAAAAGTAAAAAAAACAAGACTATTAACCAAAAGATGCCCAGAATAATTAAAGTAACTTTTTTTAAACTCATAGGAACTGAAATTCTTCCGTATGAATACGGCTATTTTTAACGCCCAATGCATTAAACTGTGTGCGCAAACTTTTCATCATCGGTGGTGGGCCACATACATATATATCTATATTACTTAAATCACCACTGATTTGTTTGATTACATCAGCAGTAATTCTTTTTTCGACTTTACTATCATACAAACATACACGCAGGTTTGGTTCCCGAGCCGCAATTTCTAAAATGTCATTTAAATATACAGCTTCTGCTGCACCGCGGACAACATAATAAAAATCAATACGATGATGCATGTTTTTTAAAGAACGTGCCATACTCAAAAATGGAGTCACCCCTATACCACCGGCGATCCATATCTGGTTTTTATGGTGTTCTTTAAAAAATCTTCCGTATGGGCCCTCAATACGCGCGGCTGATCCGACTGGCAATGAGAGTAAATCGGCGGTATATTCACCGATAGCTTTAATTGTGACCGATAATTCACGATCAAACGGAGAAGAACTCACAGAAAACGGGTGTGCTTCACCTGAAATGCCGCGTGCTTTAAAACTGATGAATATAAATTGTCCCGGCATATAAGGAAAAAAATCATCATCGGAAGGAATCATTCGCACAGTGATGACATCGTCGCTGGCTTTTTCCACGGCAGTCACTGTGAAATCATAACGGGTAACAAGTTTAAAACCAAAAAGAGTACGGTAGGTATAAACCATCAAACCGACTGCCGATAAACCAAGTAAATACCAGCGTAAAAATGGATTGATGGAAACATCACTTTGTACGAGAAGCACATGGAGACCACCTAAAAAAAATGCCAGTCCGAGAAATTGATGAGTGAACTTCCAGACATGATATTTTAGTTTTATATAGTAGGTAATAATAAGCAGCAGCATCATTACCAGTAAAGAAAATATTCCAAAATTTATTCCCCAGTCAGCTCCGGGAATTAAAAACAATGCTGCATCTTTATACGAAACCATGGCGTAGGTAAAGACCAAAAAAATAGGATGAATCATAAGAAGAATAAACGCCAGACCACCTACCAGATGATGAGCTATATACACTTTATTCATGCCGCCAAAAAAATCTTCCAGAAAGCCAAATCGTCCGCTTAAAATAAGAGCGATAGCAAACAGTGGCATTCCACTTAAACTTGAGAGTTGCCCGAGACTTGTTAACAGAGCATATGTACTGCCATAACGGAGTTTAATCGGGGTCATGGTATACCATGCAATCAATGGAATAAGAGTTAAGATAATAATTCCGGCCCAGCCTAATTTGCTTTTCAATGTCATCATATGATAAAGAAGTTATTAATGAACGCCGTTACGTCGCCAGATTTCGAAGTCGATAGTATCAATAACATTATTTCTATCAAAATCAGCGGTTTTGGTGGTTAATACGCCAAACCTTTCACGGCGCCAAATTTCAAAATCATTTAAGTTTACCACACCGGAACAGTCCGCGTCACCGGATGTTTTTAACGCACAGTTTGGTGATCCGGTTGCAGTCGGCGCCGGATTTGTCGGTGTTGCAGTAGCGGTAGCAGCCGGTACAGTTGGCACTGGTGTATTAGTCGCTGTAACACAGGATGATTGAATCTGTCCTACTTTATTCGGATCAAGATATCGGGCAATAGCTGAAACAGTTTCTCTGTGAAAAGATGGTATGATACTGCTCACATCGGTGCCACAGGCATTTCCTTTGTGAGGGCTGGAACGTGATCCTTTTTGATATACATAACCGTCAAGAATATAGAGACAACGGGAGTCAGCTGCGACCGAAGCAGTCGTAAAACAGGTATTACTTTGAGCGTAAATATAAAATATTTGACCTATAAATAGTCCCAGGCCTATTAAGAAACTAATACCAAGAATTTTAAACACAATCTTTGATTTCATCTTACTATATAATAACAAATTGTAATAAAACTCGAATGACGTATATCACTTTTAAATATTTAAGTTTTAAAAAATGAACCAGCCAACCCAGAATATCGCAGCAAATATTGGTTCTGTTGATTCAACCGTGTATCAACATAATGGTACGGATAGATTAAAAGGATCGTATCCATTTCTTATCCAAAAAGTTGATAGTATCTTTGAAAATATTATAAATATAATTAATAATAAAAGTAAATACAATCATGGCCGTTTCAGCCGGATAAGTATCCGTTATTTTGTCGAAGATTCTCTACTTAATACTCTAAAGAAAAATATTGATAATAAAAAAATTGGCGACTTCTTTTTTAAAATTGAGGCAGTTGTCCCCTTAAAAAAAGAACTTTTCAGAAAAAGAGTATCTTGGGTCTGGCTGGGTGGAAATATTTCTACACGCTTAACTGGTAAGACAGTGAAAACAATATTACTTGATACAATAACATCTGCAGAAAAAATATCGCATACATATACTTCTCAATATGATCCGCTCTATCAATACTATATTCTAGGAACGAAAGAAAGAATTCAAAATACACAGTACTTCACTCAACAAATTCCCGTTCGGGAAATTACCCAGCATCACGCAGAGATGATTGCACAACTGTACAAAACACGTATACCTGTGTATGTCGCAGATAATAGTGACCCCCACTATGTCCGCACCGTTATCGCACAAAGTCCGGACACAGAATTATTTGTGGCCATTAATACAGTAACTCATGAAATTTCAGCTGTTATTGCCAATGAATTCACCCGTTATCCCATTTCTACTTATAAAGAAACCAACTCCGTTCTTGTCTGTGAATCCAATGATTGGGTAAAAACCAAGAATATGCCTTCC
>CAZQAU010000041.1:6305-10740 GCA_964591375.1 uncultured Gammaproteobacteria bacterium
TTGTTTTATAAATCATTGTAATCCTTCTAAAAACGCAGATGCATTCTGACCTAAATCAGGAATATAATAACCACCCTCCTGAACAATCACTTTGGGTACGGAAATTCGCGAGATTGTTTCTGCCATAGTGCGATAATATTCTGTATTTAGTTTGAAAGTACCCAGTGGATCTTTTTTATAGGTATCCAGACCTAAAGCAATTACCAGGTATTGAGGAGCGTACTTCTGTATATCAGCAACGGCTTTTTCAAGGACTGAATGATATTCAACAGGCCCTATATTCTTTGAACAGGGATAATTTATATTGAATCCAGCTCCATTTCCGATACCTGTTTCATCGGCATATCCCCAATAATATGGATATTCGTCAGACGGATCTGCATGAATAGAAATAGTTAAAACATCAGGGCGATTATAAAATATATCCTGAGTACCATTGCCGTGATGATAATCAACATCGAGTATAGCTACCTTGCCGGAACGGGACAAAAACTGTGCTGCCAAAGCAGTGTTATTGATATAACAAAAACCACCCATTTTTTCTTTCATCGCATGATGCCCCGGCGGACGACAAAGAGAGTAGGCAATAGCGTTGCTTTGGGTAACCATTTGTGCTGCTGTCAGAGCACAAGAAGCGCTGACAAAAGCCTGCTTAAAAATATGACGATTAACGGGTGCCGAAAGATCAAAACTATATGTTCCCAGTTCGGCGAGTATATGCGCCGGTTTCCGGCTTGCTGTTGGGTGAAAAACTTCGGTGGGGTAGTAGTACGCATCATCAGTAAGCTTATTTTCCAGTGATTTTAAAAAATTAATATATTCTAAGGAATGTATTTCTGCGATGATCGTTTCATCACAGGGAGCGGGAGAGACGATTTCGCAGAGAGGCATTGAGGTTACTACTTTCATGATCGATTCAACCCGAGCGGTTTTTTCAGGATAGTCTTCCAGTCCAACAGTACTAGGGTAGGTGAGTGGCTGATGCTGGAGATGCTGTGAATCGTATATAACCTTGATAGTCTTTTTTTTCATGGAAGTATTCAGGCAATGGTGATAAGCATCAGTTCCTCGATACTGGCCGTGTCTGCAAATATCATGGCAAGGCGTTCGACTCCGATGGCAATGCCACACACCGGCGGCAATTTTTTTAATATACCGACAAAATCGGTGTCGGGTGGATACTGAATTTTGCCGGTCCGACGGCGTATTTCATCTTCTTCTTTGAAACGTCGTTCAAAATCGTCCCAATCCGCGCCTATTGTCGCCGCATTACCACAGTTTCCCAGTTCCACACCATCTATATATACCTCAAGCCGTTCCGCAACATTTTTTTCAGTATTAAACTGGGCGGTCGCAGCCAGTTCTTTAGGATATTCATAGATTATGGTCGGTTTTCCGTTTTTCCCCAAATTCGGCTCAACTTCCTGAGTATAAATTTGCGACCAGACATCGGCATAGGAAAATCCATCCACAGTATATTGTTTATCCCGTGCCTGCTGCATAAAATCCTGCTGATTCAAAATATTTTTCATGCCGGCGTATTTTTCAAATGCTTCAGAAACAGTTATCTTTTCCCAGGAGGAAAGATGTACTTCTTTGCCGCGAAACCGGATCGCTTCTTTGCCGTTTAATTTCTGCGCGATATAGCGAAATAGTCCCAACACATCTTCAGCGAGATCCATATAGTCTGCATGAACTTTATAAAATTCAAGAATAGTAAATTCAGGTGAATGACGCGAGGTACCCGGCTCACTATTACGATAGGCTTTAGTGAGTGAATAGCAGCTTCCCAGTCCCTGTACCATCAATCGTTTTAAGAATAATTCGGGCGAAGGAGTTAGATACAGTTTTTGTTTATTGGAAAAGTACTGAAATTCTGTTTCAAATACTTCAAGATACGATTCCGGTATCAGAAACGGTGATAACGCCGGCACATCTATCTGCGTGTAAAGTTTATTTTGCAGATACTGATGAATATATTCTTTAATTCTGGTGAACTTTTTATGATTTTCCAGATGTGCAATATTTGTTTGTATCTTCATAATATATCAGATTATATCATATGGCATTTTATTGTTAATCTTGTAAATATGCCTATAGTATTGATATCTCGCTTATTTCACTATAAAATAGAGTTCTTGTTCGTTCAACTAATGAGTCTAATGGAGGCGTTATGGAATGGTTGAAAAAAACAATGCGGGAGAACACCGTGTTGTGTGAAGTTGTGATTTTCATGGGTATAGTCCCGTTTATAGTTGTCCAATTTTTAACAAAATCGGGCATGCTTATGAGCGTGGACATGCTTTTCCCGAGTGCTGAGTTCTGGCTGTTATTTATCATCACTCGGATGGTGTTTTCGATCATTGTAATAGGAGCGTATCTGGTCATTGCTCAGTGGATGGTGGATAATGATTTCCTAGAAAGTCATTTCGAAGAAAATCCGCCTGATGTTGATGTGGCCATGATGCTTGTCGATCTAAGCATATTGTCGCTGCCAATATTTTTGGTAGTAATCGCGATAAGCGAAGCTCTTATCCGATTATATAGCCAGACATTCAGCTTCTATCTATAGTGTTCAAAGATGTGTTTCCGTTTTAAGCCAGATAAAACGGAAACACACAATATTTATTTAAGGAGAAGGTTTTTGTTTTACTCTTTGTATTATCGCTAAATTTTCAGCGACTTCTTTATTGTTCGGTTCATACTTGAGTATTTCTCGCAGATACTTTTCCGCTTCGGCATATTTTTTTTGTTGAAAAACGGTAAAAGCAAGCTTGTTATAGAGCTGGTATGCTTTCGGAAATGAGGTAAGAGTTTTTTTTAATTGCTTTTCTGCAAAGCCATATTGCTGCATTTTTGTATATATATCGGCCATAGCTACTTTGGGTTCGAGATAATTGGGGTTATATAAGCTAGCCTGATACAGATAAAAGAAAGCGTTGGTATATCGTTCCTGTTCTCCGTATTTTATACCCAGTTCATAGAGTTTTTTTGCCTTATCATTGTCTGGCTGTACTATAAAGTCTGGTTTATCGGGCAGGCCATAGAGGATATAGATATATCCAAGGTTACTAACCGCCGTGTTGGCCTCAGGGAGAATGGTCAGAGTTTTATGAAATAGCCGGGCTGCTTTTTGGTACTGGCCGGAAAGGAGGTATGTCCCGCCCAGGTCATCATATCCACGAATGCTGTGAGGTGATAACTGAATTGTTTTTAGCGCCAGAGTGATTGAGTTTTTATAATCTGCATTACGAAGCATAGTACGATAGGCGTATACACCGGCTAGTATGACGATCACACTATAGATGAGTATCGTATTCTTTATTTTTTTTTGAAGGTGTAACAGAAGTAACGCAATCATAAGTGCAAAAAATCCGGTGCCGTAATATAAGTATCGTTCCGAGAGAAACCACGATACTTTGATCGGGCTGAAAGTGGGGGCCAGCAGTACAATGAGTATCAGTAAAAGTCCCGACAGTGTGCGGTTTTTATTCCACAGGACAAGAATGGTTACCGCATATAGTAATGTGAATATATACATAGCTATGTAATATGTCTGTGTGACCGGGTTGCCGTCGTAGTAGATCATCAGATTTTTGGGATATACATATAGGCTGGCCATAGTAAAGATGGTGTAGGGTCCGCCTTCGATAACGGGTTTGAGTGTCTGCTGGTTCATGGGGTGCTCGATCGATCGGGTTGCCAGGCGTTCTGTTCCTTTAATTCCAATATAAAGTGTTCCAAAAACAACCAGGGGAATAATATAAAAAAGGAGCTGTTTTGAGATAGCTGGTTTGAATTTTTTTTCAATCATTGTCTGTTCGATGATAAAGATAACCAGTGGAATGGTTACGAGCCAGATAGTCTGAATGAGCCCCATGCCGCCGATAAAGACAATCACTGAACTAATGAGGTAATTTCTTTTTTTTGTGCGTTTGTAAAGGAGGTATGTGAGTATGCAGATGTTAAAAATAAGAGCATTAAAAAGGTATGGATTGCCACTGATCCAGGTGATGGCTTCGGTGTTGATGGGATGCAGGGCAAACAAGAGAGCCGAAATCAGCGCAGTCCGGTGATCGAAAAGTAGTTTGATAATGGTAAAAAATAGTATGCAGTTGGTGATATGGAGGAGTATTGAAAGTATGTGTAGGGGAACCGGTGTGATTCCAAAGAGGTGATAAAAGGTTGAGTATAGTATTAGTTGAATCTGCATTGACTGTAATGCAGCAGGAAAGTTTTTGATGGTGTCATTATTTACGAAGGTAGATAAGTCATCGACAACGGTGAATTCATTGGGAAGGATATTCGCGTATACCAGTATGCACAAAGCACTTAAAAGGAAGTAGATAAAGCTATTTTTCTGAAGCAGTTTTTTTAGAGAAGTGAGTGTCATGAATATTTATTGTACTAAATTCTTTACAGATGCAGAAGTCTT
>CAZQAU010000042.1:0-10041 GCA_964591375.1 uncultured Gammaproteobacteria bacterium
GCGTGCCAGTCTTTCAAGGCCCGGAATTTACTGGAATCTTATTGGGATAGCCTTTATAGAAAACATACTATTTATCGCGGGAGGCATTCTTTTTTTCAAAATGATGTATAAGGCTTCACGAGAAAGCGGCCAGTTTGCCCGTAATGAAGGGTAACGTTATTTGATATCTACGAGTATTTGCCCTATATGCATCACCGGATCAACTTTTTCATAAGTTTTTTCTATTATGCCATCCGGATTTATAAGATACGTATTGCGAAGAATACCATCGTATTCTTTACCCATAAATTTCTTTTTTCCCCATGATCCGTAAGCTTTTATAGTTTCTGCAGTCGGATCACTGAGTAGGGGAAAGTTGAGTGAAAACTTTTCGGCGAATTTTTTATGTGACGCAACAGCATCTTTCGATATACCAAAGATAACTGCGTTTTTATCTTTGAATTTCTGAACTGCATCACGATATCCACAGGCTTCTTTAGTACAACCTGGGGTATCGTCTTTAGGATAAAAATACAGTACGATCCATTTTCCTTTATAGTGGGAAAGGGAATGGGCTTTGCCATTTTGGTCTGTTAAAGAAAATTCTGGTGCTTTCATATCAATATAATAACAATTTTTATACAAAAATATCTTGCATACCTATCTTCCTTACATATCTTTGACATACTTATTACAGAATAATGTCTGGCTCATAGTAAGATGGAGAGATGAAAAAAATATTCTTTAATATAGCCATTATAATCCATACTTTTTATATTGTAACAACAATAAAAACGATCAATGCCGCAGAAATAGATGGTAATGCTCTTCGACCATGGCGGACACAAGCCACAACCCCAACACCTGTTGAAGAAGAAATTACGCCTTCACCAACAAATATACCCACCAGTATGCCGAGTAAATCACCTGAGCCCTCAACTTCACCCACAGCCGTACCTTCGGTGACAGTTACCCCTACTGCAGCAGTCACCATGCCCATTACTCCGAGTGTAACAATAACACCTAAACTAACCATAACTCCTGTAGTCAGTATTACAATACTGCCAACAGCCACTGCGACACCTCAGCCCGAGAGTAATACGGGCGGTACTGACACTGCGATTGTTACAACTCCGACACCCACAGTGACAAATACACCTACTCCCACTGCCACGACAACACCAACACCTATCCCGGTTTTTGTCGGAAATAACCAGCCACCGGCTCCCGTAAAAAAAATAGCTGATACGATTTTCAAAAATGTTGTTGTTCCGCCATTAAGTTTCTTATTTCAGCGTCCACAACAAGATTTCTATCAGGAGAATTCCATAAGTAAGCCAACGACTATCACCTTATCGCTTTTATCGGTACTGTCAATGATTGGGGGGATTTTTATGACTTTTCCCAATACGGTAGCACAAGTTTTTAGTGATCAGAGCAATCGTATGGCTGTGTATCGAAGTTTAAAGTTATTTAAAACAGGTCAAGTATGAAAAAAATTATTGGGATAGTCTTAATTGCACTTAGTATTATTCTTATCTTCATGGTGATGTATCTAAACAGTCGTTATAGCAAAATTAACCGCACTTTTGCGCCTTATACATTGCTTACTTCCTCGTGGGAAAAGTATAAACAAAAATTTATAAATGCCGATGGGCGGGTGATAGACTTTTCGCAAAACGAAGTTACGACTTCGGAAGGACAAAGTTACGGTATGTTACGCGCTGTGTGGAGCGATGATCGAGAGACATTTGAAAAAGTATGGAAATTTACTAAGCAGAATATGAAGCGTGATGCCGACAATCTTTTCGGTTGGCGTTGGGGAAAACTCGGTGATGAAAAATATGGATTTTTACCTGATGGGGGAGATAACGCAGCTTCAGATGCCGATCAGGATATTGCACTGGCGCTGATCCTGGCGGCCAACCGGTGGAAAAATAATCAGTATAAAGCAGATGCCAAAATAATTCTAAAAGATTTATGGGACTACGAAACAGCCGAAGCAAATGGTAAAAGATACATGATTGCAGGAAACTGGGCTAATCAGCCTAACGAGCTGATTATAAATCCATCATATTTCGGTCCCTATGCCTGGCGGGTTTTTGCAAAAGTAGATAAAGATCATGACTGGAACAGTTTAATTGATCCGGCATACCAATTATTGAATGATGTCGGTAGCGCTAAGCTCGATAAAGCAAAAGGAGTCGGTCTGCCTCCTAACTGGTTAAGTATCGATAAAAAATCTGGTGAGCTAAGACCACCTAGTATTGGCAATGCGAATACTGATTACTCCTTTGATGCTATGCGTACCCCATGGCGTATCGCTTTAGATCATCAATGGAATAATGAACCACGTGCAAAAGCATATCTTGAAAACTCATATACTCATCTGATTAATGAGTATAAGACAAATAATAAAATATTCAGTTCTTACAACCATGAAGGGATAGCCTTAACGACCATAGAAAATCCGGTTATGTATGCGACGATCTTAGGTAATTTATTGGTGATAGATAAAGATCTGGCACAAAAGATGTATACCGAAAAAATTATTAAATTGTATTCGAATGCCGATAACACATTCGACAGCAGACTTCCATACTATGAGCAGAACTGGCTTTGGTTTGGTTTAGCCTTATACAACAATCAGTTAAGAAATTATTAAATCATGCTCAGACCACTCATTCATACCGGGACAGTTCAGCGCTCGTTACTTGTACTAAACATTATAATTGCGCTTATATATTTTTCCTGGTGGTTTTTTCCCTCACATATTGGCAATCCATACCTCTATTCAGCGTTATTTTTCGGTGAGATTTACCATATTATTATGGCCTTTACTTTTTGGCATACGATCTGGCCACGCAAACGTGCTTCAATTTCAAATTTAAATTACTCATACCAACCAACCGTTGATGTTTACATTACAGTTGCAACTGAACCTATTGATATAGTCCGTCAGACTGCCCTCGCTGCCAAGAACATGAGTTATCGTAACCATACCGTATATTTGCTGAATGATGGCTATGTGGCCGGAAATCCACAATGGAGGGACTATGAGCTACTGGCAGAAGAACTCCGTATTAAATGTCTTACTCGAAAAAAAAGTGGGGGAGCCAAGGCGGGAAATATCAATAACGCTCTCCGCCAGACAAAGGGAGAATTTATTGTTGTATTTGATGCCGATATGGAACCTCATGGCGATTTTATTTTAAAAACGGTATACCATTTTCAAGATTCAAAAATTGGGTTCGTTCAGACACCTCAGTATTACAAAAATAACAAAAAAAACTATGTAGCCGGCAGTGCGTGGGATCAACAAGAATTTTTCTTCGGCCCGATTATGGAAGGAAAGGATAGTTATAATACTGCTTTTATTTGTGGAACTAATTTCATTATACGGCGATCGGCATTGGAAGCTGTCGGCGGTATGTGTGAAGACAATATAGCAGAAGATTTTTTAACTTCATTATTTATTCATCAAAAAAAGTGGCAGTCCGTATATCTACCATACGTGCTAGCTGAAGGTCTTGCACCGGAAGATCTTTTATCATACTACAAGCAACAACTCCGCTGGTCACGGGGATCATTGGAAATATTATTCCGTCACAATCCTTTTCTAAAACCAGGGCTTAGCTGGAATCAGAGAATCCAGTATTTATCATCTGCTTTATATTACTTCAACGGTGTAATAGTACTGGTAGACATGCTCATGCCACTGATATTTTTATTTACCGGTTTACAAGCAGTTACTACCTCCACTACTTCATTCGCCATTTTTTTTATTCCCTTCATTCTCAGTTCGCTCTATACACTCTATAAAATATCTGATGGAAATCTAACATTCCGAGCAGTTTCATTCTCCCAATCAATCTGGACACTCCAGATAGTCGCAATCATTTCTATACTATTAGGCAAAAAAATGGCATTTAGTATCACCCCAAAGCAGGCACAAACAGGCAATTTTATATCTCTCGCGTACCCTCATATCGCGTATACAGTTTTAGTACTCGCAGGCTCAATCTATGGAATCTATCGGGAAGGCGTAAACCCGGCTATAATCACCAACGTTGCATGGGGCATGTTTAATGTGTGCATCTTTTTCCCATTCATATCCGCCTCATATACTTGGAATAAAAAACCACAATTTCAAAACACAGTCAAAAAAATACCCAACCCGGTAATTACAACCTGATACTGAATTATGCAAATAGCGAAGGTATCGATTTTTGAGCAATGTCGTGGGCCCCACACTAGTGGGTGACGACGCGAAAAAATCGTAACCGAGCAAAAATAAATATGAAACTCAATAAAATAAACCTATTTATCCTTGCCGCGATCATCATGCTCGCAAACCTATTCTTACTGTACCGTCAGTCTATACGACTGGATGAATCACAGTCCATCTGGGTTGCCACCAAACCACTTTCCGCTATCATACCGTACATCGCCAAAGACGTACATGTACCGCTGTACTTTATATTATTACACTTCTGGATGCAGATCTTCGGAACCGATATTACGATTATCCGGTTACTCTCATTTATTTTCTTTATCCTCTCTCTCCCAACCATTTACATTATTACAAAAGAATCAAGCACCAAGAAAATTGCCATACTCACCATTATTCTGATAATTTTTTCGCCCTTTATCATGTGGTTTACACTGGAAGCACGGATGTATACACTGCTCATTCTGATAACTTCCATTAATCATTTTTTCTTTCTCCGGCTATATAACGGCGATGGAAAAAATGGAAAAGTAGAATATGTCATCTCTGCGGCACTTGGTTTATACACTCATTACTTCTTTATATTCTTTCTTGCCAGTCAGGCAATTTATGTACTATATGAAGCAATTTATATCAAGAAAGCTACCTTCGGTAAAATATTTTTTTTCCTCCTCATCAGTGCAGGAATGTGTTTTCTCCCCTGGGTAATCTATGTACTTACTCAAGGCGGAATAGCCAACACTCAACCTCTCATTGGTCGTCCCAGTACATTCAACATATTCCAAACCATGGTAAACTTTATTTTTGGCTTTCAGAAATATAATATACAGGCAGTACTCGTCTCCTTATGGCCATTACTACTTATCTTATTCTTTGTCGTCTTCACTCAGAAAAGACAGATTAAGATTCATAATATCGAATATTTTCTGATTACAACATTTTTACCGGTATTACTTGTCTTTGTAATTTCTTATATCAAACCGATCTTTCTTCCCCGATATCTTATTTTCATCACACCTACCATGTTTTTTATTCTGGCCTGGCTACTGGTGAATGGCACCCATAAACTTTCACCTCTCGTCACCACTACCATGCTTGCGGTTATGATACTCTTTCTCATTTACCAAAACAGTTCGGCTTCGACACCGGTTAAGGAAGATTACCGTGATGTCGTTACATATGCCAGCAAAGCTGCCACACCGCAGGATCTAATTGTCGTGACAGCCCCTTTTACTATTTATCCGATTGAATACTATTACAACGGTGCCGCCCGCTTAACAACCATGCCCGAATGGAACCGCTACATTGAAGGCCCCATCCCGAGTTACTCAGTGCCCACTATCCAGAAACAGCTAAAATCGTATGAAGGAAAATATGATAGAATATTCCTGATTCTGTCTTACGACCAGGGATACCAGGATGAACTCGTTCGGTACGTAGAAAACCATTACGCCAGACTCGATAAAAAAGAATTTCCCTCTACTATAGAACTAAGAGTGTATAAAATGAGATATTGATAGTAACTTATAAAATTTTAGACGAGCGAAGATACCCGTTTAGAGCGACTAATGACGTGCGGACGATCCCGCTATTTTGCGGGAGAGGAGCAGGCATTGAGGCGCGAATAAATGCGGTATCGAGCGATGTTATATGATATACGCCATCAAACCAACAAACTACCACTTACAATTCGAACCCGACCTCAAAACATTCACCTATCGCGGCATTACTACGATCACATTTACCACCGACAAACCCCTGACTGAAATAACACTCGACAGTTTAGACCTGACTATACAATCATGTATAGTAAACACAGATAAAACTCCTCTCAAATTTAGTACACAAAAAAACACCCTTATCATCCAAACAAATCTCAACAAGGGAACACATCAAATTCAAATCGAATTTGAAGGCAAACTCGGACAAAACCTTTCGGGATTTTATCGCAGCCGTGTAGAAGGAGCAGAAAACGAATTTATTGCAACTACCCAGTTTGAACCCGCCGATGCCCGGCGGGCTTTCCCTTGTGTAGACCACCCTTCCTACAAAGCTACCTTTGATGTAGTGATGATTGTCGACGAATCATTAACACCGCTTTCAAACTCAGTCGTGGCCACAGAAGAAAAATTAGCCAATGGACTCAAAAAAACAACGTACGAAACCACACCGATTATGTCCACATACCTACTCTATCTGGGAGCAGGAACATTTGAAACATATACTGACACTTATCGTGATATCCAGATTCGGGGCGTAGCCACTACCGGGAAAGCTCATTACACTAAGTTTGCAGTGGAATGCGCCAAAAAATCACTCGAATACTTTGAAACCTATTTTGGCATACCATATCCGCTTAAAAAACTTGATGTAATTGCCGTTCCGGACTTTGCCGCCGGCGCTATGGAAAACTGGGGAGCGATAACCTTTCGGGAAAACCTGATACTATACTATGAAGAATCCAGTTCCATTACCACCAAACAACGGATTGCCGAAGTCATGGCTCATGAAGTAGCACACCAATGGTTTGGAAATCTGGTAACCATGAAATGGTGGGATGACTTATGGCTCAATGAAAGCTTTGCCACATTTATGGCATACAAAATGGTCGATCATTACTGGCCGGAATGGAATATCTGGGATGAGTATGTCTCAACAACTGTCTTTGGCGGAATGAAACTGGATAGCCTCAAATCTTCACATCCCATCAAAGTTGATGTTCCCGATATTACTCAGGCAAACGAACTCTTCGATGAAATCGCCTACGACAAAGGCGGCAGTATACTGCGTATGATCGAAGGATACTTAGGCAACGACTTATTTAGAGACGGGCTACGGGAATATATCAAAACATATGCATATCAGAATACCGAAGCTCAGGATTTGTGGAGTTGTCTGGAAAAAGTATCCCATAAACCGATAGTAGATATTATGTCTACCCAGATCACACAGACAGGCTTTCCGGTAATTGCAGCTTCTTTAGAAAATGACCAGCTCAATTTAAAACAGTCACGCTTCCTGCTGAATGGCGAAACTTCCACCGACATCTGGAAGGTTCCCATGAGTATTAGGGTAGGGGAGAGACGGGAAACTTTTATTCTCGATAAAAAGAATAATTATGTGCCTATTTTAAAAAATCCTGATTACATTGTCATAAACGAGAATTACAACAGTTTTTTTATTTCCGATTATTCGGCCGAGCTATTGGAAAAACTGGGTAAACGAACTAATCGACTCTCAGACATCGAAAAGCATGCTTTTGTACATGACCTCTATAACCTGACATTTGCCGGTAAAAAAACAATTGACGAACTAGTGACACAATTAACTGAATATTTTTCTGAAGAAAAAAAACCATCGATTCTTTTATTCATTATAGAAAAACTATACAAAATTTATTTTCTGACTCAGAATATAAAAGTAGGGGAGAGTCTCCAGTTTTTTTCCAGAAAAGCCATCCAGATCAGCACCTTTGAACCAGCGAAAAATGAACATCCATACACTACACAACTCCGCTCTGTAGCACTCTCATCGCTTTCACTTTTTGATGATGCTGAAGTTAAAACATTTGTCGGGAAAAAATTTTCTCAATATTTAGTCAATGAAAATACACTTCATCCTGATTTAAGAAGTAGTATCTATCGTCTTGCAGTCTGGTACGACAAAAAGAATTACGATGTTATCAGTAATCTTTACCAAAAAAGTACTAATCAGGAAGAAAAGATTCGCTATCTTACCGCCATTGGTAACAGCAAAGATGGCAAACAGCTTAGCCAGACATTGAAGTTCATGATGAGCGATGCGGTACGCTTTAATCAGATTCCCTTTGTACTTTCGTCACTGGCCGGTAACCCGTATGCTCAGGATCTGGCTCTGGAATGGTTGTTTGCTAATTGGGAGGTTTTAAAAATAAAGTCCGGTGGCACAATCAATCATATTTTCCGTCGTGTTTTGAAACTGATTATTCCCATCTGCGGAGTTAAAAACGTTAATGAAGTCAAAACATTTTTGCACAAATATTCCACCCCAGAGCTTACAAAAACATTCGAACAAGTTCTGGAAGAACTGGAGATAAACACTACATTTATCATGCAAAAAAGATAGACACTGCCCGGCCCATATGCTACCATGAATTATGCACGCAAAAGTAGCCTATTTTTCGATGGAAATAATGCTTCGCACCCATATTCCCACCTATGCTGGTGGTTTGGGTATTCTTGCGGGCGATATCTTACGTTCCTGTGCCGATATGAAGATTCCCGCCGTCGGCATGACACTTGTATATAAAGGAGAATCATTTATTCAAAAATTTCATACTGATGGTACTCAATCTTATTCAGAAATTGAATGGCGAAAAAGCGACCAGTTTACGAAAATGCCTCAGCGAATCAGTATAAAGGTCAATGGTCAAAATATAACTATCGGGTGTTGGCGTTTTGATATCGTGGGCTACTCCGGATTTGTTGTGCCGGTGTATCTGCTGGATACGGACTATTATATAAACGATCAGTGGGCACGTGATCTCACTAAAGATCTCTATGACGATAAACCAGAGATCCGTTTTTCTCAGGAAATCATTCTCGGTATCGGCGGTGTACAGATGCTTAAGAAACTAGGATATGAACAAGTTGATTGCTATCACTTAAACGAAGGTCATGCCGCACTGGCACCACTGGCATTATTACCCGATAATAACTGGAAAGATGATGAAGTTAAAAAAAAGTGCGTTTTCACGACTCATACACCCATTCCGGAAGGTCATGACATCTTCAGTTACGAAATGACCCAAAAATATGCGGACGGTTACTTACCTTGGCACATTAAGTCTCTATCTGACAATGACAACCTTAATATGACACGGCTTGCTCTGAACATGAGTAAATACACGTGCGGAGTATCACAGAAGCACGGAGAAGTCTCGCGGGGCATGTTTCCCGGATACCCGATCGATTCGGTAACCAATGGTGTCCATCATAGAACTTGGATCGCCTCAACAATGCAGGATCTCTATAATGAGTATTTACCCGGCTGGATCGAAGACCCGCAGCAGTTTTGGAAAGCAGTGGAGAGCATCCCCAATGATAAACTCTGGGAAGCTCATCAGGAAACAAAAAAGACACTCATAGACTTTGTTAATCATCATCTCACGTCGACCACCGCCATATCCCCTGAACCTGATGAACTATTCGATACAAACACTTTAACCGTGGCATTGGCACGACGACCCGTTCGTTACAAACGCCCCCTGCTTATTTACAAAGATCTCAATCGGCTGATTCGCCTGGCCGCCGGTAAAATACAGATTATTCAATCGGGTAAATCACATCCCCAAGATGATATCAGTCATGAAATCGTAAAAGAGATTTTGCATATTTCCAAAAAATTAAAAGGTATTGTCCGAATAGTTTATCTTGAAAATTATTCCCCAAAGATCGCGCGTCTCTTAGTCTCGGGGACGGATATATGGCTTAATACGCCCAACCGACCACTGGAAGCCTCGGGAACGAGTGGTATGAAATCGGCGATGAATGGTGGTATTAATTTTTCGGTACTGGATGGGTGGTGGATTGAAGGGTTTAAAATGTGTCCTCAGTCTGGCTTTACCATCGGACCACCGGCCGATTCAAACAACAAAAATGATGATGAGGCTGACAGTAATGATTTATACAATAAACTGGAACATACAATAATCCCGATGTATTACGAGAATAGTGCCGAATGGATAAACCACATGAAAAATGCCATTACTCTGGGAGCGTACTTCAATACTCATCGTGTT
The DNA here is from genome assembly GCA_964591375.1 of uncultured Gammaproteobacteria bacterium. GTDB lineage: Bacteria > Patescibacteriota > Microgenomatia > UBA1406 > GWC2-37-13 > CAYYYG01. The sequence goes on from CAZQAU010000042.1 coordinate 9,990, forward strand.
GTACAGGAATATATGAAAAAAGCCTGGAGTAAATAATATTGGCTAAATTTTC
>CAZQAU010000043.1:0-3193 GCA_964591375.1 uncultured Gammaproteobacteria bacterium
ATGGAGAGACGCGATTAATCGCGTCTCTACCAACATTATCATCATTGGATTCCGAAACCGCCACACTTTCGGCCCTCATCGTTTCCGGAAAAAGCAACCTCTACGATGTCGGTATCAGTGGCACACTTACCGCCGGAATACTGAATATTAATGGCCTCGATGACAGTCTGGCTACTGCCTCGGCTACCATCGAAACGGTCGGCGGGCCGCTGCGCATTCAACCCAACGCGTTATCGAATATTGAGTTTAGTGATGGCAAAATTGTCATGGATACCAAAGGAAACCTTACTGTTCATGGAGAAATTACCGCCCAAAAAATTAACATCGATACATCCCGTGCCGAATCGGCCGCTGCGGGCACGGCTGTTGTTAAAGCGGGCGAGCAGTCGCTTACTGTTGAAACCACCGCGGTGACCGAAAATTCGCTCATTATGGTGACATTTAATACCAACTATGCGCCGGCGACACGATACTGGATCGAAAGCAAGAACGCGGGTACCTCATTTACTTTGAAACTTGATCAGAGTGTGGGAGCAGACACAGAATTCAGTTATATGATTGTGAATTGATTTTTTGAATGTGTTTTGTACCCATGAATTGTAGAGACGCGATTAATCGCGTCTCTACGTAAATACGCGTATATATGGTATCGTAAATAACTTCGTACATCCTGCGTAATATGTCGTGATGGGGTGAATATATATACATTAATATTCTGATGACATCGACAAACAGGTATGCTACAATAACAAGGTATGAGTAAAACAGTCGCGACAAGACAGGCATTTGCCACAGATATGATTGAAGAGCTAAAGAAGGTTTCTTGGCCAGATAAAAAAGAAACAATTCGTTTAACTACAGTGGTAATCGCAATCTCCTTGATTATAGGACTGTACATCGGTATAATAGATGTTCTCTTAACAAAAGGATTGGAAATGTTAACAACGATGCGATAAATTTATATTTGTATTAATTACTATTTGTTATAGCAATGACTGATACACAGAACACAGCTGAAGATCAAAAACCTCCTGCCGACAACCGTGCCGATGCAAAATGGTACGTTATTCACGTCCAGACCGGTTATGAAGGTCGCGTAAAAACTGCTCTTGAACAGAGAGTAAAAAGTTTAGGTGTAGATGATAGAATTTATGATATCGTCATTCCCACACGAGAAATTGTTATCGTTAAAAAAGGTAAAAAAACTAAAGGAACAGAAAAAGTTTTCCCAGGCTATGTACTCGTACGAATGCTTCTTGATGACAACACTTGGTTAGTCGTTCGTACCACCGAAGGTGTGACTGGTTTCGTCGGCGCAGGTTTAAAACCAACCGCTATTTCTGAAAAAGAAGTGGAAGCCATTATGAGATTCGTTGCTCAGGAGCAACCAAAGTTCAAAGCAAAATTCTCAGTTGGTGAAGCCGTTAAAATAATTGGTGGCCCATTTGCCGATTTTCTTGGTACAATAGAGGCCATTGATGAAGAAAAAGGTAAAGTAAGAGTGCTCGTATCAATTTTCGACCGAGAAACTCCGGTTGAACTCGACTTTTTGCAAGTTTCTAAGTTATAATCCCAAAAAAATAAATATATGGCAGCTAAAAAAGTAAAGACAATTATCAAGCTTAATCTTCCCGCCGGAACAGCAACCCCGGCACCACCGGTTGGTCCAGCGTTAGGTCAGCATGGTGTTCCGATCATGGATTTTATCAAAGAATATAATGCCCGAACAGAAAAATTAAAAGGACAGATCATTCCGGCTGTCATTACAGTTTATCAGGATCGTAGTTTCACCTTTATCACCAAACTCCCTCCCGTGGCTGCTATGATCAAAAAGAGAGCTGCTATTCAAAAAGGTTCCGGAAAGCCAAATGTTGAAAAAGTAGCTAAGTTAACTAAAGCAGACATTGAAGCTATCGCAAAAGAAAAAATGCCTGACATGAACGCCGTTACCATTGAAGCTGCTATGAACATCGTTCGTGGTACTGCTCGCAGTATGGGTGTAGAAACAGAATAACATTTATCTAATTTATTTTATTTATGGGAAAAATCAGAACTCGTATAATCGGACTTGAAAACATTGAAGAGGAACAAAAGAAAGAACAGAAATCTCGTTCTGCTGAAAAAAAAGCAAAAAAAACCAAAGATTCAGAAGTTGAGGAAGTAGATCAGGACGTAAAAGCAGCTAAAAAAGAATCTAAAAAAACGGACGTTAAAGAACAAAAAAATGCTGAAGAATCAGAAACAGCTGTCAAAAAATCTGTCACTGGTAAAAAACATATTAAGGCTCAGAAATTAGTCGATCCTAAAAAAGTATATTCATTAGCGGAAGCAGTCAAACTTCTTAAGAAAATGAAATACGCCGAATTTGATGAGTCTGTGGAGCTTCATTTCAATCTAGATGAACAAGGACTCCGTGGAGAAGTCGATTTACCACATTCAATCGGTAAAGTTGCCCGAGTCAAAATAGTGGATGATGCTGTTCTTGGGGCAATAGAAAAAGGAATCATTGACTTTGATATCCTTATCAGTCATCCTTCTCACATGCCAAAATTGTCTAAATTTGCTAAAGTTTTAGGTCCACGCGGCTTGATGCCAAACCCAAAAGCAGGCACAGTTTCCACAAATCCTGAGGAAACAATGAAAAAGTTTGCCAAAGGTGTCATTAAATGGAAATCAGAACCTAAATTCCCATTATTACACCAGCTTATCGGCAAAATTTCCTACAAGGAACAGGATATTGAAGAGAATGTACGACAGTATATTGCTTCCGTGGGAAAAGTTCACATAAAAAAGGCATTCATCAAAACTACGATGAGTCCTTCGGTACGATTTGATATTGAATCATAATTAAATCGCAACGTAGAGACGCGATTAATCGCGTCTCTACAATATTACGTTCACAAATATCTGCACCTTATTCTCATACACCCGCATTATTCCACTCGTAATAACAATTTCCTTATGTTCTCCATGTATCGGTTGAATAGCAATAAATTCTTTAATGAGACTAATAAAGTTGGTGTGAAAGGGGAGAATGTCAAAACGGCCTTTATCATTACGTGAAGAAACGGACGTTGCATTATCATTGAATATAATCGAGTCGCCGCTCATCACAAAAACCTGTAATGTATTGGTAGGGTTCATATTGGTTTGTAATGTAATTGTAGAGACGTAGCATGCTACGTCTCTACGA
>CAZQAU010000043.1:3293-4778 GCA_964591375.1 uncultured Gammaproteobacteria bacterium
TGCGTCTCTACGTATGTATGTTTTCGTACATAATTTTATACATCCTATATCAATATATTTTCATTTTAAACGCCCGTTAAGTCCTTCAGGGGTCCGATATATAAAAATGTGTCTGGTGGATAATCATCATACCTTCCACCGATAATGCTTTTCACATCGTTCACTGTAGAAGTGCGCGGTACCCGGGAGCCTTTTTTTCCCGTCTGAGATTCGGTCACATGAAAATACTGCGTCATATAATTTTTAAGAATCTTTGCTCGCTTGTATATAATTTGATCGTCGGCGGAAAGTTCGGATTCGCCTACCAATGCCACGATACGATCGAGCGAGAGGGCTTTTTTTAGCAAATTCTGGGCGGCTATTAACGTTTTGGCGTGGGTTTCACCCACTGTTTCAATATTTAATGCCGAAGAGGTGGAGGCCAGCAAGTTGATTGCAGGGAAGCGTCCTTCCTGATAAATAGAACGTGATAACACCACATTTGAATCCAGATACGGAAAGATAGACTGGACGGCATAATCGGTGATATCGTCTGAAGGAACATAGACTGCTTCAATCGAGGTAATAGAGTTTTTTTCAGTTGACCCAAGTCGTTCGTGAAAGTTAGCCATCTCGGAGGTTAATGTGGCTTGGTACCCACCTTCGGAAGGTATGGTATTCATCAGTGTTGAAAGCTCATATCCGGCTTGGGCAAAACGGAAAATATTGTCAATAAAGAATAGAACATTTTTTTGTAGTTTGTCGCGGAAGTATTCGGCCAGAGCAATGCCCGCCGTGGCGGTACGGAATCTAATGGCCGGATTTTCTCCCATCTGTCCAAATAACAGTGCAACGGACGGGAGAACACCGCTTTCTTTTAAAGATTCATGGAGTTCCTGGCCTTCACGTGCACGCTCTCCGACACCGGTAAAAATAGAGACATTATCGTTTTTGTTATCGATAACGATATTGTGAATAATTTCGGTTAATAAAATAGTTTTTCCCACGCCGGCTCCTCCGAAAAGCCCTACTTTACCGCCAATTAAAATCGGGGAAAAGAAGTCCAGGGCCTTTATACCGGTTTCCAAAACTTTATTGGGAACTACCACACTATCAAAGTTCATATCCCGGTTAAAAATGGGGATTTTCTGATCAAAATGAAGTGCGCCCAGATCGTCCTGAGGGCAACCAAAAACATCAATCACGCGTCCTAAGATATCTTTGCCGGCCGGAATTTTCAGAGGTTCAGTAGTATTTACCACGGTCGCACCCCGATAGAGTTTCTTTGTTTGTGATAAAGCAAAACAATAAAAACTTGATCGTGACGATGAGGCATAGACTTCCATCTGAACTGTAGGATCCTGTTCGAGAATAAGGATGTCATGTAATGCCGGTGGATCACCTAAATATTCGATATCGATTATATGTCCTTTAATACGAATAATTTTTCCTTTACTGATCATAATTCATTATAAATAAATCACAGCCCGACATAGGGATGAAATA
>CAZQAU010000043.1:4878-9371 GCA_964591375.1 uncultured Gammaproteobacteria bacterium
AATGACAAATACATGTGTGTGTAATTGAAACAATTCATCATTTCATCCACAGAGAAATGCCGGAAATTCGCTCTATTTGTTTTTTATTTTCCACTAATTTTTTAATTTTTCTTTCCTCGCTATAGAGTTGATTTGAACGCACGTTAATATTATCCAAAGCTTCTTCCATCGCTTTGATACGGGAAGCAAAGCGAGCTAACTGAGATTCATGAACTGTCTGCTTGAAAAGCGAAGAAATCATCTGGGTTTTAAAAAAATTAAGTATCTTTTCCAGATTAGGTTCAAATAAATAAGAGCGTTCTCGATACGAAAGTGCCTCACCTTGTTTGAGTGGATCATCGCCAGATACATTAGTGGTAGTTGCATTTTGCTTAACGATGCTTTCAAAGCGGGGGAAATAGACATTGATTTTGTCGAATTCTTCGATGTGAGCAACTATAGCTTTTAAATCATCCATTCTAATTTCCGCATCGGAAATCTCAAAATACGTGTAAGGTCGGTCAAGATGTTCATTCTCAAATAAATCTTTACCAAGTTTTCCGATGATAGTAATACTTGTGTCCGTTTTCTTTATATCATCAACAAAGAGTTTATATACTTTATAAACAATCTCTCCATATAACTTCGTGTTGGGAGCCAATAAAATCGACACTGTTTTTTGTATGCTGCCTTCTTTTTTTTCAGTAGTCTTTTTTTTAACAATCATTTCCAGTTCATGATTATACGAACGTTTAACATCGCGAAAGATATCGGAAAGTTTTTCCAAATAATCACGGGTGACTAGTACAGAACCCCGGACACGCTGCATTTTCATAACAGCGATTTCCTGGTACACCTGAGTAACTGTCTTCAGTGTGTTGACCAAATCTATATCTGACTGGATTGAGTAGCGGGTTGGCATAGTTTTAAAATCTCCTCTTTCTTTTTTGATACGTTCGTTAGAAGAGTGTATAAATTGTCTGCTGTGACAATCTCAGTAAAAAAACGTTTGTTATTTTCATCATTATATGCAAGTAGTATCTGCCCCTGTAATTCTTCAATATAGTCATCAGGTTTATCATCAAGTGCTTTAGACCAAATCAAGGAAAAAATAATTAACTGTATTTCTTCGGGAATAACAAGCATATAGTTTTGCGTGAAGAAACGATAGATTTTTTGTCCTGTACGCAGGATTCCTTTAATCTTCTCTGAAAGCTCGGCACCAAAGTGAGAGAAGTTTTCCATTTTTTCATACAATTCAAGAAAGGCTGTCAGTTCGCGATTAATCTCTTTTTTTAGCGCTGATTGTGTTTGTCTGCCAACACGTGTAACCGACAAAGAAAGGTTGATGGCAGGCCTTCTACCTTTATAATACACATTACTGTCGAAAAAAATATGTCCGTCAGTCATACCCATGATATTTGTTGCGATATAGCCCGTCAGATCGCCCTCCACAATCTCCACGACCGGTAAACAAGTGATGGTTACTTCGCCTTTATCTGGGTGAGTGAAGTTTCCCGCTCGTTCAAGTAAGCGTGCATGGGTATAAAAGATGTCTCCAGGATAAGATTCACGTCCGGGAAAACGTTTGGCTATTAAAGCGATCTCGCGATAAAATTTTGCATGAGTGGACAAATCGTCCAGAACCACGAGCACATCATGTCCGGCATCGCGAAAGTATTCTCCGATTGTCATAGCAGAGTAAGGAGTGAGATTAATTAAGCTAGGGGAATCTTGCGAACTGGAAGCCACAATCACAATATTTTTTTCCAGATTTTCCCGTTTAAAAAACTCCTGTAGTTTTTTAATATCACTTTTTTTCCTTCCGATAGCACCATAAATACATATTGTGCCATTCTTTATCTGGTTTTTAATGGTGGAAAGAAGGAACGATGTCTTGCCTGTTTTCCGATCACCAATAATCAGTTCTTTCTGCCCTTTTCCCAAAGGCATCATGATATCGACTATGCTTACTCCTGTCTTAAGGGGCTTTGTGATGCGTCGACGTGGACCAATTCCCACCACGTCCGTTATTATCTCTCTGTATTCTTGTGGTTTTTTATAGATAAAGGTAGTAGAGATCGGTGTACCAAGCGGGTCTATAATGCTTCCCAACAGTTCTTTTCCTACCGGTATAGAAAGAAAATTATTAGTCCGGGTAATTTGTGTACCCACTTTAATGGGGTCTTTGGAAAAAACAAGTACTTCGATAATATCTTTTTCGATTGCATATACCTCACCCCACTGACCGGTTTCAAATAGTACAATTTCATGAGGTCGGGTATAGGGAAGCCCCGAAATGATGACAATCGGATGATTTACCTCACGGACAATGCCGAATTCGCCGATAGAATTTAAGTACTTGGTATAGTTTTCCATACGGTATTTTGCGTTAGCTGATCTTTTAATATTTTATGAATGGTGTACTCAAAATGAATTCCCGCCACATCGATAACTGCGCCACCGATAATGTTTTTATTAACAGTAATGTCCAGTAAGACTGGTTTTTTGATTTGAAATGCTAACCAGCTATAAATTCTTTTAATTGTTTGTTGTTTAGGGCTAAAAGCCAAAGTGAGGCCGATAACCGGAATCGATTCCAGATATTTTTTCAGCGATTCGATAAAACTTTGCATGAGTATATTGTTAGTTAGATCAATCTGGTTATTTTGTAAAGATTTAACTAACAGAATTTTCAGATGAACAGGAAATATCTCAGTGATTTTCTCTGATAGGTTTACTTTTTTGGTAAAAAGGTTTTCTGACAGAATATTGATCAGGTCCAAAAAATGATCGGCTTCCTGGCGGGTCATCAGGCTTTCTATGATGAGTTCGAATGAATTGTTAGTGTTTGTTGTTTCCATATTTCTGGTATTCAATGCAATATGTCAATCATGTATCGTCCGTCGGGATATCATGTTTTGCGCCGGCACGTCTCTGCTATATTGTAAAAATATTCTTATTTTTTGCCTCTTCCAGTGCTTTAAAAATTAATTTTTCCTGTTGTTCAATAGTAAGCGTACCGTCGAAAACATTTTCTGAAAGAGACATAATTATGTTCTGAACAGTGCTCTGAATGCGTTTTTTTTCTTCTTCTTTATATTCATCAATCTCTTTTTTTGCTTTATCAAGCTCTTCATTTACCTTTCGTTGGATATAGAATTTTGCCGTTAATGTTTGATCTTCAAGAACGGTTTTAAAATTTTCGGCATTTTTTTGCTGTGCCTGTTTTAGTTCAAAATTGGCTTCTTTAATGGAATTGGCGTAGATACTGCCAGTTTGTGTGAGAACCTTTTGATAATTGGTTAAAACAGAGCTTAGTTTTTCATTTAATAGATCCTTATAAACATTCATTTCTGAGTTTAAGGTACCTTTGAGATCTTTCTCGAGACCTTCCTTAAAAGTTTTGCTTTGTGTTAAAATTGCTTCCGCGCTTTTAGCCGCATCCTTCACGATTTCTTCTGCATGTTCTTCAGCTTTTTCGATAATTCGATTGGCTTTTTTTTCGAATTCGCGCTCTTTTTTTTGCAGTTCGGACTGGCGTTTTAAAATATAATATAAAGCATATATGAAAAGAGCTGTCAAAAAACAAACGCTCGTTATAAAACCCAGAATTGCCGGGTCAGAAAAAATTACTCTCATAGTTGGTGTTTTTTAATGAACGTCCGTTTTTTAAATTTTTAATATAAAAAATCCAATTGCCAGTCCTGATCCGATAATCATAATAGTAATCAAGACATTTAAGACTATTCCCACCTGTATCATTTTGGCGGCTAACGGATTTCGGCCTAATGCTTCAACTCCTACAGAGGCTACTCTTCCGAACGATAAAAATCCGAGTATAAATGACAAAAGCACTATCACCGCTGCTACTAAATAGCGTAACACAGTGAGCGGTTTTTCATATGTCGCAATTGCAGATAGGCGGAAAATATCGAGCATACTTGATTTAGGTCCGGAGCTTAGAGGAGCGTAAAACTGCTTGTTTATAGAAACTTTAATTTTCTTAATCTCCCGTTGATCATCGGAGTTGAAATCCTCAAGTGCGTATCCTAAAACATACCCCGATTCGGTTGCTTTCATACCCACCCCAGGAATAGGTGAGGAGGTGACCGGATCACCGTTTTTAATTTTCCCATTCAGTGTAGATACGTTTACCAGAGTATTGCCGGAAGAAACTACCGGATAGCGGGTACCGGTTTCATTGGTATTGAATGCAACCGCGGGATTGATAGTTACCACTCCATGCAGTCTTGGATCATAGGAAATTTTGGTGAGTGAGTAACCGTTGTCGGAATTGGAGACGATATCGCCATCACGGACTACTTTATCTTTTATTGCAGTAGGATTAGCAATTCCGAATGAAGAGATATTTTGCGCACGGGGCTGTAAAAAGCCCGGTAATACATATAGGACGAGCACAAATATGCTGAGCATTTTCCACATAATTATCGACAGGTTTTTCACCATATCTAAAATATAACTGTTTTCTGAAATCAATACAATATCGATAA
>CAZQAU010000044.1:0-8951 GCA_964591375.1 uncultured Gammaproteobacteria bacterium
GTTGTCCTTGATGATCGCCCCCATTTGCTGGAGGTGCTGGGTGAGAATCGAAGCTACACGGCGCTTGTCGTTATTGTAAGTGCCATCCGCATAGTTCGCTTTTTCACCTTCTGAATACCAGACACCGCCGGGAAGACGAATTACCGTCTCCCAGTGGTAGGTATCCTGACCCTCGATAGGGGACTTCGAGACAAACACAGGCGAGGAATCAAAGACGCGACCTTGGCGGTCACCCGCGCGAATCATGAAGTTGGCATCGCACGGCACCCAAACTTGGAATACCATCGCATGCCCACCACTATCGAGCTGGATAACGTCATTGGCGATCCGCTGAATAGAATGGAACTGCACGGTTTGAGGCGCGTTGCCCGGAACACCTTCGACTAGGTAGGCGCTATATGTTGGCTCTTCGCCGAACATATAGCCTGGAACTTCATCCCAACTGTCAACGCCCCAGGAATCAAGTACTTGCTTTTCGGTATAGGTACCAGGTGCGGCACCATGACCGACGTTCACCACCTCACTACAGTCAAAACATGGTGGCGGCGGAGGCGGAGTATTGGTTCCGGTTGGGGTTGCGGTTGGCGTCACCGTAAACACGGGGGTGCTTGACGGTGAAGCTGTGGGCGAAGTAGTCGGCGACGCGGTAATGGTAGGCGGCGGAGTGCCCGTATCAGTAGGGGTGGCACTTGCCGTACCGGTAGGCGTACTGGTCTCGGTCGGTGTATCGGTTACGGTCGCCGTATCGGTAGGAGTCGCAGTAGGCGACTGCGTACCGGTAGGCGTATCGGTCGGCGTACTGGTCTCGGTCGGTGTATCGGTTGACGTGGCAGTAGGCGTACTGCTAGGACTCGGCGATGGAGTCGCCGTCGGAGAATTGGTAGGGGTATTGGTCGGAGTATTGGTAGGAACCGTAGGGCTGTTCGTAGGGGTTGCGCTGGCTGTATTGGTCGGGCGCGGAGTGTTGGTGGGTTTGGGAGTGGGGGTAGGACAGTCCTCCGGCTTGGTGACCGGCACAGAGTAGGCAGGACTGTTATCGATATGGAACTTAATCTTCATTTCCGTATCGTTCCCCCAACGCTTTTTCACCATGAACTGAGTATCCGACTCACGAACTACATCGGAGCCATCGGCACCCGTCACAATCTGACCTTTACGAACAGTAACACGAACCTGAGCATATTCACAATTACTGCAATCCTCCACTTTTACGGGAGTATTACAGCAATCAGGCTGCGCTTGCTGGATAACAGCGGATTGAGGCGCAGGTTGAACAACTGCAGGCGGCGCTGCGAGAACTGGAGTGGGGTTGGTGGCAAACTGTGCCAACTTTACACCAAACCAGAACACGAGCGCGAGACCAAAAGAGGCCAGAATGGGTCCTGACCAACGACTATACTTACTTTGCATACGTACTCCTTGCCGGCTTTCCCGGCGTGCTCAACAAAAAATTAGCATATTCCCTTCCATCTGCTTTAAGACAGATGTGGCAAAAAATCTCCTTTCTCAGACTAAATCAGCATTAAAATCGAGCTTCTGGAATTTGTGTACCAAGAAGCAGGAGATGAACAAATCAATTAGTATTCACCTTCTGCTTCTCAGTAACATAAAAACCAGATTTCATAGCGTTAGCTTTCATCAAAACTTATTATTAAGGTGCATCCATTGAGGATACCTCTAAGAACGCTATTCTCTGTAGATCGAAAACCATTTTCGAGTAGAAAAAACAGCCTTAGAAATAAAATATCGAGACAACTCTATAAGCTGAATACTTTATTTCTAAACCCGTTACGCCAAATTAAAAAGGAGCTTTATCTTGCTTTTATAGATAAAAAGGATAGAGGCATATTATAACAAATTATTATTATAAAGTATTGTTATAAGCTATAAACTAATATTTGAAGACAAAATATCTTTACACACCAGATATGTATATAATTACGGAGCTATCTAAAAATATAAGAACAAGGTTATTTCTTAATATTTCTATTGATTTAAGATTCCATATAGATCTTATCGTATTTTACTGAAATCAATAATGACTTCACAGGAAAAAAAATGCCTACAAACACTGGGTATCGTTCACTTTAAATATACCTGGATTCTGGTTGGAGCCTGAATAACTGCCTACAAATCCGATCGTAAGCGAATTTCCAGCCTGGATAGCTTTATTCCAATCTGTATTAGTAACGGTAACTGTGGGGCCTGACTGACTAAAATTGCCATTCCAGGAGCTTTTTATTTGCTGATTGCCTGGAAAGTTCCAACTTAATTTCCAACCGTCTATAGGTTTATTACTACCATTCTTAATGGTAATACTCGCCGTAAAGCCGTCGTTATTCCAACTTTGTGAAACAGAGTATTCCACCTTACAAAGTGAAGCGACCACAGTAGGTTGGATATACACAGTACTGGGTGAAAGAGAGGCGATTTTTGGGGTAGCCGTCGCAGACGGAGTAACGGAGGGAATAGCCGAGGGTTGCATGGCAACAAGCGCGGTCGAACTAGTATCCAGTGTCATTTGTAGGGGAGTAAGCTTACTTTGTTTATTCCAGTTGACTGTCTGCCAGTCGTCGGCCAGGATACCCCCTGTATCACCGGAGTTCGGATTCCATGACCAGAACACCCAGGATATATTATTACTCTTAAGATAAGCGGTAAGACTATCAAACCACTGCTGGTCGTTTTGGGTTTGCAGTTTACTCCCAAACTCACCTACAAGCACCGGAGCGATCTTTTCTTTATGAATATATCCCCAAATCATATCCCAAACGCCGGCTAAATTGGTAGGGTAACTGGATGCGGTAAACCAGGATTGATTCCAGACCGATTGCGGATAATCATGCGTGGAATACACCACACGGTTCGCTACATTCAGCTTTATTGCAGCACTTTTCACACCTTCCAGATTCCCGCCCCACCAGTACCAATGATTACCATACGTCTGAATACCTTCTACAAAAATAAGCCAGTTTGGATTTACAGCTAGAACTGCATTACCTGCCCGCTCGGCTGCTGCTTTCCAGTCACGAGCTGGATCATTACACGCCCAGCAAGCAGCGCCATTTGGTTCATTATGAAGATCTGCACCAATCACCGCTGTATTTCCTTTATATCGATTGGCCAATGTTTTCCAGTCGGCAATCCATTTAGCTTCAGAAACCGTACCCGTATACCAAAGCGGAGACTGGGAATCTTTAGTAGGGCGATGACGATCGAGAATAACCCGCATACCGATCTTATTTGCATATTCGATAACCTTATCCATAACCTGTAAGCCTGATAAACCGACTAAATCCGGATTCTTGGAGGCATCGATCGCACTGGGTTTGTTTGCCTCGTTCAGAATATCATTGGAATAGGGGAGACGGATAGTATTAAATCCGAGCTGTTTCATCTGGTCCATCATTTCCTTGTATCCGCGTGCCCATAGACCATGAGGGGCATATGAGCCAGTTTCCAGGCCAAACCAGTTTACACCCGCAATACGCACCGGTGCGTTATTTGAATCTAGAATTTGATTACCGGAAGTATGCCAGTACCCGGTACCGGCAGCCTGAATATCTTTGGAAAAAAGGGTTAAAAGACTGAAAAGTAGGAACGCGTATGCCACCAGAGAGGATAATTTCATAAATTTGAGTATTGAGACAATTTATAAGTAATAGAACAAGCATGCGTACAAGGCATTCCGTAATTCTAGAGCGGAATGTAAGCATAACATGCGGAAGATAAGCTATCGGACACGACGATTGGGAACATAGGCATAGGCCTTCTTTTTAGGACCTGATATGATGTCATCAATGAATTCTTTGATTATTTCCAGAATCTTATTATAAGACTTTTGTATGGTTTTCATAAAAAGGAGCAGTGGAATCATTGTAACATACATTTTTTATGTATTGCAAGCTAAGTTACTGACTCCAGATACTACACTTAAGGCACATACTGGAATGACTGAACCATAAGATCAAGCTCAGGGATGAGTGCTTCTTCGTTAGTAGAGACTGTGAATATAGTCCACTCGGTAGGATACAAAAAGTAAATATAGGTATCTGAGTTAGCCTTATTGTGCTTAATAACCCCCTTAATAGTTTGAATGCCATTAATACGCTGTTTATGTCTATCGATTATCCTAACATGGTTAAGCCTCTCCAGACTATCGATATATCCTTCCACGGTATCATAATTGGTAGCAATACGTCCTATCTGAAGTTGGTGTGTACCTTTTGTTAAGGTTATATCATTATAAGTATCTTGAATTGTATATTTTACCGGGTACTCAAAATTAACCTTGAGAAATTTTGAGTAATATCTGGCATACGGAACCGGTGTTTGAATCTGAACCGTCACTGGCTTAGACTCAGGCTTATACTGAGTCCGTTGCAAGCTATATAACAGTAATGTAAGTAGAATGAATACAATACTCAATATAATATACATTTTTGTACAAAGACGCTTTTTAATCTTCATAATTGTAATTTTCAACTAATAATCCATTAGTGGTCGTTAATCGTAGCAGCTTCATACCAGCAATTACCTCTTTTTGAATATCTTTTCGCTTAATACGAACAATCACTTTGGTCTTGTCTGATTTTGCTATATAGGCTAGCTCTAATTTTTTTTCTCCTCTAACGGAAAATAGCTGGTTTAATTCTTTAATCTGGCCTTTTCTGTCTGTCTGAGCATTTACTTCAAGTCTATTATCATTCACCAATACCGGTTTGGCACTATTGTATTGCAAGCTATAGATATTCAAAACTGCTTTTTTACCTCTTTCCCGATCTTTAATCCAAAGCGTAAGACTATTACCTGCCTGATCGGTTATGATAACCCGTTCCTGATCCCTTTTCAGCTCGGTTCTTTTTATAGCTGAGATACCCCCTGTATCTAGCCCTTGTATCGTTAAATCGAACGTATTTATATCATATACAATTTCCGCCTCTGGAGGTGTTTTATCGATGGAAAAATCGATGGTTTTTAACGCTTCTGTATTACCGGCATTATCAACCGAATAATATTGCACGGTATAATCACCTTCTTTTGAGAAATTTTGAGGTTCACGATAATCCAACCATTCTGTTTCTCCCTCTGGGTTTGTAATCTTATAGGCAGTATATTCAACGCCTTGGTTATCCGAACTTGTAAATGTTAGCTGTACGGAGGATCTATATAGTTGAGATTGGCCGAGCAACCCTGCAAGCTTGGCGGAGGTAACAGGTGGAGAAATGTCGCGTTTTTCGCCGAACAAGGCAAACTGAGTCAGATGATTCATCGTTGCAGAGGCTTTTTTATTGGTCAGATCAAGTGTAGTTGGTTCCTTTTGCCAGCTTATTCCGTCCTGACTAGAGTAAATACTTAATGTTTCCGGAAGTATTTGAGACAGATCATAATTGAGAAAATCTACTATAAAGGTAAAAGGCTTAAGAAAACTGGTAATTACCCCACCAATGGCACTCTTTGCCTCTATATCATAGGCCGTTCCCACTGGAACCAGTTTGTCTTGGGAATCAACTGAGGTTACCTTCATACTAAGCTGTACGGGTTTATCGATTATGCCTGAAGGATACTGCAACGTAGCTTTATGGGTTGTAAATACACCGCCTTCCGGAGATACTTCACCCTCAGTACCGGGGAGTGCATGCTTCCAAAGATAATAGCTTTTATTGCCTGTTTTTTGGCTGCCGTAATAATCAAAAACATAGGTAGCCCAGGGATCGGGATCAGGAGACAGCCAGCCGAATGGATCGGTTGCGCCATCAGGAACATTATCATCAAAGGTACCATCTTTGTTCTTATCCTGCACTACTCCAAAATGAATATGTGCGCCATTTTTACCTGGTGGATCCACATTTCCGGTAAAGCCTACCTTACCGATAGGCTGTCCCGCTAAAACCGATACCCGAGCGGCAGAATCAGTCGAAATCAGCCCTTCACTCATAAGATGCAGGTAGCGTGTCTGGTATCCATTAGCATGATCAATAAGGATCATATTGCCACACGGCTTACAACTTCCTACATATCGAGCAGTTCCTGCTGCAGCAGCTAATACTGCATCCCCTAATCTCACTTGCGCTTTTGCCGCATAATCATAGCCATCATGACTTGAATAACTTATATCCGCTGGATTCGACTGTTTATAGGGAATTACTGTATCTTTATAATCGTTTTGTTCCTGAATACCACCGCCTAATATAGGGTATTGATGATCAAAATATGCACTCATTGATAGCGATGCATCTACAAAACTCATCCCTTTACTTTGATAGTCCCATGGTAATTCCAAAAAGGGCGGAGGAGTGGGGATAGGAGTTTCGGTTGGAGTAGGGGATGGAAAAGGTGAGGGAGAAGGCGTCGGGGTATACGTAATAGGAGGAGTATTATCATAGACTATATACGATTGGCTTATCGTATGCGGTTTATAACACCAGTCAAGATAACGAACTAAGATTGAATTCATTCCTTTCTTCATATACTGCGTGATATCAATGGGCTCGGGATCAGGTTTAAAACTAAGACAGTTTGGACTATGAATATCGATGGTAGCTGTTTGAAAGCCCGTATCAGGATTTTGGATAACAAACTGAATAGTGTCACCTACCGATGTAGCTCCGGTCCCATCGGCATTGTGACTGAAAAGTACTTTACCACCCTGAAAATTTACTCCAATATACTTGTAATATATAACCCGACCGTTACCAGTTGATCCGGCAGCCGTATACTCGAATCCGTCGGTGACTTTATAACCAGTAATCTCCGCATACGCAGTTCCTCCCATAAAAAGGTAGACTAATACGCTAACTAATAAGGCCGCAGATAGAATATATTTTTTCATATACCCCAATGTAATTTACAGATCAAAGAAGCTCCACGGACTATCTGCTACAAAATTTTTTGTTAGATTGTAATTACAAGATATTTGCATCATTATTAGTAGATACGCGATTATTCGCGTATCTACTGTATTTTAATTTTCGTTTCCGATATGGTATGATATAGATTGTTATGAATAATAAATATGTATAAATGAGAGGATATGTTTCTAAACGATATACAGCTTTAAAGTACCCGGATTTTCGTCTATACCTTCTGGGACAGGTTATTTCGATGACCGGAAGTCAAATGCAGATTGTGGCGCTAAACTGGCATATTTATATACTTACAAATTCAGCCGCCGCACTGGGCCTTATCGGTCTGGTACGCTTTATACCTATACTCATTTTTTCTGCGTTCGGTGGAGTGGCAGCCGATTCGTATAACCGAAAAAAAATCATGTTTGTTTCGACCTCCTTTATGACTTTATTTGCCGCAGTTCTGGCATTTATTACCCTAAACAATACGGTAAATGCCTTCTGGATTTATACATTAACAGTGTTAGCCGCAGGTGCAGCCGCATTTGATATGCCGGCACGGCAGGCGTTTGTACCCAGTCTGGTTAAAAAAGAACATCTGGCAAATGCGATGAGTATTAACACAATAATGTGGCAGATTGCCACTATTGTCGGACCCGCTCTGGGTGGATTTGTTATCGCAAAATATGGCACCGGTGTGGCCTACGCATTTAATGCTGCCTCTTATATAGCTATTCTTATTGGCCTATTGTTTATAAAGTCAGATGGACATACGGGCAAAACAATGGGCAAAATGTCATTATTTGCAATTGTTGACGGATTTCGCTTTGTACGAAGACGAACGATACTATGGTCAACTATGATTTTAGATTTTTTTAGCACATTTTTTGCTTCTGCAACTTCACTTATACCCATCTTTGCCAAAGACATACTGGCGGTTGGCCCCCAGGGAGTGGGATTGTTATACGCGGCGCCTTCTGTAGGAGCCGTGATAGCAGGATTTACTATGGCTCATCTGGGAACCATTCGTAAACAAGGTAAGGTTTTGCTTGCAGGAGTAGCTTTTTATGCACTGGGAACGATATTTTTCGGATTATCGACCATTTTTGCACTTTCTTTTGGAGCTTTAATGATGATTGGAGCCGGCGATAGTGTCAGCGCCATCCTTAGACAGACAATCAGACAACTGGAAACAACTGATGAAATGCGCGGACGAATGTCGGCAATAAATATGATGTTTGTTATGGGAGGTCCACAGCTTGGGGAATTTGAAGCAGGTTTGTTAGCGGCTGCGATAGGAGGGCCTTTTTCCGTAGTCGTAGGTGGAGTCGGTACATTGGTAGCAGTTGCGATAGTGGCGAAATATATTCCTTCTTTAGCTAAATATGACGGCCATCACGGGGAAACACCGATAGGCTGATTACCTGTTTTTCTGCATATCTTCTTCAATAAGTCGGCGTAAATATACTGATTTAGGTATTTTTTTTCGTTTCGCAAGATCATCCAGATAATTGACAATTGCAGGAGTCACAAAAAAAGTAAAACGCAGATCGCTTTTTTGATTGGTATAGGAAATAAAATCTTCAATAATTGGTTTGACTGTATCGGCTGTATATCGTTCCGCAATGAGTTTATCATCTTTATGATGCTCCAAAAGTGATGGGGGATTACCCTCACTATAGAGCAACAGTACCGGCTTTCCTACTCTCAGAGCTAATGATATTTCATATCCGACACTGATACTGGGAAAGGTTGTTTCTGCGATCATAAAATCACAAGACCGAATCCATTCTTCCAATCGTTCATGAAACTGTAATCGCTGATCTTTAGTTTGTAAATGTATCTGAGACTCTTCAGTATTGATGATATGTTCTGCTATAACATCATGTTTTTTCGATTTTAAGATGTCCAGAATCATGAGATAATTATGCAAGAGCTGTTTCTTTGCCGCAATTGATGCAGTAAAATATACTTTCATATAGTTTTTAAGTGTTTATATTGTAACGAGCTTAGCTCTAAATTGCAAATTAAGTTCTATTTTTATTCCTTTATGTATTCCTATGCACTCAGTGTATCAAATCTGGTAAAACGGTACGGCACATA
>CAZQAU010000045.1:0-5820 GCA_964591375.1 uncultured Gammaproteobacteria bacterium
AAAACCTGTCTGAATTCCTAGCACCTACATATACTATTCATCTTGATGCTGGTGATCCTTGGGAAGGAAAAACCTTAAACCACGAAGAATTCAAAGCTCGTCTTCAGAATTCCTTTGGCCCATTCCCCGACATCCATTTCGCGATCCAAACCGCCATTGCCGATGGCAATGCTGTCGTAATCACATGGATTATGACCGGTACTAATAAGGGAAATATGGGCAGCATTCCCCCAACCAATAAACCGATAAAAACTAATGGTGTAACCATCTATTATTTTCAAGATGGAAAAATTTGCGGACACTCGCAGGTGTTTGATAGAAAAACAGTAATGCAGCAACTTGGTTTTGGAAGATAACGTTTGTCTCACTCCACAATCTCGGCTTTCATCCCCATAAAATCCGCGTATCGTTGCACAGCCTGCTGTAATGCGTTTTTTTCAGACTCACTCAATAGCCGGAAATAGCGTGGAACAATGGAAATTCTGTCTTTGAATATCGTTCTCTTCCATGTTCCCACAATATGCCCCTTCAAAATTATGGTATTCCAAAAACCATTTTCAAATGCTTTGTCATGATTCGCACTTGGTTCATAAAAAGCACTCCGATCCTTATAGGCAATCACATATTCATCATAAGTGGGAAGCAAAATCACAGAATTCGAATATGCCGTGTCTGTTACATTATTGCCGAACCAATAGGTTTTATTTCCGATCACTTCCGACTGTAAAACGTTTTTATTTTCCTCAATCCCTTTGCGTATATCCGCGGCCGTCAGCCCGGACCACCACACACAGTCCGGCACGGTTGCCGGTCCGTGACTGGTAAAATACAACTTCACCAGTTTGCTTAATGCTTCATCAGCAGATAGGGCCGGTGTCGGAGGCACTCTCTCGTCCAAAAGCATATAAGTAAACTGTTTTCCTCTGCGCGGGCCGCTGCAAATTATGCCATCAAGTTCAGCCTGCATGATAGTATACGAAAGCCCCAGCTGGTCGGTCGGGATTTTTGACTGTTTTAACAGGGTATTTAACTCATCACGGGTACATTGCTTTCCGCCCATTAAAGCTTTCTCAATGATGCGGTTACTGCTCGCAAAAATTGATTTATCGAGTCCGGATTTTCGGTAGTAGTATCCGTTGTATGCATGCACACGCGGTGCAGTCAGAGCCAAAATCCACCGGATATTTTGTGGGCTCACAAAGTGCCAGGTGGGGCGCATCAGATGCGTGCGTAGTATTTCCCCGGCATTGAATGCAGTCTCTATCGACTGCTCGGTGGCCTCATGCATCCGCATACCCAGTGACCACTGTGCACCATAATAATCCTGCGCCTGCATTGCGCCAAAATATTCCAATACCTCCACCGGTTTCTTGAACTTATTTACCGTTAAATATTGATTGTGCAGTCTCGAATTCACAATATGCATATTCAAAATTATATAGTGAAAATTATCAATCTTGGGAGTGTTACAATTACGGTATGTGCCGCAATATCAAAACACTCTTTAACTTTGACCCACCCGCAAACGAACAGGAGATTCGCGATGCCTCATTGCAGTTTGTTCGCAAACTTTCCGGCTTTCGCAGTCCTTCAAAAGCGAATGAAAAAGCATTTGCTGAAGCAGTTGAAAAAATTACCGCCGATGTCGAGACATTGCTTCATTCTTTAAAAACCGATGCCCCAAAACACAACCGCGAAGTTGAGGCGGAGCGAGCACGGGCAAGGTCTTTGAAGAGGTTTGGGCAGAAATAAAATTAACTTATAAAAAAACTATAAACTTTATTCACAATTTTGTCATTCTTTTTTCAATCCAAGATATAAACTTTTACTACTTCGGCAACTTATGAAAAATAAATTACTAATAATAATATTCTCGATACTTTTCGCTTCGATTCTCTCATTCCTTATTGGCATACACTGGCACGGAACAGTAAGCCAATGGATTCAAAATAAAAAAATAAAAGCACACTCCCTTAGATGTTATGGGCACAACAACTTAACGGAAACATATCAGCAGGACTGTTATGCAGAGTTAAATAGACCAGCTTTTGTTATGAAAGACCATCTTATTTGCCAGTATATTACTATCCACCAACTTGAAACTGATATGAAAAACAAAATGGTAAATGAACAAAATATCAAATCCGACTACAGAAAACTGACGATTGATATCGACTCTAAAAAAAAGATACTCACCCGATCGGCTGATGCCGGTGAAGTAGTAAAAGGTACATTTACCATTATCAAAGAAGACACCAATACCCTTCTTGCCGAAAGAAAAACTGTCATTGATGATGTGTTTTATAAATTCACAAATTACGAATATATTCTCTTAACAAAAAAATCAGGAACTGGCACTATTACGTATACTGATGTAGATGCTTCCACAAAAACATCTCATTCAAATATAAATACAGCTTTCTTTCAATGTCAATAAACTCTGATTGAAAGCACTTATTCAGCGTGGTTTAATTAATATAGTTACCCGATTCATATTAAACATGTGGTCTAAATCCATCATCTTAAGTTTCATCTTTGTTGCAACTTTTTTATTCTTCAACCATGCAGTCAAAGCTGATAATGGTTGGTGGAATGTCGGGTGGAAATATCGGAAACAACTGACATTTCAGAACTCGGCACAAAATGAAAATCTGAATAACTTTCCCGTTCTGGTGAAACTGACTGCCTCAAACTTCGATTTCTCCAAAGCCCAATCAACCGGCTACGACATCCGCTTTTTAGATACTGATGGCAACACCGAACTTCCTTACGAAATTGAAAAATGGGATACCGCGGCTCAGGAAGCATATGTGTGGGTAAAAGTTCCCCAAGTTGATGCTTCTTCAAACTCAGATTATATATATATGTATTATGGTAATTCCGTTGCGGTGAATGCTCAGTCGACAATTAACGTATGGGATAGTAACTATGCCGGAGTTTGGCATCTTAAAGAAAATGGTAATGGAACTGCTTATGAATTTCAAGACTCCACCAATCACGCCAACGGTACCGGCGGCGATGGCACCAGTGCTTTGGGACCAACAAAAACAAATTCCGGGAAAATTGATGGCGGACAAAGCTTTGGGGGCAATCATTATATCGGACTTGGTAATAACTACTCATTTGAACGGACTAACAGTTTTACTGTTGAAGGATGGGCTAAGGCAAACAGTTTGGCTTCGAGAGCCATTTTTGCCAAACTCCTCGCCGGCGCCGTCGCAACCGGGTACCAGTTACGACTCGATAGCTCGGGTAAATATGTCTTCTTTCTCATAAACTCCGTCAGCGGGAATAACTATATAAAGGTTACCGGTGACACAACAGTTGCAACCGGAACTTTCTACCATGTGGTCGCAACATATGACGGATCTTCTTCGGCGTCGGGGGTCAAAATGTATGTCAATGGTGTTCCCCAGAATCTGACAGTCAACAGCAACACACTCACCTCCTCTATTATCAACGGAGTAAGTGCGCGCATTGGTAGTGGAGAATTTATCAGTAACCCGTTTGACGGGGTACTCGATGAGGTGCGAATATCTACCGGTGTCCGTTCTTCGGCATGGGTCAATGCTTCTTATAAAACACAAAACGATACTCTCATCAATTATGGTTCGGAAGATACGTATGTCCATTCAACCGTTAATACTCAATACGTAGCACAATCATCAACTGAGAAACCAACCTGTACTAACACCGCCCCTGCCGCGCCGGATTTATTTCAAATAAACACTACAAAAAAGAGTGCAACCTTGTATTTTACTCCTGCCGGTAATCCACACAATTCATACACAATTAGTTATGGATATGATGATAATATCGAACGATTTGGTACCGGATTCAGCAAGATGTCCAGTGACGGTGTACAAAGCTATACAATCAATGCACTGTCGCCTAACACAAAATATTTTTTCAAAATCCGTGCCAGTAACGGCTGCATGCCCGGCCCCTGGAGCCGAACGATGATGGTGAAGACTGGGTATTCTAATTCGGGATTTATTTTTTATGCGTATAACTCCGTGGTGAAGATGATAAATAGCATAGTATATTAATGAGTGACGACTTTATGTACTGACCATTAATAATAATGTCACTGCACAGATAATACAAAAATATTTTTAATATATGACAAACAATAAAACACGCTGCGAGTGGGCGGAAACAAACCCGATTAATCATGTTTACCATGACACTGAATGGGGTGTACCGGTACACGACGATACGAAACTTTTTGAAATGCTGATTCTGGAAGGTGCACAGGCCGGACTTTCGTGGACGACAATTTTAAAGAAACGGGAAAATTACCGGAAGGCGTTTGACTTGTTTGATGTCAAAAAAATCGCACAGTATGACGCGGCAAAAGTGGCTTCCTTACTTGACGACTCCGGAATCATCAGAAATAAACTGAAGATTGCGGCAACAATTCAAAATGCAAAGGCATTCCTTGCGGTACAAAAAGAGTTCGGCAATTTTGATACTTATATTTGGCAGTTTGTTGGAAATAAACCCATCAAAAACACTTTCAAAAGTTTAAAAGAATATCCCACCAAAACCAAAGAAGCTGAAATGATGAGCCGGGATCTTTTAAAACGTGGCTTTAAGTTTGTCGGACCGACGATCTGCTACGCTTTTATGCAGGCTGTGGGAATGGTAAATGATCATCAGTTACAGTGTTTCCGATATCATGAAGTATGAAATATAGACTTCTTTGAATGTCAATAAACTCTGATTGAAAGCATTTATTCAGCATGGTTTAATTAATATAGTTACCCGATTCTTATTAACCATGAGGTCTAAATCCATCATCGTAAGCTTCATCTTTTTTGCAACTTTTTTATTCTCAAATCGAGGAGTAAATGCCGATAACCGCTGGTGGAATGATGCTTGGAAATACAGGAAGATCCTAAGCTTCAACAATGCCGGGCGCACAGAAGACCTCAAAAATTTCCCTGTTCTGATCAAACTTAGCTCTGCCAACTTTGATTTCAGCAAAACAAAAAACAATGGAGAAGACATACGCTTCATCGACTCTGATAACAACACGCAACTCCCCTACGAAATCGAACAATGGGATTCTGCAGCAAAAACTGCAATTATCTGGGTTAAGGTGCCACAGATAGATAATAATTCGGCAAGCGATTTTATTTACCTATATTACGGAAACAATTCTGCCTCCGATTCACAGACGGCAAGCTCTGTCTGGGACTCTAACTTTAAAGCTGTATGGCACTTAAAAGAAACAGGGAACGGAACAACCGATGAGTTCAAAGATTCCACTGCAACAGGCAATAATGGTCGTGGAGGTGATGGATCAGCTCCGACCGTACCGACAAAAGTTACCGGAAAAATTGATGGTGCACAAAACTTTGATGGTAGTAACGATTACATAGAAAATGCCACAACTGGTCTGGATACAGCCAACAACATCACTCTATCGGCCTGGATTTATATCGATAGCGTACACAGCACGACCGGAAAAATCATTGCCTTAGGCAATAATACCGCAAGCATACATTACATCGATATTCTTGAAGCAACGGGAGGCGCTAATGCCCGCATGGTAATCAATAATACCGGAGCCGGCGTTTCAACCGGTACGACTTTGCTGACAACTAATAAATGGTACAAAATTGATGGCACATACAATATAAATAGCGGTGCCGTGAAAATCTATGTTAACGGTATTTTAGAAGGCACCAAAAATTATAATGCCGAGACAAATAGCTTTAATACATTTGATCTGGGAATCGACCGGGCACATGTCACAAACAGAGCCTTACAGGGAACTATCGATGAAGCCGAGATTTCCAATGTGGAACGATC
>CAZQAU010000045.1:5920-8347 GCA_964591375.1 uncultured Gammaproteobacteria bacterium
ACAGAGCCTTACAGGGAACTATCGATGAAGCCGAGATTTCCAATGTGGAACGATCTGCCGACTGGATCAATGCCCGATATGCGAATGATACCGATACACTGGTAACTTACAGTGACGAAAAAACCGGGACAACTGCAATCGGTTTATCATTAAATAATGAACTGAAAGGATCGACGGATGGAAAGTTTCGAATGTACGGTACTGTTGATTCAACGGATCTGCAGTTTCTACCCTCGGCGGTCCAATATCAGATCAATGGCAGCGGCTGGTACAATGCAACGGCCACCGATAATGCCTTTGATGAACTGACCGATGAATACTACTTTGATTTCTCCCCCAAAGCCAATGACTATAAAGGCGATGGCTTTACAGTGCGGCTTCGTACGGTACGCGGCTCCGAAGTACAGGCCGATAATGTATTTTATTTCTCACCCTTTAACCCGGTGAAACCGGAAAATAATGCCATCATTTCAAATACTCAGCCTACCTTTACATTTGCGATCAACAAAGACAGATTTACCGATATTAAAGATAATCTGGCGCGTTTCAGTATTGAAATCAATAGAAATAATACCGGCTGGAAACCATACATCGATTCCATTCCGGTCAGTTATGAAAACGGAAATGCGAAATATGAAGATAGAAAAATCTGGGTGAGTTATGCGAACAATAACTCAACGATCGATGTTTATGCCAAAGCCGTTGATGACGCCGGAAACTCAACTGATAAGACATTTGAAAACGGCGGCAAGAAATTAAGTGATGGCAAGTATCTGTGGCGGGTTGTTGCGATAGACAAACGTGGCCACAGACAAGAGACCGATGTGCGGACATTTCAAATCGGATCCGTGCAGATTGTCAAACATTATCCTTTTTTTCCCCTCACCATTCTTACGCTTACCGGAGTCAATGCTGTCCCGATTTCCACTACACAATCTAAAAGCATTAAATCCAGTTATTCCAGCTGGTCTGCCAACCCCAATTTTTATGGCATTGCTGTAGCTCATTCCACCGTCACACTCACACTGAGCGATTTGGAATGTATTAAACAGAATAAACCGGACTGTGTTTTCACCTATAACAGACTGACAAACCATGCATCCCGTTGGGGAATTAACATTCCCAAAAATACTCTTAAATACGGAAAAAGTTATACGGTGAAATTATCGGTAACACTGGACGCGGACTATAATGAATTACCACCATTTGTTCTGAAAATTCAAAAATAATGTATGAAGAAATATATATACATCTTTGTTTGCCTCATACTTTTTAGCCTGTCTACGAAGTCTGTTCACGCCTCCTGGTGGAATGACGGGTGGAAATACCGAAAACAACTGACGTTTCAAAATTCGGCACAAAATGAAAACCTGAATAACTTCCCGGTTCTGGTGAAACTCACCGCTTCAAACTTTGATTTTTCAAAAGCACAATCAACTGGTTATGATATGCGGTTTCTTGACAGTAATGATAATACCGAACTCCCCTACGAAATTGAAAAATGGGATGCTGCGGCACAGGAAGCTATCGTCTGGGTAAAAGTTCCACAAATCGATGCTTCTTCAAATTCTGATTTCATTTATATGTACTATGGAAACGCATCAGCGGTGAATGCTCAGTCGACAATTAGTGTTTGGAATAATTACCTGGCTGTCTATCACTTTGACGAAGAAGCTGCAGGAACAGGAACTACCAGTCTTTATAAAGATCAAACGTCCAATTATTACGCAGGTGATGATTTTGTGTCCGACACCAACAAAACCGGTATTATTGGTAACGGCGTCGAATTCGACGGTACCGACGACTACATAAAACTTCCAACTCAATTAAATGTTACATTACCGTTAACCCTATCCATGTGGGTTTATCCGCAAAACACAACTGCCGCAATGACTATCTTTTCTTCCGATCGTGATGTGGGAACTGGTATTACATTTCAAAGTGGTAACAAATTTGCATTCCGTATCAAAACCGCGAACAATGGCAATAGCACTAATATAATTTCCAATGGGGTTGCTTTAAATAATTGGTATCATCTCGTTTGGGTATACGATGGGGCTACATTAAAAGGATATGTGAATGGTATCAAAGAAATAGATGTTGTAAGAACCGGAGCAATTGCCTATCGCAATGGTGGAACTACTAATGAATATTGTATTGGCTGTTACATAACTGGTGCAACAAAAAATAGTTTCTGGGGATTTAAAATTGACCAATTCGAAGCAATTCAAACAAGCCGTTCCGAATCATGGGTTGCCGCCGACTATAAGAGCCAAAATAACACATTCGTCAATTACAGTACAGAAGATACCAATATCCACTCAGATGCATATACTCAGTATGTTTCCCAATCCTCCACAGAAAAACAAAATTGTACTAACACCGCCCCTGCCGCGCCGGATTTATTTCAAATAAACACTACAAAAA
>CAZQAU010000046.1:0-2146 GCA_964591375.1 uncultured Gammaproteobacteria bacterium
TATGAAGCTCAATTCGATCAATAAACGGATTTGCAGTTTATTAATCGATAGAGCATCCTCTATTTACGTCCAGATTTCGGCATACCTTACAGAATTTTTGTAAGGTATGCCAACGATACTGTCGATTTATGAACGCATAAATCTACGATATTGTTTCAGATTATGTGAAACATGCACGTTTATAATCAGGTATGAGTTTTTAAATCGCTTTGTTTTTAGAGGAAATAAAGCATTTGGAAAGGAGTAAGATGGAGCACCAGACAGACGTTCCATGGTTATTGATTATACTAGTAAGCCTTTTTGCATTCTGGATGATGATGGAAACATACCGTCGTCACTTCGGCAACCATAACGCACACCTGGTGCGTTTCGAAGTGGACGAACGGGCCATTGTCATCGAAGGACCTGAGCAGGATGTGATATCCGCACACTACCAGGTCTTTCATGGAAAAATCGACCATCGCAATCAGGCTGATACTCAAGACTGGCTGAAACCAAACTGGTGGACACTTGGTCTTGTATCACACGCTTGGCGCCGCGAGGTGCATGTGGTTCGTGCCGATCAATTTGACAATGCTGTGCAGTTACTCTATCAGGCCAAAAAAAGCGGCTTGAAGATTGATGTAACAATTCGTCAAATGACTGCCCGCGAAGCGCGAAATACCCGCAATGCCGAAAGCGGCCGTGAGCATGACTTATATGCGGAAGGCCAAATCGGCCATCCGCGTGACCGCGCCTGGCTCGGAGGTTTCTTTGGCCCCCGGCGGGATAAAATCCGCCGCGTTTCTCATCAACAATCCAAACCTAGTTCAACTAAAACCACACAGCGCGCAAAGCGCAGAAAGTAAGATCATGATCTACTACATTAAGCTTTTTATCATTAAAACGCACCTGTTGTTGTTGGGCGGTACGCCAACCCCACCCAATGCCCCTGCTCAACGCACCGAACGCCACGACGTGGGCACTGAAGTTCGCCCCCGCCGTCGAGCTGGCCAGAGCAACCCACAAACCTGGATGCGCCGCCGCCGCTAGAGGAGATATTATGAACTTCCAAATTTCGGGACGGTTTAAATTACGTATGCGCAAAGGAGTAGCGTTCATCATCGATTTATTCACTGGTGAAAAAATGATCGTCCAACCTCCGCATACGGCGCAAAAACCACAGTCGCAACAAGTTCCGCGCGAACAAAAATTCTCGCGCCAACGGCGTCCGCAACGCCGCGGCTAGTATCGATAACTCATACCTGTTAAGTTTTTTAACCCTGCACTCCGATCTTCGGAACTGCTCGGATACATAAACTTCTTGATCTGGTTGGGCCCTCTACCCAACCAGATCATCTGTACTTTCACAACTTGCCTGGTGGAGATTAATAGTATAAAAATCATTCTCACTTCCCCAAAGCGCGGAATTGATATCAGATTTTTATACAATCGTCTCTCTACCAGAAAGGATATATATGAAACACACACGACATGGACCTACAACCTACCTTGTGGTATATGAAATTCATCTACCCCAAATTGAAAAGGCATTAAGTCAGAATAGAATTCTATATAATACATATAAGGGTTCACAGCCTGGCACTGTCAACATCCAGATATATCAAAATGATCTGGAAAAAGTTCAGACAATTGCACAAGCGATCACTGCAAACGCCCGTCGACCCATAGGGGTACTGCAATTTCTGATGATTGTAGGCACAGCGTTAATTGTCGGTCTGATCTGCAAACACATTTTGCATTTGACTGATGCTATTGTGTTTGTAGTGGCAATCCTACTACCAGTTGGTTATTTAGCTCTTTCCGATTTCTTCACTATTTTCGGGATGAGCAAAATAGCATACCATCAGTTGCCCAAACATCCGGAAGAATCCGAGCAACATTATCAGCAACGTCTCGCCACAGGAAGACGGCTGGGATTCCTGCCAATTCTTGGCGCTATTGTAGTCGGAATCGTGTCCTTCGGGATATTATTCCTGTTTACTTATGTGGTCTGGATTAGTCAATAAGAATAAGAGAGACAAACAATCAGGAGACACCTTCGGGTGTCTCCTACCCCCAACTTTATACATATTTTTTATACATTCTCTCTGATTTCTGCTATAATACACCTGTTGTTTAACGATGGACTTTGATAATAAGGAGA
>CAZQAU010000046.1:2246-8105 GCA_964591375.1 uncultured Gammaproteobacteria bacterium
ACGGAGCATAACCGTCTATCGTAAACAACACCGAGCGAGATTGCTTTTGCTGCTCCCATAAGCAATCTCCTCACCCCCATCATCTGATATAATACATATTGTTTACTCATCGAACCTTGACAAAACGGAGGAGTATATGATATCTACGAAGATGGAAGCGCTTGTAATAAAGTGCATTATTGAGCGTGACCTTCAACTTGTTAATAAACAAATGGTTAGATTTCAAACCTATTCGCATTTTTTCTTCACAGTAATGCGGGTAAACAATCGATTCTTACTTACTTTTAGCGAACGTCAGAAGGGCGGTGCTACTCAATACTTTATGTTTAGCGTAAACATGCATGACACGTCTTGGGAATTTATTCCCAATACAACCCAACCGATTTTAGATGAAGATTGGCTCGAATGCAGAGCTGAGATAATGTTACAGCAGGGCTTTGGTAAAAAGCCACGTCTGACATATAATTCACTCGGCGCGCCCCAGGAAAAGCCATACCATTTTGTAGTTGCGGCATTTCTGCGCCTGCTGAACCGTTGGTACCTTTGGCATTAAAGGAGACACACAATGGCAAACTCAATTGCAATGCAAGAACTCTTGGAAAAAATCCTAGAAAGACATCTGATTGTCGCTCTTCCCTCGAGGAAAGTTGTTTTTGAAACATATTCAGAGATAACAATGTCTGTGGGATTTGCAGCTAACGGCATCTACGTGATTGTGAGATCACCCAATGCTCACCTGTCACTATTCGTTGATGCAACGCATTATTTGTGGCGGTTTCGTTGTCTCAAAGATGAAGAAATGCCACCTTTCCCTGAAAGGATAACCTATACAGAGAGCGAGTTGCCGCAAGCCCTCGAGAATCTGGCTCATACGCTCATTAAGCAAGGATTTAAAAAAGCATTAAAAACGTATGATAATCAGTCCATAGATCGCGACAGCCCCTATAATCCCTTTATAGCCGCACTACTACGGTTTCTCAATCGCTGGGGACTGTGGCAGTAAGTTGTAAATATTTTTCACTAATAGTTCGATGAATAAACACGAGGTGGCTGCCTCAAAGCAGCCATCTCACCCCGATACAAAGAAGATTTCCCGCCTCCTTACGAAGGCGGGATAAACAAAGATGTATGCGGCGGGAAAAAAAGCTTCTTTCTATAGTAATGTGCCGGTTAAAGTTTTAGTTCCATGATCAATGGTGTCTATCATAAACCAGGCAGTATACCCTGACTTCACGAGTACAATCTCTACATGACCGCCAACATTAAGCTGGCTGGCAAATGTAGGACGAGTTTTTCCAATCAAACGATGAGTTTTTCCAGTCGTACGGCATACCCATTCGGGTGCTTTAGTAGTAGCTCTGCGCAATCGCAGTTGCGCCAACGCTTCTATCGCTCTATCGATATTGAATATCATAACCCCTCCTCTATCTCTTGTTTCTATGAAAATCCGCATACTATCAAAGTTTCAGTCGTGTCATTCTTTTTCATAAATTGCTCATTCTATGAAAAATAATGTCATACAGTGTCATATTATAGATCTAGCTAAAAATATTGTCAAAAATAATTATCACAGAAAACAGATGTAATACACGGTAAAGTGCCTTAAAAAATGGTATGATAAAGCATATGAAAAAGCGTGTACTTTCCGGCATTCGTGCTAGCGGCAAACTACACCTGGGAAATTATCTGGGAGCCGTTAAGGGAATGCTTGAACTGCAAAATAATCCGGAGTACGAAACACTGTATATGGTGGCCGATGCTCATGCCCTGACAACTCCTTTTAATGTCGAAGATCTCCGTCTCAACCGCCGTGAGGTGTTTATCGATTATCTGGCCGCTGGTCTTGATCCACAGAAAAGTATTATCTTTCAGCAAAGTGATGTAAACCAGCATTTTGAACTGGCATTTTATTTCTCATCGGCTGTAACTATCGCCAAAATGCAGCATCTTCCCACATTTAAAGATAAAGTTAAACAATATCCGCAGCATGCGACCATGGCGCTCCTCAACTACCCTATCCTTATGACAGCCGATATTCTTGTTTATAAAGCTGGCTTGGTACCGGTTGGGATTGATCAGGAGCCCCATCTTGAAGTAGCCCGGGAGATCGCCCGCAAAATGAATGCCGACTTCGGTACCGATTTTCCCGAACCAAAACGCTTTGCAACACAGGGAGAATATGTGCCTTCACTGACCGGTGAAGGTAAAATGGGAAAATCCATCGAAGGAAGCTATATAAACTTGACTGATGATCTGGAAACGATTCAAAAAAAACTGGCTAGAATTCCCACCGATAGCGGAAAAGGTGAAATTATTACAGGTGGTGTAAAAACACTGATAACTTTAATAGAACTTTTTATCGGTAAAAACCGTTCCGAAGAACTACAAAATTCCTATCAGAATGAAGGCCTGCGGTACGGTGACCTTAAAAAAGAGCTCGCCCAGGCAATCTACCAGGAACTACAACCGTTTCAGGAAAAAAGAGCCCGGCTTGCCCAAGATCAAAAATATGTTGACAGTGTTATTCAAATGGGTGCCGAAAAAGCCCGCGCCATCGCAACTGAAACTATCCAGGAAGTACGTAAAAAGATGGGACTACAGTAAGAGCTAATTCCAAAAAATTCGTTTGACAATTTCTGCCAAATATGACACTATAAATGATATGGCAACGAAAAAAAGTAAGTCTCTACAGATTCATGATCCTGATCATATTTTACTTGCACTTGCCTGCATAATTTTTCTTGCTGTCGTTATCGGTTTTATGATGGGACGCGCAAACTCAGCACCAAAAGTAAGTGATATACCAGCCGTCATTCCCGCTCAGCCTCAAATACATGATGATGATATGCAACCCGTCGCCTGTACGAGTGAAGCCATGATTTGCCCGGATGGCACAGCAGTCGGACGAGTAGGCCCCAACTGTGAGTTTTCTCCCTGTCCATAAAAAAAACTGTTATCGATAATCCTTTATTTTTCTCCCTGATATATAAATCGTGGTGTTTTTTTCTTCCCGTGTCTCGCTATGAACTGCCACACCCATCACATTATAGAATTTACCTGTTTTAGCATGCTGATATATACCTGTTTTTAATTTTTCCATACTCACAGTATTCAGCTTATTTCAATTAGAAGATTAATCCAAGGCCTAGTAACGCAACTGGGATAAGTACCAGATACCAGGCAACTGGTACACCGGCAGCCGGGATTGTTGGTGCTGCGGTACCCTCGGTGGTTGGAGTCGGTGTATTGGTATTGTTGACGACAATAATAATTTCGGTTGGTGTTGCGGTTGGAACACCGGTATTGGTTGGAATTGGCGTATAGGTTGGCTGTGGTGTATATGTAGGTACTGGTGTCCATGTTGGCACTGGAGTACCGGTATTGGTTGGTCGTGGCGTGCTTGTTGGTAATGGTGTATTTGTCGGATATGGCGTATATGTTGGATATGGCGTATTGGTTGGAACTGTGGTCGCGGTTGGCACCGGAGTATATGTAGGAATAGGTGTATTGGTCGCGGTTGGTGTGGGACTGTTGGTTGGCGTTGGTGTATTCGTTACTGTTGGAGTTGCGGTTGGTGTTACAGATGGCGGTACGCAACAAATAGTACCGGCATCACTACAATGTTCATCATTTGGGGTACCACCATCGGTGGTGCACTGATCTGATGTCTTACAACTACTTGGCTGCTGACACATCACCACAGTCGGTGTGGGTGTAACACTCGGTACATCAGATGGTGTCGGTGTGGGTGTAGACATTGGGACACATGTATTAGTTGCCGATCCTACCGGTCCGTCTCCACAAGTATTAACCGGTGTTACATTACATTTATATTGGTGGTTGGCAATCGGTGTAAACTGTACTGCTTTATTAGATGTGGTAGTTGTTAATAATGTCGAACCCGTTGTTTCATCCACGATTTCTACTTTATATGAAGTGGCACTCCCATCACTATCCCAGCTACATGTTGCTCCGTTGGCTGGACACATCGGACCTGTCTCTGTTGCTCGTGGTACGGTTGTCTGTGGTCTCTGTAATAAGAATACAGTGATAATCATACCCGCGAGTAAGACGAGTATAAATATGGAAATAATGATAAGTGTTTGTTTCTTTTTCATATGATTACTGGCACAACGGACAACTTATTTTGACATTTGTTACCGCTGCTGGCTTTGGACACATAGATGGTGTTGGCGTTTTTGTTGCTGTTGGAACCGAGGTTGGTACTGAAACCGGCGTACAACAATTGGTATATGACGGATTCATAATACAGTTATTAATAGCACCACTATTCATGATAGCGCAGTGTGCATTCCCTACTCCACCGACACAGGTTAAATCATTAGTTCCACAGTCTAAAAGACTATTTCCCGGATGCTGTGTACAAGAAGAGCCACAGGCTGCGGGAACCATAATTGTTGGTGTTGGTGTTGCTGTTGGTGAATATGGAGTACAACATACGGTGCTATTTGGATTGGTGGTACATGATGAAATATTAGCGTTACTTAAAACACAGATATTAGTATTGTTACTTGTGCCGTAGCACGTATAGCCAGACGCACAGTCCTCATTTCCATTACAGCTTTTCATACAGGCTGGAACTGGAGATGGTGTCGGTGTTCGTGTTGGAGATGGAGTCTTCGTAGGTGATGGCGTTGGGGTCTTAGTTAACGACGGGGTCGGAGTTTTCGTTGGTGTCTTGGTAGGTGTTGGTGTTGGCGAAACGATACAGAATGATGGAGCTAAGCCACAGGCGGTACCACATGATAATGCTTTTGGTGGATTCTGCGCCCATGAGAACCAGTCCACTTCCCTACCGCTTGTTGGTCCAGGAATACCTTTATAATCAATGGCTTTTTGACGACAAGCATTCATATTATATGTTGATTGACCATATCGACATTCTGGCCAACCACTTGTAACATCTGGTGGGCATGGTTGAAATACTGTTGATGGCGTTGGTGTAGGTGTCTTCGTTGAGGATGGTCTCGGTGTTGGTGTCTTGGTTGCAGTAGGAGTTGGTGTCTTGGTCACTGTTACAGACGGTTTGACCGTAGGAGTAGGTGTCTTGGTGGAGGATGGTTTCACTGTTGGTGTTGGTGTTTTTACCTTCGTGGGTGTTGGAGCACTCAAAAGACAAACATTGGCACCACCACTATCTTCATTTCTTGAATAAGTAATCGTAGTAGCTGTAACGGTAGTTGTCCACCATTGATCATCCTGATGAGGATGTTGCTTTGGTACATCTAATTTCTGACCATCTATGGTGAAGGCATGCCCTTTCTCCAAATTACAGTTAGGCCATTTACCATTACCATCGTCACCATCTTCTTTACATTTCGGATCGTTATCATAGTCGGCTAGCATCACAGTAGAATTTTTAGGAACAGTTATCGAAAAGGATTCAACATAATTACCACTTAACTGCCATTCTCCGGAACAACTCGGTCGATTAGCTCCACTTGAAGCCGCCTCATTTTTTGTATTAATAGTGGTAGAACGTAAAAGCACAGTAATAGCAAATATCAGCGATACAAAAATTAACATCGATGCAATGATCAAAGCATTTCTTTTTTTACTTTTATTTGAATCATTTGAGGGAGGGGTAGCAGATGGAGGTGTTTGGGACGGTGGTGGGGGTGGCAGTACAGATGATGTACTCCCTGACATAGATCCGTTAGGATCATTTGTTGGTGGAAGTACAATTGCTTGTTCTCCTATTAAATCTGATTTATTTGTTGAATTGTCCATGTCCGATAAAAACGGTATAAAAATACCTGATATTCATTACAATAACAGTATTTCAAAAATAATACAAGAAGAAAATTACTATGTTTGATATAATCATCTTATGACAGT
>CAZQAU010000047.1:0-7991 GCA_964591375.1 uncultured Gammaproteobacteria bacterium
CCTTTCCAGTGTTTAACAACATTTTTTGGCTGAGACTTGGTGATAGTACTATGCATCCACTCAAAAAACGCCTGCATGTTAATTTGTTGTATAGCAATCACATCCAAAATACCATCCGTTACACTAATACCTGTCGACAGAGAGGCCGCACCGATATTGCCGATATTTACCACATAACATGCCGCAGCTTTTACTGATCGTTCCTTACCATCAACTTCTATAATACAATCATATTCTTTCATCGCATCTCTTTCTGCGACTGTCGCCATCCCGTATGCCAGTGAGCCGACTTTTTCTTTCACACTGCGCTCTGTATTCGTGACAACGTGAGCAAAAAAACCACTATTAATTCCGATAACTAACGGAACATCATTTACGAGTAAGACATCGATTTCTTTAACCTTAAATTTATTCTGAGTAATCAGTTGAATGGATTCGGCCAACGAAACAGGGATACTCAGCTCTTTCGCGATCACATTTGCAGAACCCTGAGGAATTATTCCCATGGGAATACCAGTTTTATATAAAGCTCGGGCAACTGGGCTGACAGTGCCGTCTCCCCCACAAACAATAACAGCGTCAACTTTTTTATGTACGACATTTTTTATCACCGTTTCAATCTCAGCCGTGTCCTTTAAAACAGTGATATTCCAGTCCAGTTCTGAACTTTGCAGATCTCGATTCAGTTGAGCGAGGATAGGTGTATCAACTCCGGAGGCTGGATTAATAATGATTTCAATCGTTTTTATCATACATCATTATACTATTGAGACTAACAAGAAATTCATCATAGTGTGAGTGTGTATTTGCGCTGTCATGACAATGAAAATATGCTAAAATAGCTGTGAAATGAAGCGATGTATGAAAATGCCTCATACATATTGTCATTTCATCGCTGCGTACCAGAGAACATAGAAATGAGGAAAATCATGACTAAGCAGACATTAGAAAGAATGAGACGCGCGCAACTGGATGCGAGAAGTCTGAGTATTCCCCTCAGACAGGCCAGAGCTGATCTACGAGTTTTAGGCCTTACTGATAATCAAATTAATGCATTCCTTAAAGAAATTCACTCTGATCGATGGGTGGCTCGTCTAAAGGATACATGCAATCTGAGTCAGAAACTGGCAGACTACGCCAACTCACTACTGACCCGGCTCAAGGAGGTATAATGAACAGGCAAAAACTGTTACGGCAGACCAAGAGCGCACTAGACGCGCGGGCGCAAGATTCGACGCCAGCTATGGCGCAGGGAGATTTGAATACACTGGGGATTAATGACCAAGCGATTCAGATTTTCCTTAGACGCAAAGCAGAAGGGCAGTGGAAGGGTGTTCTTGTCGGCACCTATCAGTTGAGTGATCTCATTGCAGATTATGCGGTCACTTTGTTGAAGAAGATTAAGAATTCGTCTGGTACATAATTACATACTGCGTATTGGTATATCAAGAAGTATTTATACCAATACGCAGTCCCCCTTCTTTTATAATCACCTGTTGACAATCTGGAAAAAATTATATTAAGATGAATTTAATCTTATGAACCAGATTAATCTAAAAAAAGGATTTGCAGCGGTGGCAACAGTTGCAGTCTTTTCGGCATTAACACTTGTCGTCCTACTCCTTGGACTTTTTGCCAGACCAGAACAACTGAAAAATACACCGGCTAACGCCAGTCCGGTAGTTGTTTCCACAATCACCAAACCCTCGGCAGATACCATGGTTCGAAAAGAAAATCCCGATCGTAATTACGGAACAAACCCAACACTTGTTGTAAAAGGAAAAGATGAAAGAATGGTCTTTATGAAATTTGATCTAAATAATTCCCAGGTTGATTCGACATATACCAATCAGATAGTTATTTCCGCAAAACTACGTTTAAAAACCACCCGTGAAGGCGGTTCCAAAGCAAAACAAGCCGTTGCGGCTCTGGAAAACAAAACATGGCAGGAGACAGCTTTGACATATAATAATACTCTCGGCGGATCTGACTTTACTTTAAAACCAGGCGCCGTTATCGCTTCATTACCACAAGCTAAGTCAAATACATGGATTCAGACAGATGTCACAGCTGCTGTGAAACAGGCAGTGATGAATGGAAATATATTTTCTATCGCAGTGATTGCAGTTTCCAATGAAAATGGTGATGGATTAAGCTTTTATTCCAAAGAATCTGTTGTAGATCAGCCAGAACTTGTAATTGAATATGCTCCTGTTGTCACCCCCACTATGAACGTAAGCGGTAATCCTACTTCTCCAGCCTATTCCTGTAAAGATTCAGATAATGGAAGAGATTTTGCAGTCGCCGGATATACCCAGATTCGCAATGGTGACATGCTGGAAA
Source organism: uncultured Gammaproteobacteria bacterium (assembly GCA_964591375.1). Taxonomy (GTDB): domain Bacteria; phylum Patescibacteriota; class Microgenomatia; order UBA1406; family GWC2-37-13; genus CAYYYG01. Next base: position 2,344 of record CAZQAU010000047.1, read on the forward strand.
TAAGAAGAGACAACTGTGCCCGTCTTAAGAACTCCGAATACATACAGACGTCTGTCTGTACTGGTGACGACTGCTACGTAGTCGAACAAATTTGTGAAATGGATCGTCCTAATTCAATTACAGCTCCTTGTATTGGAGTCTGTAATGCAGGTGCATGCATTAGCGCGACACCCACTCCCGCTGCATCGACACCAACCCCCGGAGGCGTTTCTACGACTCCATACCCCCAGGCATGCGAAATTTATAAATACATGGAACCACCAAAAGATTTAAAACCGTTTGCGACTGGATTTGTCAATCCAGCTGAGCCAGTAGTATTTAGCTGGAGCTCAGTGCCAAGAGCAGTTAAGTATGCGATTCGTATCGATGATCTGACTGATGGCTTCGAATTTACATATACAGGCAGTACCTGCCGTGCCACTAATCCCAACGACATATGTCTTGATGGATTAACATCCGCAACCTTCAAGAATCGGTTGCAGGCCGGACACTGGTATAGATGGTGGGTACATGCGATTGATTCATGTAACAATTGGAGCACATCACAGAGTGTTGATTTCCGGATCGTGGCACCGAGTCTGACTCCTACTCCTACAGCCGGTACAGAACCGACATCAACGCCAGCGCCGAATCCAACATTCACGCCGACACCAACATCATATAGATAAAGTATTTAATTGTGAAAAGAGAGCATATATAATGAAATATGCTGGATCATATTGTGGGCATTGATAAGGCCGTTACTGCTTCTATAATTGAATTATTTCCGCGAAACATTGTATTGGACTGGTTATTTTCATTTTTATCAGTACAAGGTTTAACCGTGGTTGTCTGGTTACTCGTCTTATTTCTTTATGTTAGTTGGGAAGAATATCATCATCGCCGATTTACTCTTTATTTTTTGCTTAGTTTTGGAATAACTTCGTTCCTCACAAATATTGTTTATAAAAATCTTTATATGCGCGCCAGGCCATGGATGCTGTGGGAGCTGGCTCAAAACGGTTGCCCCGATACTTCCAGTTTTCCTTCGGCACATGCTGCTGGTGCGTTTGCCGGCGCTGTTATATTTGCACACTTTGATCCTAAACGAAAATACATATATTATGTGATTGCCGGACTGATCGCTTTTTCAAGAATATATCTCTACTGTCATTTCCTGTTGGATATAGTAGCCGGCGGTCTGATTGGATATGGTATTGGAAAAATTCTCCTTATATCTCTGAAAAAGAAGCGAAATAAAAAATCATTAAAGAATATTTAGAAAATGAAGTATCGTTTTGACCGGCGGACATAAAGGGAGTTTTTTTATTTCTTCAACAGAAAACCAACGAATGACTTCAAGATTATCATCATCACCGGCCGTTGCCTGGAGATTTCCGGAACGATAATCTCCAGTATACATGAGCATTATAAAGTGAGTGGTATCCCCTTTCCAGTTACCAGTTATATCATCATCGAAGTATACCCGTTTCAGGTTGTTCACTCTTACTCCGGTTTCTTCATACAGTTCACGTCGGGCCGCATCATCAATCCGTTCTACATCATCTACATGTCCCCCAGGAGTGAGATACGTTCCTGCATATGGGCCGACTCCATCGGGTTTTTTAACTAATAGATATTTTCCATCGGAGTTTTTGACAAGTACTCCGACTACGACAGATTTATTCATATTAAATGAGCATTTCCATTAAAACTTCATCATACAGAATTTGATCATACTTCAAAACGCGGTGAGAAATACCAATTTCCGTAAAACCAAGACTGCGATACAGTTTAATCGCGGCCGTTTGGCTCGTCGTCGCACTTAGTTCTATCTTACTTATCTCGGTATTAGTTTTTATCTGATTGATAATATTTGTAAGTAACTTTTTTCCAATTCCCCTGCCGCGAAACTCTGGCATTACATATACGCCTACTATGCAGTAGATATGTTTACATTTTTCCTTACTGTAACGGAATGCTGCCACCTGTCCAACTAAACGATTATCAATTTCAGCAAACGCAAACAGAGATTTTTGCAGCCTTTCCTTCCATTCGTCTTCAGAAAATTTTCTTGCTTCATCCAAAGTATCTGTAAATGCACATGGTGAATCTTGTAAGCCATGTAACCGCAGCTCTTTGTGTTCCTGCCAGCGATTTTCCGGTAAAGAAGTTAGTATTTTTATTTCTGTATTAACCATAATTAATTTTCAAAAAATTATGCATATCTATGGAGTTTCATTAATTTTTCGGCGATGCTAAAATCTGATTTTTTAATCATCAGTTTTATTGCTGGTGTATAACCACCAGGAAATGACTCCATACCTACTGCTTCTTCCGCATGAATATAGGAAACAATTCCATTGGCAGCAAGCATGCCTCGTGCCATCTCGGCATCAGTTCGGGTAGTGAAAGTTCTTAAAGGTACTATTTTTATATCTTCCATATAATAATAATTTTATCAAACATCTATTTATTCTTTCGTTGGAAACTGATATCTTATATATATGATAAAGAAATTTCAGTCCCTTTCGTATTGGAAAAAAATAATAGTGATTGCGGTTGGTTTTATAATAATTGGTATATTTTTTTTCTTTTTTTCCGGTAATAAAAGTCAACTTACCGCGCGGGTAACACGCGCAACCATCGCCGAGACGGTGGCTATCAGTGGCAACATTTTAAGTAATGGACAGACACCAATGTTTTCATCAACCACAGGAATTATTACTGCTCTCTATGTCACCAATGGTGAGTCGGTCGTCGAAGGCCAGATGATCGCTTCTATCAAAAGCACAGCTTCTGAGACGGAAAAGAAAAAAGCCTATGCCGACTATACGTCCGCTTTAAATAAAAAAAATAATGAAGTAACTAACAAAACCGTACTCCAGTCCCAACTTGAAACGGGCAGACAAACCGTGATTAATGCAGCTGAAGCCGTCAATAAAATGGAAGACAATCGCAACAATGGTCGTAAGAATCCGGCAACTGGAAAAGACTATACTCAAAATGAAATCGATAGTTTGTATTCAGCTCTTACGGCGGCACGGCAAAGTTTTACTGCTCTTGAAAAAAATTATACGAACGCCGACAGCTCTATCAGTTCGTCGGGTAATTCAGTCTCTGCATTTTACAGCGCTTATCAGGCAACTCAAGATAGTGTGTTATACTCCCCTATTAATGGCCAGATTGCCAATATCGCCTATTCAACCGGTGATAAAGTAACTGCCAGTGCCATTGAACAAGGCGCGCAAACGACTCCTCTCATGCTGATAATTGGGTATTCCCGACCCACTATCAAGGCACTACTTAACGAAGCGAATATCGCGCAGGTAATTCCGGGTCAGTTGGCAAAAGTGACTCTGGATGCAGTGAAAGATAAAACGTATGATGCGCGTGTTGAACGTCTGGATAGCGTTGGAACGAATACAGAAGGTGTGATTACTTATAATGTTTACTTAACTCTCGAAACTGATGATCCCGTGATACGTCCAGGCATGACCGCTAATGTCACTATTACAACACAGACACGTGAACGGGCATTGCTCGTTCCCAATAGTGCTCTGAATCAAAAAGATACTGGAATTTTCGTTACCGTCAAAGATGCTAATCGAACACGCGAAGTGCCGGTAAAAATTGGTATTAAAAGTAGTCAAAAATCGGAAGTAGTATCAGGACTTTCAGAAAACGATGAAGTTATTGTTTCTCAACTGAATTAATGCGTACTTCGCCTAAAACTAACCGCTTTGTTATACCTGCCAAATCGATCATATCGAATGTATTTGCGGCAGTGCGGGTTGGATATTTTTTAGGATCAAGAGATATCCGTCGTTCTAATCGTTGGACAACTATTCTGATTATTTTTATCATGACACTGACGTTTCTTAACTTAATAGTTGTACGCGGTGTATTGGTAGGACTTGTTGAAGGCTCAAATACTGCCTATCGTAAGTTATATATCACTGATCTCATATTAGAACCATTACGCTTAAAAAATTATATCGAACAATCTCCTGAAGTTATAAAAATAGTTTCAGGAATTCCGGGCCTACAAAACTATTCTGCACGGTATTTAGCGCCCGCTACAGTGGATTATGGTTACCGAAATAAAGTGAAGCAAACCGATGCAACTGAATCGGTGAATGTGATTGCGGCGGGTATTAATCCGGAAAAAGAATTGGCCATCACTCAGCTGGACAAGAGGCTGGTTAAAGGCTCATTTATCAACAGTAGTGATGTTGATTATGTCGTTGTAGGTGCTAGTATACTCTTTAAATATACCCCTTTCGATTCCACGACGGTAAAAACTTTGAAAGATGTAGATGTTGGTTCTAAAATTCGTATTAATATAAATGGTAAGCAACGTGAAGTGATAATAAAAGGTGTTATTAAAACAAAGGTTGAAAGTGTTGATCTGCGCGTGTATATGCCCGAAAGTGTATTGCGCTCGATGATGGACAGATATGATTACAACGTAAGCGAAATTTCCATAAAGCTGCAAAAGCCTGCTAATGATGCAGCTGTAAAAAAATATTTACTGGCTAACGAAGTTGGTTCATATGCAAAAGTTAGTACCTTCGATGAAGGCGTTCCTAAATTTGTTAAAGATATTCGGGTAACCTTCGATATACTTTCGAATATTATTGGCTCAATCGGACTGGTCGTGGCTGCCATTACGATTTTTATAGTAATTTTTGTCAACGCAATCACGAGACGAAAATATATTGGTATTCTCAAAGGGATCGGTGTGACTGCATGGGCAATTGAGATTTCCTATATATTGCAGGGATTGTATTATGCACTAATCGGCATTGGGATCGGTAGTGTGATTGTGTTTGTATTTTTGAAGCCATACTTTACAACAAATACCATTAATTTTCCTTTTGGTGATGGCATCCTGGTTGCAGATCCGCTTGATGTACTAGTTCGGTCGGTTGTCTTATTTTTTGCTACGATGATAGCGGGATACATACCGGCACGGATTGTAGTAAAACAAAATACTTTAGATGCCATATTAGGAAGATAAATCATATGTTAGAAGCTAAAAATATTAAGAAAATTTATAAAACCGGAACACATGAAACGGTCGTTTTAAAAGGACTTTCCTTTGTTGTTAATAAGGGCGATTTTGTTTCGGTAATTGGGCGTTCCGGATCGGGAAAAAGCACGCTTCTCTATCAGCTGAGTCTTCTTGACCGGCCATCTGAAGGTACTGTGTTATTCAGTGGTGAAGATATGAATATTTTATCGAGTGCACAGCGTACTCAGGTACGACTGCATAAGATGGGATATATTTTTCAGGACTATGCACTCATTCCTACTCTGACAGCACGGGAAAATATCCTTGTTCCCCTTATTATGCAGGAACGTGCCACACCGGAAGCAGAAAAGTTGGCCAATGAAGCATTAGAACGGGTTGATTTAGCAGATAAAGGCGATAATTTACCCAGTCAGCTTTCGGGTGGCCAGCAGCAGCGTGTATCTATTGCACGTGCCATCGCTCATTGCCCGACTATCATTTTTGCTGATGAACCGACAGCCAATTTAGATAGTGAATCATCGGAAATGATAATCGATTTATTTCAAAAGCTAAATCGGGAAGGTCAGACGATTGTGATGGTAACTCACGAACTGGAATATGCTAAAAAGACTAAACGGATTATTAGGCTTTC
>CAZQAU010000048.1:0-7449 GCA_964591375.1 uncultured Gammaproteobacteria bacterium
TTACCAATGGACATCTTATTTTATCTGACGGCACCAACTATGGTATCGGCGCCGGCGTGGCACAACCGCTGCAATTGCTGGCAGGTGGACTTCCACGCATGTACTTAGCCTCAGGCGGTAATGTCGGTATCGGTACTACTTCTCCAGCACGCGAGTTCCAAGTTGCGGGTGATGTACGAGTTGGTACGGGAACAACAGGTTGTATCGAAGATGCCGATGGCACACTTCTTGCCGGAACATGTTCTTCTGATATGAATCTGAAAAAGAATATTGCAAATGTTTCCAATATTCTGGAAAAACTAACTCAGCTCAATGTCTCCACATACCAATGGAATGATCTGGCTGCTCAGACATATAAGTATGGTACCGAAGCAACCCAGATTGGTTTAATTGCTCAAAATGTTGAATCAGTCTTCCCAGAATTGATCAATATCAATGAAGAAGGATACAAACAGGTTAACTTCAACGCCTTCCCATTCTATACCATCCAGGCACTCAAGGAATTGAAACTAAATACCGAAGGCCAGATTGCCAATCTTGCATCTACTGCTTCAGGAAATACATCATTGATGCAGTCAGATCTCGATCTATTAAAGGAAACATCCGCTAGTATGTCGGCAAAACTAGATGAAATACTAAACAGTACGTCTGTTGCTAATGTTGCTTCACTTTCCGCCCGCATCGATACACTCGAATCACGAGCCAATCATGCCGATGAACAGATCGCATCTGTCTCGGGTCGATTAGCTTATCTTGAAGAACAGATGTTGGGTACCGGTGCGGGTGTATTGGGTATAGAGACGCATCATGAAATTCTGGATCTGGAAGCAGAAACAGCAACTATCTCAGCATTAACAGTATCTGGTAATACCAATCTCTATAATCTTGGTGTTACTGGTACGATTAACAATGGTCTCTTAAATATTAATGGATTCGATGATTCGCTCAGTACACCAGCCGCCACACTCAACACTTTAGGAGGCGCATTAATGCTTCAGTCCAATGCTTTGGCGAACGTGGATATTATGAATGGAAAAGTAGTCATCGATACTTCCGGCAATATCAAAGTTGATGGTGAAATCACTGCTAAAAAAGTCAAGACTGAAAAATTAGAGATTCTTGACCCCGCCTTCGCCGAGGCTTCGGCGGATGAAGCATCAGGAAGTGCGGTGGTTACCAAGAGTATCGGCCAAGGAATTTTGAAAGCCGGTACTACAAAGATCAGTATTGAAACAACCGCAGTTACAGAAAATTCGGTAATCTTTGTAACTTCCAAAACCAAGACTGGTTTGACACTGGCCGTTACCGAACAAATTGCGGGTGAGTCATTCACAGTCGAAGTGCCGACCGCACCAACTAACGATATTACATTCAACTGGTGGATAGTCAATTAATTTGAACAATAAATAAGTCTATGTGAAGTGAAACATAATAGTGTTTGATATAGAAAATATATGGTTTGTGCTATGTAGAGACGCGATTAATCGCGTCTCTACGATTCGATATTCCATTATTATTGGATCGTGAATGTGATGAAAAGATAGGGAAATGTAGGATATAGGCGACTGAATGTATACGGGGTTTAATGTATAGTGCATGTAATACAAAATACATACCAATGTAGAGACGTAGCATGCTACGTCTCTACGTATATATATGTGTATACATATATGCCCACACATCCTGATACATTCAAAAACACCTATCGTATTCCCACAAATCGTCTCCATACATGGGATTATTCAACAAACGGATATTATTTCATAACGATATGTACTCAGGAAAAAGAACCATGGTTTGGAAAGATTATTGATGGGAGAATGAAATTATCGAAGGCAGGGGAAATTGTAATGCAAAATTGGATGCGGATTCCCAACCATTTTCCAAATACAACGATGGATGAATGTGTGGTAATGCCGGATCATATGCATGGAATTGTGGTAATTAAAAATATGCCACGCACATGTATGCACACCCGTAGAGACGTAGCATTGCTACGTCTCTACAAATCGGAAATGTCCGTAATTTCACCAAAACCGGGATCATTGCCGGCGGTAATTCGTTCATTTAAATCGGCGTCATCCAAATCAATCCGTCAATTCATCCCATCATTCCAATGGCAACCCAGGTATTATGACCGTATCATTCGTGACGAACGTGAATTATGTGCCATCCGGGAATATATTCGCATGAATCCGAAACGGTTTGAAAAAACATAATTATCGGGGCAATATCGGATGATATATTCGTATTTATGTTCATCATATTCACGATAAATGTAGAGACGTAGCATGCTACGTCTCTACGTAAAATTACACATCACCACGAATACATGGGTGACCATTATATGATCCCATTTATGTTCATCATATTCACGATAAATGTAGAGACGTAGCATGCTACGTCTCTACAAATACATGAACAGCTTACATACCATATATATTTCCCGTGTATAATATACCGATGAAACAACGGGCAAAACGATATAGTATACGGCTGATTACCATCTTCATTGCGGGATTTATCGCGGTTGGAATTTATTCTTACCTCACCAATCCTTTTGTTCGCTTCTCAATTATTCGGGATGCATATACTGTCCGATTTTCTCCCGATAATATATTTCATTTAGAAAATGTCTATGTGCCCAGTGTAGTGGAAGGATTTCCAGCATATCAGTTCGCGTATTTAAAAAGTGGCTGGCATATAATTTCCAACCGTTTCTCACATCGAGTCAAACCGGTTAAATCACCGAAAAAATTACCTGAGATTATCACCGATATTCACACTGTTCGATTTAATCCCAAACAGGAGTTTCTCATTTCCGGTGATCATTTCAGTGTGTTTTATCCGCGGTCTCTGGGAATTTTTTATCACACAGCGCTCGATTCACGGACGGCGTTAAATCGGCAGGATTGGTTAAACAGACAGGCAATCTATGCCAAATCTACCGCATATGCATTACAGATTTTTTCCAGTTCAGATCGCTTGTCAACTACCATCGTTCCAATTAGCCGGACAGCGGTTACCTTGATGAATATTTACGCCCCGCCCTCAGATACTTTATACAGTTTATTGTATGCTCTAAAAGTAATGTCCAGTGATGATGAAATCAAGAATCGATACCCGATAGGGGAAAAATCACCAGCAACCACTGCGTATCCTTTACTGACTAAACCGGTTGCTCAAGAAATAACACGAAAGTATAAAAAAGATTTACAACGGCACTGGAAAACATTTTTTACGAACGTGTATGATGGCCAAACAGGACTGGTAAAAAAAGATATTCGTTTGTCGGGAACGAAAGACATGGCGATGCGTTCCAGTGCTTTCTATGATAACGTCATGGTCTGGGCCACCAATAAACTGGCGCAGGAATTAAAGATCATTCCCCGTGACGAAAAATTTTTAAAAGAATACAAGGCGCGAATTATATATGCCTTTTGGGAAAAAGACAAAGGATTTTTTTCGGAAGATTTAGGATCATATAAAGGGTTGTATTCTTCGGACTGGTTGATCGCGTATCAATCGGGATTCTTGAATCCAAGCGATTCTCACGATCGTATGTATTTGCAAAAGTCAGTCGATTATATTCATATCAATAAAATCGATCGTCCGTTCGGATTACGGTATCACCCTGATTTGCGACGTGAACAACTGTATTTACCAGTACGTTTGTTTGCACCCGACTATGGATCGCGAGCGATATGGAGTCACTGGGGAATTGAGTATATCAAATTACTAACTCATCTGAACAAAACAACTCAAAAAAAAGAGTATCTCCAGGAAGCACGTCAGGAAGTAGAAGCGTACAAAAAAAATATGATTAAGTATAACGGGTATCCGGAAGTATATTCGGATGATGGAAAATTTTTTGCACAACGATTTTATGAAAGTGTTCTAACGACCGGTTGGGTAGTTAATTTTGAACTGGCTGCAAAAATGGTTTCTGAAAATGAAACGCAATAATATCAATGTGTATTTCGTAGAGACGTTCCGTTTCACGAGAACGTCTCTGCATTGCAATTAATCTGGCAAATGATGGAAGCACATCATGCTAAAAATGTTCGTCGCCATGATTCAAAATCGGTGATATTTACTTCACCAGAACCGTTAAAATCAGCAGTCTTTGTGCTCAGACTTCCGGTAAATTCTTTTCTCCATATTTCGTAGTCAGGTAAATTAACTACTCCATCACAGTTAGCGTCACCCTGTGCTTTTTTCGCGCAGGGTGGAGTACCAGTCACAGTAGGGGAAACTGTTGTAGTAACGGGTATCGTCGGAGTGATAACTGAAGGAGTTACTGTAGGTGAAGTTGTGATAGACGGGGTAACCGAGACAGTATTAGTTGGAGCGGTTCCATTTAAAAATTCTTCCAGATCCGTGTAACCATCGCCATCAGTATCACCCGATGAGGCAGTCGCGGACCCTTTACTCAGATTTCCAAAATTAGTGGTTTCCCAGGTATCGCTCATCCCGTCATTATCGGTATCCGGATAGGGAGTGCCGGTAGATAAAATTGGCAAACCACCTGCTTCGGCCATACTGCTAACCAAACTACCGGTACCATTTCTTACATCATTGATAAGTCGGGTATCACCTTTGGCAGGAGTGGTATTTCCATCGCGATTAAAAACAAAAGTGCCGGTAGCATCGATGCGCCCGGAAGCACCGGCTTTTGCCAGAACATCGGTATATGCTTGTGCGGCAGAGGTGGTGGTAACCGCTGCATATGGAAAGCGCGCGGCTGCTTTTGTATATCCGGAACCACCGACAACTGTCCATTCATCGCCACTGTCGGTAGTACGGTTGGGACCAATATTGCCTTTGGCATAGACACTGATTGAGTACCCCGTGGAATCTGCCTGCATCTCTTTTTTGTCAACACTATTGGGGCCTTTTTTTGTGTAGTTGCCAATGTAGTTGACCTGTACGGCACCATGTTTCGTATCGCACCAGCCATTGGATGCGCCATAGTTGTAAATTACGTTATTAACAATATCAATATTTCCTACCTGACAACGGGGGCTGCGTTCATCATTGTGGGCAAATAAATTATGATGTACCGAAATATCGGTAGCATATCCAAGGAGCAGCCCTTTACTGTGAGGAGTCAGTCCTTCAGCAAGGATCGACCATTGAATTGATACATTTCTCACGCGCGTGCTATCTCCGGTATACGTCGACATATTTTCATCCGCACCCCATGTGGAAGTAACATGATCAAGGACAATATCATGTGCGTTGGGAGTAAGCATATTAATACCATCAATCGAACCTCGAGTACGAATATAGCGCATAACTACATTGTGAGTTTGGATACTGATTGTCCCACCGGTAAAAGTAACACCATCACCGGGCGCTGTCTGGCCTGCTACTGTCAGATATGGTTGCGAAATAATGAGTTCTCCTCCCAGATTAATCGTACCATTAACACGAAATACACACGTGCGTGCACCTGAAGCATTGGCACATTCGCGAAAGCTCCCGGCTCCAGAACCATTAAGATTTGTTATCTGAATTACTTTCCCACCGCGACCTCCGAGTGACTGAGCACCAAATCCTTCCGCAGTCGGAAAGGCGGGTACCGCATAGGCGGCGGAAGGAGCGAACAGGGCCAGTGCAATTAAGAAATAATATATGAGTGATTGTTTCATGATGATATTTTTATTATATATATAAATGGCAACACACTATGCCATGAATGTCCGTCTCCACGACTCAAAATCGGTGATGTTTACTTCACCGGAAGCGTTGAAATCCGCGGTCTTTGTATTGAGTACACCAGTAAATTCTTTTCGCCAGATTTCAAAATCTTCCAGATTGACGATATTGTTACAGTTGGCATCGCCCTGTGATTTTTGTGAACATCCGGGGAGCGTGGGTGAAATAGTGACCGGAATTGTGGGAGTGAGTGTATTGGTAGGAGACGGTGTGTTGGTAATGGTTACCGGAGCAGTGGGAGAGGTACCGGAATTTGTTTGTACCGGTCCCACCGCACCATACACAGTTGCTGCCGCTGACTCGATTTCTTTTTTCACGTTCGGATACGTTTTGTCATTTACGATACCAATATAAAACGTATCAGGAGTAGCCGTTAAATATTTATTCAAATCATCGCGACCGAATCCAAATACGGTCATTTGATTGTTCATTTGTTTGTAGGCATCAATACCAGAATCATCTGTCGTGTGATGTAAAAACAAAACCTTGTTTATAGAATCGTCACCGAAATAGAGCCATTCCGGAGTGGGGAGATCGGTGGCGCGACTGGAGCTTGCAGCAAAGCGTTGATTGGCCGACGTAACATAATAGTCACGTGTTCCTTCAAAACTACCGCCTGGTGTACCTTCATACAAAAACCAATATGAATGACCGGCTGCAATCATAGTCATTTTGGCGTACGTCGGATAAATCTCCCAGCGTCCTTTCCATGCATTATCTGTGGTCTGAGAATACAGAGAAACTTTTAAAGGTCCGTTCGATTCTATTTGTGTCGATCCGGTAGTCGCCCCAGGGTGAAATCCACTTTCCGGGTGAACCATATTAGGAATACCACGATAATTACCTCCCGCACCACCGGTGGGATGATATCCTAACCAATCGGCACCGGTGCTATCTTTAATACTGGCAAAGCCGGCACCTTGTTTGTGATAGGTATATTCAGCGGTAACGGTTGAAATTTTCACGCTCGTTTGTCCTTCATACTGAACATTATCGGTAAGACTTACGGGAGGGGTAAATTGTGGTGCAGTATAGGTACCAGCTGTTGTATCAAAGTAAATATGAAAATAGCGGGATGCCTGTGGTGTTGTCACCCCATCAAGATAGAGGATAAATGTTCCCCGTGCATTCGTGGGCGAGTAACCCCCATCGTGATCAAACTGAAAAACCACTGATTGAGTTTTCATTCCGCCATTGGCATCGACTTCACTGACTCGAACTGAGTTTTCACTAAAACCAGTTGATTGTCCCTGTGTTTGCAACAGTTGAGAGAAATTAATGGGAAATTCGGTTGTTTTATTTTGTAGTTCTGTTTGTGAAGCGGTAATTGTTACGGGTACACGAAAGCGCCGATCTGAATACTGCCAGGTATTTTGTTGGGCTTGGACTGGTCCATTAAATACACCAGTAAGCATTGAAATAAGTATCAAATAGAATACGATCCAATAGCGCCGCATATTACCAATATATCATACTATAAATACAAAAATGATTTCTTTTACGGCACATAATCGATGAATGGCAGTACCAATATATTTATGTAATCATGAATTGTAGAAATACGATTAATCGCGTCTCTATATGATTCTGGCTCATCTTGTCGAGGGAAACATATGTGTATCCTTATAGATTTTTACGGGTAGTTTTGCCAGCCGGAGAAGGATTGGCCCTGAGGGACCATTATAACGGTGAGACGGAACTTCATATTTTGAAAATTAGGCCACTCAT
>CAZQAU010000049.1:0-6841 GCA_964591375.1 uncultured Gammaproteobacteria bacterium
ACATCAGTGGAATTAGCATTTACGTCTAATTAAACAATTCCTCTCGTATACTCGGCTACGAGAGGAATCATTCTTTTTACGTAGAATAACGATCCAGCATGTAGACATGCAGTTCATACGGATTATCTAAATTACCTTCTGCATGAGTTAAGATATGATACGGTTTACAGCGCTTCTTATTTACTTTTAACCGTTCACAAGCACGTTCTACCATCGCCTCATGCGAACTAAAATCACTCTTGCGACAACTCATCACACCGTGTGGGGAGGTAAAAATCACCGTATCCGGATCGAGCATAAGGGATTCGGGATCGAAGGTGAGACCAGCACGGGAATTCAGAAGTGAGCGCACCATACTCATTCGGTCATCCGGATTTACAAAGAGGCGGCTGAATAGCTTAGCTTCCGGAGCTTTGCGATTACGCGGGTGACTACGTTGAGCATACTCCATATAGGTTGGCTTATCTTCTATAACACGAATGTAAAGTTTGGTGTTTCCTTCATGCTGAACTTTTATCATGATGCCGTCACGACCTAATATATTAACAATATTCTCAAGCACTCCGTTATAAGGAACAAATGTCGCCAGTTCTTCCTGTGATTTGTTGGTCAGACGGCTCAAGGAAGCAATCCCGTTCATAGTATGCAGGTGCCCTCGCATCTGTTCGATCTCTGATTTTTTACAGCGGATAATAATTTGCGGAGCCGGAGTGGTATCACCTTCATCACGAAAGGGAATGCGCAAACCAGCGTGTAATTTGGAAGGTTCCACTCTGATGCCATAAATATCATACATACTTTGCATTGCTTCCTGTTCAAGGCGCTTTTTTTCCTCGACTGTTAATGAAGTAACAATATCGGCCAAATTTCTTCCTGCAAATAACGGGTCATCTTCCTGAAGAGCCATATTCGTCATCATTTCATCGGCAAGCGGGGAGTGCATCAGCCGTTGAATTGTGGCAAACATCCGGTCGCGCAGGAGAATGGGTGGGCGAGTCCCTGGTGAGGCAAGATTGTCGTTGATATCGATCGATTTCAGTAAAAATGCACGAGCCAGTTTATGAAGATAATCTTCTTCGTCCTGGGTGTTTTCCAATAAGGTGAGCTGGAGCTTCACCACTGATGAAATGGCCTTCAATATCGATTCTTCGTACTTCGCTATTTCCAGGGCATCGATATTATTTCGGTGCAGATGAAGTAATACATTATTGACAATCGCTCTATAAAAGAAATGGTTCTTTATTTCTCCTTCTATGTCATTTGGTATTTGTTCATATTTCGATACGGCTTCAACAAGAAGTGATACATCTGCGCCTGCGTCAGTAGCAAATTCTTCCCGAATAATAGCGAGAATTTTTTCCCCTGCAACTTCTTCATCGTCGATTATCATGCGGCCATCTTCATATATATCGTGTATCGGGGCGGCTTTGGAGACGGAGGAGTGGGCCCGCAACTCTAAACTTTTGATATAGGCACGGAGTGGGTGGATAAAAGACGGGGGATTAATAACTATATCTTCTTCAATCCCTGTTTCATTATTGTAGCGTTTAATAGTCTTAGTCTCGAATTTGCGTCGGGGAGACTCTCTGACTTCTGAATTATCTTTTTTTTTCTTAAATCGATTTTGAGTAAAAACGCATCCTAAAGTAAGATATTTGTAAAGATCCTGCAACTGCTCCGGGTCATGACCATATAACTGTTCTGTTAGTTCGACGGCATGTTTGAGCTCAGTTTCAATTTCCTGTCCTTCTCCGTCAAGAAACTCAGCCATCAAAGCAGGAAACCCTTGTAAAAGACGATGGGAAAATTGTACGTTAGTCAGCTTTTCCTTCCAGCGGGTTGACTCGGTACTTTGTTCAGTACCATAATCTGGCGAAACAACCGATTGTTCAGTCATTTAATATACAAAAAATATGTATTACTAACTATATCAAAAAATAGTAAATTATCAATAGCAATGTTCCTATAACAAATATACAAAGTAATTTATCGGATCTTATAAGGTTAGAAAATTCAATATTCATGTGGTATAATATTTAGTCCTATAGAATAACCTAAATTTATATCATATATATGTTCAAAAAAATAATCAAATTCCTGGATCATCCGCACCATTCGGAAAGCCGTTCGCTTAACTTCGAAAATAAGCTTGATTACCTTTTCTTACCGGAAATTTTCAGTGTCCGTCGCCATTTATATCTGGAAAGCATTACCTTTGTTATATTTTTGATCGCAGCTTTGGTCGCACTGGTATTGCTTGTCAAGCAACTTTTTGGTATTCCGGCACTGGTATCTATCTCCGGCTTAATATCGCTCTTCTATATGTCGCTCATGATTTTTAAGTTGTATGTTGTATATAAAGCAGTCAATGTGAAACTTATCGATTTTCCGCGGTATCAAATTAGGGCTATACAAGACCAGGAACTGCCGTTTTATACTATTTTAGTGCCTTTGTATAACGAAGCAGCTGTCATACCGCAGATCATTGCGGCTCTGACAGCACTGGATTATCCAAAAAATAAACTGGAAGTGCTGATTACTTTGGAACAATATGACCATGAAACCCGCCAGGCGATCGAAAGAGCTCATCCGCCGGCATATTTTAGAATTGTAACTTTGCCTAATGTGACACCGAAAACCAAGCCAAAAGCTCTCAATGTCGCGTTTCATGAGATAAAAGGCGAGTATGTTGTCATCTATGATGCCGAAATCATTCCCGATGCCGATCAGCTAAAAAAAGCATATTTGGCTTTTAAAGAATATCCGCAGTTTGCCGCTTTTCAGACGAGACTGGATCATTACAATGCCGATCATAATCTGCTCACCAAACTTTTTAATGCCGAGTTTTCTTTCTACTATGACTTATTTTTACCGGGCCTTCAGGCGCTCCGTTTTCCTATTCCATTATCGGGACACAGCGTACATTTCCGAACTCATGCGTTAAGACTCTCCGGTGGATGGGATCCGTATAATGTCGCGGAAGACTGTGATATGGGAATCCGGATGTATCGTATGGGATACCGAGTAGGTATTTTGGATTCGGTAAGCCGGGAAGAAGCTACCGATACCGTGGTTACCTGGGCGATGCAGCGCACACGCTGGATGAAAGGATTTATTCAGACAAGTATTGTTCATTTACGCCATCCATTACGGTTTATGAAAGAAATCGGCGGTTTGAAATATTTTCTTGCCTTTTTGATGATAGTACCGGGTTCGGTACTGATTAATATATCCAACATTTTATATTGGATTCTATTGGTGGGCTGGCTGACTACCCATTCACCACTGATTCAGAAAATATTCCCGGGTGTAATTTTGACAGTTTCATTTATTTCATTTGTACTGGGAAATTTTATATTTACCTATCTCAATCTCATCGGCTCATACCAGCGGGGGAGAATGAAGCTGGTTAAATGGTCACTGTTCTCACCCGTCTACTGGTTACTTTTATCTGTAGCTACCATTCGGGCTGCAATTCAGATTGTTATGAAGCCTCATCATTGGGAGAAAACTCGTCATGCCGCACGAGTGAAAACACAGCCACCCAAAAATTTCACACCTGTTTATTCTCTGAAAAGACGCAGGTCACTGATGATGGGTAGAATTTAAAGTTACTAAGGGGAAGTCATGAATAAAAAAATTTATATTATTGAGACAAAATATTTTGAGACTGCCCTGGCGATACTGGCATTTCTAGTCAGTGGCATCATTACCTGGCGTGTGTTTACTATAGGGATGATGAAGGCACTTGTCGATCAGAATTCACACTTAAACCTTTCGCGACAGTTTTTTGACAGTTTGACGCCTGGTATAAGCCAGATTGGTTTTTGGCCGCCACTGCTGCATATCTTTATGGCCCCCTATGCATATTTTGATTCCTTGTATCAGACCGGTTTGGCCGGATATGTTGTTTTGGCGCCCTCTTTGATTGCGGCAGCTATTTTTTTATATAGAATCTGTCTCAAGCTAAGTCATTACAATTATATTTTGAGCTTTTGGGCGGTACTGCTTTTTATCTTAAATCCGTTCATTTTGTACTACACAGCGACTCCGATGATGGAAGTTCTGTATCTGGCCTTTTTATTTGGGAGCGCGTATTTCCTTCTGCAGTGGATCGAAGATCAGAAACTGCGTACTTTAATTGTCTCGGGCATTTTTGTTTCGCTGACTACTATTTCCCGTTTTGAAGGATTATTCTTAATTCCGATTTCATTATTGATTGTTATTTTATATCAGGTACGACGGAATAAAAATTATCATGAAATAGAAGCTATTGGCATAATTTTTGGCATTTTAGGCGTATTGGGTGTGCTGTTTATTTTTGGCTATGGTTATATTTATGGTGGCAATATTCTATCTTTTGCCAACAGTCAGTGGTCGGCGTTCAATCAGCAGCGTGATTATATCCTTCCAACAGAACACAATCTGATAAACTCGTTTATTTATCTCATCTATGCCTCCTATCATGTCCTAGGTCAGCCGATGGTATTGTTATCGTTATTCAGTATCCTGGTTTTGGGATTGGGTTTGGTGGCCCGATGGGGAAGACTGGGGGAAGCCGGTAAATATGGCTATAAAGTGCTTACAGCACTGGCTGTTTTAGGGAGTCCATTTTTATTTGATTTAGTGGCTCTAATTCGTGGTAATGCCATCATTTATGTGCCGGAATTATTTCCCTATGGTGTATTTTTTAATGAACGGTACGGTTTATATTGGGTGGGCTTTGTAATTGTGACGATCATTTTAGCGCTTTCACCTATCCTTCAGGAAGCCAAAAAAATTCAGTATGGATATAAGGTAAACCTGTTTCTTCTGGGAGTAGTGACTTCCTTTTTAGTGATCTGGAATGCCGGTTGGCTTATACAGGAAGCGTTTATCGATAATTATGCGCTGGTAAAAGACTCTGCACAAGGGTATCCATCGCATGATCAGGCAGAAGTTTCGACATATTTGCAAAATCATTATGATGGTGGAAAAATTTTTATGACGCGGGCTTTGCACGATTTTATTGCGGTGGAGGCACATGTACCTCTTAAAAATTATATTCATGAAAGTAACTATAAGTATTTTGATCAGGTTTTGGAGCGGCCCTGGCTATTTGCCAAATGGGTAGTCATGTACAATCCGGGCAGCGATATCAATGGAAACTGGGCCAAATTTAATGAAAAAATATCTGGTCGTTATGGACATTCGGAAGAGTTTCTCAAATATTATACAAAGGTAGTGGAAAACGATCGCGAACGGCTTTATAAACTCAACCCGGAAGCGGTGGTCACATATGCAGCTTCCCGTGATTATAGTGTAAAAGCAGTTCCTTCTCTGAATGCCGATATAAAAAACTGGAATCCGGACACGATCTATGCCCAGATGGATAAAACAACCTTTGTTATGTCTGAAGTAAATCGTGATTTACTTTCACCGGAGCTTGTAGTGTCCTCAAGCCTTATTCCTTTCTATAACGACTACTTAAAATCACTCTATAAAGACGGGTATGTTGCCAATGCCGGTAAGGAAACGATTGAGTTTCAGGCACAGGCATTGCTTCAGGCATTCTGGGCTGGAGATAAAGCGACCTTCGATACTGTCTGGGATTTTAACAAGACATATCTGCAACATGAAAACGATAATTTGTTTGTGCGTGCGTTTGCGGTGGATCCACAGAAAAAAGAAGTGACATTAACGGACGAAACGGCTTCGACAGGCGCTGAAACTGATATTGCATATGCCCTGCTGAGAGCCGGAAAAGAGTGGCAGAATAGTGCCTATACACGGGAAGGTACTTTAATTGCGGGTGATTTATGGGAGCAAAATGTCGCCAGTGTTGAAGGTAAACTATTAATAACTGCTGATACCAAATCGACTCCGGTTGGGGAAGTTCGCATAAAAACTGCTGCGATTAAACCATATGCATATCGGGAGTTTGCACGGTATGATACAGCACATAACTGGACGAAATTGGCGGCCGACAGTTATGAACTTTTGAAACGAATTTCCGGTCCAGAATTACATAAAAATACAAATATATTTTTACCAGCTGAAGGTGCTGTTGTAGTAAAATCGAGCAATAAAATAGATCTTGGATTGCCCACATATTATGAGACAGATTTTGTGAATGATACCTACCAAATTTACTGGAATGTGGCGGTCGATGCCGTGCTTCATAATAATAAACAGGCGAAGGACTTTTTATTTGTAACCAATATTTTTGACGAAGAATGGAAAAAAGGAAATTTGTGTTCTATTGTTACGTATGAAAAGGAAAAGTATGTGTGTAATACGAGTACTGAGTCGCAGACGGCGTTACTTTCACTATGGACGGTAAAAAATAGAAAATTTGCAGATCAGTTGGTTTCTCAACGATATGTGAAAAACAGATTAATTTCAATCTCTCCGGATACTGCGTTTGCGGAAAAAAGTTGGTTTTGGCTGGGGTTGCTTCTTTGGAACAGCAAGATTTTTTAAAGGATCGAGCACTATAACAATTCGGATTAGTGGGAGAAATGCCAAGACAATTATACATATAAAGTATGTAGTTCATCTTATTTTAAGATATAATAGCATAGTTTAAGTATGTATTTTATTGTCTTGGAATCGTTTCCTACGAATAACAAGAATGAGTAAAGGAGAACTGTATGTTGTGGTTATTAATAGCTTTTTTTGTAATCATGTGTCTGGTGGGTATCGCGTTCGCCGCGGCCGGCAAACTCGATAGCCATGCCAAAGCAGTGGAGAATGAATTGGGGGATATTGTTTTCCCCAAGAAAAGAATTAAAAAGTAGATACGGGAAATGATTAGGGTCGTGCTGGAAAACCAGCACGACCCTAATGTACTTTAAAAATT
>CAZQAU010000050.1:0-6755 GCA_964591375.1 uncultured Gammaproteobacteria bacterium
TCTAACTTCCCAGGAGTCTTTTGGAATGAGTATCATATTTTAAAAGAATAGTTTAAGGTGTATGGAGGAAAAATGCAAATTTTAAATAATACTGTATATACCTGAAGTTTGATATAATTTGAGCCTGTTTCGTCAACCGCGATTAATGCTTATCTCGGGCGTGACGAGATAGGTATTTTAAAAGCGGCGTGTAAAAGGAGTCTTCCATGCAATACGTAATGTTAGCTCTCGTATCATGCATCGTTATATTTGTTTCATGGCGTATTGGCTTAAACATATATATGTTGATGCGGTACGGTCTTGTAAGGGCACAATGGATAAGCTATAAACCGTTTGGAAATAGGTATGTTGTAATTGCCGATATTTGGGCATCAGTTGTAGATCTCAATAATGGAGATCGTGATGATGATCAAATTCATTGTAAAGTAACCTTTGTGTATAAGGAAAGGATGGAAGAGTATGAAGGGACTGAAAAAATATTGAGGCGCGGATTGATCAAGCGATCAATATTATAAACTGATGGGGAAGATGATTTCACGCCGCTCATCTTCTTTGATATAAAAAATAGTGTGGCCGCTGAGGGACTTGAACCCCCGACCTATGCGATGTAAACGCAGCGCTCTAGCCAACTGAGCTAAGCGGCCGATGTTAGTCAGTAGTCTCAAGACGGTAGGCTGTAGATTAAAACTACTGTCTACAGACTAAAGTCTTCTGTCTATCTGTGCGCGCGGATAGAATCGAACTATCGCTCTGTTCTTTATCAGAGAACTGTTTTACCATTAAACTACGCGCGCTATTTGAAAATTATATCATTCAATCCCTGTTTTCTCTATATTATTTATTGCAAACATTCACTTTCAGTCTTCATGTTATACAATCCTCTATTATATATACATTATATGACGAAGAAACGATGCTTCAATAATGTCCATACACCAATGATACCGTCAGTATAAAATATTTTTTTACCTTCTTTATACGTTCTGGGGTAATAACGTATGGGAACTTCTTTAATGGAAATATCTTTTTTGAGAATTATCGCTGTGATTTCTGCTTCAAATTCAAATCCATTACTTTGTATGTCTATTGATTTTAGCAAAGCCGCATCAAATAGTTTATATCCCGTATAAATGTCATGAAGATTTTTGTTAAATAAGATATTAGCTACCCGCGTTATCAGCTTATTTCCCATGTAGTGCGTAAAGTATCCTTTACTATTATTTCGTTGCATACGGTTACCATATACCACTGGTGTATCGGGAAGGATTAAACTACTTAATAGATCAGGTAAGTCTTCTGGAGAGTATTCAAGATCCGCATCCTGAAAAATAATTGCATTACCTTTTGCATGGTTTATTCCGACCCGCACTGCTTTTCCTCTGCCCTGATTTTTTTGGTGAAGCGTAATAATTTCTTTTTCGTACTTTTTAAGAACTGTCGCTGTCCCATCAGTTGATCCGTCGTTTATCACAATAATTTCTTTTTCCCATCCGTTTATTTTTTGCTTGATGAGTTTATCAAGTATTTTTGCGATAGTTTTTTCTTCATTGTAGACAGGAACAATAATGGAAATTACTTTCATGTGGTTAATAAATTTGATATGATGCTATATATTTTTAATTCTACACTATGCAATGAAATCTACATTACTACTGCTTTTGAGCATTCTGATAATGCCACTTTTTGTTTATGCTCATCCTATAGATGAAATCGATGGAATAAAAACATATGATCAAAAGCAAATTATAACAGTCAAATCTGACAAGATCATTTTAAACATAGATTTAACATTTTATGCTCTAGATAAAACACGTATATGGGATAGTATAGATACAAATAAAGATCGACTGATAACTTCAGAAGAACAGTTGATATGGATGAAAAAAGGTAGACAGTCATCCTGGCTTGTATTTGAAAATATAAAAAGTGAATTTGTTCCTTCTGCTTTAACGTTTCCAGAATACTACGATTTTTTTTCTGTCAAGCCGGCTAAGGTTATTATAGTTTTTGAATCAAAACATTTTATAAAACCACCAACACATATCGAGTATTTTTACAAAGGCAAAGATAAAGTTTTGTCACAAATCGATATAAAGGTAGAAGGTAGCGATCAAATAGCAATCGAAACTATCAAAAAAAGAACGTCAAATTCTCTTTACATTTCTCTAAAAAAAGGAACAGGCATGAGTAGCGCAGTCCCTGGTATAAAAGCAACGGATGCTGTATCTTCATTTCTAAATACATATATTAAAAGCGAAAATGTTTCTTTTAATTTGCAAGTTTACGCATTATTTACTGCATTAATTCTCGGTGCTATTCATGCTTTAACTCCCGGACATGGGAAGGCTATAACGGCCGGTTATCTTGTCGGTTCAAAAGGTACTCTTATTCATGCAGTCTATCTCGGCGTAATAATTACCGTTACTCACACCGCAAGCGTTTTTATTTTAGGTGCCATTACACTATTTTTGAGCGCCTATATTGTGCCGGCAACTATTATTAAATCTTTAAATCTGATTTCCGGTATGCTAATTGTAGGATTTGGACTGTCTTTATTATTACAAAGAATAAAATATTTAATTGAAGACAGAAATATTTTGCATGAACATACAAAACTTCAAAATAAACCGTTAACATTCAAACATTTACTTGCTTTTGGAATTTCAGGAGGTATAGTCCCCTGTGTCGACGCCCTGGCTATTTTATTGGTCGCTGTATCCTTACAAAAAATAATCTTTGGTTTATTAATCCTACTTACATTTAGCATTGGATTATCTGCAGCGTTAACGGTATCGGGAATGTTGGCAATTACTGCACAAAAAAAAGTATTTCAAAGATTTGAAAGGCTTAATCGAATAGAGCATTATCTCGGAATTATTTCAGCAGTTGTTGTTACAATACTGGGTATTATCTTATTGATTAAATTATGAGGAAGTATATTTCAGCATTATTAATCGTCTCCAGTTTTTTTTTATTAACTCGAAGTATAACCTTCGCTACTGGAGCATTTGCAACTAACGGATTACCTCAAACTGCCCTAACAGAATCACGAAGTATAGTAATTCTAGACGGTACAAAAGAAACAATTATTTCGACAAATACTTTCGCAATAAATCCATTAATTATCGACAATTTTGCCTGGCTTATTCCTGTTCCCGGGAAAGCTGATGTGAAAATACTTCAAGATGATGCGTTTATACAAATGGACAAATTAACTCAAAAAAAGTTTGCTAAAAATAACTGGCTAAATATGATTTTATATCCTGATATATACGAGGAAACTAGTCAGCCATCTCAAACATTTACATACCCAGTCTATTTAAAAAACCCACAAGTTTTCTCGTACAAAGATAAAGGAAAAGCTATTCAACAATGGTTATATGAACTAGGCTTTTTTATTCCCAAAAACGGAAGAACATTATATAAATCTTACATTGATAAAAAATGGCATTTTGTTGGAGCCCAGGTAGATGCTGTTCATATGGAAATGGATGCGACAGACAGTTTGATCATGAGCGGGGCTCATACACAGCCTTTATCGGTTTCATTCGTAACATCTGAGCCAGTTATCCCCCTTCGTTTTTCAACATTACAGCCAGATAGAGATTCAAACTTTGCGCCGTTATCATTTCCGTATGGCAGCTCATCTGAAGCCATACTGGGAGCCAAAGACGACCGCATTGATGATTTACTCGCGACACCGTCTGCTAATAAATTCCCGCCAGTACCGATCGATTTTATGAACATGAAAATTGAACTTTTTATATTCGCAGAAAATAAAACAATAATACCTGGTTTCATAACAGCATATGCTGACTGGATAGATACTCAAAAGTATTCTCTGAAAGATGGCAAAGGAAAGTATTATTGGAAATTACCTCAAAAAAAGATGTATTTAACACATTTATATACATATAAGCCGATTTCACAGCTGGAAGATCTTACTATCAAAAAAGCAAATAATAATAATAGAGTAAATCCATATATTTCTTTATGGGAGGTGATTTTTCGATTCATTTTATTAACTCTTTTATTAATATCTATATTCAATTATTTAAAAAAGAAGTTTATACATTCATGAAGGTCATCATAAATTCATTGCGTAACACTCTGTTTCTTATCGGAGTTATAGCGCTTACGGGATTACTATCTCATATTTCATATATTTTCAATGATTTTACATGGCTTGATCATAATGATATTCAATCAAAAACATCTATATTACCATTCGAGCAGATATATAAAGCTTTTATAACTCCCTTTGGTAGAACGGCTTTTTATCGTCCTCTTGTTACATTAAGTTACAGTTTAGATTATTTATTGTATGGAGAAAAAGCCTGGGGGTATCACCTCACTAATGTACTATTGCACATTGCATTGTCTATAATGGCGTTCTTTTTTCTTCAGGTTTTTTTTTCAGTTAATAAACGAATAGCATTTATAGCAGCACTCATTATTACAGTACATCCCGCAGGTATTATAGTTGTGGGTTCCATTACACAGCGTCAGGAAATACTATTTATTTTTTTTACCATGGCCACACTCTATTTTTATATCAAAAATAAATATAAAAGATCTACTATGAAGATTTTTTTAACACAATTCTTTTGGTTAATGGCATTATTTTCTAAAGAAACTGCTTTGGTAATTATTCCAGGATTTATTTTTTTATGGGAAATCAGCATATACAGACAGATTCACAAAAGAAGCGATTTAAAAAGAACACTTTTGATATGGACAAGTGGAATTTTAATTACACTTATATATCTGTTTATGCGCTTTGGTGCAGTTCCTCAGATTTGGGCTACTAAAATGCCTATATTAAGTATATCTGAGTGGATTAGTTTACGTTTTACATTAACTACACGTATTTTAACTATTCTTATTTTGCCTTTAAAGCCTTCGTTTAGCGATGTCGTTACATTGAGATCCATTTATAGTTTATATAACCTTATATCTATGTTTTTGATAGTTTTATTGATCTCTTTTTTATATATAAATCATACAAAACCGAATAAAAAATTAATAATATTGTGTTTTTTACTTACTATTTCAGCTGGATTAAATTTCATTCCTGTCCCGCGAGTTGCTTCGCCTCATTATGCTTATTTGCCGCTAATACCATTCAGTATTGCGTTATCAGTGCTGTTATCTGACAAACATCTTTTTAGATACGTTTTATTTAGTTGGATAATTATTTGTGTAATCTCATCTTTTCATTCAGGATTTCAGTTTAAAAATGATCTAATGCTGTTCTCAAAGGAAGTAAACCGTAGTTCTGATTTTTTAGAAGCACATCAGTATTTAGGAGATTATTATTATAGTAATAAAGATTTAGGTAGAGCTGCGAAGCATTATCAGATTTCACTTCAGAAAATAAATAACCATTTTGCCTACATAGATCGATATGCTGTATTAAACAATTTTGCTGGAGTGCGAATGGAACAGAATAAATTGGAAGAAGCTGAGTCATTATTATCCCAAATTGAAAAACCAACTTTAACAATGGTTTACAATCGAGCAGTTATTGCTTATAAAATTGGAGATCACAAGCGTGTGATTCATTTGCTTAGTCAACATATAAATCAATGGCAAGATAAGCAACCTTTATATATGCTTGCAAGCTCATTACATCTACTGGGAAGAGAAGAAGAAGAACATAGTGTACTCAAACGCATCCGTTCGTTAGTTTCAGATGAAGAAAGAAAAAAAATTGATTCTTATTTAATCAATAATACGTTGAAGGAAAATTAAATTTCATCTTCTTCATCTGCGATTTCTCTTACTGTTATATTGCCCTGACATCTTGTCTCACACTCATAAACATATTCACCGATACCCATACCAGATATAAGTACATCGGTTGTTTTTCCCTGAGGAATGCTGACCTGAATATTGAAATCTTTCAGTATAAATGAATAGTCTTTATCAACTGCATTAATACGAAGCACTATAGATTTAAAATGCGGAATCTCGAAATTTGACGGAGTAAGCACATCATTATTTGCAGTTACATAAATTGCGTTAGTTACTTCATTCCTTTGATCAACATCAAGAAATGAGAGCAGTGGTATGCTTTGGATATCTACAGTCGCAGGAGCTGCCTGAGTTTTATATGTGTTTTGTGATATATTTGCCTTTTGCTGAATAAATAGGATAGTAAGCCCTAAAAACAATGAAAATAAAAATATAATTTTGCTCATATAATTAAAGTGAAAGTTAGATTTAATTTATCACTTGACAAACGTAGAGTCAATAGTTATTTTGAAGTATATACAGCGAATTTCGTTGTAATATAATCTTGTGAAAAAAAATAATTTTATAAAAAATTTTTTGGGGACACCATCATTACTCTTGTTCGGATTAATATTAGTAGTAATTTATGCTCCAAAATCTGTTTCTGCGGTAGCACTTCAGCGGGGAATTTACATCCAGAATCCCACCTCAACTTCTATGGATATCGCCTGGAAAACTGATACCGGTGGTGATTCAGTTGTAAAGTACGGAACGGTCGCGACATATGGACAGCAACTTACCGGTGACGTTGGAAAAAAAACTATTGATGGAGCTCCTGGTTTTCTGCATCATGTGAAAATAACAGGATTAAATCCTAATACTACATATTATTATCAGGTCCTAACACAGGGTACCGGTCTTTCACCCGCAGGAGATCAGAGCTATATGTTTAAAACTCCACCTGCTGATTCTTCACCATTCACATTCGCTATCTGGGGTGATTCAGGGACGGGTGACTC
>CAZQAU010000051.1:0-6747 GCA_964591375.1 uncultured Gammaproteobacteria bacterium
ATTGTACTTGATGGTTTGAATCAGACTGTCTCAGGATCATTTACATTTTATAATCTCACAAAGAACATTAGTTCGGCAAGTACTATAACATTTGCTGCGTCATCTACACAGACGATTTTGGGGACTTTACGATTAAAAGGAACAACTGGAAATATACTCGCGATGATATCTTCTGCATCCGGAACACAATGGAATATCGATCCACGGGGAAATCGTGATATAGAGTATGTCGATGTGCGTGATAGTAACAATATAAACGCAACAGCAATCTCAGTCACAACAGGAAGTTATGATTCAGGAAATAATAGTGGTTGGAATATTACAAACATAGGATCATCAGATGCATTATCAACGGGTACCGGTGTGCGTGATTCAGCTGCCGATAGTGCATGGTGGAACTATTCATGGAGCTTTAGAAAAGAACTTGTATTTAACAATACATCATCAAATTTAGGTGTATCTTCTGAAACATTATCAGATTTTCCTATACTCGTAAAGTTAACATCTTCCAATTTTGAATTTGATAAAGCAAAATCTGACGGATCGGACTTGAGATTTATTGACGCAGATAATAAAACATCACTATCATTTGAAATCGAAAAATGGAATCAATCAGAACGAGAGGGATTGATATGGGTAAAGGTTCCGCAGATAGACAATAACTCTAATTCCGATAAAATATATATGTATTATGGAAATCGGTCTGCCAGCGATGCACAAAATGTGACTAATACCTGGAATTCTGGTTATGTAGGAGTCTGGCATATGAAAGAATCAGGAGTTACTATATTCGATTCAACTTTAAATGGAAATAACGGAAATAAAACATCGGCTACTCAGCCAGTCAAAACATCGTCAGGGCAAATTGATGGTGCGCAAAGTTTTGATGGTATAAACGATTACATCAATGTGAGTGATCCAACAAACGGTTCTTTAGATTTTGGTACAGGCAATTTTACTTTCTCTGCCTGGTTTAGTCGCAATTCGACAGCGACTTCTGATTATATTCTGGGTAAACGTGGTACCACAAGTCATGGAAATTTTTACTCATTAAGTTGCGAAGCATCTAAAACAGTAACTCTTGAAATAGACCAAGATAATGCAGCTACAAATTATCAAGCCTTTCAGGTTCCTGATGCTTGTCCTATCGGAGGTTGGCATAAACTTTCAGCAGTTCGTACAGATTCACAGTTGAAACTTTATCTTGACGGTAGTGAAATTGCTTCGACTCCATCACTTAATGCTACTTTAGATAATCCTTGGAATTTATATCTAGGCGCTAGAGGCTCCGGCAGCCAAGTCCCTTTCGGACATTTTGATGGAATTTTAGATGAAATCAGGATGTCAAATAAAGTGCGCTCTCCTGCATGGATTGCTGCAGAATATAAAAATGGAGTGGATCAGTTTATAAATTATTCAAGCCAGTCAGTGACGCCCGCAGGACAAACAATTAGTTTAGGAGGAAATATTAGCTCGGGAAAAAATGGAAACACTCGGATAAACGGCACTATAAAATCGGGAAATGAGAGCTTCATTATAACTAGTGTCGAATGTTCGGTAAATGGAGCTGATTATCAGGGCGCTATTGCAACGGATGGTGAGTTTAATGAACTGGAAGAAGAATTTTTTTACGATTTTAAACCAGCCGAAAATAATTGGACGGGAGATGGTTTTGCTATCGTATGTCGTGGAGTGCGTACAGGTGGAGCAGTTATTGAAAATTATTTATACTTCACGCCATTTTCTTTAAATTCACCAAAGGATAAAGCCTATCTTACAGATACTAATCCCTCATTTTCTTTTTCAGTAAATAAACAACATAATATACTTAAAAACACATTACTCAAATATCAAATTCAAGTTCGAAGACCAACCGGTGGATCATGGTCTACATATATAGATGATATCCCAGTCGATCGAGAGGATGGATCATTTCAAACGGATAAAGTAAAAGGAATTATTAGTGATAAATCTTCCAGTATTCAAATACAATCAAAAGTAGCGTCTCTTTCCGGTTCGTATGTATGGAAAGTTGTTGCTGTTGATAAGTCAGGACATTCGTTTGAAGCCGGTCCACGATCCTTGACTGTGATGAGTAAACAAGTTAATGATTCCGATTTTCCACTCGCGATATTGAACATCAGTGGATACGGAAAAACAAATATTTCGACAACATACTTACGAGATATGAAACAAGAATACATAACGACTTTAACAAGTCCGGAGTTTTATGGGATTGCTAATGTTGGAGCTGAAGTGACTCTGTATCTTGCAGACGTAAGTTGTTCAGTAAAACAAAGTACTGATTGTGCTCAAATATACAAAACTCACGCTAATGATGAATCCCGATATGGTATTAATATCCCCAATGGACAGTTGATATCGGGAAAAACATATACAGCCATAATGACAGCTCAATCGGGAGATAAATATACAGAACTGCCTACATTTAATCTTATAATTGGAAATTATAAAACATCATTTCAACAACCCACATATATTAATCCTACTATTTTTATATCACCGGTACCAATTTCAGAGACCATATCTCCAGTTAAGCAAAAAAAAATAGATGATACCTCTGAAAGATCCATCGTAGAAAAGAAATTTTGTATTTTTTCTTTTTGTTTGTAATTTCACGAGATTATTGCCTGTAATGTATAATTATAGATATGATTTCTCAAGCGCGATCTTTTGAATTTACTTCATATAATTTTGATGTAAGTGAAAAAAAAGCAAATTTTAGATACTCTATCGATCTTTCAAATAAAGATAGAATAGACTTTACAGAAACACTTTTTTTTCCTAAAGACTTTTCTGAAGAGAATACCATGTATCCGGAGTTAATTGATAGTATTTTATTTAACCTGCATCTTATTCTGGGTATCAGTTACTGGAAAACTTATTGTCCGTCTGATATTAGAATTAGAACGAAACCGCTCAATCAGAAGCAGGCAGATTTTTGGAATATCGTGTATTCAAAAGGACTGGGTGAATTTTTTTATAAAAACAAAATAGATTATCGCGGATTAATTAAATTTCCCTATGAAGATGTACCTCAGACTTCTCGCATAATTGAGCTACTAGATAGGTCTCTTGTTGGGATCGGTGGAGGCAAAGACTCTATTGTAGCGATTGAGATGCTAAAAGAAAAGAAACGATCAATCATGGGATTTAATCTCCATGGAAGTAAAGAATCGGAGATAGTTAAAACTGTTGCAAAGATTGCTGATATTGAGACAATAAAAGTTACCCGCATGATTGATCCAAAATTACTTGAACTTAATGCATTACCTGATACTTATAATGGACACATCCCGATTTCAGCTATATATGCATTCACTGGAGTGCTCACTGCGATTTTATATAACTATAAAGATATAGTTGTGAGCAATGAAGCAAGTGCCAATGTTGGAAATGTTGAATATCTGGGAGAAATGATAAATCATCAATGGAGTAAGTCAAAGGAATTCGAATTACTTTTTTCTGAATATATTCATACAAATATATCCACTTCAGTTAATTATTATTCTGTACTTCGTCCATATTCAGAACTGAAAATATTAAAAGAATTCACAAAGTACAAACAATATTTTTCTGTTTTTTCCAGTTGTAATCGTAATTTTACACTCACAAAAAGTGTGGTAAAAAAATGGTGTGGAGAATGTCCTAAGTGTGCATTCGTATTTGCGGGCCTAGCAGCATTTCTTCCAAAAGAAGAAGTAATCAATATATTTGGGAGAAATTTATTCACTGATGAATCATTAGTAATACTATTTAAACAATTAGCCGGATTGGAATTGATGAAACCTTTTGAATGTGTTGGCACATACGAAGAGACAAAACTTGCCTTGTACCTTGCATATAAACGAATGGACTATAAAGGAGATGCAGTAATGAAGATGTTTGAATCTGAAATACTCCCTTATTTGGATACGGTGGCGCAAATGGAGAAAGAGATTCTATAGTACAATATTACATATGAAGCTAGCTGAACTTCGCAATAAAAAAGTATTAATACTGGGATATGGCAGAGAGGGGAAGGCTACAGAGGCATATTTAAAAGCTAAATTGCCAGAATGCATTGTTGGCGTGGCAGATAAAATTTTTGATAAAGATTATCTCAATAAACAAAAAGACTATGATATTGCCATAAAAACACCTGGAATTCCCCGATCATTTATTAGCATACCTTATACGACGGCTACCAATATTTTTTTTGGAAATGTAAATGCATATACAATCGGTGTCACCGGCTCTAAAGGTAAAAGCACCACTTCGTCGTTAATACATCATATTCTACAAACCGCGGGTCGACGTACACATCTGGTTGGAAATATTGGTAATCCGATGCTTAATGAAGCGTTAGAACCTTATGATAAGGAAGACATATTTGTATGTGAACTTTCAAGTTATCAGACTGAAGATCTTCAATATAGTCCGCATATCTCAGTTATCACGAGTCTTTTTCCAGAGCATATGAATTATCATGGCGATATACCAACCTATTATGAAGCTAAGAAACGTATTTTTTCTCATTCAACCGCAGATGATTATCTGATTTATAATCCAAATTACGATGCATTAAAGAAATGGGCGGAAAATGCAATTTGTAAAGCGGTGCCGTATGACAATACTTTTTCATTAGGTGAAGTTTCTTTACTTGGCGAACATAATCGGGAGAACGCAAGAGGAGCGGCGACTGTAGCGCGTATTCTTGGCATTAGCGATGATATCATTCGCGATGCAATCAGTACATTTAAACCATTACCGCACCGTTTAGAAAAAGTAGGAGAATACCGCGGTATTATGTTTTATGATGATGCTATTTCTACAGCCCCTGAATCAACTATCTCAGCCATTGAATCACTGCCTCAAATTGGCACATTAATCTTAGGGGGAGAAGATCGTGGATATGATTTTAAAACTTTAGTGAAAGTAATTGCAACACATCAGATACCAAATCTTGTTTTTTTTCCAACGAGTGGAGAGACTATTGCAAAACTTATTACGGAAAGAACCGATTATAAACCACAGCTGTTTCATACAAACTCAATGGAACAAGCAGTAAGATTTTCTTACAACAATACAGCTGCGGGGAAAATTTGTCTCCTTTCTACTGCTTCTCCAAGTTATACCTTGTGGAAAAACTTCGAAGACAAAGGTAATGAATTTCAAAAATGGGTGAAAACACTGAGCGAGAAAAAATGAATTATGAATTATAAAGTCATGGTATGAAGAGAAAAGATAGACAAAGACAACGTATTCCTCAGACCAAATCTACTTATTATCGATGGCTTTTTGTTTTGCCTACCATATTGGCCGTTATTGGACTATTCTTTGTTTTTGAAGCATCCTCGGTGAGAAGTTTTACGGAAAGTGGCGATAGTTTTCATTATCTAAAATTACAAACAGTCTGGATAATGATTGGAATGTTCCTAATGGTTTTTTTCTCATTTTTTGATTATAAAAAGCTTTATCATCTTGCATTTTTATCAATGATCACAACTATCGTTCTTCTGATGATTGTTTTGTTACCCAGTCTTGGACATGCCGCCGGTGGCGCAAGACGATGGATAGATCTTGGTTTTTTTAAATTACAACCTACTGAATTAGCTAAAGTATCTACAATTATTTATTTATCTGCCTGGTTTATTCATCCGGAACGTAAACGCTTTTTTTCTTTTTTTACTTTGTTGTGTGTTTTAATGCTTCTTATTATTATGCAACCCGATATGGGAACAGCCATTATTATTTTTTCAATGAGTGTGGTGCTGTATTTTCTAGCGGGCATTGAACTTCACTATTTATTATTCTTTTTACCTTTATCATTTGGCGGATTTTATTTTCTTGCCAAAATTTCTCCTTATCGATTTCGCCGGATTATGGCTTTTTTTAATCCTGCATTAGATCCATTGGGTATAACATATCATATAAATCAGATTCTTGTGTCTCTTTCTCAGGGGGGAATATTTGGTAGAGGATTTGGTGCTTCAAGACAGAAATATCTTTTTCTACCTGAAGCTCATACGGACTCCATATTTGCTATTATCGGTGAAGAGGTGGGATTTATCGGAGCATTAGTATTAATTGCGGCATTTTTTCTATTTATATATTATCTATATCTTGTGAGCGCTAAAGCTAATGATCGATTTGGGAAACTACTGGCGGGGGGAATTTTTGCTTTTTTTAGTTTACAGATTATTGTCAATTTATCAGCAATGGTTAATCTTCTTCCGTTAACCGGCGTACCACTTCCATTTATCTCTTATGGTGGTTCACATACACTAACATCTTTCATGCTTATTGGGATTGCAATCAATATTGCTAAGCAAAACAGAATATAAGATAATGTTTGTATAAGCGTATGGAATTTATCATAATATTACTTTTAGCATTGCCTGGAATAGGTTATTTATTACAACGAGGTGGTATTACTTCTTTAAGAGAAACCGAGTTGATAATTCCTACATTACCAGTTGAGTCGATTAGATCCTTACTTATTAGTTTTTCCCGTGCACATTCGTGGTCTCTATTACATGAAGATTTTTCTGATGAACAGTATATTTTTGTATTTAGATCTGGACAGTGGGGACAAACAAAAGATGGTGTTCAGATGATTACCATAAGTTTTTTTCCGACATCGAAAGAAACTCGTTGTTTTGTACGATCAGAATCATTATTTGGGCAATTTTATGATTTCGGAATAAATCAAAAAAATAATGAGAGTGTAGCATTTTTTTTATC
>CAZQAU010000052.1:0-2145 GCA_964591375.1 uncultured Gammaproteobacteria bacterium
TCTGAAAAATACATCTGAAGCAAATCCAGATATCTTTTCCAAAGATCTCTCTTCGGCAGGTGCAGTATTTTGCTCATTCGGAACTGCTATCCCGATTCCATTCCCGTTTCGCTAAATTTTTAGTCTAACAAAATTACTATCTCGTCTACAAATGACTCCCATTCGCTTCGATCACTGGGAATGGTCAAGACACCATAGAACTTTCGTCTGAATATGCGAAAATGTGATTCAAACACTAGGAATGTTTTATCCATCACCGCATTAAAAAAGGGTTCCAGAGCCGTATAATTCGCTACATGTTGATTGGGTATTACTACCGCCACAACTTTGTTCGCATTTAACCATGCTCCAGTAGGACTCCATACATCATTTTCTTTAAAAGCTGCTCCAATTTCTGGATTATCATCAAGATTTATTATCTTGACTATATATCCTGCCTTTCGTAACTGGTAAGCCATTAAGACTGCGAGTTCTGATTCGAAGCCTTTACTTAAAACCAGTACGACAACTTTTTTCACAAATAAATAAAAAAGTTGCTTCATCATCGACCTCCATAGGGAATGAGCAGATATATTATATCGTATTTTCACAAAAATTATAGGGTATTTATATATATTCAATATGTATAAATGAAGTCTTTGGGGGCCTGCCGAAGAGAAATAACACCTACGTGTCATTCTGAAAAATACATCTGAAGCAAATCCAGATATCTTTTCCAAAGATCTCTCTTCGACAGGAGCAGTATTTTGCTCATTCGGAACTGCTATTCCGACTCCATTCCCGTTGAATCCATTAATCTAACTGATCAGTCAACATACTGGCAAAACTTTCCCATTCGGTCGATTTATCGGGGATCAGAATCGTATTTGGAAATTCAACTGCTCCAAACTTAGCCCGCGATCCAAATACAACAAATTTCTTGTTCAGTGCTGCCTGAAACAACGGCGCTAACCGCTGATCATGGGCACTCTTGTTCGGGATTACGATGCCTGCCAATTGGCCGGCATATGCAATCGCTGTATCTAACGACCACATAGTAACAGGATTATTGAAGCTCGCGCTGGGATCAAGAAGTTTTAATACATACTTCTTTTGAATCTCAACCGCGAGAATTGCGGCAAGATTTTCTTCGAACCCTACGCTTCGCACAATCAAAACCTTTTTTCTGAAAAACAAGTTCATTACAGTCCTCCTTTGATATGTATGGGAATGAGCTCATATATTATACAGATAATTATAGGATGTTTATACATATGTTTTATGCATATTATGTAGTTATCTTAGGAGAAGATGAAATATACATTACTTTTTACTATAATACATACGAAGTATGCATATCATCCTATAAGCAAAGGAGACAACAATGCAATGGTTTTTAATGGGTTTTCTGGATGGTCTCTCAGATAGAACACGTGGGCGGGACTTCAATACCGCCACGGCGCTCAATCCGAATGCAATGAATTATATCGAAGGATATCTGGTTGGTTACAACTTAGGCCCTTCATTATTAATCATTACATTTATCACTTTACTCGTTACGCTTTCATTACTTGAAAACGTAACGTAGTAAAAATTTACGCAATCTGTCTGGACTTATATAGTTAGTCCGGACAGATTGCCCCCTGTATCTTCCCTTATAATTTAGGAATACATGACTGAAGGGTCAAAGTTCTTAATATATTCACTATAATTTGCCACCAACTGCTTTCGCCCCATTTCAAACAGATAATCTTCATATGTACTATCCCATTGGGGAAGTGAAAACAGATTACCATCTCTTTGTAAATTAGTGAGATGTAATTCCCATACGGCGTGTCGAAAATTCGAAGTATTCTTTTGCTCAAACCAGTAATTCATCCACTGTTCACGCTGGTACGGATACCATTCCATGATCGGCATTTTCTTACCAAAAAAATGTTTTGGATTTTGAGGATGTCTCAAAACAGTGGTCACATGGGTGATATCACTATTAAGCAGGAGTGGAAGTTCTACCATCCGGAATGTGCACAACGGAGATGCTCCCCGCGCGGCGATATATATTTCTTTTCCGGTGCGGCAAACCTCATGGGCAAATCGTTGGGAAAACATATCGGAAATATGTCGCCAACTATAATAATCGCCATACTCCCCTTCTTCGACCATATA
>CAZQAU010000052.1:2245-4642 GCA_964591375.1 uncultured Gammaproteobacteria bacterium
ATATTATACTCCTGTGTCCAGATAACATTAAATATTTACAAAAAAAAAATATCTGATACACTGAATTTATGCGGATAATGTATACCAGACTTATAGCCGGGCTTATATTTTTCTTATTTATTCTCATCTCTTTTTATTCATATATAACCTATACACAGATCAATAGCGGTGCAAAGATACCTTCACAGGTTTCTAAGAATACCAGTACCCGTGTACTGCCAACACGTATGCCCCGGTTTCAAATGGCCGATAAAGAAAATATTGATAGAGCGAAAAAAAATTATGAAAAAAGACTTAAAGAACAAGGTAAACCTGTACCGACCGCAACACCTTATATAGAATACAAATTTGTAATTGGTGAAACATTAAAAAATAAATTAACAGAGAAACCCCGATCTTTTTTTTCCCGCTTTTCAGCACACGCTGACGATATCTGTGATCCATCTCAGTTCCCTGGGATACTAAATATATATACCCTGAAATCTTCACCCGAAGAAATCGATCCTTCCGGCATTTCATCATTATTTGGTTTACACTCTCAAACCTATTCTTTACCTTCCGATGGTCTGTCACCGCAATATTTTTATACTGATAATGAAAGCAAAGCCTTTTTATCTGTTTTAATGGGCTCCGGATCATTTACCTATCATCAGGCAGTAGAGAATGTTAATCCGGATAAAAAAGGTGAGTTCCAGAAAATTAATGAAGAACTATTAACTAAATATATACTTTCGGACCCATTTAAAAAACGGACTGATTATGCAGTAATTTCCGAGCCTGATTCAGGAGATGCTGATCATCAGACTATATATAAAAAAAACTGGAATAATCTTAAAATACTGGACAAACCTGCATTAGCTGGTTCTGGCAGCACTCCTGTCTGCAAACTAAAAGAAAGTACGGTAACAAATCAGGTAGAAATTATATTGAAATCCGACGGACAGCTGACAAAACTAATTTCCCGACAACGTACACCAAATAAATCGGTATCTGCGGCGAGAGAAACTTTGGAGAATAGTATTAAAGAATTTGGTGACTCTCTCCTGATTGATCCGGTAATTATTCCTGAAAATAAAACACTCAATCAACCTATCCAGGAAGTAACCATCGATGATGTCACCCTCGTCTACTACGATTATGGTCTGGAAAATCCACAAAATTTTTACATTCCTTTCTATCTCACAAGCGGTACTACTACCGCGAGTGATGGCAGCCAGGTACGTGTCTTTACTTTATTTCCGGGTGTTGCACGCAAAACTTTGATACTAAATAAAATAATCAAAGACACAGCAGCGGCTTCAAATCTTGTGGAAGACACCGCCCAAAAACAACAATCTTTTGCCATGACTACCCCTACGCCAACACCACTCCCCGCTCCTCCTGCTTCGGCTCTCACTTCAGGAACCGGTCTTTGCTGGGGAAACATAGTGGACTATACGATTAGCTGTTCAGCGGAAGGGACAATGTTTTGTAACGCTTTTATGCCTATCAAACCGGAAGATGACCCGGCCGACACGTGTTCTGTGGGTTGCAATTCAAAAACAGAGCTAATGGATGTTACAGCTGGTGAAGACCCGTGTATGAAAATGCTGCAAAAACGCGGAGTTACATTTGATCCGACCACATACAAAAATTCCAATCCCTACTCAAAAGAAAGTCCTGTTAATAAATCCTATTCGTGTATTGTCAGCGGTTGTCCGTGTTAAGGATAGATTAATTCTTCACAATAGTGGTTTGAGGAAAGACGGATGACCACACATACCAGTATGAGCGTATTGCATACTCTCTTGCTTTATTATCGGTAGTTTTTTCAAGTGGTGTGGATAATGGTATAAAATATGATTTACCTTTCATGATGTACCCTATTCCCTTTTCCAAAGGATTTAATCGGGTATCCAATACAACATCCTTTGCGGCGAGGGAACCAATTCCTACTGAGGCATTTTTACGCGTTTCATAAAATTCTGTATAAAAAGTGATCTCTCTTTCCGGAGAAAGTACTTTTAGCTTTTTCAAATTTTTTACATCTTTCCATATAGTACGCTTTATAGTTCCATATGGTTTTAAGACAGCATTTTTAAAATTACCACTAAATCCCTGACCAGTAAGTTGCAAAAAGTTAGACTTAGTTTTTTTATCATACATCACCAGATTTCCCATATATAAAGGTCCCAAAACACCCAGTTCTACTGTCTTTCCATTGAGTCGGCGGTCAAAAACTATATCACTATCTGAAAGTAAGCAGTATGTAATAGCAACGGGAACTGAATCGATCGTATCATTCACAATGTGGTGAAAACTTAATATGGACTGAGGATAAATATATGTATTGTTCGATGAATTTATCAGGAAAACCTCATCAGTGTCCTTCAGCCAGGCGCTCGCACTGGCGGCTGA
>CAZQAU010000052.1:4742-6481 GCA_964591375.1 uncultured Gammaproteobacteria bacterium
CCAATAACTTTAAAAGGTGTTTCGGCTACCGGTGGATTTTTGGGATCAAATGGTAAATCTATGACTGCTTCATTGGGGGGTTGCGTTGTATTATCTGCTCTATTTCCCAGATAATCAAACCGCCCTTTGCCATGATGAGTCTGAACTTCGTGTGTAGGCCGAAAAACAGGTGTGAATTCTTTGGACATAGTGAATAATGAAATTTATAAATAGGTTATTTATAACTGTGAAAAAGGAAGATTGATATAACAATTATCACGAAGAATATAATTAGTATTTAAGAAGTTCACGATACTAAGGAGTCGACACCATATGGGAAAAAGTCTAAATAAGAGCCTCCTAATAACCATTTAACCCACCCATTGACATACTATAGGTCTTAATACTATACTTATATATGGAAGCTATCTATCTGGCACTTGCTGCCTACATCGGTACTTCCAAAATATACCGCGCACCTTTAAATATTCTCCTTGCGAATGGGTACAACCTTAAACATCTCTGATGGTGTTTAAAGCTGTATCCATTCACTTAACAAAGGAGAAAATTATGACACGCAAAGAGTTATTAGATGAAGCCATCAATAAAGTGATGGCAGAGATCAATCGACCAACATCATCAGAGTATTTTGTGGGTACCGTTTACACGATGCTCAAAAACCGAGCATTGTTGGAGCAGCAGCATGAATCTGAAATGCGCTTGTTCAACTTTGAAGTACTCGGTGAAAATCTATTCCGATTGTTGCTGCATTGGTCTGATAGCGGACTTGCCAAAGAAATTGCTGAGGCAATTGCTAAGGCTAAACCAAATGTTGTTGAGTTCTTCGAGGCGCTTCCCAAGCTCCTCGGATAGGTGTCGCGGTACGGTCTGAGCGTGGTGAGGACATTCCTTGCCCCGCTCAGACCAACCTATTAAAATATCTAACTTCTCTTGAAGAAAAACAAGATCATATTGAAAGAGATCCTGAAGGACGAATCATGAATTAAAGAGGTTACTAAATATCTTCTGTATATGCAGTTTTTGCTTCTTGAATAACTTTCCTATATTGATCCCACAAACCATTTGGCAGCTTATCTTGAGCTACTTTTAATACTGATTCGTGGTACCAAATATTGTCTACAGCAGTGAAATCGAAATTCTTCCACATACTGTTCCCTATCTTGTTATGAAGAGATATTAAATTAGATACATTATGAATCTTATCTGCCACCGAGATCATTAGTGTCTCATTCGACGCTGATTTTAAATGCTCAATGTATGCTTCTTTCATCTTTCTCCAACCTTTTATAGATGTATCTTCCGTGACTCCGGAAACAATTTCATATACTTTTTGACTAAATTCCCGGATCATATCCTGACTATTAAAGTCGCTTTCAGCTATATCTTCCAACACATCGTGAAGCAAAGCTGCACACATAACATCTTCATCGTCTGTATAGGGCATAACAATAAGCATAGTACCTACAAGATGCGTGATATATGGAAGCGGCGGATCTCCTTTCCGTACTTGATTACGATGCAAATATGCAGCAGTCTCTATAGCTTTTTGTATTTTTGGGGTAAACATATATCAGCGAGCCTATAATTAGTAAACTCATTATAATTTAAAAAACAAACAACAATAAATGTCTGACAAAATTGTCAAGAAAATTGACAAATACGTTAATGATTTTCAAGAAACCCAGAAGCCTGCTATAATATCTCCATGCAACTCTCAATCGGAATCGTCGGCTTACCAA
>CAZQAU010000053.1:0-6183 GCA_964591375.1 uncultured Gammaproteobacteria bacterium
TGCGAAGTGGTTGATACAGTTCATTTTGATAATCAAATCCAGATGAATGAGTTACATAAATTTTCATAATTGAAGTATATCAAATTGATTTTTCCATATGAAGATTTATACAAGAATCTCTTCTTCGAAGATTACTTATTGTCTACTTCACTTCGACGAAGCTTAAAGAGCGTAGTCGAGCTTCGCTTAAAAGCTACGGCGAGGTGAGCCCTCCTTCGTCTCGCCGATGGCGGACTTCGGAAGGGCATAAGAAACTGTAAGGCTCATTCTTCGCCAACAGTTTCTAATGCAGGGGTAGAGGGAATCGAACCCCCATCAAAGGTTTTGGAGACCTCTATTCTACCGTTGAACTATACCCCTTCGAGTTCAGTCGGTAATTTGTAGACAGTAGACTGTAGACATTAGTCTGTCTATTACAATAAAAACTACCGACTCAAGACTACCGTCTAACTTTTGTGCACCTACCCCGAATTGAACGGGGATCTGAGGCTCCGCAAGCCCCTGCTCTATCCGATTAAGCTATAGGTGCAGATTTACAGTTTCTATTGTACCACGCCAGAATAAAAATTTCTTAAATTATATATAATGCCCTTCAAAACACCATGTGGAAAAAATATATTATATTTTTTTAGTAAAAATATCTGTTTTTTTTCTTATATCTAAAGTCTGCAAATTATCCTATAACTCTTCTCTTATACGTACTTTTGGTGTATAATATATTTTTTGCCTAAAAATTTGCATTTTTTTATTGAGTTTGTATTAAAATTTTAGTGTACGAATGGCAATTATTGAAGCCCAACCACATAATATAGTTTCGAGAAATGGTCTAATCGATAAACATAAAACTACTTCTCTAGAAAGGAATCCTGAAGCTGTTGCAGATGTTTTTACCCTGCATGAAACATATAGCCACCTGGCGACTCTTGGCAGTAGAAAAGTTAATGCATATGCAAGAAATGGATTGGAGGATGAGGTGTCTATTCGTATGCCTGATGGTGAACACAAAGGATTTTTTAAAACATATTCTTTGCCTCTTTTACCATTTCTGGAAACACGACATCTTTCTATTTATACAAAAATTCATCAACCTATAGCAGAATGGATTCACACCCATCCACAAGACGGATTTGAAGATGCGATCAGAGCACTGGCGACTAATGATAATGATCCGGCACTTGCCCGATACGCACAGGAAGCCCAACAAATTTTATCTTCCTGGACAGAAACTTCTCTGGAACAACCGGCCCGGTTAAAATCGAGTATGTCATTCGTTATGGCACAGTCATTGGAAACAGATGCGGCTTTAACTCAGGTATTTAAGGAAGATGAACAAACCAAGCAATCAACAGGCGTGGACAAAATTGCTCAAACAGCGGCCCAGTTAAATTTTGCTTTTGGAATTGCCAGTCCGTTTTATTCGATTGAAGCAGTAGTCGATAACAAACGGAATGATTTTCCCTATGACCCAGTTAAATTAGCCGAACATGCAGTCATAGAACACGGTAATCATATACAAAGAAGTAATCTTGAAGTATTACTGGATTCTGCCGCCCACTCTATGCGAAGGATATTCGATACAACCGATTCTCAAACGATGGACTGGAAAACTATAGCCGGCGCTGTTAATACGGCTTTAACTCAGAGTGAAAATATTGCCCAGGCAAGAATACTTTCTGAAGTGGCATGGAAAACCGGTCGTAGTTGTGATGAGGTTATGTTTGCTCTCTGGAAAAAAAATCAGGCATCACGTCATAGCACGGCACCTAGCGCAAGGGTGCCCGAACAAAACGCAGTGGCACAGTTTGAAAACTCATTACATTCTCCCCCACCGGACAGTAAAGAAGAAACTATACTCCAGGATGCGGGAAAATTGAATGCAACAATGAGATTCTTAGGAGACACTCCGTCTCACAAAGATCAATCTAACTTCACAGATGGAAGTCAGTTAGTATATGGTTCGGTCTGCGATACTACTAATACATTAGGACAACTGGTTTTTGAAAATCCTGATATTTGGTCGGATACATTCTACCCCACTCTTGCTGAAGTGATTCAACCACAAATGGCTAAAATCCCTCCTTACTCATCTGCGCGCGGACGCATATTACTGGACTTACTAATTAATACGCCGGGCGCATTGAAACCTCAGTATCAAGAAACTATACTAGCCGCCGTATCTGATACCAACCGAACTGCAGACTATATCGACAGATTAACACATATTAGAAAAACCTCTCAAATCAGGCGCGTTGGAAGCGGTATTAGGCCAGCAGATTTAATAGGTGGTAAAGCAAAAGGTCTGGAACATGCACAGGAATTTCTGGCAAGCCCCAGTAAAAATAGCACAGATACTCAACCATTTGTAGAAATTAAAGTTCCCGATGGAATTGAAGTAACTACCGAACGGGTGGAAGAAATGATACTGCGAGCCAACCCTGATTTATACCAAAGCATCTGTCTATTACATCAAACCTCCGATCCGATGCAACGCGAAGCTCTGCGTGCTCAGATTCATCATGAAATTCTTCAGCTAAACCTTGACCCTGACGATATTGCACTTCTTTTTGAAAATCTTAACACTCTCCCCGATAACTTGATCGTACGCTCCAGTGCCTCGGATGAAGCGATGGATGAAGATGC
This sequence comes from uncultured Gammaproteobacteria bacterium, assembly GCA_964591375.1. Classification (GTDB taxonomy): domain Bacteria; phylum Patescibacteriota; class Microgenomatia; order UBA1406; family GWC2-37-13; genus CAYYYG01. Next base: position 2,641 of record CAZQAU010000053.1, read on the forward strand.
CAAAGCTCAGGCTCATGCGGGTTTTTATGAAAGTCACAAAACTACTAAAGATACCTTAGTAACGGATATGTTGAAAGTTATGGCTTCATATTATAACGAAGGCAGTGTTATGTTCCGCAACTCCAAAGGCCTCGGCCATATGCCGCGCATGGCATTGCTCATACAGGAGCTGGTAGATCATGACATGGGGGGCAATTTTCTCATCAACTACAATGCTGATCCAACTCTACAGGAAGTATTTATCAATGCTGCATCTGAAGCGGCTCATATTACAACTGAATCTGAGTCGCCTCCGGATGGTACTGGTGTAAATTCAGATTCTGTTCATACGCGAAACTTCGCATCGGCTACTAAAAACGGTGAACATCTCTATGTAACGAAAGATGGAATAATTAAAATTCCACCCCGTTTACTGATGCAGATCGAATTTCTTCAAACTCGTTTATCTGATCTACATCGAAGATCCGGTATTATAGAATTCGCCTGGAAAAAAGGATCTGACACAGATCCTGATAAATTAATGGTATTGCAAGAACAGATATATCCCCGGGAAAGTGGTGAAAAAAAGACTAAACCATTCCCTGAAGACAAACCTCACGAGTTTCATTTTGGACCAGCGACCGACATTGCCCAACTTGCTGAATTAATCGGTCAGTCAAACGGTCCTTTGCGAATAGTCATCGAAGGGAATCCGGATCGATATCATATGAGTACACATTATAGAGCCCTCTGTCTGCAGTTTGGTGATCGTATTCAGGATATTCAGTTTAAATCAAATGAACCTCCTCCTCCCCGCACTTCCCATATTGGTATATTCACTCTCAGTCTCTATCCCTGGCTCGAATGGGATAGCATATGGTCCACAAATTCAGATTAAAATTTTTCCTGTAAAATTCCGATTTTGTTGACTTCTATTTATAAATACGATATACTCATTTCGATGAAAGTATTTTTTACAGCCTCACACCGAGGGAAAAAAAACTTCGGCAAACAGCATCAAACGATATATAAATCGCTAGAAAATCTTGGATTTAAGCATTTAAGCGATTCTTTGATATCTGTGAATACAGAAGAATACTATGATGGTTTGGTTAAAGATGGTAGCGACGGATTTGTACAAGAGAATACCCGCATGTTGAAAAACATCAAAGAAGCTGATATTACTGTTTTCGAAACCTCCTTTCCCAGTCTGGGCATTGGCTACATGATTCAAAAATCTTTGGAAGCAAATAAACCTGTGGTTGCCTTATATCTTAAAGGACATAAACCAACCTTTTTAACCGGAATTCAGGACGAGAAGTTTCAACTGATTGAGTATCACGAAGATGACCTGCAAACGCTTTTGACTGAAGCAATGGAAAAAGCACAAACACTCGCCGATAAACGATTTAACTTTTTTATATCCCCTTCTCTTCTGACATATTTAAATCAGGCCTCCAAAGAAGCAGGCGTCACAAAATCGACATTTATCCGAAATCTTATTAACGATTATCGACGTAAATTAAAACAATAATCTGATATGAAAGTATACTTAGCTGCATCAACCAAAGGACAATCCAAATACGGTGAATATTACTCGCGTATATTTAATCATATTCATAAATTAGGTCATAAACACCTTGATGATTCGATCGTGAATGAAAAACCGGAAGATTTCTATGGTGCTATAAAAAAAGAAGGTTCCAAAAAATACGAAGAAATGTTTAATGAAGCTCTGCGCAAAATGCGTGAATCGGATGTAAATATCTTTGAATGTTCGGAGCAAAGTTTTACAATCGGATATCTGGTACAAAAATCTTTGGATTTAAATAAACCGACACTGGCATTATTTGAAGAAAATCATCAACCATCCTACTTTCTCATGGGCTCTCAGGATGAAAAACTTATTATCCAAAGCTATAACAAGGAAAATATTGAAAAAGTTATCGATACCTGTCTTGATACCGCAGTAAATGTGGCTGATAAACGGTTTAATTTCTTTATAACTCCTTCCCTGCTTGCATTCCTGAATCAGGCTGCACGCGAACAAGGGATTACTAAATCTACTCTAATCCGTAATCTGATTCTTGAACACCGACGCAAAAATTCAAGATAATCTGCATAATGAAATACGAACGCGCTCCCGATATAAAAGAAAAAATTGATATTTTAATCAACCGATTGGATTTTACCTATATTAAAGCTCAAAATATTCACTGTATTCGCAGTTTTGATGCCAAAACCCGTGCAATCGCCCGTATCTGGGGAATGTCGCGCCTTTTTAAAGAAGTAGCTGGTATCGAACCCAATTATATTATTGAAGTAAACTCTAAACGATTTGATAAACTGCCGGAACGGGAAAAAATCAAAACGCTTATTCATGAGTTAATGCATATCCCTAAAACATTTTCTGGTGCCCTGCTTTCTCATAAAGGTCCGCATCATGCGATCAATGACCGGGAGGTTGAAAAGATTATGAGAGCTTTGGAACAGCAATAACACTTAGGCAGCATGTTTGGCATTGGCCGGATTTAAACCAAACATCCAACTTTTACCGGTTTTTTTACTTCTATCGTAATCTTTCATCTGAGCATCAATGATAGCACTCCCTGCGGCATCACCAGCTAAAGCAAGCACAGCCGGAGCATGAAGAACCATAAGTGGCGGAAACATAGCCGTGGCTAATACAGCCACCCCTTCAAGACCAAGGAATACATTATTGGCTTTCTCATATTTTTCTCTCAGTGGTGATTTTTCAGACATATTATTTTCCTGCTCCGCCAACCCCTATCTGCATCTCTACTTTGTGTCGTGATTCTGCTTCTCTTAGATTTACCATATAATAATGAATGGTCGGGCTTTTAGAGCTTTATAATAATATAAATATTATATCACACTTACTTGTCAATCCGGAGAAAGTATTCTTCTTGAGGAGCGTTTTGTTGAACGGGTAGGATAAATTTTTCTACATCATTTTTCTGCGAAATATGGGTACTAATTGCAGCGATTTTTTTATCCCAGACGGAACTGACATCGACCACCTCATCGACTTCCCGGGCTTTATATCCGGGTGGAAAATAGATAAAGTAATCTGGAAGGGAATCGACAATCGTTCGTTGTGCTTCCGGCATACAAACATACTTCAATGTTTTTATATACGGTAGATGATGGAATAAATACGTTGTTGCCATGGTGACCACGATATGATCGATATGACCGGTTATACCCCGCGGCTCAAAGGTGATAAGTGTATCTGGCTGAAGTTCATCGAGTTTGTTTTTGATTTTTTTTGCGATTTCGTGGTAGAGATTATTGGAAAGACTGCCATCTTTAAAACCAATGAAAGATACGTGTTTGACACCCAGTATCTGAGCCGACTCACGCAGTTCGTCTTCGCGCAGCAGCATCAGTAATGCATCTTTTTTGTGATGATGGTTCTCTCCGGCGTCACCGTTGGTTACACAAATTATGTATACGTCGCGTTTTTGGGCGAGTAAAGCCAGGGTACCGGCCATGTTAGTTTCATCGTCCGGGTGGGCTATCACAACTACAGTAGGTTTCATA
>CAZQAU010000054.1:0-3420 GCA_964591375.1 uncultured Gammaproteobacteria bacterium
CCTGATTGCTGCCTCCCGTAGGAGTGGGGGCCGTGTCTCAGTCCCCCTCTGGCTGGCCATCCTCTCAGACCAGCTACCCGTAATAGGCTTGGTAGGCCGTTACCCTACCAACTACCTGATAGGATACAGACTCATCCCTTTCCGAACAGTTACGTCCTTTACACACCCGAAGGTGGGACCATGGGGTATTATCACCGCTTTCGCGGTGCTATCTCCCAGAAAGGGGCAGATTTCTGTATGTTACTCAGCCGTCCGCCGCTTTATTCCGTATTGCTACGGAACATCGCTCGACTTGCATATCTCAGGCACGCCGCCAGCGTTCATCCTGAGCCAGGATCAAACTCTTAAAAAAATTGTTGGGATTTCCCTTGCGGGATTTCCTAACCCGATTACCGAACTAAATAAAAAAATAAAACCAATGTATGTGCCTAGTTGTTAATGTGCTCAAGCAAACTATATTGTATATAACGTTTTTTTAAAAAGCAACCGTAATTTAATCTTGTTCTTATTAAATTTGCTTGATATATAATACCTGAAAAAAATTAAAATGCATACTGTATTTTTTGAAGCGAAATTATCGATACCCAACGAGCTTATACATCTGTTCCGGATTTTTATCCAAATACATTAGTCCATAAATAGTTGCATCTGCAAAATGTTCGGCTATATATGTGTCTATTTTTAGTTCTGTCGAAATAAATTTATCGATTCCAGATATGTTAGCCATATTGCCGGTCAAGGTTATTCCATTGTTAAATACTTCATCAGCAATTTCAGGTGGTGATACTTCAATTAGTTCTTTTGCTGAATCAACTATAGTATTAATACTATTAAGGAGCGCTTCTTTAATATCACTCGTTTTAATACGAACAGATTTTGGCAGGCCCGTCTCAAGAGATTTTCCCCTAACCATTGATGTCTTTTCTTCACCTACAAATGAAAGCAAATCAATTTTAAGATCTTCACATGTTCGTTCACCCAATGCTATTCCATGTTTTAAATACATATAATTGCCTATCAGTTTGTTCATATGATCACCTGCATTTTTAAGTGTCTTCTGAACTACGATGCCGCCACCGCTTACAATGCTGAGTTCAATTAAACCAGCTCCCAGATCGATAATAAAACGTGGTTTATGTGAAAAAATATCAAATCCACAGCCAGCTGCTGTTGCTAACGATTTTTCAATTAGCAATACTGAGCTGCAGCCTGTCTTGATCAGTGCTTCTTCGACTGCTTTTTGTTCGATTTCAGTCGCAATTGCTGGTATACAGCTTAGGACATGAAAAGGTGGTTTAACAAATTTATATTCAGCCAGATATGGCTGAACTGATTTATCCATAAATTTAGATACTAACGCAACTTCTGCATCAAAATCTGATAATATTCCATTAATTATTGGCCTGACGATACGTATAAAGTCAGGTGTTTTACCGACAATAGTCTTAGCTTCCTGTCCAAAAAAAATATATTCATGTATTTTCGAGTTATATCCAAGATAAGTCGGTTCTTTTAATACTATTCCTTTATCTTTGATTGCAATACGGGTAAGATCTGTACCTAAATCAAAGTACAGTCTCATAGTTGAAATAAAAGGTAGCTGGATTTTTTTTAGATTTTGGATAAAATTAACCATATGCAAAAAAGTCAAAAACCAAAAGTCATTAGTTCTAAATTAGGTTCATTTGTGCGATTTCTATATTATCTACTATTTTTTGCTGCTCCGCTCATAATGTATTCGGGCACATCCGAGTTATTTGAGTTTAACAAAATGTTATTTATATATTCTATATCTGTTTTAGTTGGATTACTATGGCTTACTGAAATAATCCTATACGGGAAAAAAGTAATATTTAAAGCATTATATTTAGTCCCCTTATTATTATTTCTTGTTTCACAAATATTATCTACAGTTTTCTCCATCGATGTACATACTTCCTTATTCGGTTATTACGGCAGATTTAACGGTGGGTTATTTTCCATTATAGCGTATATGGTACTCTTTTATGTATTTATTCATTATTTTAATTTAAAAAATTTAGAAAGGCTTTTTAAAGTATCTTTAGTATCTTCGACTATTGTTATTGCATGGGGATTTCCGGGAAAGTTTGGATATGATTTATCTTGTAAATTATTTACCGGTCAGTTGAACAATAGCTGCTGGACAGATCAGTTTAGACCGTCGGAACGAATGTTCTCCACACTGGGACAACCTAACTGGTTAGGGGCATATCTAGCTATCAATTTGTTTTTAGGACTCTATTTCCTTCTTAAAAATAAAAAAGATATGTTTTCATGGAATAACATAATAGCCTGCAGTTATTTAGTATTAAATTTTGCTGCTATTCTTTTTACCAGATCTCGTTCAGCTCTTGGAGCAGTAGGTATCAGTTTTGTTATTCTTCCTATTCTATTGTTACTTATAAAGCAAGAAAAGAAGTGGAAATTATATGATTTGAAAATTTACACAGCATTTTTGATTTTAATGTCTGTAAGTGTTGTTTTTTTTGGTACAGGAATCTCTCGAATTGATAATGCGATAGATAAGTTATTACTAAAATCCCCTACGAATATAACAACGCAGAAAAGTATAGATACACTAAATGATCAGTTACAAAGTACATCTGCTGCCAAAATTCAGGCGCCAACCAACGTAACAGACTCTTTCGATATACGTAAAATTGTTTGGCGTGGTGCCATAGATTTAGGTAACAAATATCCATTATTTGGGACAGGAGTGGAAACATTTGCCTATGCTTACTATTTTGCACGACCTGTAGAACATAATTTAACTTCAGAATGGGATTTTCTCTATAATAAAGCTCACAATGAATTTCTAAACTATTTTGCTACCACCGGATATTTTGGACTTGTAACCTATACGCTGATGATAATTTCTGTTTTCTATGTGGGTTTGTTAAATATTTTTCAGTCAAAAAGGAATTCGTTGCTCATTACCTGTATTCTTGCATCCTATATAACAATACTTGTTACTAATTTTTTTGGATTTTCAACTACTACAGTAAATATTTTCTTTTATCTGATTTTAGGATTTATTATTATTTCACTTGAAGACGAAAATGAAAGTGTTTTGACTGCTACGACAGTTACTTTAAGACGAAAGTTACTTATGATTATTCCCCTGCTACTCTCCTGCTATATTCTCTTATTCATATTTCAGTACTTTTTGGCTGATGTGCAATATAGCATTGCTGACCAACAGGCACGCAGTGGTAACTATCAAAAATCTGCTGAAACGTATAACAGTTTATTACAAATGCACTACGAACATGTTTATGAGGATAAGTTATCAAATGTTCTGGCTAATTTAGCGTATGTGGCTGCGTATCAAAAAGAAAAGAAAACATCTGATAATTTATTAAAGTTATCTGAATATTATAATCAGAAAGCCATTTATGC
>CAZQAU010000054.1:3520-6139 GCA_964591375.1 uncultured Gammaproteobacteria bacterium
CATCTGATAATTTATTAAAGTTATCTGAATATTATAATCAGAAAGCCATTTATGCATCATCTGGCAATATTAATTATTGGAAAACTACTGTTAAAAACGATTATTTGTTTTATCAAATTGAATTAAATACTGAATATATTAAAAGCGGTATTGAAAATTTAAAAAGAGCACGTCTTATTTCACCTACCGATCCTAAGTTACCTTATAGCGAGGCTTTGTTTTATTCACTACTTGAGGATGAAGAAAAAGAACAACAGATGAAGCAGGAATATCAGAATCTGTCTATTCAGTCAATCAATGACGCAATAAGGTTGAAATCTAATTACCGGGATTCTTATTTTTTAAAAGGCCAGTTGCTTAAAAAATATGGTAATCAGGTTGAAGCAAAAAAAGCATTCCAGTTTATACTTGATCACATTAATTCCACTGATGAGGAAGTATTGAAGGAATTAGGAAAAGTATAAAGTATTACTGGAATGATTGAGCAAATTTAATGATCTCAGTGTCTTTTATATAAAATCCATCAATAAATATAACTGTATTTTGTTTGGTGGGTATAACAATAACTTTTCTTGATTTTCCGTTTGCAAAATACGTTGTGTCTTTTTGTAGCGGTACATTAATCTTTTTGATTGGTATCTTCATTTCGGTTTTTTGTTTTATAAAATTTTCTACATTGAATTTTGTATCTACTTTTGATTGTTTAACTAATATTAATCCACTCTTTCGTATCTGCATTATTTTTGATAAAGGAAAGTTTACATTAAACTCAACGGTTGTATATGGAGGAGCAATGCCTTTTTTTATCGTAAAAAAATTAGTTTCATAGACTCTGCCATCAGGAAAATAATTAGGACGATATACAGGGTAATTAACTAGTTTTTGAATTCGCGGATAATCATAATCGCGTGTTTTGATTCTAAACTGTATATAGAATAAAAAAAAGATTGTTGGCAGACAGATTAAACTGAAAAAGAGTGCAATAAATATTCGAAATTTTTTTTTAATTGGTTTTCCCTCTTCTTCAAAAAGTCTGGTTCCAGCAATAAGTAAGATAAATAAAATAATTCCGCTAATCAGCGTATAATCTTTCCACCAAGGGCCGAATGTATGAAATGTAGTTGGTTCAATAATTATTTTGCCTATATACCACAGAGAGAATGGTACTACCAGAGAAAATATCAATCCAAGAAGCCAGCCAAGTGGCGATCGGTCTCTGATTTTTAATCCACAGTAGAAAAACAGTACGGAGCTAAGAGAAAATAGTACGGGAAGAAATAGAAAATAGAAATAAAACTCTAAGAAATAATATGTGGGTGCGTGAAATGAACCGACTGTTTTATCGAGTTTTAATAACGAAAGTAGAATAAGTATTGTTTTTAAGATAAATAAAGCCGATGTCGTATAAAAAATTCCTGATATAAAATTTATTTTACTCTGTTTTGATATTTTCATACCTTTCAATAATACCATTTAGTGTTACTATTGAAAATAGATAGGGAAATATTATTAGAGCAAAGTTAAATCTGTTCCTACTTCTACGAAGTCGTTATCATCTCCCCCCTCACTGGTGATTTTATTCGCATTTGAAGTAGATTCCATCATAACACCGATTTCGTAATTACTGCCGCTGATGATTGCACGATATCGAGCAACCACATTGGCGGTTGTTGGAGGTGTTGCAGATGCGTCCGTAACAAAAGTTCTGGATACATTATTGTTGGGATCTAAAGGTACGGTATTACCATACTTGCAGACATCTATACCAAGCCATGTAGCGGTGCCGGAAGGACACGCGGGTTGATTGTTTTGTGCAGTAATACTCCCTGCAGTAGCTACATTACCTGCATTTCCTGTACTCGATATACCAGTGGCAGATCCAATGCCTGTGGCGGGTATAGCTCTCCCGTCATCTATATACTGCACAATCAGTACCTGAAGTGTTTTAATATCGGCCAGTCTCTTCGTATCTCTCGTTTTTTTTTGAGCCTCTAGTGGATTTATCGTAATAAGTAGTACTACCACTAATATTCCGAGTACTGCAATAACAAGTAGGAGTTCCATGAGAGTAAATCCTTTTAATGCGGTTTTCAACATATTGTTTTATTATCAATAGAATTCTTTGTAAAGTCAAGAGTTTATCGCAATAAAAAAGCCCATCTTCCGATGGGCTTTTGTTAATAAAGAAAAAGTGTCGTGTTAAAGCAATGTCAAACTACTACCAGTTTCGACAAAATCGTTATCATCTCCCCCGTCACTAGTAATTTTATTAGCATTTGAGGTGGACTCCATCATGACACCAATTTCATAATTACTACCACTGATGATTGCACGATATCGAGCAACCACATTGGCGGCTGTTGGAGGTGTTGTAGAAGCATTCGTTACGAATGTGCGTGATACGTTGTTATTCGGATCAAGCGGCACTGTATTACCATATTTACATGTATCGATGCCTAACCAAGTTGCAGTGCCCGATGGACAGGCTGGCTGGTTGTTCTGAGCTGTAATGGTGCCAGCGGTGGCTACATTACCTGCACTACCAGTGCTTGAAATACCGTTTACAGAACCGATACCAGTGGCTGGAACTGCGTTTCCATCGTTGATAAACTGATCAAT
>CAZQAU010000055.1:0-2442 GCA_964591375.1 uncultured Gammaproteobacteria bacterium
TTAAAATTTCAAATGCGTCAATTAAGGTAAGTCCTGCATTGAGCATGATGGAAAGCTGGCGCGTTAAATCAACCACATCGCCAAAACTTGCCCGATTAAATAAGATTTTAAGAAAAGAAAAACTATCTGTAGAAACTTTTTTAACTTCAATTGTAAATAAACCGTTATGTTTTAAATAAGTTACAGCTTCAGCCTGAGTATCTGCTTCAATTACTCCATTTACGATCTTATTATTTTTGTACGCCCGATATTTAAATTGCATACCTATATATTGTCATAATTTATATGAATTTCTTTATTTCATTGGCCCGAATAGCATACTGCATTGCGGTTTCTTTACTAATTTGTCCTTGTTTATATAGTTTCAACAAATATTTTTCAAATAGTATCATGTCTTGTTTTTCTTCTGTTTCCAGTACGTTATCAAGCATAAAGATTTTTCCTTCCCGGATAATTGATCCAACGGCAGGAGTATTTACTAATACTTCAAGTGCCGGAACTCTTCCTTTATGATTAATGTCTGGAACTAGTCTTTGAGAAACTACTGCCTGTAATACAGTGGATAGCTGATTTTTTATCTGGTTCTGTTGGTGAGCAGGAAAAACATCAATAATGCGGTTAACTGCTTCAGGAGTGGTACTGGTATGGAGAGTCGAAAAAACTAAATGACCAGTTTCTGCAATTGTGAGTACCGCTTGAATGGTGTCATAATCTCTCATCTCCCCTACTAATACTACATCTGGGTCTTCTCGAAGTACAGATTTAAGGGCAATTGTCCAGGAATGTGTATCTAAGTGTAACTCTCTTTGAGAAACAATTGATTTGCCGTCTTTATAGATAAATTCAATGGGATCTTCGATAGTAATAATATGTTTTGCTGTATTTACATTGATTTGATTGATCATCGAAGCTAATGTTGTTGATTTTCCTTCGCCTGTGGGCCCTGTAATAAGTACCAATCCATGGTTAAGTTGTGTGAATCGATTGAAAACACTCGGAAGGTTCAACTGATCTAGTGTTTTAATTGCAGCCGGAATGACACGAAATGCCGCTGCAATTTGATTTTTAGTGTAATAGATATTAGCACGTAACCGATATGACTCATACTCTAACCCCAGATCGATTTCTTTATTAGATAAAAGATTTTCTTTTTGTTCTTCTGTAAGAAGCGAGAAGATCATTTTCTCTGCTTTTTCCGGAGTAAGTATTTCTGCTACATTAAGAGGAAATAATTCGTTATTAATTCTTAGTGTCGGGTAATAACCACAGACAAGATGTAGGTCTGAAGCTTCCCTTTCAATCGTGCTTTTAAATAAATCTTTAATTGTCATAAATTTTAGTTTTCAAATTAATAATATAGTATCTTTTTTTTTAAACTTCTGCTACTCGTAATACTTCCTGAATTGTGGTAACTCCTTCCAGAACTTTTAGATATCCATCCTGCTTCATAACTATCAATCCTTCTTTTTTCGCTTGTGTTTCAATTTCTTTGGCTGAGTTTTCCTGTAATATCATTTTATTAATAGTAGGAGTAATCTTTAAAACTTCAAAAATAGCTATACGTCCGATATAACCTGTATTTCCACATTCATTACAACCTTTTCCTTTTGCTAGTTTCATTGCTTTACCCTCACGATATTGTTTAGGTAATAAATCTCCTAACACTTCGCGAATATTTCCTTGTATTTCCTGATCCGGTTCATACAATTCTTTACAGTTATCACATATTTTTCGAACTATACGTTGGGCTACTGAAGCATTTACAACGGATGCAATGAGAAAAGGTTCACCACCTAAATCAATTAAACGCGGTATTGCTGTGGATGAGTCGTTAGTGTGAAGCGTAGAAAATACTAAATGTCCTGTTAAAGCTGCCTGAATTGCCAGCTGGGTAGTTTCCGAATCACGGATTTCACCGACAAGAATAATGTTTGGATCTTGTCGTAAAAAAGCACGCAGTCCGGTAGCAAAAGTAAGCCCTGCTTGAGCATTAATTTGTACCTGGTTAATTCCGGCTATTTGGTATTCAACAGGATCTTCCAATGTCGAAATATTTATATTCGGTTTATTAAGACGCGTTAATATCGAATAGAGAGTTGTTGTTTTACCTGATCCTGTTGGTCCAGTTACCAAAATAATTCCATAGGGTTTGCTAATAGCCTCTTCCAGATCGTTAAACTGGGTGCCGCGGAGTCCTAAATCACTTAATGTAGGCAGACCGCCTGTTTTTTTCAGTAAACGCATAACTATCTTTTCGCCATTTACTGTAGGTAGTGTAGAAACACGCAAATCTACCTCTTCATTTGTAATTTTAAAGGCAAATCTTCCATCTTGAGGTACGCGTTTTTCATCGATCTTCATTTCAGAAAGAATTTTTATACGCGAGACAAGTGATTCATGCAGTCCACGGGGTAATGACAGTTTTTCCTGTAACAATCCGTC
>CAZQAU010000055.1:2542-5968 GCA_964591375.1 uncultured Gammaproteobacteria bacterium
GTTTTTTTCCACAAAAAATCTGTAAGGTTAGGGTTTAAAGGATCTGCAGTTGCGATATACACCTCATTTTGAGCATGATCATACATGTAAGGCAATATCACATACCGACGGGAAAGAGATTCAGGAATTATACTCAGCGCTTCCGAATCTATTGCAGTATTAGCTATATCTACATAGGGCACATGAAGAAGAACAGCCTTAGTTTTAAGAATGACTTTTTTATCAATTGTCGTAAAATTAAGTAGATATTCGTCGATCGGAATATTCTTTTGCAATGATTCAAGTTCAAATTTATCGGCAGCAGCCTGATCGAAAACGCCGGTTTTTACCAATACACTCAGAAATAACTTTGGTGCAAATGCCATAGATTTCAATATAATAAGGTTTTTAGTAAAATGCAATATTAAGAGGTTATCAATATTAATTTATCATTCATGATCCCGCAGATTATTGTGTCTTCCAAAAACGATAAACTAGACAAATACGTTTCTGATTTTATAGCACAGAATGGTATTGCTTCATATTATGTGTATAAAATTGCACCATTAAAAACAGAAATTACTATAGATCAAATACGATCGATTAAAAACGAAATTATTACAAAAATTAATGATAAACGGCTTTTTGTCTGTTATTTATTTGATTCTGCAAACTTAGAAGCCCAGAATGCATTTTTAAAGACACTGGAAGAAAAAAATGAACAAAATATATTTTTATTACTTGCCAAAAATTCCGAGCGCATTTTACCAACCATTCGTTCCCGGGCAAAGGTCATACACCTGGATAATGATAATGTACAACAAATGCCTAATACCCGATTACTCTTTTCTCAGTTAGAATCTGTCACAGATTATAGCTTTTTATCTCATCCTGATATTCTCAATATTACCCGTGAGAATGCTGAATTATTATTTGACGAATTTGTTTATTACCTGAGAAATAGTATTAAAATAGGAGATAAGCGTACCGTTGATATAATCAAGAAAGTACTTCAGACGAAAAATTTACTATTAAGTAATAATTTGAACCCACAACTAGCAGTTGATTCGGTATTCATCTTTTTTAAAAAAACATTTCGTTCATTACCTTGACTTTTCCCTACTGCCTGAATTAGGATTACTATATATGAATAAACAAAAAGGGTTCACAATTCTTGAAATGGTAGTAGTTATTGGCATAATTGCTATCATTGCAACCATTGGACTTTCTTCATATACATCAGTGCAAAAAAAAGCAAAAGATAGCCGACGCATGGCCGATGTGGAACTGATTCGTGCAGCAGTGGAACAGTATAGAAGTAACAACAACGCGTACCCACCTGCAGTTCCCTATCCGTCCGGAAATACCGGAATATGTGATCCTACAGGTTGTGCCAGCGGAATATATCTGCAGAAACTGCCCGTTGATCCTGATAAGACACAGGTTTATGTATATCAATACATTAATTCAGCTGATTATTCAGTATGTGCGCTGTTATACAGCGGTGGTACCAGCAGCTCAGGTGATTGTGGTACTGCAGCAGGCACTCAGTCATGCAATTATTGTATGGGACCATATGGTGAAAAATAAGAGTAGTATTATTATTTTAACTACATAATGAAGAAAGGTTTTACTTTACTTGAACTAATAATAGTAATCATGTTGACTATTGTCTTCTCTGGTTTGTCACTGCCTTACTTTAATGCTAATACTAATGAAAAAAAATTAGATAAAGAGGCAAAGCATGTAATTGATTTTATAGAATTAGCAAAACAGAAATCCGCTTCTTCTTCAATCAGTGAAACTAATGCGGCATCGTGTTATGAATTTAGAGGATACCAACTTGTTTTTGATTCTGCTGCAAGTTATCGCTTACGCGCATGTTGTAGTAGTTCCGCTCAACCTACCGCAAAGTGTGCGTCATATAACGATTTTCAGCAGTATACAGTCCCCAATAATTTTTCATTAACATATTCCGCAAATCTTAATTCGCCGAATAATTATATTTTTTTCCCTGTATTACAGCTTGGAACAGAGCTTACATCCGATGCTACGATTACTGTTAGAAACAGTACCAACGCAGAGTGCATCACAATAACAGTAAATAAAGTAGGTATTGTTACAGAATCTCCCCGAGTAGGTTGTTAAATATTATTACGAAACATGAAGCAAAATTATAATAAAGGTTTTTCTCTCATTGAGGTTCTTATTTTTGCCGCTATTGTTAGTATGTTTTTTGTCGCTGCTGCAACGATTGTGTCTTATATGATTAGAGTTTCTAAAGTTAATGAACACAAAATCTTAGCAACCAGATATGCTGAGGAATTACTTGCCTGGATGAGTGCAGAACGCGATATTGACTGGAATGCATTTACAAGTAAAGCTACCAACCCTAACCCATACTGTGTAAACGTTAAAACACTTACTTCGGCCAATGTCTGGGATACTACTAACCCATGTCCCTATGGTTTAGATAATTTCTTTAAAAGAACAATTACATTACAGCCGACTACAGTTGCCGGTTATACATCAGAGGTTGCCGTTAATATTTTAGTTCAATGGGAAGAATCCGGGAAACGATTTTCTGTCCCGATCAATTCAACATTTACTGTTTGGGAGCAATAATATGAAGGTAAAAAAAAGTTTCACATTAATAGAAGTTATTGTTGTAATAGGAGCAATAAGTATAGTGTTACCTGCACTGTTTGGAATTATTTTTTCACTTTTAAGACAGCAAATAAAACTATATAGGTTATCTGAAGTAAAACGTCAGGGTGATTATGCTTTATCTCTAATGGAAAATACAATTCGTAATTATGGTGCAGCAATTTATGATGATCCTGTAGCCGGACCTGAACGATGTAATACTGCCGGAGATAGTAATTTGACTGTTAATTATTTTAAAGATAATTCGAATTACTGGTTTAGATATGTTCTCTCAAGCGGCCGTATAGCATCTCAGTCAGAAATTTTAGGTGCCAGTGTTGATTTAACAAGTACCTCAGTTACTATATCAAATCTTTCCATTACATGTTCCCGTACAGCTACGTATTCATCACCTGTTGTGACTATACAGTTTCAGGTTAATTCGGGGTCTGGTACAAGACAGGAAGAAAAAGCACAACTATCATATGTGACGCGTATTAAAATGAAAAATATTAGATAAATTTTATACGCATCTTGACTTCAATAAAAATTTTATAGATACTGTAGAAATATGAATGATTCATTTTCAATAGAAATAAACGATTTGTATACCAGGATGAGTGATGCCTCAATTGTATCCAATAAAATTGAGATAGATCATTTGGGGCAAAAAGAGACTGTTCCCTACTTTTTTTCCTCAATAAACGATACTATTATCGAAAAACAGGCTGCCGTAATCACTCAGTTACAGAATGAGCTTAAAATAACTAAAAAAAATGTAAATATTATTATTCCAGACGC
>CAZQAU010000056.1:0-5879 GCA_964591375.1 uncultured Gammaproteobacteria bacterium
CTAAGGCGCTTGTACTGGCTGCCATGGGTCAAACTTCAAGCCTTTGGCTTAAAATTTTGGAACTGGCCTAGCGTGCCAAAGTCCCAGAATTTTATTAGTCGTTTAACTTTGGAAGAACAGATCTATTGGCTGCAAGTGGTCAATACGATTTAACTTTCTATATGTTACGAAGCATACGGGTGGCAATTTAATATTGTCGCTCGTATGCCCCCCCAATAAAATATTATTCCATTATATCTCCATTAAATATATTTATTAATGAATAGAGGATGAAACCATATTGTAAAGAAGAAAAACAGTTGACCCGGCCGGTGAGGCGCCGGCACGGGTCGGTGCTTCTTGAAAGAAGCGATGTCTTTATAATTCGGTAAAGTAACTGAGTTTATTTTTTCTTACCAGAAATGCGTGTTGGTGGTACAACGCGGAATGTATTGTCCGGTACATACGTTTCGACAAAGTAGATTCTAATTCCATATTGAGACCACCAAAAACTTCTTGCATTCCAAACCCACATATGTATATGAGGATAATCCTCTTGAGCAAGGATCTTAAGATGGAGTTCCCACCATTTCTCCTCACCTTTGAAAGGATTAGGAATTTCCTGGGAAGATAGAATTTCTCCTGTACCAAATCGTAATTCTTTTTTTATCAGTGTTGCTAACCGCGCAATATCTTCAGCTTGCCCACACATAATAATACTATTGGGAGGCTGTGTATTGTTGATTTTTATATGTTTCAGAGGATTGGGGTCCTTCCAAAAATATAATCCGATGACAATTATTAGCAGTAATACTGCAATAGCAGCTATCCAATACATGAATGATCTCCTTTGGATAAAAGTACCGAATTATAAAAGTGCCTCAGGAAACGGACGAAGATTCATCAGCTTTCTGCGGATCATTTATACATATTAAATATGTTTAATTATATCAGATAGGAGCAATTTGGGAGATGTATTGGGGGTGAGCGTGGCAGATGAGTTTTTACTCTGTCACGCTCACAGGGTGGTGTTATGTGAAGTAGATTGTTTTCTCCGGTTCGGTTGATACTAGTTTGAGTGAAATAAATACCCTTCCTTTCTGTGTTTTATAAACCTTGACAGACTTTTCTTGTCGGCTCGTGTCGGGGATCGTGTAGGCAATTTTTACTGTCCACACGCCTCCGAGTTTAGCCAAATTGAGTACACTCATCGCCAACTGAGTCTGCGCTCGTTGAAAAGTGATCGATTCTGTGCATGGGACTTTCACTGCCACCTCTTCTACAGGCAGGTCAAACGTCTTTGGGACTGGCATAATACACTCCTTATTTATCTATCACAAACACCGATTAGAATTCTGTTTTACAGCGAGCTGATGCTGTAAAACAGAACAGAAATTATACCATAAACACGTTAGGATTTCATTTTTGGGGTTAAGTAATAAAAATACAGACATAGTATAATCACGATATGAAAGTTACTGCAATAAAAACAGATAAACTAACTCCTGGAAAAATAAACATTAACACGGTGCTGGACACATATGTAACTTCCTTTACGGAAAACGCTGTCTTAGCGGTAACTTCTAAAATTGTATCTATCTGTGAAGGGCGCGTGTTACCCATGAGCGAGTTTGATCGTGATACTGTCATCGAGCAGGAAGCAGAACTATATATCCCAAGAACATTGAGTAAATATAACAGCACACTGACAATTAAGCGAAATTTGTTGGTGCCGGCCGCGGGCGTAGATGAATCAAATGGCAATGGTTATTTTATTCTCTGGCCGGCCGATCCACAAAAAACCGCAAACGCAATTCGTGAATATTTAATACAGCGATTTTCTCTTCAGTATGCAGGGGTGGTGATTACCGATAGCAAAACTACACCACTGCGCTGGGGAACCACCGGAGTTGCATTGGCACATAGCGGATTTGCTGCTCTCAATAACTATATTGGAACACCGGATATTTTTGGTAAACATTTAAAAATGACTAAAGCCAATATCATGGATGCACTCGCAATCGCAGCAGTACTGACGATGGGTGAGGGAAATGAACAAACACCACTGGCGGTTATAGAAGATCTGCCTTTTGTTACCTTTCAGAATCGAAATCCTTCAAAAAAAGAACTAGAAGAAATGGCAATCACAGTTGAAGACGATTTGTATTCAACCTTATTAACTTCCGTTTCCTGGAAAAAAGGCAAAGGTTAAGGTATAGTTCCATACAGTTTGTATTCTTGATCTCCCGCACGAGAAACAGTAGTATTAAAGCATCTTGTCGTTATTATTTATTACTTCTATATGAAACAATCCGGTGAATATGCATATCTGAATTTACTGCAAGATGTTCTGGAAAACGGTAGTTTTAAAGATGATCGCACCAAAACGGGAACTAAGAGTGTCTTTGGTCGCCAGATTCGTTTCGATGTATCGGAAGGATTTCCATTACTTACGACAAAAAAAGTTTTTATTAAAGCAATTATTTATGAATTACTATGGTTTTTAAGGGGAGAGTCCAATATTAAATATTTAGTCGATAACAATGTCCACATCTGGGATGAATGGCCATATAAACATTATAACGAAGCCCAAAAAAAGGATAAAAAACTCCCGGTATTATCACAGTCCGAATTTATTCAGAAGATAAAAGATGATCCGGAGTTTGCTAAACAGTATGGTGATCTGGGACCGGTATATGGTGTGCAGTGGCGACACTGGAAAAATCAGAATGGTGAAGAAATAGATCAAATTCAGCAACTAATTACAGAAATTAAAAAAAATCCATATTCACGTCGCCTGATCGTAAGTGCCTGGAACCCGGCTGAGATTGATGAAATTGTGAAGCAGGGTGGATTGCCTCCGTGTCATAGTCTCTTCCAATTTTATGTGGTCCGTGGTAAATTGTCGTGCCAACTATATCAGCGAAGCGCCGATATGTTTTTGGGAGTACCATTTAACATCGCCTCTTATTCACTTCTTCTGATGATGGTGGCTCAAGTAACTGGCCTTGAAGTGGGTGAGTTTGTTCACACATTTGGAGATGCTCATATTTACAGCAATCATATGGAGCAGGTTGCGCTTCAGCTTTCCCGGGAACCCCGCCCCTTTCCGACGATGAAATTAAACCCGGAGAAAAAAGATATTAACGCATTTACCTTTGAAGACTTTATTTTAGAAAATTACAATCCACATCCGGCTATCAAAGCGCCGGTGGCTGTTTAAATATATGATTAGCATAATCGCTGCCATTGGTGAAAATAGGGAGCTCGGGAAAGATAATAAGCTGTTATGGCAAATTGCCGAAGATCTAAAACGGTTTAAACAGATAACGGCCGGCCACCCAGTTATCATGGGACGAAAAACATATGAGTCCATTGGCAGGCCATTACCCAAAAGAGTAAACATCGTGATTACTCGTGATCGTAGTTATAAGCCTGTTGGCTGCACTGTGGCTCATTCTTTGGATGAAGCTCTGGCAGTGGCCCAAAAAATTGATCCGGTTGAGATATTTGTTATCGGGGGCGGCGAAATTTATAAACAAGCGCTTGATCAAGCTGACAAATTGTATCTCACCTTAGTAAAAGGTACCTATGAAGCCGATGCATATTTCCCCGAATACACAGCCTTCGACCGGGAAATATTGCGGGAAGAACATTTCTCAGATCGATACACATTTACCTATGTTATATTAGAAAGATCGTTGCCCGGTGGGCGAGCGAAGTAACTTTTTTATTATGCTGAATATATACTTTACTGCTTCAACCCATGTATCTGAAGATGAATTTCTTTCCTATAAAAAAATCCTGCGCCTCTTGCATACACACCATATTATCTCAGGCAAACAAATTGTCGATAAGAAAACTCTGGCACAGGATCAGAAACGGAGCGCGGAGGAAATTTTTGCCCGTCAAAAAAAACTGATTGAAACAGCCGATGTGGTAATCGCCGAAATCACTGAGGCGGCGGTGGGAGTAGGTGGAGAGATAGTCTATGCCTTAACACATGATATTCCGGTCTTGGCGCTTCTCAAAGCCGAGGCTGATGATAAGATTTCGCCCATGCTGGCGGGTAATCCATCTGAAAATTTATCTATTGAAAATTATTCCGAGGAAAATATTCGGTTTGTATTGAAAGAGTATCTGGAACATATTCAGAAACTCAAGAAACGAAAAGGAAAACTTATCGTCATTGATGGCGGGGATGGTTCGGGAAAGGGGACGCAGTCAAAACTGCTACTGGAATACCTGAAAAAAAATAAGATACCCACCAAATATTTTGACTTCCCCCAATATTACAACTCATTTCATGGCAAAACAGTCGCAAAATTTTTGCGGGGTGAGTTTGGCAGTATCGACCAGGTTTCTCCATACTTGGCATCGCTGGCATATGCTTTAGACAGGGCTTCAGTAAAGCCTCAAATGGAAGAATTTTTGCAAAAAGGCGGATACATACTTGCGAACCGGTACGCACCTTCCAGTCTGGCCCATCAGGGCGCAAAATTTGTGAACAAAAAAGAGCGGGAAGAGTATCTCCAGTGGAATTATGACCTTGAGTACAAAGTGCATAAAATTCCTAAGGAAGATATCGTGATTTATTTATATGTTCCCTGGCAGATAGCTCAAGAACTGACTTCCAAAAAAAGTGCCCGTCAGTATCTAAAAGGGAAGGCTAAAGATATACATGAGAAAGACACCGATCATATCCGTCTGGCACAAGAAATGTATCTGGAATTAGCTGAACGAAACAAACATTGGGTGAAAATTGACTGTATGAAAGGGGATACGATAGATACTATTGAAAATATTCATCAGAAAATTATTGCGGTTTTGAAAGAGAAAAAAATATTGTAAATTATGATATACGTAGAGATGCATCATGATCCGCCTGCCGGTCGGGCAGGTGCGTCTCTACATTTAAAATATATGATACCTGAACTATCACACCCAATTCTCGATGATACAGAAGACAAACTCTATGAATATCTTAATGAGAAGGTACCACATATGCCGCCTGAAGCTAAAACGAGTATCGTCAAATTCATGCCAATTGGCCTGGTTATTATAATCGTGGCACAACTCGCTTCGATCATGTCTTTCTTTCATGTCAATTCGGTTTTTGAAGGGCTGGGATATTTATATGGTATGTCGGAAGGAATTATGGGAGTGATCAGTGTGATATTGCTTACCTTGGCAGTATTGCTTGAGGCTGTCTCCATACCGCTTTTGTTGAAACATAAAATATTAGGCTGGCGGTATGTATTTTATGCTGTTTTGCTTGCGGCGATTAATGATCTTGTGACAGTTAATCTGATAAATTTTGTTTTTGGTGGCGCGCTCTTACTGTATGTTTTGTTTCAGGTACGGGATAATTATCGCTGAATGTAAGAAGGATTTATGTATATGATAATTGTTACAGATGATTAATAACTCTTCTGTATACTTGTCTCTATGAATCGAATAAATAAAGCACGGGAAGCATATATAAAAAAAGATCATGCTGCTTTACAGGATGCCCATACTCCAGACGCCATTGCTCAGTCAATTCATCACAAGGAAGGTCATAAAACAGAGTTTAATTTACCAGAGATTATTTTAGGTGGACAGGACGGCCTTGTGAATGTTTTGGGTGTGATTTTAGGAGTCGCGGCGGCCAGTACGGGTAATCAGATCGTGATTGTGGCGGGTCTCGCGGCTGCATTTGCGGAAAGTATCTCCATGGCGGCAGTGGCTTATACTTCAAAAATTGCTGAGGTCGATTATTATCAGTCGGAACTGGAACGGGAGAAATACGAAATTGAGCATATGCCCGAGGCAGAGGAGAAAGAAGTGCGGGAACTCTATCGTAGTTATGGGTTCGAAGGCACACTCCTTGATCAAGTTGTTGCAACGATTGTTAGTAA
>CAZQAU010000057.1:0-5754 GCA_964591375.1 uncultured Gammaproteobacteria bacterium
TGTGAGCCTGGCGAGACTCGAACTCGCAACCAACTCCTTAAGAGGGAGGCGCTCTACCAGTTGAGCTACAGGCCCTAGAATAGTCATTAGACTGTAGACGGTAGTCTGTAGTAATAGGAATTGTGCAGTTTATTTTTTTAAGAAATAAACAAGACCATTAATCATCTTAATAACTTCTTCTGTTTGATTCATTAAGGAAATACAATTTATTTTATATAAATTATTGCAAATAATAAAAATGGCCGTAACTTCTACAGCAGAATTTTTTGCAATCTTTAAAAATCTTATGAATTCTTTGTCATTATTGGCACTGCAACCCTCAGCAATATTTAGCCCAACAGAAACAACAGCGCGTCTCAATTGATCTTTTAAATTACGTTCCTCAAGCGTAGGTAAAAGATTTATGAACTCATAAGTGTCAGTTATTAAAACTAAAGTTTTTCTCCACACCAACAGATCGTCTAATTTTTTCATAACAACAAATTATCAAAGTACTCTATCCACGTCTATAGACTATAGTCTACAGACTGAAGTCTACCGACTAATTCAGTGCCCCCTAGAGGAATCGAACCCCTATCACTTGGTTCGAAGCCAAGTACTCTATCCATTAAGCTAAGGGGGCAAACAACCAGCAAAATAGATAAAATATTATACAATATAGCATATGATTTTACCCGTCATCGGATTAATCCTGCTCATATTCATAATAGTGTATGGCTTCTATCTGATGATATATATGATTTCTCTTGTCTATTCTTTCCTCAAAGGAGCACCTTTTGTCAGAACAAAAAGCAAAATACTAAACACAATTCTCGCAGAGGCGCATTTAAAACCAAAGCAACTACTGATCGATTTAGGTTGCGGAGAAGGTCAGGTCGTTCGCATCGCAGCAAAAAAATATGGTCTGAAAGCAGTGGGGTACGACATAAATCCATTACTCATTTATCGGGCAAAAATACTTGCTCATCTTGAGCAGATTAAGCATGCTAAATTTATTAAAAAAAATATTTTCGAAGTCGATATAAAAAAAGCCGATGTGATTTATGTATTTCTTCTTCCAAAACTTTTAATGGCATTAAAACACAAACTTGAAAAAGAAAGCAAAAAAAATGCACTTATAATCTCTCACGGCTTCCAGATTGAAGGATGGAAAAAATACCAAATAAAAAAAATACCCGGCAGTCCATTTGCCACCTATTTTTATCGCTTACACAAACCATAATTATTTTACATACTGTATACTAATACTATGGTCAAAAGACTCATATTTGTGCCACTATTCATTCTTCTTTTGGCATTAAACACATTTGTAGTAGTTAAGCTCTATAACAAATATCAGCGGGTAGCTTCTTCCAAAAAAGTGCTTGATGAAATTACAAATGTAGAAAAAAAATACGATCAGTTTGCGCTTTCCTCAGCACCTCTTGTAATGGGAACATATGAAACGCAAACCAGTATCAACGATGGGAGAGTAGCCAATTTAAAAAGTTTTTTCCGCAAATACAATTCACCGTTGTATGATCATGCTGATTTTATTATAAAGGTTTCGGATGAATACAACTTCGACTACCGCTTACTTCCGGCCATTGCAATGCAGGAATCTGGCTTATGTCGCGTAATCCCTCATAATTCCTACAACTGCTGGGGATGGGGGATATATGGCGACACTATTACTCGCTTCTCTTCCTATGAAGAAGCGATTGAGACAGTTGCGAAAGGACTAAAAAAATATTATATCGATAAAGGACTTGTAACTGCATCAGCAATAATGGCGAAGTATACACCTTCTTCCAATGGAAGCTGGGCTCACGGAGTAAATACGTTTCTTAAGGCATTAGAATAAAGGGGGATTATTGCACAGAACGGGAAGCAGATAATTCCTGAGAAAGAGAGAATTGGGTACCTTTCTTTTTAGACAGTGATGAAAAAGCCGATCCTCGTTTTTTCTTCTTCGATTGAAACGCAATTAACCAAGTTCTTGACTCATTAATTTTAGCGCGTAATGTTTTAAGAATTGATATTAATAATTCAAGAAAACGCACATGATAAATACCCGGCTTTTCCGGCAAAGATTCAAGTGTCAGTTTTTCAATATCTTTGATTTCACTCATCAACGAAGAATCAGCCTGTTTAAGAAGTTTAACTTCCTGTTTTAATTGTTCCACCAGTGAACGAATGGTTCTACTTTCCTGCTCCTGCTGAAAACTCCAGACTGTTTTAAGCTCACGCTTTAAGGCTGCCTTTGGTTGCTTTTCGGCAGCAGAAGATGCCTTATCTTTTTGAGTATTATGTTCGATACCGAGTAACTGGTCAAACATACCAGTACCTAAGTCTTTAAATGAAGCTGCCGTGCCAGATGCAATACCCGTGCCCACATTGCGAAGTGACTCCAGCGGGTTCTTATTCAGAATGGCCGAGTTGTGCTTATTATTTGAGGTTGCGGACATGATCCTATTTTACTATAGGCTGGTTAATAAATCAAGAGTTTTCTGTTTCCTGAGCACAGATGCATAAAAGTATGCATTTTGTTGTGCCAGTTTTTTATCATTTTCGTTGTTTATACCCTGAAAAAGCTTCTCCAGATCAGCTTGCTCAACTTTGATATTTTCTTTATCAGCAAGTTCTGACAATATAAACTCCATTTTATATGTGTTTTCAATCTCTTTTTTATACTGCTCTTTAAGCTGATCAACGGTCAAATTCTTTGATTTTACATACGATTCAATCGTGAGGCCCACTTTTTGGACTTCATCAACGAGTCGTGCCAGACGACCTTCGAGTTCTTCTTCAATGAGCATATCTGGAATTTCACATTTTGACTTGTCCAATAGAGCACCAAGAACTGTATTCAGAAGCTTCTGTTTCTGTTCTTCAGCTTTTTCTGGGGTTTTTTCTGGTTCAGCCTTGCCTGGAACCCAAATTTCATCTTTTTTCAATTCTGCTTTTGCATCTTGAATAAGTTTTTTGTAATCACCTAAATCTATGACTGGTTTTTCTGCGATAACAATAGTAACCTGCCAGGATTCGTTTTCTTTAGCTGATTTAAGTTCAATTTTTGGGTTAGCGATAGGCTTTAACGACTCTTTTTGAATGATTTCCTGATATGTTTTACCTAAAAATGTATTCAGAAGCTCTTTATATACAGCATCTTTAGCAATGTGCTTCTCTGCAACCTGCTTAGGAGCTTTACCTTTTCTAAAACCTTCAACAGTTAATTCCTTGTGAAGTTTATCAAAAGCAACTGTGTATTCATCCTGAATAGTTGTCCAAGGTATATCAAGCGTAATTTCAGTGGTACTTTTAGGAAGTTTTTTAAGAGAATGCGTATATGTCATGATGATTAAATAGAATTGTAATTTAAATCATCATAATTCTACCGTATTCTTTGAAAAATACAACTCATGATTCTGTTCTTCTTTAGCGAAAGTAGCCATGATACTTTTGACTTTTCCCGCCCATGTATTACCTTCACAGTAAATAGCACCAATTTCGTCTACCGTTGTAGCACCTTTATTAATATAGTTCTCACGCAAGCCTTTACCCACCGTATCTATACCGGCAGCCCAGGTGTCAAAGTAAATCAGACCTCGGCCCCAACCGAACGGGTTATAAGTACCTGGAATAAGATATTTACCGTAATATGACTCCAGGCCCGCAATAGAGGGCAGTAAATAACAATCAAGCTCATACTTAATACAAGTGTCGATAAAGGCATCTGTCGAGGCTGCTAGGGGCGAATTATAGCGTTCTAGGACCCGTTTAATAGTCTTTCGTTTGAGATTATAGTTAACCTCGGTTTTAGTAGTTTTGAGGCTAATTTCGTTTTTAGCGGGTTTAAGGAGAAGAGCGGACTGGCCGCCTATACCGTCTGCCACAACCGTGCGACAAAAGGCAAGAGCGAGAATGAGTAGTAAAAACACTAAAAGTTTTTTTACCATAAAAAAAATCCTAAAGCTCTTCAGACAAATGTCGAAAAACCTTAGGATCTAGAACTTATTATAGCAACATGCTATGGGTTTGTCAAGTATGTAATGAATCCATACACTCATAAGGCTTTGTAAAGTTTTTTATGATATTTTGCTTTCCAAATAAAAACATACATTATTTATAAATAATACTATTATATATGCTTATAGTAAGTTATATAGTAAATGCATTGCTTTTATATTCAAGCGTATGTAAAGACTGGCATGCTAAAATATACCCATGAATAAAACATTCTATAGTTACAGCTTTGGCTGCCGGGTGAATCAGGCGGAGAAAGAGCGATTTGATCAGCAGCTGCTTGGACTAGGCTATCGGTACAGCGAAGACAATCCCAATATTTATATCATTAATTCCTGTTCGGTTACTCATAAAGCTGAACGTGAGGCAAGACAACTGATATACCAAGTCAAACGTAAAAGCCCCGAAACTAAAATTATTGTCACCGGCTGTGCTGCCACCAACTGGATAAAACAGGGGATTAAGATTTCGGAAGTGGACTATATTATCGACAACTCCAATAAGGAATATGTTTCCGATTTAATTGAAAAAAATATTATTCAAAAAAGTCCTTCTTCTCATTCAATCGTAATTTCTAGGGAAAAAAACACGTTGCAAGACAAATTTTTAAACTCAAAAAGAGCGTTTATCAAAATCCAGGATGGCTGTCAAAGATTTTGCACATACTGTATTGTTCCTTACCTCCGAGGGCTTCCAAAATCAAAATCTATTCAGTCTATCGTCGATACCATTAAAAATTATGAGGATACTATTAAAGAAGCCTGTCTCGTGGCGATTAATACGGAAGCATTCGGTTACGATTCAAAAGAAAAATTTATTGACCTTATATATAGTGTATTAAATAATACTAATATAGCCCGTTTAAGTTTTGGATCAATACATCCATGGTCTGTCAATGAGGATTTTTTTGAATTGTACAAAGCTAAACTCTCGGATGATCGTTTTGTAAAGTTTCTCCATATCCCTTTGCAGTCAGGATCAAATAAGATGTTAAATCTAATGAAAAGAGGATACACCAGAGAAGAATTTATTGAAAAGCTTCATAAAATTCATCAAATGGATCCGCTGGCCTATATTGGAACAGATGTTATTGTTGGATTTCTTGAGGAAACAGATAAAGACTTTGAAGATACATATACATTTTTAGAGCAGACACCTATTAGTAAATTTCATGTGTTCCGTTTTTCACAAAGAAATCATACTGCAGCATTTTATATGTCTAAACGATTAAATGAACCAACAGTTGCCGAAAAATCGAAACGGGCTAAAGCACTGGCAGAATTGGGTAAAAAGAAATATGAACTGTTTTTGCAGCAGCATACAGAAAAAAATTTCAGCTGTCTATTTTTGGAAAAAAGAGATGATGATATGCAACATGGTTTATTAAGCAATCAAATACCTGTTAAAATAAAAACAGATAAGAATTTCGCTGGGGAAATAAAATCAGTGAGAATAATTAACTATAAAAACGGCGAATTGTTTGGTAAAATAGTTTAGTTTCAGGAATCATAGCTCAATTGGTTAGAGCGCTGCCCTGTCACGGCAGAGGTTGGGGGTTCAAGTCCCCTTGGTTCCGCCTTCGCCTCGCCGAAATCCCGCTTGCGGGATGAAGGCGGGTTTCGACTCGGCTACGGCGAGACAATGTCCGCTTGTGACGAGACGAAGTCCGGATAGGACCCGTAGCTCAGTTGGCTAGAGCGTTGCATTGACATTGCAAAGGTCACAGGTTCAAGTCCTGTCGGGTCCACA
>CAZQAU010000058.1:0-5571 GCA_964591375.1 uncultured Gammaproteobacteria bacterium
AAAAGGCATGCGTACCCCGCATGCCTTTTTTAATGGTTTACAGTTTTCCTTCAAAAAAAGACTGAACTGTCGCGAAATGCTCTCGCTCCGAAAAATCTTCATTAATCAAAGACTCATTGTTGCCTATGCCTAAATTCCAATAATTAAAGCCAATCACGTTCGGCCTTTTCGCAGCACTCATGGCGCTCTTTACTTGCTCCTTCAAATTACCTTCCCCGATCGTACCCCACTCACCAATAACAATCGGTACATTAGGGTACAGTGCCTGAAGTTCATTTAAATCTTCCTCCATCGTGCTTCCGACGACTTCCGGATAATGATCGATAGTAATATTCCCCATACGCTCAATAGTTTCGTCCTCCAAAATACCATCCCAATCCGGATTATTATCTCCCCAGGCGATAAAACCATCAAAGCCAAAGAAACCAATATTAATCTGATCTTTTAAACCTATTTCGGCGAATGTATTTTCTGTTACATCCATCGCACTCCGCAACCAACGATTAAACTGAGCCGGATCGGCGAACTGACAAACATCATGAGTGCAGTGAGTAATTCCGGCAATACCGCCATTTTGTGGCTCAGGAATAGGAGTGAAAATATCGTTTTGTTGAAAATCTTCTTTATTGTCGATAATATATTTTTTTATTTGTGCGAGGTAATCAACGCCATCTAGTTTTTTAGAATTATAGATTCCCTCGAATGTAACCGGCATATGACGATGCCAGATACTTAATCCGCGGGAACGAATGATTCTAATCCAGGTTTTAGTATATGCTAATGCATCGCCACACTGAGGATTATCATACGGTGTTTCCAGAGAAATATAGGTAACTCCGAGTTTTTTGGCTTTATCTACCCACTGTGTAATAAACTCTTCCGTATCCTGATTACAGATTTTATCTTTCGTCTCTTTCATCGAAGAAACACTTTGAATCGGCCAATAGGCAGGTGTCTTTTTTTCTATAGTTTGGGTTACACTCGGTGTGATATCTTTTTTAGTAGTTGAACGAAGCACAAAAACAGGGCGGACTGTTCGAATCTGTGAGATTTTCACTTTTTTTCCCGGAGTAACGGTTATTTTTGTTATATCTCCTTGGGTGAGTAAAATACTTTTAACATCGACTTTGTAATTTGAACTAAACCAAAAAGAAATACGCAGACTATCTATGGACTTTAATACTGACTCATCGGCAAAGTGCTGCAAAGGAATATCGACACTTTGTTCTTTTTCCAGACAATTTTTTCCATAATCGGCTAATGCGACCGGATGATAATTATCCTTACTCTCGAATGCAATACTGGCAGCTTTCCCTTCCAATAAACACTGTCCATAAGAATTATAAGTAATACGTACTAGATTATTATATTTAAAATCACCAGGGTTCACCGGAACAGTTGTTTCAGATAAGGATTTATCTCCATGAGCCTGCCATGGCTCAGAGAGAAGTTGTTTGGAATACATATTTGTATTTTCTTTTTTAATTCCAAACAGCTGAGGTGACTTTGTATATACTTCCGCCAATATAGTACCGAGCGATATCCCGACAATGATGAGTAAGAAATATCTCATTCGCAATAACCATTTAAATACGATCATATAAGCTCTAACTATAACTTATAGTAGCTTTAAATACAAATGTAGCATCAGTAAAACCTAAACCTATATAAAACGTGGCACTTTACGCATATATGATTCATATTGAGAACCAAATATTTTTTTAAGAAGTTTTTCTTCGACAAGTACAGTTTTTAAGATTGCATAATAAAACACAGGAATTAAGAATAATGAATAGCTTCGCAGGGCAAGCGAAAATCCAACTGCCAATAAGAGATTTCCCAAATAAATTGGATTACGGGTAAAACCGAACGGACCAGTAGTGACTAATTGTGACTGTCTTTTACTATCATGCTGGGCAGGTAATCCCCAGTTTTTGCTCATAGTTATCTTTGCCCAGATTGCCAGATACATTCCTGTAAAAAATAATACTAAACCTGAAGTTACAAACGTGTTACTATTGGCAGAAGATGGCCAATGAAGAAAGAGCGATACAATAAGATAAAACATCAAAAATATTGATGCTTTTGTATATACCTGTAATCGTTTTGTATCAAAAGAATCCTTTAAACGTTTATTGTACCCGCGCGGATCGGTAATGAACCAAATAGCAAATTCGATCAGTAGACTGGCAAGGCAGATAATTAGGATTGTTTGATCGGACATACATTATTGACTCAGCTGTTGTGCACGTAATCGTGCGGCACAGACTGCTTCCTTTATTATTCTAGCAATATTTTTTTGGTAAAGTATATGAAACGCAGATTCAGTTGTCCCACCTTTTGAAGTTACCTGTTTTCTTAAGATTTCGGGGCTCAGTTCGGTAGTCTGTAACATTTTGGCAGTTCCGAACAGGGTTTGTTGGATAATAGTTTTAACTATGTTTGAAGGCAAAGACATTTCTTTACCGACTTCCTCAAGAATCTGCACAAGATAAAAAAAATAAGCGGGTCCGCTGCCGGATAGTGCGGTTACACTATTTATATCAGATTCACGTAACAACTCAGTTTCTTTTCCAAACGTCCGAAATATTTTTTTAATTATTTTAATTTGTTCCTCTGAAACATGCTTGTTTTTCACCCAAACAGTCATGGATTCATGAACAGCAGCGCATAAATTAGGCATACAACGAATGATAGAAAGTCGTTCGGGAATGTTTTTCGCTAGAGTACTGAGACTAATTCCCGCCATAATAGAAACTATTAACTGATTTTTGAGGTGTGGTTTTATTTCTGCTAAGACCTGTTTCGCTATCTGAGGTTTTATGCATAACATAATGATATGGGTGTCTTTACATGCTTCTGCGTTACTGGTATAAATCTGTACAGTTTTTTTAATGTCTTTTGAAAGACGGCTCGTGCGGGGGGTTGAGAGCCGTACACTGTGGGTTTTAAACTGTTTAGTCTGAATGAGTGCTCTGGCGATAGTTTGTCCCATATTTCCGCCGCCAATTAAAGTAATTGTTTTACCGTTCATACTGTCCCTTTCCTTCAGCAACCCATTTATAAGTGGTCAATTCGTTGAGTCCGACCGGGCCACGTGCATGAAGTTTTCCCGTTGCGATGCCCATCTCTGCACCGAGCTGAAAAACTCCCCCATCATGGAAGCGGGTGGTGCAGTTTACAAAAACAGCGGCCGCATCGATTTTTTTCTTAAAAACTTCGATAATCTTTTTATTTTCTGCCACAATTCCTTCGGAGTGACCTTTAGAATATTTTTTTATAAACTGAATTGCTTCATCCTGACTGCTAACAATTTTTATGGATAATATTAGATCAAGATTTTCGATTCTGTATTCATTTTTTCGATTCGGTTGTACTTCAATAATCCGTGCAGTATTGCGGTCACCATACAGTTTGACATTATTTTTTTTCATTTCTCTATAAAGAATCGGCAGTACCTGAGAGGCAATTTTCTTATGTACAACTACCGTATCAAGAGAATTACACGTGCCAGGCCGACTGACTTTTGCATGAACACAAATCTGCACTGCTTTTTGCAAATTGGCCGAATCATCGATATAGATTCTCGCTCCTCCCGCAGCATGATACAGTACCGGAATACGTGCTAGTTTTACCACTGTTTGAACAAGCTCATATCCGCCGCGAGGAATGAGTAAATCTACATACCGTGATTCTTTTAAAATCCGGTTTATAATACTTCGCCGAGTACTATCTATAAATAGTACTGACTCCGAAGGAATATTATTTTGTATCAAAGCCGCAGAAATACACTGTACCAAAATACAATTCGTATGTAATGCTTCACTTCCTCCTTTCAAAATCACCGCATTGCCTGATTTTATGCATAAAGCAGCAGCATCAATGGTTACGTTTGGCCGTGATTCATATATGATAGCGATAACCCCGATTGGTACAGGGATCTTACGCAAATGTACACCATTATCTAAAGTTTTATTTTCCAGTATTCTCAGGAGTGGATCTGCTTGGAGGATTATTTTTTCCAGCTGAGTAATCATGGAATTAATAATTTTTTCGTCAATGGTCAGTCTGTCGATAAATGCAGCGGTTTTGTTATTTTTAATAGCATTATGAATATCAATTTTATTTTGCGCAATAATATTCTCTTTTTGTGTATTCAGTTCCCGTATCAATATTTTTAAAACAGCATTTTTTTTAGCTGTAGGAATACTTGCTAGAGATTCAGAAGCGGTTTTGGTTTTTTTTAATGATGTCAGAATATTCATAGTTTTAGGCTAATACTTTTGTGCCAATATGTTCTTTATTAATAATGAGTCGGGAAAGAGCATTCGCTGTATGACCGGACATGATGAATGTATTTATATCGAATCCAGCCGCTTCAGATGCGGCTTTAACTTTGGCAATCATTGAGCCGGTACCACCCACCTTTTTATTGTTGGTGAATGACCCCATGGTGTGAAAGGAATGAGGGGCAATTTCTTTGAGTATTGTTTTATCTATGGAGTACACGCCCTCAACATCGGTGAGTAATAACAAATAATCGGCATTAATAAGCGAAGCTATTTTGCAGGCCAAATAATCATTGCCGCCAAAATTATTTAGTTCGACTGCATCGTTTTCATTGATGATGAAGACCATACGTGCATTGTGTGCGGCATTGAGAATATTTTTAATGTTTGTTTTCTTTTTTTTAAGTCTCAGATCTTCTTTCGTAAGCAGGAGTTGAGCAGCATGAACATGTTGCTGAAAAAAAATTTCCTGAAGATCCGCCATCAGACGCACTTGCCCAATACTGGCCGCCATCTGTTTAAAAACATCATCTGATTCTTTTGACTGTTGTATAAATCGCTTACCGACCGCAACAGCCCCGGATATCACT
Source organism: uncultured Gammaproteobacteria bacterium (assembly GCA_964591375.1). Classification (GTDB taxonomy): domain Bacteria; phylum Patescibacteriota; class Microgenomatia; order UBA1406; family GWC2-37-13; genus CAYYYG01. The sequence continues at coordinate 4,880 of CAZQAU010000058.1, forward strand.
AAACTAACAGTATATCCGGAAGTTTGAATTGTTTTTATTTGTTCGATGAGTCTATGAATACGCGCCGTTTCCAGATATCCTTCGGTATTTAAGACAATCGAACTACCCAATTTTATAACCACATGTCTTTGCGACATAAAAAAACCTCGTACTTGTAATATAGTTCACATTTAATGAACGGTATCGCAAGGACGAGGTTAACTCGTGGTACCACCTTGTGTTTATCATAATGTTGCCACTATGATCTTTATAACTGACTCCAGCTTTTGTGCCGACATCAGCGTCCGGATTTTACGGTTTGGCTTCCGGCTTGCTTATAACGTAATGTCTTTCGCAAGCAGCTGGTCCGCCTTCGCTAAAGCTGTAGCGGACAATGCAACGGTAGGTTCCCTTCGCCTTTTGGGCCCGGTACTATTCCTTTGTATAGCTTTTGGATTATTATAGATAAGTACATTTTAAAAATCAATAGAAATGTATAAACGCGCGCTCCTGTATTTGGCTTATAGCATTTGATAATAAGCTAATCTTCAGGTAAAATATACACACTAACTACGTATTATTCTTGAACAGTATATTTATATTCTTAGAGAGAATGAATACGGCACTTTGACGTGAAGGGTATCGTGACATATAGATCAAAGAACCGATGGTGCAGATAACTTTTGTCTTCAGCATGGGTTCTTTGACTATAT
>CAZQAU010000059.1:0-5477 GCA_964591375.1 uncultured Gammaproteobacteria bacterium
GGCACATATGTGGGGTTTATAGGCGCTATTGCTCTAGCTGGTATGCAATATCTAGGTGGATTTAGACAAAATATCGGGAAATTTAAAAATATTGCAAAAAGTCGTAATCCATTACTTGTGATTATTATAGTTTTAATCTTGTCAGCAGGAATATTTATGGCATCGATCTCAACTGGCGAAGGTGCACACTTAACCCGTACCAGCACAATCCAATCACGGCTTATTAATTTACAGGAAGGCATACAAGTTTGGCAAAAAAACCCGATTGCAGGTATCGGTTATAACCATATTCGGTATGCAAGAATTTTCAAGCAACCGTTGGTAGATATTACTGATCAGTTAAGTCATTCTGACGCAGGATTTCATTCTAGTTTTATGATTATTCTTGTATCATCGGGATTGATCGGGCTGATTACATTTATCTTAGGATTATATGAACTGGCAGTAATAAATCAATACAGTAGATATGCAGTACTTTTTCTCAGTTTAGCGTCGTTAACAGATAATGTTCTTTTACATCCATTCGTACTTTTATTTCTTTTTGTTAGTATTGGAGCAGTTAGTCGTCTTTCTGGTAAGTAATGGTAAGAGTCTTTTTTTCCATATTTCCGGCAGGATCAATTGCTGCAATCTCTATTTTGTTTTCTCCTTCTTTTAATCGGACGGATGTAGTAAATTTGCCTTTTGTATTAACGATCACCGGTAACTGATTAATTTTTACTTCGATATCACGATCTTCATTAGTTTCGCCTGTAATCTGGATTTCTGATTTTGATGTTTTGCTATTATCCTGTGGATCGCTTATTTCGAGTTTAGGTTTGTCATTCGTGTATACAACGTTATAAACTTCGGATTTTTTTTCTTTTTTTGCCGATTTTGCGAGTGCTTTGATGTATACATTATTGACTCCTTTTTTGAGTGAACCGATTTGATCTGAAAAGGAAGGACTATCCGATACGGTTGTGGACTTTACTTTTTCTTCATTTATATAATATTCCACGGTGTCAAAGTTCGCAGACGATCCGGAAACAACAATACTAGCGCTATTAGTCGCCGAAGGGATAGAGTCTATATAGAGAGTGCCAAAAAAATTTTCTTCCTGTTTTTGTTCCTGATTAGATTTATTGGAAAATAAATTACTTACAAACAAAGAAGAATTAATTAAGGCATTAAAACCGAGTGTAGCAATAAGGACTAATAAGATTACAAGAAAAATGACAAAAAATATCACTTTTTTCATAAATTGTTTTTGTCTATGTGATTCTAGTCTGGACATACGTTTATTATACTCTTTTGAATGAAGATGGAGCCGATAGTCGGGTTCGAACCGACGATCTCTCGCTTACGAAGCGATTGCTCTACCAGCTGAGCTATATCGGCATGTAAATAATATTAGTCAATTAATTATAACAAAGAGATAACCGTTATCATGCTATAGTTCGGTTTTCAGGAACCCAAAACTTCTTTTACTTTATTGACAATATCATCCATTTCCGAATTGGACTTTACTAGATAGTAGCTTGGTTCTGTCACGAGAATATTGTCTATCATATTATCATCAGGACTGAGATTAGTCAGAATGATTACCTTGGCTTTTTTACCCCAACCATCTTCGCGTAATTTTTTAATCATGGACATACCGTCCATTTTGGGCATGATTACATCCAGTAAAATAAGATCAGGATGATTTTTGAGAGCAAATTCCAGTGCTTCCTGTCCGTTTGATGCATCGTACACAGTAAAGCCTTCCTGTTCAAAACGATTATGTAATACTTTATGGAGAGAGTTATCGTCTTCTACGATCAGGATAGATTTTGATTGAGTGTTCATAAAAGATTAATTATTAATTTATATTATTGGTAATCACAAATTTTTTAACTTCATCAATAATTTCATTTAATGGGTGATCGACTTTAGTGTAGTACTTGGTAATTCCTAAATATATATATGATGCCACTTTATCTGGTGTAACAGTATTGGACACTACAAATATAGGAACATTTTTCCAGGTTGAATTTTCGGCTTTGATTTTAGTTACAAAATCCAGTCCGTTCTCTTTACCAAATAAATAATGATCTAGCCAGATCACATCTACTTCAACTCCGTTTTCGAGATATGAAAGTGCCTGTGCGACAGATCGTGCAGTGACAACATCAAAGTTGTTTATTTCAAATTTTCCTTTTACCACTGATAACAAAGGTCGTTCATCCTCGATAATGAGGATTGATTTGTCTTTGGATGTATCTATATTCATAACTATTACGTTAGAACTTTATTACCAACTTTTAATTTCATTCCGTTTTGTGGAATTGTTATGGTAAATGTTGTTCCGATATTTTCTTCAGATTTGAATACAATAGTGCACCCAGCTTGGTCTAAAATTGATTTAACAATATATAATCCAAGTCCAGTCCCATCCGAATCGATCTCTTTTGCGTTGTCCGCCCGAAACATCTTGGTAAATATTTTATCTTGTTGCTCTTTAGGAATACCACAGCCCGTGTCTGCTACAACTATATAAAAGACTGTATCACTGAAATATATGTTTATAGAAATTTTTTCTTTGGCTGGTGTGTATTTTATTGCATTGGTAAGCAAATTTTGAAAGATAATATGCATGAGTTTTTCATCCACACAGACTTGAGGAAGAGAATCTTGTATAGTGATTTCAAGCAAAAGATTTTTTGCCTGTATTTGCGGCTGAAGTTCTTTTATATTATCTTCTAAAATTTTAGGAAGATCAGATAAATGGGGATCGATGTAAAAAGAGCCAAGCTCAATCCGTGATACATTTAAAAGAGCATTTACCAATCCAACCATCCGTTTACTGGCATGATAAATTTCTTGTAAATAATCAAGCTGCATGGCGTTTAATGCTCCCTGTTCCTGAGCGAGCAGACTTTCGGTATACCAGTTGATTGTTGAAAGGGGAGTGCGCAGCTGATGTGATGCCAACGAAACAAACTCTGTTTTTGCTTTATCTATTTCTTTTTCTTTTGTTATATCCCGTTCGATCGCCACGAAATACTGGACTTCATTTTCCTGGTTAATAATGGGAGAAATATGTAACTCCGAATCATACAACTGTCCATTTTTCTTTTTATTAGTTATTTGTCCGGAAAATGATCGTTTTTCTACTTTGATGGTCTGCCACATTTTTTCATAAAATGATTTAGGCATCAGTTTTCCCCATAGAACACCGGCTTTTTTTCCAAGCGCTTCTTCCGGTGTATAGCCGGTAATTTTTGTCAGAATTCTATTTGCAAACAATACTATCCCGTCCGCGTTGCTGATTACTATTTGATCAGAGGCATCTTCGATCGCAAGTTTAAATAGGTTTTCCTGATCTAAACTTTCCTGATCTTTTTTAATGTCCTGAAATATAAGTACAGTTCCATGGAGTTGATGCTCGAGAAGCAAGGGAATGATTTTGCTTTTTACGGCTACTTTAGAACCATCCCGTCTGAAATAAAAATGATCATTTACCGCAATATTTTCTCTCGTACTCAGTACATAATGAAGAGGTCTTTTTTCTGGAGGCAGCATGGTGCCATTTGTATCCATCATAGGGATTATCTCGTAGACACTTTTACCGGTCATTTCCTGGCGGGAGTAGCCGGTAAATTTTTCGACGGCATCATTGGCGTAGATGATTATGCCATGTTTATCCGTAATAACTATATTATCGACAGATTTATTAAAAATCTGCATTTTCGGATCTGATTGAGGAGTTTCATCCGGCATAATATCTCAAGTGTAATCCTTTATATCCAAATCCGCAATCTGAATTTACTTACTTTCGTCAGAGAAACGTAAATCAAAGAGATAATTCTTATTAATGTAGACTCGGGAGCGCTCAATGCAAATTACATTGAACCGCTTTTAATTGAATACTTAGCTCATTTCAGTATAGTAATGGAGTCATATCAAGCCGAAAAGGAGGATGTATTCCTTGACAAAGTGGTAATAAGATAGAATACTTAAACTATGGTAAAAAGGATTCATGAACTATTTTCCTCAAAATATCTGGGTTTCATAATCACAATTGGAGTTATTATAAGCGTAATTGTATATCTATGGTCATGGCAAAATCACTTCCGATGGAATATCATTCAGACTAAAGAAACAGTAGACGGGTATGTTCGTGGAAAAGTTACTGATACCTCAGGTAATCCTATTGAAAATGCTACAGTCCATGTCGTTGAAGCTTCAACTACTTACCCTGAACTTGGTGTAGCTACAAATAAAAACGGCGAATATCAGATGAGTTTGTTACCAGGGAATTTCATGCTGAGTGCATTTAGTGAGGATTCTTATCCTCAGGATAAGACTATAACTATAATAAAAGGACAGATTCAGATACTAAATTTTGAAATTTCTAAAATGCCTAGAGAAGAATTACCAGATCTTTCAAATGCTGTTCAAATTACACTTAAAGGAACTATCGGATGCCTTCCTCATAAGCGAGTTTCAGGCGAAGCTGCCTACACTATGGAATGTGCGATGGGTTTGATTGGTGATGATGGATATAACTATGGAGTGAGCGAAGGTAAAGGGGGCAAATTGAATAATTTAGCTACAGATCGGTATGTTGAATTATCCGGTAAGTTAATTTCTACTCCTGAAAGTAAATATGATGTAAAGGGAACTATATTTGTAGATTATATACATCATTTAAGCGAGTTGGGAAAAGCAGAAGAGCTTATTTATGCTTCATATGAATATGCTCTGTTAACAAAATTATTGGACCAAATTGCAAGTGAACCTGGTGGCTCATATAGTATTGGAGTTCATGAGTGCGAGGGTAAACCTTGTTTGGAAATAGATGTTTATACAAATAGAGAATCACAAATTAAGGAACAAATTCCGGCTCAGATACAGGGTTATGAAGTAAAAGTAAACTTATACCCCAGACTTCCAGAATAAACTCTCTCTTTACAAATTATTTTTACTTTTGGAGCACTCAATACAAGATTTATTAATGAAGAGGCGGGATTTGAACCATGTTTCAGATGAAAATAAAAAAAAGCTCTTTTAAGAAATAATAAACATTTTTTTACTTTATGTATATGAGCCCGTTGTATCAAGCTATTCGTACTGCTGATAACGGTCATTTTGCATTAGGAGCGCTCAATGCAAATTATATTGAACCGCTTTTAACTGAATACCTATCTCATTTTAGCAAGTTGATGGAACTATATCAATCCGGAGAGGAGCAAAATGAGGTTATTTAACCGGCCTAAACCATCTCCTGATTCCGAACTTTTCGATGAGAAAACGTTTTACCAGAGATTTTTACTGGACTTAAAGCAAAGTCGGCAAGAAGTCATCATAGAAAGCCCCTATATAACTGCCTCACGAATGGAATTACTCTATCCAACACTGGAACATTTGCTTACCCGCAAAGTACAGATATATATTGTCACAAGAGATCCTGTTAACCACGAAGACGAATATATGAGATATCAGGCAACAAA
>CAZQAU010000060.1:0-4713 GCA_964591375.1 uncultured Gammaproteobacteria bacterium
TGCTATTATACTGTTATAATACTTTTATGAAAAACATTTGGAAGATTATCGTAATCTCAAAACCTTTGCACAAAATCATTATGATGTTGTGTCTGCTCATTTTATTTAGCGCCATGACGGAATTGGTTGCGCCTATTATGTCCAAATATATCGTGGACGAGATTGTACAGCAAGTTCAAAAACACACAGGTGATATGAACAGATTGGTTATGCTGATTGGCCTTTCATTTAGTTTAAGCTTTTTAGGAGTAGTTATTACTTCCGTTAGTAACCGTGTAGGTGATCATCTCGCAGGTGGTATGCGCCGTTTTTTAACAGAAAAGTTTTATCATAAAGTACTAACCCTTCCTCAATCATACTTTGATTCGGAAATTTCCGGAAAAATAATCAATCAACTGAATCGAGGTATCAATAATATTCAGATATTCATGAATTCATTTACGAATTTTTTATTTCCTTCATTATTGCAAAGTATTCTGACGATCGGTACATTAGCAATCTATAGTAAAACAGTAGCCTTCTGCATTTTTCTACTTTTTCCCATTTATTATTTTTTGACTAAAGCATCTACCACAAAGTGGGGACAGCAGGAAGTCAAGAAAAATAAAATAGAAGATTTGATTCGAGGCAGACTTCAGGAAGTGCTGGGTAACATTAAACTTGTAAAAAGTTTCAATACTGAACTTAGCGAGTATAAAATGGTCTCAGAAAATTTAGCTGAAAGTAATAAGATATATGCAGTTCAAAGTAAGAACTATCACTTATACGATTTTCTACGGAATGCCAGTTTGGTCATCGTTTTGACAGTGGTGAATATATTTGTTTTCTACAACACCTATCGCGGAGCGATGAGTATCGGTGAAATGGTTCTTATTCTACAGCTGGTGAACTTAGCCCGTCGTCCTTTATTTGCCATGTCATTTATCCTCACCCGTATACAGGAAGCCGATAGTGGTTCTAAGGAATATTTTGAAGTTTTGGATCTTGAGTCAAAAGAATTTTTTGATCATAAAAAGAAACATGAATATCTAGCCAATCCATCTCTTGAGTTCAAAAATGTCTCTTTCAAATATGAACAGTCCGATGTCATTCTCAAAGATGTCAGTTTTAAAATTGCACCCCGTGAGACAGTTGCATTGGTTGGTCATAGCGGTGTTGGAAAAAGCACTATTATCAGCCTAATTCTCAAATTCTATAATCCGATAAGCGGTGACATTATGATGACAGACAAAAGTTACAAAGACCTTGATCACGATTTTATTCGTCATAATATTTCTCTCGTTTTTCAGGAAAACGAATTGTTTTCCTCCACAATCCGTGAGAATGTTCGCTATGGATCCCATGCAACAGACGAGCAAATTATTGAAGCTTTGAAAAAAGCCAATGCTTATGATTTTGTTATGAAGCTTCCAAAAGGTTTAGATTCAGAAGTGGGCGAACGAGGGGTGCGTCTTTCAGGTGGTCAAAAGCAGCGTATTCAGGTAGCGCGCGCTATTTTGCGGAATGCACCGATTCTTATTTTGGATGAAGCGACGAGTAGTCTCGATTCTAAATCAGAAAAAGAAGTCCAGGATGCATTAGAACAGCTCATGAAAGATAAACTGGTAATTATTATTGCACATAGGTTTTCCACGATACAAAATGTAAATAAAATCATTGTTGTAGGTGAAGGAAAAATAATGGATTATGGTACTCCTCATGAGCTTTCAAGTAGAGCCGGAATTTATCGTGATTTACTCAATTATCAAGTAGAAGGAAATAAGAAATTACTGGAACAGTTTGAGATTTATTAATCTTATTACGTAAAATTTACAAAACTTTTTTATTTTTCTTACTCTCAGATATTACTCTATATATAGATTAAATATCTATAAAGGGTACGACATACAATGATCGTACGACAAAAAACCCCAGCAGGGCGGGGTTTTTTGGGTGTGCAATTACTTCCTTAAATTTACACTTGATTTATACCACTGTTTTTTTATATAGTGTTAATTCTATGACTGACATAAACAATACCGACAAACCCGAAGAAAAAATAGAAGATGCTGAAATAGTAGCGGATGCTGCTACGTCAGATATTAATAAGGATGAAAATGAAGAAGAAACCGATGAAGAAAACACTGAAAGTGTTGAATCAGCCGATAGCGAAACCGGTGAAAATGCTGCCGTATCACAGATAAATCTAGAAAGTCTGATCAATCGTTATATTAAAGATATCGATGCAACCAAAGAGAAAATGAAAATGCAAAAGACAATGCTTGAAGATGCTTTCAATAATGATGCAGGATATGCTGAAGCGCAACAGAAAGTAAAGGAAGTTACCAAAGTACGCAATGGTATACGGCAAAAAATCCAAAAACAACCGGGTGTTATGAATGTGATGAATGAAATAAACGGATTAAAAGAAGAAATAAAAGATCAACAAGAAGGACTTTCACAGTATTTGCAGCAATATCAGCTTCAATCAGGAAATAGTTCGTTCACAGGAGAAGGTGGTGAAGTACTTGAAATTGTTACATCACGCCGTTTAGTCAGAAAAAACTCTAAATATCGTCCATAAACTTTTGAGGAATTGACACATTATACTTAACATGTTAATATAATGTTTGTCATGATAAATAGCCTCCAAATCACATACACTCTTCATAAGTTGGTTTTTTTAATGGATAAACTTGCTGATACCACGCTCCGCCAGGAAGTTAAACTTACCTTTTCGCAGTTTCGTATTCTCATGGCTGTTGGATATAAAAAAGATATATCCCAAAGAGATATAGCAGACTTTTGGGATTTAACACAACCGGCGGTTAGTAGGCAGGTAGAGCTACTTATGAAAAAAAAACTTCTCTCCCGTCGTGATAACAAAGAGAATCGACGAGAACATTTATTAAATCTCACATCGGCAGGTGAAAAGATCCTATCGCAAGCGTCACAGATTCTCAATGACACATATAGTTCTATATATAAAATAATTCCTAAAGAGGAGCACGGCGTTATACTACGAAATTTAGATACATTACTCCAGTCGATGTGTAGTGGCAAGTATCATTCATTTTGTAAGGAAGAGTAATTATTTACTGTACTTGTTCTTTCTTAATAAAAAAATTATTGATTTCAGAAACAATATCCTGAGGAGTGAGTTGTGCCTTTAAAAGATACCCGTCAGCGCCTATTTTAAATGCTTCTTTAATAATCGCTTCCTGTCCAAGATTGGTGATAAGAAAAACTGGTGTGTGGAGTGCAATAGACTCAGGTTTGCGGAATTCCTGAAGCACATTAATGCCCGTGACCTTGGGAAGCATTATATCCAGAAGAATAATATCAAAAGTACTGGCTTTACCAACATTGATAGCTTCTTCTCCATCAAGTGCTGTCGTGACGTCGTAACCTGCCTTTGTAAATACTCTTTTATAGATATCAGATATAAAATAGTCATCTTCAACTATTAGTATCTTTTTTGCCGAAGAGTTGCTCATATCGTTCATTATTGATGATGATACCATGATGGCTGATACCCGTCAAGGTTGAAGATTGCATATCTGCCTTCTGTTTATTGATCTCATCATCAGAAGCCAAAGGTATCGTAAAGTGAAAGGTCGATCCTTTTCCACGAACACTATCCACCCAAATTTCACCTTTGTGCATATTTATAATAGATTTGGCTATGAAAAGTCCTAATCCAGTTCCTTTGGAACCTTCTTCTAATTTTCCTGAAACACGGAAAAATTTTGAAAAAAGTTTTGGCAAGGCATCTTGAGGAATACCAATTCCTGTATCAGTTACTGTACATTCAATAAAATTATTTCTTTTTTCTAACGCTACAGTAACGGTGCCACCTTCAGGAGTATAGTTTATGGCATTGGCTACAAGATTCGAAAGCACCTGATTTAGTCTAAATTTATCTGCCATGACAAGTGGAAATGAACGGTCAGTGGGTTTAAATAATAATGACTGTTTTTTTGTTCGAGCCTGATTTTCCAAAGTTGTGACTACTTCCTGAGCAATTTTGAATATATCGATGGGTTTAGTTTCTACTTTAAAAGCATTACGCTCAATGCGAGACACATTTAACAGATTGTCAATTAAGTTACTTAAATTTTCACTACTAACAACTAATCTGTCTACGAAGTTTTTACTTTCTTCTAAAATTCCCGCTTGGAGATCCTCTTTTAACAGCTGAGCATATCCTCGGATGGCTGTTAGCGGAGTACGTAATTCATGAGCCGCCATCGAAACAAAATCCAACTTCATTTCTTCCAGTTCCTGTTCTTTGGTTATATCATGAAACGTGACTATCCAGCCATTTTGTCTCAGTAACTGATTATCGACGATAATAGGTGAAACTCTTAATGATATATATATTTTTTTTCCATTAGCTGTCTTCATAGATAATCCTTTATCCCGCAGTTTTTTGATGAGAGTTTCATCCTGACGGCTATATGACACTAAGGGAATACAGGTATCATCTTCACAAAGTTGTAGAACTGTATCTACTGACTTAAGCTTAACCGTTTCCCGATCAAAACCAGTGATAAATTCAGCAGCTTTGTTAAATAGAATAATACGATTTTTTTCATCAGTAGCAATCACACCATCTGTGAGTGACTCCATTAGTTTAGCCATTTGTTCGCTGCTTGCACGCAGATTCTCTTCGCGAAAATTCAGTTCATTGGCCATGTTATTAATAGAATTTCCGAGAGCTTCAATTTCATC
>CAZQAU010000061.1:0-4363 GCA_964591375.1 uncultured Gammaproteobacteria bacterium
ATGGATTTCATTATGGAGGAAGGTCTTTCTTAGAGGAAGATTATGCCGGAACTACTAATTTTGAAATAATAAATACTAATAAAGATGTTGTTTATTTTGATATAGATGATGTTCGGGTAAATGACACAGTCCGAACATTAAGAGGCTTAATCGACGAATTTCCTAAAGGAGAGCTGAAATTTAATATAAATGTCGTTGATACTCGACAAACTTCCACCTCGTTACCGGTACAAATAAAGGTGTATTCTTTTGAAGAAGCTCTAGAAGATCGTCTTGTAACACAAACCAAAACCACAACAGAAAACGGTCATATACAATTCAATTTTAATCCACCTAAGGAAGGTGCTTATGTTCTGCTTGCTCAAATAGACTCACCTTCAAAAACTATTCTTAAATATCGTTTTGCCGCAACCGACTCTGTTGCAAGTGATTTACAAATGAACGATGTTGGCGTATCGAGTTTTCCTGCCACTAATAATTCTCGTGCTTGGGTGTGTTTTCACTCACCTTCCAATGCTATGTCGCCTTTGACCACGGTAATATTAAATGTATATAGCAATAACCAACGTCTCGTTGATTCCGCTAAGGTAACTAAATCATTTGATAGTTCTGTTCAGGCAATTAGTGTACCCCTGTCAAAGCTTTCCAGTCCCAATGATTTTTGGGTCGAGGCATTATTTATAGATCCCAACACTTCTGATCGTTCCCGCTCAGTAAAGATCCATTACACGTGTGATGTTTTTAGTAAAGATCTTAAAAGCATGAATTTAACCTTCGACCGCTCTGCATCTCCGGCGCTTATTATTAATGGAACAAACGTTTGCGGAGATAATCTTAAAGATGTATATATTAATAATCTTACTGTTACACAAAACAATACTATTGTCGTGGAAAAAACAAACTTCACACAGTATGGTGAAAAATTTTCTCTCGAGAATCTTAACTCTGGAAATTATTTGGCGGAAATTACCGCCGGAAACATAAACCGGAAGTTGCCCTTTTCTATAATTTCAGATAAAGTAGCTCGCTCTTCGTTTAGATCTCAAATTTCCTGGATTACCTATATAAGCTATACCTTGAGCGGATTGATAATTGCCAGTATTATTGTATATTTGCTATACAGAAAAAAGACCTAAGTATATGAAAAAATATATTTTTTTAATTTTAGTAGCTGTCGGCGCTTTGTTTTTAGTTCAATACTATGTAGATAAAACATCTGCCGAGATGGTAACTTTTCAAATAAAACCGACTCGTTGTCGTCCTATCAGCTTATCTGAAAATGTTGATGTCGTAAGGAGTGGTTCAACCGGTCGTGGCTGCACCTTCAGCATTACTTTAACGGCAAAAGGTGAGTGGGTTAATACAGGCGGTTATTATGATACTCCACCATATGCTTGGGGAGGCGATCATTTTTATACCATTAATGAAAAAGCTGGATATATCGACCCTGATACCGGTCTTCCCGATAACACTGTGCGCAATAGAGATTATTCGTTTACTTGTAGCAATCCTACATACTCGATTGGATCTTTGCCAAGTTATATAACCTTAACATCTACGGAAAATGTGTCGGGTTCAGGAACTGACATTGCTCCGGGGAAAAAATATACGTTTCAGGTCGCATCGAATGCCCCCACAAACACCTCTTTTAATATTGGGACATCTTATCAGGCTACCTGCAACATGATTAGCCAACAAGACGGACAATTACAGCCGGTAATTGAAACTAACTCTGCTTCCCAAAACCCGGGTTGTGAAGATCGGACTTCTCCTATTAATATAAATCCCCGCGGAACTAGTAATAATTATTCTGTAACCATTTCCTCTACCTCCTGTGGTTCTCCCACCGCCACTCCCACACCAACAGACTATCCAAAATGTCCCCCTGATGTAGATAGTGGTTGGGCAGAATGCCGTTATGGACAATCTACCTATAATTTATCTAGTTGTCGAAGCAAAGCAGAGAACTATAAAGGCGTTTCTGGCCCATCAGGGGGAACGGATAGAGATTGGTATGGTTGGGCTATTTCTGCACCCAAACCTCTCTCTTGTGGTACCACCTGTGGAGTGGCTCCCTCCTATTGTATTGTAACCAACACACCGACTCCAACCCGTACGCCGACTCCTGTCGGTCCGACCAGCACCCCAACTCGGACACCAACGCCAACCACCCCAGCGGCTTGTATGAAGACATGTAATGGAAACGAAGATTGCTCTTCTGGATATACATGCTATGGCACGAGCAATAATACTAACATCTGTGTTTTAAGTACTGCTAATATTGCATCATGTACTAATAATCCAAACAGCACGGTATGTTGTACGCCATATACACCAACAGCCACTCCCACCCCCACAATTATGGTTCCAGCTGCCTGTGGTTCTTCTTGTACAGTGCATCCGGGAAATAGTCTTTTAGACTGTGGAACTAATGATTTAACTTGTACTGGTTCTGTTTCAAATGGTCATTGTGCTATCTTGAATAGTGGTGCTATTGCTAACTGCACGATGAACCCATCATATGCAAATTGCTGTACACCGATCGCACAACCCACCTCCCCTCCAGCCGCAACACCTACTCCATTTCATCTGGGTTGTTCTGCCACATCTTGTGTCTCTTTTCCTGGAGCAGGATCAAATACATGTTTTCAGGCGGGAAGATCCTGTACTCAGGGTCTCTCTACGGTCTGTCCTTCCACGTGTGGATCTTCTACTATTTCGCAAACCTGTGTTTGTGCTGGTCCTTGCTGTCCGGGTAGTTGTTCCAATGGTCTTACGTGTGGACAAACTAGTACTGTAACCTGTTGCAATAGTTCAGCACCGGTATCTCCAACCAATTTGTCTGTCAAACAACCGGACGGGGGAACCACCATACATACACGGTTCGTGACTATTTCTTGGAATTTTCCATCTGGTGGCACTGGCTGTGGCACTCCATGGGGATTTAATTGTTCGGGAAATTCTACTGGCTTCTCTTTAAAAATATATAATAGCAGTAACCTTACTACTCCAATTATTAACAAGACTAACCTATCCGGTTCTACCACATCTTATACGACAACTGCGTCTGATGGACCTCTCACCAGTAATACTTCTTATTACGTTGAAGTTTGTGCTACCAATTATACCTCTACTTGTATTAATACCACTTTCAACAAGACAGCGTATCCTGTCGGAGTTGTCACAGGAAATATCGGTGAATATGATGCTCAAAGCAGTACACCGTTTACAACAAATGGGTCCAGTGGTACTTCTGTAGCTTTCACTTATACGCCTGGTGCTTCCTCTGGTATTTCTACGTCCTGCTCTAAATCTACGGGCGGAACACCGCCTGTTAATCTTTCGTATAGCTGTAATATAACTCTGGATAATGTTAACAATGATCCTGATCCCACACAAAACTTTACTTTGGGTGCTGTTGGATATAATAATGTTTTATATTCAGGTATCTGTTTCCAAAATGGTGGTAACTGCATAACGCCAACCACAATTGGGATGGACTTTGACCTGAACGGTGGATCTAATACGAACATAAACATGCCTGTGTATTTTTCTATTAATTCCGGTCTGACATACTACAAAATAAAAAATGGTTCCTTACAAACTCATAATTCTGCCTCTTCGGCACCACTTTTCCCAGTTTCAACCTTACTTTTTGATAATACTGGCGATGACTATAACACTACAGGCAACTATGTGATTATTGGTGATAATGCAGCTTCTCATAATGGTACGGGACTCGTTTTGTTTAATAATGCCATTCCTTTGGGAGGAGCATTGGCTTCAGAAAAATCTGTTCCACCATATCCTCCGGGAAAAAACTGGACGAGCGAAGGGTATACTCCTATTACAACCTTTAACTCACAACGTTTCCTGGAGTATGTGCGAACTCGAAAAGAATATCAAACTATCAATAACCTGAATCAACTCTCTTCGGAAAAAATCAATGTGTGGAATTCTGGCTCTTTAACTATTACCAACACAGCTGATTTCAATAATAAAAACATCGTGTTAATAGTTGATGGAACTATAACTTTAGCTGTGAATACGTTCATTCCAACCGCCGCTTCGACCGCTCTTATTGCTGATACTATTAATTTTACCGGTAGTGGACAAACCGTTTCCGAAGCACATGGAATTTTTGTGGCAAACACACTAAATCTGGGTTCATCCACACAACCACTTAAGGTTGTTGGTAATCTTTCCAGTACCCAAAATTCTGTCTCTCTGCAAAGAATAAGAACCGATAATAGAAAACCTTCTCTATTTATTGTTTTTGATATCGATCCGTATGTAACTATGTTATCTCAGTTATCCACTGCTCTTTATGAGTGGAAACAACTACAATAATCCTATGAAAACA
>CAZQAU010000062.1:0-4279 GCA_964591375.1 uncultured Gammaproteobacteria bacterium
TATTTAAATTATGGAGCATGAGCAATTCATTTTTTAAACATATCGTTTACGGTATTTTATTATTTTTTTTATCACTCTCTCCTCTTAAATCTTCTCCAATACAGGCCGCGAGAAGCGTCTGTGATTATGTAGTTGGCGCCAGTGAACCATATAAAACAATTCAAGCCGGAATAACAAAAGCAGAAAGCGATGGTCCGGTTGCCGGAAAAACAGTTTGTATTCGCAATGATAAAGAATATATAGAAGACAGCATAACTATCTTCCAGTCTGGTACAAATGCTAATCCCTTTGTCATACAAGGCCATCCTTCAAATACAGCCAAGCCGATAATCAAAGATACCGATGGTTACACAACCGCCGAACTATTTGAACCAATATTTCTCATTAAGGGCAGTTACGTTACTATCGAAGATGTGGAAATTGCGCGCTCAAATGGATCAGGAATTCGTTCTTCCGGCCGGGAAACTGCCGGTCAAATGTCTGCCCAAACAGGAATTACAATTAAAAACACAATCATCCATCACATTTTTACAAATGCGGTAAAACTCTATTCTTCAAATTCGGTGATTGATGGAAACAGAATTTATGAGTCAGGAATTTCCGACTCGCCTGCCTGTGTAAGTAACCCTAACTGTAACTATAACTATTCATTATGGAGTAATGATCCGGAAGTGGTTAACATAACCCAGACAGAAGGTGGTGTCATAAAAAACAATACTATTTCTCATGTATATGGCGGCACTATTTCCGGCACCCGGGCAAAAAATATTGTTTTGGAAAACAATACCATTTATGATTCAAAACGTAATCTGGTCCATATCGATCAATCTTCGGATTTGGTGGTGCGTAATAATCTCATATATATTAGTCAGGATTATTCTCAGCTTGGTGCTGGCAATAATCCACCCAGCGGATTATACCGGCTGGAAGAATATTACGATGATCGTATCGGTGACCGCGATTTTACCAGATCTACCTCCAGAAATATTACGTTTCAAAATAACATAATAGTAAATACCGATAAAGGATTCCGCTATGGTACATGTGAAGATAAAGTTAATAATGGTGCAGTTCAACGGATCATACCACCCTGTTATTTTTATGGTGTAAAGATTTTAAATAATACCATCATCAACACTCTCAATGAGTCACTCTTGGTGGTAACACATGATGTGTCTCAAGACAATGAAATAAAAAATAACGTATTCTTTTCCCGAGGCAATACTATTGCTGATATTAAAGTCACCAACGGAGTGACATACGCAGCCAATACCTGGAACAAATCTCCGGCAACATCTATATTGAGTGCCACTGATGAAATTAAGACAGATGATAATTTTAAAAATATGTTTAAAATGCCAAACCTGGCTTTTGATACCACATTACCCGCCGGCGAAGTGAACCCTTTATGGTTTGAACTAAAACCCGAATTCGCCTCCCGCGGAGCCGATGCAACAGCAGTGGGTCCTCAAAATGGAAATTTCCGCACGGATCCCTCACCCACTCCCGGCGGTAGCTGCTTACAAAAAAACAGGGGCGATGCCGATTGTAATAATGTAATGAATCTTGCAGATTATGAACAGTGGCGCAAAGAATCCACTGGTATAGTATCCACAAAAACTGCTGATTTCGACAGTAATACTACTGTAAACATTCTTGACTTTGAAATCTGGAGATCAAACTACTTATAAAAACTAAACAATATAATCCCTTGACCTTACTATATGCATTTATCTATAATTTGTGTACATGTATAGAAACGTGCTTTTTTTATTGGCAATTTTTCTCGCTCTCCTGTATTGTATACTCCCCCAAAATACATATGCTGGTGTGATGGAAGATTACGGGATTATTAACGTAAAAACCCATCAAATTAGTGGTCTACCCCGGGCCGTGGGAGACGGAACCACCGATGATACAGCTGCTATCCGACAAATCACTCGATATGCATTTGAGAATCGCTATGTAGTAGTTTTTCCCGAAGGAACATATCGGGTCACAGACCAGATTGAATTAATGGATGATAAACCGGTTGGATATACTCAAAAAAGTTCATTTCGTCTCTATGGTTCCACGGCCGGTGCCAGACCAACCATTGTGCTCGATGCCAACTCGCCCGGCTTTAATGATCCTGCAAATCCCAAACCAGTGTTTTATATCTGGAGAAAATGTGATGTGGCTGGTAATGAACCTTGTTCCGGACGGGGCCAGCCTGATAATCCGGCCAATAATTTCCATTCCGGACTCCGTAATCTGAATATTGTTGTCAAAAGTGGGAACGCTGGTGCAGTAGGCGTTTTTCATGACGCACATCAACGTTCTTATCTGGAAGAAATTTCTATTGATCTGACTGCTTCAGGATTTGCCGGCGTTAGTGCCACACCAGGTATGGGAGCCTCAGTCATGAGTAATATTGAGGTGAAGGGTGGAAAGTATGGATTATATTTATTGACGGAAACAAATCGACCAACACTTACTCATATTACCCTCACCAACCAGCAGGCAGCAGCTATTTATATAAAATCTTTCTGGGATGTGACAATTGCCGGTTTTAAAATTACGAAAGCCACCGCTCCCGCTGTGGAAATGGATTATAACGATAATTATGGAACCTCATTAAACTTGGTAGATGGTACGATCGAACTGGGCAGTTCCACTTCTCCGGCTATTGTCAACACATCAGGCAATAATCTGACTTTATATAATGTTTACTTTAAAAATGCCGGTGAGATTGTAAAATCCGGATCTCGGCCCGCGGTTACCGGCAATGCTTCCGGGTGGACATATCTAAAAGAATACTATGTACCTTCAAATGATTCCGGCAGTGCTACTATCATCAATGGAACTATCGATCGTTCAAAGGCTGAAGTTATCGGACAAAAAACCAATATCGCACCAACGGAAGATTTACGATCATTTCACACATGGAACAGACCTCAATATTCTCCCGATCATTTAGTGACACTGAGCACGCAGTCCGGCACCAATGTATGTAATGCACTAAATCCGTCTGATAGCTTTGATATCCGAGCCAATACCGCGTACGATAACCAGTCGGAACTACAAAGAATGATTAGAGCCGCCAACTGTGTAACTATATTTATACCAAAAGGTGACTACTATATAGGCAGTACCCTAACACTAGGAGAGAACACCCAGATAATCGGATTAGGCACCTCACTCACCTGGCTGATGGCTACAAATATCATGAATAGTAATTCGGCCGTCGCTTCCGGATGGACACCGAGTACTACTACCGATTTTATTACGACCGTAAATTCTGCAACAGCCAAAACCTGGCTCTCCGATGTGCGCATCGCCGCGCCTTCATCACCAGCGGCAAATGACTGGTTTATCGCTCTCCACTGGAAGGCGGGCAAAAATTCTATTATCAAAAATGTTGATGCAAAACTGTTAAGAAGTACTACATATGGAAGTAATCCTAAACCTGATATAAAGTTTTCCGGAAATGCGGGCGGCAAGTGGTTTGGTGCATTTTCAGCAGCCAATCCAGAAACTTCGCCCAATCCCGGACATAGAAGACTGGTGATCGACTCTATTCAGGGTCCTTTAAATTTATATAATCTCAATCTGGAAGATGGTGCCAGCGATTGGCAAGGTGAAATCATTAATTCACAAAATATTGCTGTTTATGGATCAAAGTTTGAAAATAGTAATTCTCTGCGAATTTCCAACTCACGTAACATAATGTATTTTGGCGCCACCCGTTCTATTGAACATCGGATCGATAATAGTAACGATATTCAATTTTCTGGTATTAAAGATGGTCACTGGATTGTTGAAAACTATAATGGTTCGGTAATAGATTTTCCCCTCACGACAAATTTAGCCTTGTTACGACGAGGGACACCCTCACGGATTCAGATTCCCGCCGATTCCGGCTCCTTCGGTGACTGTATTAAAAAATCACAGGGAGATGCTGATTGTAACGATGTGATTAATCTTTCCGACTTCGAACAGTGGCGTAAAGAATTCACTGGCTCAGCTCAAACAAAAAATGCCGACTTTGATATATCGGGAACTATCACCATTGCCGATTTTGAAATCTGGAGAAAAAATATGTTCCCCTCATCTGGAACTCCTACGCCCAGCACTCAGCCGACTGCGACACCAACAGGAGTTTTACCCACGGCATCCGCCACGCCAGCACCTACAAACACACCGCTTCCTGGAACACCCACACCTACCCGCATCCCGACAGCTACACCTGGTCCAACAGGCCCTCCCGGCGCCGGTGAAATTGTTGTCATCAACAGAA
>CAZQAU010000063.1:0-4187 GCA_964591375.1 uncultured Gammaproteobacteria bacterium
TCATTTTTTCTTACATATTCTTTAATAGTATCGACTACATTACTCAACTTGCTATACTATATCAATATGAGCTCAGATATCCAAACATATAACAACTCCCAATCACCAGCCGATAAAGATATATGTGATGTATTACAAAAAGAAATAAATACCTGTCTTCCGGAAGCTGAAAGTAAAATTTGGCACAGGCATCCGGTGTGGTTTTTGGAGGGGAATCCGGTGGTAGGGTACCATAAACTAAAAGATAGTGTACAGGTTCTCTTTTGGAGCGGGCAATCGTTTGATGAACCAAACTTAGAAAAAGAAGGTTCATTCAAAGCTTCTCAAATCAGATATACAGATAGGAGTCAAATAAATATAGCTGATTTACATCGGTGGCTTAAAAAAGCAAAAGAAATACAATGGGACTACAAAAATATTGTGAAGCGTCGGGGAGTATTAGAACGACTAAAATAATTTTATTTTCCCGATTTCTCTTTATTATAAAAACGATTTTCTCCACATTTCAAAATCAATAAGCGTAACAAGATTATCTCTATTGAAATCTGAATCATGAGAACTTATCTCTCTCATATATTCTTTTCTCCATATTTCAAAATCAGTCAAATTAATGATTGAGTCACAGTTAGCATCACCACCTTCTTTATTGCAGACATTGATAGTTGGTACAGGTGTTTGAATCGGCGTAGAAGAGGGAGTGGGGGAAGGAGGATTGGTATCGGCAATTTTATTGAAACGTATTTTAGCTGGAATACCTTTAAAAAATTGCATTTGAATTTGAGAACTATCAAGCCAGGCATAATATAGTGAAGAGTTCATTCTTACAGTCAGAAGCGCCAGCATAACAATTCTGGGTACAGCCTGATAGGGGGAATAGAAAGGTGATACCTGTGTGTATTTAGCATTAATATCTGGATACTGTATAGTATTATTTACGATTTTAACGGGAAAATATTTTTTGGGATCTAGGGTTACTGGTGTATGATTCAATGCAAGAATATCGGTTAAGTCTTGATAGTAGAGAAGCGCTTCGTTTGTAGCAATGGCGTCTGGGAAATCCAAATTGATGGTATCTGGTATATTCGTAAAATTAACAGACTTAATTTGTTCACTAGGAGTACTCAATACGTTATCCTTATTTCTGTTGATGATCTCACGTGAATGTTCCATGAAATGAGGTATACGTTCTAAGCCCATTATCTCATCCAAATAGGGAGATTTATAATCGCAGTTACAAATACTACTGCTCGTAGCAGTCCATGTATCATCGTAATGATTAGATCCAATAAACAAGTGAGCAATTTCATGCAATAAAATAGTGTATTTACTATTTGAATCCCAGTAAAGATCATCTACCTCAACACCTCGCTCATTTCCGGCACCACTGGGATAATTATGAAATATAGCCAAATAGGCGTCTGCATCTATCTGTGCGCCGCTAGAAAATGCTTTACAGAATTCACTGGGAGCATATACGTTTGGATACCGAACACAGTCGGTAGGGGTCGTTTCATCAAATGTAATCACTTCGCCATAAAATGACTTGTTGATATTTTCTTTTTGTAGTTCAGAATTGAGAATAGATAAGATCGTTTCCGGAGTGGCATATTCCGGATTTACCTGATTAGAAAAGTAAATTCTTATATGCAGTCTTTTGGGAAATGGTTGATCAGGGTGTTCCATTGCCTGTGAGGAATTAATACATGTAATAGCTAACAGAAATAACAGGATATTACAGATCAACCAACCATAACATTTTCTTTTCATTATTATTTCATCATATCTGAATTTTGGTATTGTTTCAAGAAAAGCAATTACAGAGTATTATGGCGGATTATGAAAAAGGATTTTCTACTCAAGATATAAATAATTAAATATAATATTATTAAAGATGATGCTATGAAAAAATCAATCTGGATATTCATCATTGTATTAATTATTTCAGCAGTAGGGATATACCTTTTCAAGTCTCGCTTTAACACCCGAGAACCATCAGCAACTTTTATCAGTAAAGAAAAATGCGAACAGGCAACCGGAAAAATCTGTATATTTACTCAGTGTGATTATAAATGCACAGATGGAGCAGTAAAAGGTTGGATTGCTACAATAAGGAATTACAAACCCACACCTACAGTTTGGGATGCATACGCATGTCAGGAATTAACGAAAGAAATTAATGGAATGCTCACGGAAGCAAACTACTGCCAATCTGACACAGATTGTCATAAAATTAACCTGGCATGTCCCTTTGGATGCTACAATTTAGTCAATATAAATACTGATACCAATGCCATCGGACAGGCAAATAGAGAATTTCAAGATAATTGTGGAAATTGCTTATATAAATGCTCCAGAAATCCAGAAATGGAAGAAATTAAATGCAGAAATAACAAATGTATTGATATTCGCTTTAATAAGTAGTTCTATATCAATGATTATTTGATCATATTAAGAAGATCGATATCATCAAAAGTACATTGATCCACTCCTAACTCTTCAAACTTTTTATAGAGTGTAACTTGTTCATCCATCGGTTTTTTATGGATGTGTCCGTGAACTGCAAAGGCACTTACATGACACGCTTCAACCATTTCTTTATCTAAAAATTTAGTGGGAATGTGTGCTTTTTGGGCTTTGAAAAGCTTCATCATTTTAACTATTTTGCTTATGATAAATTCTTTTGTCATCCATGCTTCAAATTCTTTTTCATGAAAGATCACTCCAATCGGTATTTCAGGAAACTCGGTTCGTACATAACTGACTAATGGAAAAACACTTGTCGTGATTTCTAGATTAGCATTTTTATATTCTTCAAGTAATGATTTTAAAGGAGACAGAAAATCCAAGTCCAGCGACTTTACTTCGATTTCTATTCTCCCTTTAGTCGAAAATCGTTGTAAAACGTCTGATAACAAAGGGTAAGTTTTAGTTGTATCGTATAAGTAATTATGAACAATAATTAAATCTTTATTGTGAAACTGGAGGTCAAGTTCTATGCCGTCCGCTCCTTTTTCCAGCGCAGACTGGAATGCTTCAATGGTATTCTCAGGAAAATTTATAGTATCCCCGCGATGGGCAATAAGGATGGTCTTCATAATGAAATTATTATAGCATCTGATTTCTGAAGTTGTCCAACCAGGCACTACTTTTTTGTTCTTAAAATTTTCTTATAGTATATATGGGATTACTCAACTTGTTATACTCTATATATGAGCAAACACTTCATAAATATCAGATTACGTTTAATCATTATTAAAGAAAGACAAATTCTTCTTATGTACGACAGTGTCAAAGATTTTTATTTTTATGTTGGAGGCAAGCTTGAATATGGTGAAACCATAGAAACAGCTGCACAACGAGAGGTATTTGAGGAGTGTGGAAAAGATGTTGCATTTACATTCAAAAAAATCTTATATATTCGTGATTTCATTGCACCTAAAATACCAGAGCACAGCCTGGAATTATTTATTTTGGCTGATATCAATAAATATAAAGAATTGGAAGGGAAAAGAGACTGGGAATTTGAAGGAAAGAAATGGCTTACATGGAAAGACATTCATGATCTTCCCGCAAATTTATATCCCCAAAAACTTACTTCAGTATTGATAGCAGATTATGAAAAAGGATTTCCTTCCCAAGGTACTTATATTGGCGACATTTAATTTAGAATGAGGTTTTAAAGTTTCTATATTTTTCCGTAGTAAGTAATCGTTCAATTTCGGCACGCATTTGCTTGATATCCGTTTCATCCAAAGGTTTAAATTTATCGTAAAAACCAGTTTCTCGTTGAGGTAATAATACAGCTTCTCCATATTTTTGTATCGTTGCGGTTTTTGCTCTGCCGAAAATGTGCATATGCATTCTTACCCCCTCAGGTTTAAAAACACTCCAGTTTCCCATCTCCTGATAATTAACAATTCCGATATCTATCCCTTGCTGTTTCATAACATTTATAAGCGCCTCTCCTGCAATCATGGAAAGTTTCATGTATTCGGCTGCCTGCTCTGGAGTGAGTTGTGTCCTATCGGAAACATATATTTTAGACCATATACGTATATGTCCACCTTCAGCTTTATCAACAAAGGGGTTTTCTCTTGTCTCTAAAATATAATTAGTCGTTTCGAAAATTAGTGCCATTATATGTGCATTATAGCAAACGAATTTGAATGATTTTTTAGTAATACATT
>CAZQAU010000064.1:0-4165 GCA_964591375.1 uncultured Gammaproteobacteria bacterium
GTACGTGCGCCTTTTACTGCGGGAGTTTTAGTAGGTACGGGTTGAGGAGAAATTTTTATTACAGATTTTGTATCCCCAAATTTTACAGCGGACCAACCACCAGGTTTACATCCATTCATTCCGCGGACTTTAAAATAATATTTAGTATTCGTATTTAAACTATTAATGGTGTAGGGTATAGCACCGCTTGTATCACTGTATTTAAAAGACACTGCATACTGATTGGCATCCGGAGTTAATCCATAACTGATCACATATCCCGTACTTGGTGTAACAGGGACAAAGTATATAGTCGCAGCGGATGGAAACATTTTTACTTCAAAGAGATCGGGCGCTCTGCCCGGCGGTGTATTATCACAACTGGTGGGAGCTGAGACACTGGATGTACTGGACGAGGTATTGTTAGTGGTCGAGGATGGATTACCGGACGTTATCCAGTTGGTTAAGTTTGAACCGTACAATGAATTTTGATCATAGGCGATAGGTGAGGCATTGATGTTATTGGAATCCTGTGGATTAAGATACGAAAGTGTGCGCGTTCCCTGCGGATTAATTTTAAAGGCTATACCACTTTGTGCTGAACGAAGGGCAAGCAGGTTGCCGGCCATACCAGTCAAATTCAGTGTGCCTGTGATAGTAGTGGTAGAGTTTTGTCCAAAACTAAGAGTGTCGGCGGCTGTGACTGTTTTAGTGAGGTTATAAAAATTGTTGGATGAAGTAATCATCTGATTACTACCATTCAATGTTACAGTGCCATTCGAAGGGGAAAAAACACCGCCATTATTTTCAAAATTTCCCTGCAGATACATATTGATGACTCCAGGCAGACTGCTTTCAAGAGTACCGCTATTGAGAATAAAATTTCCATTTATATTCAGATCATTGATCTGTGTGGTTGTATACGATGTAGAGGGAATTTCACCATGCGCCAAACGGGCAATTTCATCTGATGAGAGCGCGCGATTATATATTCGCAGATCATCAAGATTCCCGTTTAAATAGCGATTGCCATCACGATAATCTCCACCGATGGCTAGAGTAGCCGACCAGTAGCTTATATCTACCGCTGCAGTTTTTGTACCATCGGATGCGCCATCAAGATAATATGTCCCGCTTGTGCCATTTTTTACGAAACAAATATGGTGCCAGGTACCATCATTGATGGCATGATTGCTCAAGGTGCTTTGATCAAATCCATATATAGAGTATGAGTCGTAGTCCCAGAAAAGTAATTTTCCATTACTGCTCATTTCCAGAATCCACTGTGTATTGAATAAACTGGGATTGCGGTTTCCTTCTATGATAAATTGTTCTGATGAAGCGGTCGTTTTAATCCAGGTACAGATACTCATGGTACTTTGAGGCATTCCTACATATGAGTTCATATAAATCAGATCATCTGTTCCATCAAACTGTAAACTGCGACGATTAAAAAAGTTAACTGTAGGCACAGAAGTGGAGGGCTGTGGTTTATTATTCGGTCCACTACTGCCTGTGAGAGTCCCATCATTCACAAAACCGGAAGAATCGGAAACGATAGATCCAGTGCTAAGTTCATCAAATTTCCAATATCCAACGAGACTATCATTGATAACCAGGTGATTGTAGGTACTGCCTGTTTTTAAACCGGATATATTTGTGGTGGGATGAATAAGAATTGTGCCAGAGTCGGTATCATTGGAAAAGTTTGTTAGTGTTTGTGAATTAGCCAGCGCCAGTGTGCCGTTATTATTAAATGTCCCGCTATCATTCATGGTCAGATTGTATGTTCCAAGATGAAAAAAAGCGTTGGTATTTATAGTCAGACCAGCGATATTCATATTGGCAGTTGCCAATGGTTGATTGGTTACATCTGCAATGATGATTCTTGTATACGGATCAGGAAGTGCGTTTATATCCCAATTGCCAGCATTTTCTGTGTCAGTGGAGGTGTCACCTGTCCAGGTGGCGGCAGTATGATTCCCGGCGGCCAGATCAGCAATTTCCGATGCTGTAAGTACTCGATTATAAATTCTTACATCATCAATTTTTCCGTTCCAGCGTTCAAAGTTTCCCCATGACCCGATCGTCATTACCGTGTTTCCGGAAAAATTGGCGCCGGCGGTGTTGCTGGCTCTTGAAGTTCCATTTACATAAATTGCCCGGGCACGGGTGGAAGAATTATAGGTATAAACTACCTGATACCATGCACCGGCGTTGATAATTCCGTTTGAAGTTTGCAGATCATCCAAAAAAAAACCCATCTTGAGTGCACCACCTGTTGTCAGCCTTAAATGTAACGCTTTATCAGTAGCGGACGCACTTCCAAGATCAAACCACACCTGATCGGCAGTCAGATTATTAGCATAAATCCAGGCCGAAATAGTGAAGGAGCTGTTGGCTAAGTCAGGACCGGTACCACTAAAATTTGCATTTGTACCATTAAATGTGGCCGCATTATTGATACGTCCGGCTGAATACGTACTATTATTATTCGTAATAGTGGAACTATCACCAGATGAATCGCTGGCATTACCGGTGGTTTCGTCAAATTTCCAGTAGCGAAGCATTGTATCGGTACCGGTTGCTGCCATAGAAGTAGGAGTAAACCATAAGAGGAAGATAATAATGAAAAACAAGGCACATATCCTATGCTTAATCGGCATATATCTTATCCTAACAAATATTTTTATTAGTTTTTCAAGTAATTGTGATATATCTCACAATAAGCAGATAATAAGACTATATTAATGATAAACAATAATTATATATTGACAAACGATAAATAATGGGGTAGTATATAGATACCGATTTATTAATTTTGAACATGTATGAAACGAACCTCAACATTATTTCTAAAACTGATCATCTATCTCATTACACTCACTGTATTAGCATTATGTATTTTTATCTTGCCGCGAGGAATAATGACTGACAGAACTGGGTATTATATTCCCATTATATGGGGAATGTACGTCACAACGATTCCCTTTTTCTGTGCTGTCTATCAGACGTTGAAATTGTTGCAGTATATTGATAAAAACAAAGCATTTTCTGATGCATCTATCAAATCCTTAAAATACATAAAATATTCAGCCAGTGTAATTAGTACCTTATATTTTATCGGTCTGCCGCTTATTTATAATGCTGCCGACCGGGATGATGCACCAGGCGTAATGCTTATCGGACTTGTCTTCACCTTTGCTCCGTTGGTGATAGCTGTTTTCGCCGCGGTACTACAGAAGTTATTGCAAAATGCGATAGATATCAAGTCAGAAAATGATTTAACAGTTTAAAACTAATATATGGGAATAATAATTAACATCGATGTGATGCTTGCTAAACGAAAAATGAGTGTCACAGAACTAACTGAAAAAGTTGGGATTACTATGGCTAATCTTTCCATTCTGAAGAATGGTAAAGCCCGAGCAATCCGGTTTTCCACATTAGAAGCAATTTGCAAGGCACTAGACTGCCAACCAGGTGACATCATTGAATACAAAAAGGATTAAAAATTAAAGTTATTTATGCAGCTAAAAAAACCAGGGGTTTTAAAACAAAGTTCAACATTATTTTTGAAGACAGTTGTTGTATTCGTTGGTATAAGTGTTTTTATCGCTATGATTTGGGAACCTCAGTTTGAAGGGAGAAACGTCAATGCTGATCTTATCAGTATTTATTTTAAAGATCCTTTCTTGGCTTATGCTTATTTAGCATCTGTACCATTTTTTATTGCTCTGTACCAGGGTTTCAAATTATTGGGATATATAGAAAAAAATAAAACTTTTACTGCAGTCTCTGTGAGTGCATTACGGAATATAAAATACTGTGCCCTGACTTTAGTCGCCTTTATTATTGGCGCAGAAGCTTATTTTTTTATAGCTCAACGAGGCAAAGAAGATATCGCAGGTGGTGTGGCGTTGGGACTTTTTATGATTCTTATTTCGGTGATAGTTGCATCAGTCGCGGCTGTTTTTGAAAAACTACTACAAAACGCCGTTGAAATTCGATCAGAAAATGATTTAACTATCTGAATGTTTTTAAAGAATATCCTCTTTTGTTAAAAAAAGAAAGGTTGTCATATAGACCGCTATCCTTTATAGTATTTGAGAAAGGAGGTGAATATATGAAATCAATATCATGTCGACAAATGGGTGGACCATGCGATGAAAAAATACAAGGAAAT
>CAZQAU010000065.1:0-1088 GCA_964591375.1 uncultured Gammaproteobacteria bacterium
ATGGGGCCAGATGTCATGGACGTTTTACGTGCCCTGGCCGCGGTGGTTGTATTTGTGATGCTGGCGCTCAATCTGCGCCAGAACTAAGCTAGTGTAAGCGGGAGACGATCGGTTAGGCTGAAGGAATTTTTCTTCAGCCTGATCTTTCAAAATGTTCTTTGATAAAGCGCTATTCGTCAGGAGAAATACCGAGACAATGAATAAGTAACTAATCCAGTAATGGTTTTGGAGCAATCTGAAATAATTGCCGATTAAGTGAACTTATTTTATTATCTTGGGATCGTTTCCCGACGAAGATTTTTTTTGATAATGTAGTATCAGTCACAGTATTTTACGTGAGGAGTTTTTCATGAACTGGAAAAAAATAATCCGATATGTGTTGACGGTTGGTGGATTTTTGATCTTTGCTGCAGCCGTTGTAGGGTACAATCTGGGCCAACTAGGTATGCAAGAGACTATTTTGATGGGCGTAGGATACGTCGCTATATTGATGTTAACTAACCATTTGCGTAGTTAATTAGTTGTCTCGGGAGACGATCGGTTAGGCTGAAGGAATTTTTCTTCAGCCTAACCTTGCTCTTTGACAATCTAAAAATTCGTAGAGAAGAATATCGGGATAATTGGTTCCCAACATGCAAATTTGCGCTTTAACTTTTATAAAGCAGCATTGATGTTTGGTAAGAACAATTTATACCGAGATCGTCTCTCTACGAATACAAAGAAAGGACATTCGCATGTATCCGAATTCTCTTGAGATGAAAATACTCTCTGAAATGGCATTGATAAACACCCTAATATGGGCTGTAATGATGCTTTTTTTACTGGGGGCGCTGGTATGGGTTTTAGTTTTGAGAAAACCCGGACCGCATCGATATGAGGAAGTGATGTTAGATCGCGATAAAGCAATTGAACTTTTGCAGCAAGGACAACCACTACTGGTAATAGGAAATAATGGTTGCGAGAGAATTATTGAAATTCGGCGCAAGAAGATAACTCTAAAACTAGTATATCAATATTTGGGGGATGCAGAAGAAGAACTGGGCTTACCCTGTTTGTATACAAGTGTCATCGATCGGAGCGAATCATGA
>CAZQAU010000065.1:1188-2970 GCA_964591375.1 uncultured Gammaproteobacteria bacterium
CGTCGAAAAGAAGCCGCACGTGCGGCTTTACCGAAACATCAACAGCAGCGCTTGTCCGCGATCGAACACCTAGAACGAGGTGGAACATTGCAGGTGGTTGCACGCCGGCAGTCAATCATGATTAGCCCTAACGGGCGTTATTTTGAATGCTCACTGGGAAGGTTTAGATCGGCCGAAGATGCATTATTGGCCGCAGAAGCCGAGCTAGGTAATAAGGTTAGCTACCAAGAGCTTATGATTGAAAACTAGAAAGGAGAGACGAATTGCAATCGGATAGGGGAGCACATACGTTCTCCTATCCGATTCATGGTATAATTTTAACTCACTTAAAAAATGAATATATATGGATACAGTCATCAGATTTGAAAATGTTTCATTTTCATTTGGACACAATAAAACAATACTTGACGAAGTAAAATTCTCGGTACGCCGCGGGATGAAGATAGCCCTTATGGGCCAGAATGGTGCCGGGAAATCAACATTGTTTAGGCTGCTTACTCGTGCTCTGCAACCGGAATCGGGTGTAATTATTGTCGACAAAGGGATGACAGTAGCCACCGCACACCAGGTGATCGCCGAAGAAGATAAACAGCTAACGGTGCTCGAATTTTTTAAAAAATGGTCAGGCGATGAACATGATTATGAAGTGCGGCGCAAAATGAGTGGAGTATTGGATGCGGTGAATCTTGTCGCTCCGGAAGAGCGAATCATCAAGTCTTTTTCCGGCGGGCAGCAGGCCCGGCTCCTTTTGGCTTCCGCTCTCATACAAAACCCTGATTTATTACTTCTTGATGAACCAACCAATAATCTGGATTATGCCGGAATATCTCACCTTACCCAGTTTCTTATGGACTATAAAAAGAGCTGCATTGTCATCTCTCATGACGCTGAGTTCCTGAATGCATTTACTCAGGGAGTTTTATATCTTGATAGTTACACGAAAAAAATAGAACAATATGCCGGCGATTATCATGACGTCGTTCGGGAGATTGCGGCACGGATTGAAAAACAGAATCGACTTAATGCCCAGATGGAACGGGGAATTCTCGACAGTAAAGAAAAAGCAAATTTCTTTGCCAATAAAGGCGGCAAAATGCGTAATGTCGCCAAAAAAATGTATGAAAAAATAGAAAAACTGGAGAGCGAGAAAATCGATGTCCGCAAAGAAGACAAAACGATCCGGCCTTTTAGGATCCCGGTGCAGGAAGGAATTAGCGGCGAGGCACTGAAGATCAACTCATATACGGTGATGCAGAATCATAAGCCAGTCACCAAGAAAGCCAATATATTTTTACTCAAAGGAAAACATCTGCTGATTGAAGGACCAAACGGGATTGGAAAGAGTACCCTGATCGAAAAGCTCTCGCGTGGCAGTAGTGAAGGTATCGTGCTTACTCCGGGTGTACGGATCGGGTATTACAGTCAGGATTTTTCCACACTTAATTTTGAAGAAACTGTTTATACCTGTCTTGCCAATGCAATCACCGAATCCGATGGTGCACTCAATGAGCACCGGTTGCGTTCGACAGCCGCCGGATTCCTGATCACCTCAGATATCATCAATACAAAAATCGGACAACTTTCTGAAGGCCAAAAAGGTCTGGTGGCGTTTGCCCGGCTGGTATTGCTGCAGCCGGGGTTACTGATCCTCGATGAGCCGACGAATCATATTAACTTCCGTCATCTGCCGGTAATTGCCGCGGCGCTTGATTCGTATGAAGGGGCGATGGTACTGGTTTCGCACGTGTACGATTTCGTGGCGCAGGTACGCATTGATCACTC
>CAZQAU010000065.1:3070-4159 GCA_964591375.1 uncultured Gammaproteobacteria bacterium
CATACAACATTCTGATAAACTTGTTTATTGAAATACTCCAGGTGTATTGTAATTTTCCCTGCAAGAGATCATTTAATTGTTCTTATAAACTAATACCTAAATTACACCTATTAATAACCTAATGTGTCAAGATATACATTTTTTTATGATTAACACAGACTATAATAATAGTATTATAACTATATATTTATATGGTAGATATTCTTGATGATTCCTCTGATAAAGATACTTTTTCACAGAGATCGTCAAAGCCAGAGTTTGTTTTTGAATCTGCCGACATACAGTCAGATCGTACTTACGAGGATGATCTAGAAGAATGTTCTCTAAACTCGTATGGAGAGATTAAAAAATTTCTTACTGAAAAAGGTGAATCTATTTCTGTTGGACCAACATATCATACACAGTCTACAAAAGGTGAACCAGTCACTATTAGTGTAGTATTTAGAACTACGTTAAACCGGGATATACCTGTTAATAAGATTTTATATGTCGCATTAGATAAACAAGGAAAACTTCTTGGACATAGGACAACATACTTAGATGAAAGAGATGATTTCTTTATTGGTACAGGAGATGTCAATATCGTTAAAAGAAATTCAGGCATATTAATACCAATTGAATTAGCCAATGAAGATTTTCTTACCAGATATGCGCGAGAAAAAGATAAAGATATTACATATCAAGTTACGAATGGCAATTTTAATTATTTAAAAGACATCAAAGAAAAATATTCAGCAATAGTTAGTACATATGAAGATACAGCCGATTGGCGAAGGAAAAAAGAATATTTAGAAAAAGAAATTCAGCGAACAGAACAAGAGCAAATACGTTGGCTAAAAGTATGGGGAACAAATGGTAAACTAGGTTTTGATGCAAATGGGATAAAAGTATATGAAGCTGCTTACGACCCAAGAGATGAGCCTCCTAGTATAAGTAGTATCCGGGATATTGATTTCGTTCGCGAAGAACAACATGGGATTGTCCATGCAAGCATTACATCTGTTACACTGTCCCAGGAGAGCTTAGATCATAGAAAGGATATAGAAATACAAAAATTACAAAATTTAGTAAATCATCCGTGATAATATA
>CAZQAU010000066.1:0-2755 GCA_964591375.1 uncultured Gammaproteobacteria bacterium
ACTCCTCCAATAAATATGAGTATTAATAATAGTAATACCAAAAAGACATAGGGAAAATATTTCCGTGACATGTATTACAGTGTAACAATTCACTTGACAAATGAAAAGCTCATTGTGTATACTACAAATTAGGTCCTCCTGATGAGACATGAATGAATACTTTTTCTAGACGCTATCATTCATATTGGGTAATCTCTTAAAGCAATTTAAGAGAAATGAGACGAAGTGTTCCGAACCTAAAAGGAACCACGTTTCCCCGTTCCAGTTACTGGAAAAAGTTTCTTGTCCCCTCATTTTGGAGGATCTTTATGTACATTCGTAATCTAATACTTACGTATTTGAGAGACTTACTTTTTATTATGACGGCTTATTAACGTAGACAAAATAAACTAATACGTTGCCAGATATAAATTAATGAAAACTTGTCATCCTGCAACGCAGCGTGACATTATGTATTTACTACTTAACCCGAATATTATGACCTCTTATTATAATTTTTTATCTCTATCGTATGCTGCCTAAAAAAAATGTGAAGGAGCAAAACCCTCCTGATGCTTCGCTTGATGTTGGTTCTCTTCTTGAAAAATATGAAGAAAAACCAATCGTTCCTGTTACTGATTTATCCAGTCCTCCGCCAGCACCTGCTCAAGGTGAACCGATTATTGGTGATAAACTTAAAGAAGATTTAAAAATCAGCTATCCGGCCAAAGGAATTCTTGATGTAACTTTTGGTGGATATGGATTCCTAAGACAGGACTATGCGATCAACCCAGATCGTGATATCTATGTCTCCACTTCCCAGATTCGTCGCTTCTGGCTTCGCCGCGGTGACGAAGTCGAAGGATTAGCTCGTCCTCCTAAAGAAGGTGAACGGTTTCATTCATTACTGCTTATTAAAAAAATTAACGGTGAAGAGCTAACTGAAGAACAAAGTCGCACACGCAAACATTTTGACGACCTCACTTCTCTCCATCCAAATAAACAAATAAAATTAGAGACAGATATGGATGTTTTATCGACAAGAATAGTCGATCTTATTGCACCAATTGGTTTTGGTCAGCGTGCTTTGATCGTCTCTCAGCCTAAAGCCGGTAAAACCACATTTTTAAAGGAAATGGCACAGGCCATTACCACCAACTTTCCTAAAGCTAAACTCATGGCTATATTAATTGGTGAGCGCCCGGAAGAAGTTACCGAACTGAAACGGTTTGTTAAAGGTGAAACAGCCGCTTCTCATTTCGATGAATCGCCACGCCAGCAGGTAAAAGTAGCGAATTTGGCTCTAGATCGTGCTAAACGATTGGTCGAACGCGGTCACGATGTGGTGATTTTACTTGACTCAATTACTCGTCTGGCACGAGCTTTTAACCTTTCAGTAACCGGATCCGGCCGAACTCTTTCCGGTGGATTTGATCCGTCAGCACTATATCCCGCCAAGAAATTTTTAGGTGCTGCCCGTAACTGTGAAGAAGGTGGCAGTCTGACAATTATTGGTACATCCTTAGTGGGAACAGAATCACGCATGGATGATCTGATTTACGAAGAATTCAAAGGTACCGGCAACATGGAGGTGCATCTGGATCGGAAGTTTGCCGATCGTCGTATTTTTCCTGCCATTGATGTTGAAAAATCGGGTACCCGAAAAGAAGAACTTTTATTTTCCCCAGAAAATTTCAAGAAGGTTAACACACTTCGACGTATGTTATCGCTTCTCAATGGTGAAGAACGGATTACCGCTCTGATTGAAAAATTAGGAAAAACAAAGACAAATCAGGAATTCTTGGATCTTTTGAGTGTCGGCAAATAATCATAAACATATGAAAACTGTCGGTATACTGCTTTTGCAGGCATACTTATTGTTGTCGGCATTGTTTCTATTCCTGTTATTTGGATTGCCGTTGTTTGGGATCTATACGAGTCTTTTTTATACATTTCTCAGTCCTTCGCAGTATACCAATCCGTATAGTACCTGGAATATTGAGTTTTTTAGAGCCCTGGCTCCATTTGTGGGGATAATCATTATTTATGTCCTTTTTATTCTCAATACTCTATTCACCGTTCTTCTCCCTCGTTGGCGTGGCACAGCCAAATGGACTTCTTTGTATCAACCGTTTGACAAGTTGGTGATTATCTCCATCGCGATTTCCGCTCCCTTTTTATTTGTGTTTGGATTCTGGATTCTGATGGGGACGATATTTCGAAAGGATATCTCGCTCACACCGTTAGTCGTCCAGGTCAGTATTGGTATGTGGTTGTTATGGATTTTCCTGAGGCGACATGCAGTCGTCAAGATTATTATATCGTTGGCACTAATAGTGTCATTGTTTGGGACGGTGGCTATGTTTGATGAACTATTACCGGAACATAACCCAGATGTATATGGTGCCTTTACATTAACAGATAAAAAAGGCGTGTATCTGATCAACTACGATGGTGATTACTGGCTTACCTACTATGTTAAAAAACAAACGTGTTGGAAGGGACCAGATGAAGTAACCAAAAATATTATTAAAAAATGCCGTATGGATCTGGAAAAGAAAGGCAATACGGCAATTATTGAAGCTCCGGAAGATCTACAAAAATATCTGGACAAGCCGGTACGTGTCGATGGCGAATTTGTGCCGGTTCTGGGAATGATTGAAGGTGCGCAGAAAGAATATCGCCAGTTTTGCACTATCAAACCAAAAAAATGTACGGCTGGTAAAGGTAACGGTATCTGGTATTACTCTCCCTTAAAACTGCGTTCTATTTCTCA
>CAZQAU010000066.1:2855-4145 GCA_964591375.1 uncultured Gammaproteobacteria bacterium
TGTGTATTTCATGTTGATAACTTTGCGGGAAATAATGTAGGATACTCTATAGGGGTAGGGGGTATATAGACAGTAGACAGTAGACAGTAGTCGGTAGACTGTAGTTGGGGGAAGTTTTTAATAGTTATTTTTTTATATGGATGTAATTGAGAAAAGAATTAACAGGATTGTGGGACAGTTAAAAGGGATTGAAAAAATGGCACAGAATAAGCGCAGTGTTGACGAGATTCTTCAGCAAATTTCCGCCATCAAAAAAGCCATCGACGGGCTCACCAAAGAACTCGTGGTGTCAGATATAAAAGACTATATTCCTGCTGAAAAAATCAAGGATATAGAAAAGATGGTAGAACGGGCAATCAATTTATAGACGGTGCATGGTAGCATTATGATATGGCAGAAAATCGCGGCGATGCTATGACACCGAAAGTAGATCATCACCAACTTCCCAAACCTGTCGATCATCTTCGATATGGTGATCGGGGTGTCGAGATTACTGTTGATCAGGCAAAATTACAAGCGGATATATTACGACATGCTCAACACGCTGGTCTACCCCCACGGGAAGCTCTAAGACTGGCAGAAACCAAAGTTTTTTTTGATAAGGCTCAGTATTATCGACATATTGCAGAGGTGTATCGGCAGAAAACAGAAAGATCCTTACTTAAAGGATTTGCTCCAATTCTTAAACCAGATTTGTTTGCTAAGGCACTCGATTTATCCGATCAGTTTCTTATTGAATTAGGAGGCGTTTTTAGTGATAAAAGTGGACCGGCAATTTTACTTAAACCCGATCAACTTCATGCTTTCCTGGAACGTCACCCGGAAATGTCGAAACCTCATGCGATCATGCAGGAAACAATGGCAAAAACCTGGATGGAAAGCACTGATTTGTTGGTAAAACTTCAGGATAAACGGTTTAATTTGCGACAAAAAATGATCAAATCAGGAAAGTTTGCGGCTGATTATGCATTGTCGCTGGCATTAACTGGAGGCCAGGCACTTATCATTAATAATTTTGCATTGACTGCGATCGGATTTCCCCTTCGTAACCGGATTACAAAAGGAACCTTGGCACTGGCGGAGAAAAGTCTGACACATTTACTGGTAAAAAAACAAGAAAAATCACGTGATGAAGTAGTTGAAAAATCTAGATTATTTCACGTGCATTTTGAACGAGTTGATAAGAGAGATACCCCTATTCCACTTCCGCCACTCTCCTCAATTCGTGGTCATTAAAAATGGGGAAAGCAGTGGAAATCGGCATTAACACTGCTTTCTTGTTGCACCTTA
>CAZQAU010000067.1:0-3889 GCA_964591375.1 uncultured Gammaproteobacteria bacterium
TTCTGTTTCGGAGAATGAATATATTTTAACATTACCTAGTAAAACCGACGCATTTCCCACAATCTTTCCTTCCAGCGGGCGGGATGGAGCATATCCCAAGACCAGTTCATTTGTTCCGGGACGGAGTGGCACCTGATTATCTACAAGGTGTCTATTATTTGTATCCACTACTGATGTTTGAACGGTTGTTTTAATCAAATCAAGAGCCGTAGCATCGGCGAGAACATCAGGTACGGTAATGCCATAGGATATGCCCGGACATTCTTCAAACATTATATCGGGATCAGATTTGACGTATACATCAGAATTCGATCGTAAATAGTACGCGCCATATACAACTGAGGCCAGGAATAAACCAAGTGCAGCTTTATCTTTAATTCTATCGATAACCCTCATCCGTCTACTCTCAGTTAAATCCATATGAGTAACCATAAACTATAAATATTTCTCCCCCACTTCCCCACCAAGAAGAAAGTCAAGAAGTTAAAAACACCTTACCAAGCGGAGCAAAAAAAATCAACCCAAAATTTTATTTCAACTTCAACTCACGTTCAATTATCCTTTTTAGGATCGCCAATGAAGATGTATATGTTGCCTCTACTCCTTCGTACCCTAAGTTTCGTGTCGCTAAAGTAACTGCCTTAGTAAACGGAGTGTCGGATGCATAATGAATAATTCCCAGATCAACAGGACTATTAGTCAAATCAATTACCTCGTGCTCCGGATACCGGTCATAATTACTGACTTCATACAACGCACTTAAGTATGGACCATTCTCCATCTCCATAATATTGTAACCTGAAGTAAAATATTCATGAATGGTATGTTCACTATCGAGCATAGTACCTTTCGTAGTTACGGCTTTCTGACTGCTTAAAACATTACCCGATTTAAATTCCGAAAAGTACGATGGATCAAAAGCGTTTTTGAAAATGATCGTATTTTTAGCATGATTGTCAAAAACAAATGAAGGCAGACCGATATCGCCTAAATTTCCATTCAGAAATGATGCTTTTCCCAAAATATAAACTCCTTGCAAATTTTCAGAATTACGAAGTAGTGTCGAAAGCACCATATACGCTCCGGATCCCAGGGGATAATCGATATTCACAATACAGGCTTCGGAATTTTGCAGTTGAGAAATATCAATACCTAATTTGGAAGAAAGATCTTTGTGTTTAGATAATGTATTAAGATGAATTACCTGAGCGTTTATATCCAGATAATGTTTTGCTTCGATATATGAAATCCCTAAACCTTCCTCAAATGCTACCCGTTTGGACTCTGTTTCCGGATGAACTTTTTCATACTTTTTCAAAACATACCACAAAAAATTTTCTTTGCTTCCCGGTCGGCTTCCCTGAATAATTTCTTCCCAATAATTCAAGTATGTGTCCATCTTCTGATCTTTAAGAAACTGGATCAGTTCTTTCTCCAATGAATTAACATATCCGGTAACATTGTTGACCAGACTATGAGTGTTGGATGAAACAAAGTAAATGGGAGCTTTTTTTAAATCAGAACCTTTTGTGCAGGCGACGATATTTTCAAACCAACGTTGGGCGGCTTTTCTATAGTGGACGTATGAACCACGCAGAAGTTGAATCTGGAAATCCCGCGATTGTTTCCGAATGTTTTTTATCAAGCTATCATACTGAGTCATCCAGATTTTTCTAAGTTTATCATCGTATTCCTGTGGTATCGTCTGATTGTCGGGAGTCTGTTTATTAAAAGCAGTATGCATTTTATTCCATTCAATCTGATAGGCAGTCAATAAACAAACAATATCATCGACATCAGTAACCGAGTTAATGAATACACCAAGGGTACTTTTGCCATCATAGACAATTTTGCGTCGTCGGGCAGCCGAACTAACTTCTTCCCATTGAGCGATATCATATCCTGCTTTAATAAAAACTTCATCTGTCTGACCTAAGATAATTTTGTCAATTTTATGAAGAATCGGCGGTAAACGCAGAAAGGCATAGATAAAAGCCGGATAATCGATTTCATTACTGCCCGCCTTACTATGTAAGCCTGGGTTCATCTGAACATAAGGCATAATAATCTGACTTACCCGCAACGCTCCCCCTTCACGCAAGAAAGACCGGTAAATTTTGATAAACAAATCCGAATGACGATTAGATACTATTTTCATAATTACATACCAAATATGTATACAACACTCTATATTATATCATTTTCTTAACAAGTGATTCGATCAAAAAATCAATCTATTGATTTCATGAGAAATTTATGCGATCTTTTAGTATTACCTGCAAGCCGGATTAATATCTTATTGTATGAATCTAAAAATTATCAAAAAATATATATGGAATACCACCATTGTCCAGTTTGTACTTTTCTTGGTGACGTGTGGCCTGATTCTACTCCACAGACGTGACACCACCTATGAGTTTAATCTGCTTTTATTTTCCGGCTGGCTGCTAACTTTTTCTCTATCACTTTTTCTTTTTCTATTGAAAAAATACCATATTTTAAAAGAAAAGAAAACTTTAGTTTCCCTTGATGAGTGGATTTTATTGGGAATGGTTATCTTTTTTGCAGCGACTACCCGACTTTTATTTTTAGGAAAATATCCATTTGTGACTGTTTTTGACGAACTTCGGGATGCAGGATTGAACGGACTGTATATAAAAAAACATATCATACAAGATGTTTTTGGATTTGGTTCATATCAGGGATATGGAAATGTTATTCCTTATTTTTCTTATATATTTCAATCTATCTTTCCTGCTTCCCGGTATGCATATATTCTCCCCTCGGCTATTATCGGGATTATTTCTATAGTATGTACTTATATATTAGGAAGAAAACTGGCCGGAAGAATGGGCGGATTTGCCGCTGCTATTTTTTTAACTGCCTCAATTTTCCATCTGCACTATAGCCGCACTGAGTTGGTAATCATTTTCGATGCCCTGATGGCGCCAGTATTAATTCTCACCACATACTGGACTGTCCGGGATCGTTATGCGTATTTACTGCTAGGATTATTGATTGGTTTTTCTATGCATTTATATGCGGGCTTACGGGGTATTATGGTTAGTTGTGCTATTTTTTTAATGGTGAGAGCCAGTCTTCACCTGATACGGCCTTTCTTGTTTGATCATCTGAACGATTTTTTAAACCAGACCAAATATTATCTGATAGTAACGATTTTATTTTTTATGGGATTTATTATTGGTTTGGGGCCTACCATCAATGTTCTAAAAAAAAACACGGTGATGAGTAATACCGGCGCCACACAATTTATCTTTAAAAATCCTGACTTTTTGAAACGGAATCCATTGAATAAAGCACAGTATCTGTACACAATATATGAACGTTCGTTTTTAACCTACATTACCACGCCGATTGGTTCTCATTTTCCCTACAAAGAATCTGCCTTACTTTCTTTTCCGATAAACTGGTTATTTCTCGTGGGCTTAGGTTATCTCGTACTTAGCCAACGATATAAAAACTCACTGCATTATATTATGACAGTTACGGTATTAATTTTTCCATTTACGAACCAGGTGTTAATTAATGATTTTACTGCTGATCACCGCATGATGAGTATTGTGCCCATCCTGAGTATAACGGCCGCATATGGTTTGATTAAAGTTACCGAGAGTAAGTGGCCGCGCTTTGCGCCCTATCTTATTACGACATTCACAGCTCTTTTTTTTGTTACACAGGTGACATTTTATTTTTATGCCCGGCCTACCGATATGAACTATGATGGTCAAGGTACCAAAGAGTATGTGCTCCAGAGTATGCTCGAATATGGAAGTAATATGCCCAATGAAGGGGAATATTATTTAGTCAATAACCAGCCATATAATTATGATCTGGCGCATTATAAAGAAAAAATGGAATATTTAATGTA
>CAZQAU010000068.1:0-3850 GCA_964591375.1 uncultured Gammaproteobacteria bacterium
CAATACGTTAGTTATTTTATTTTGATACATATGTTTATTTAAATATATAATACATAAATCTGAATAGTTGCTGAAGAATTATGACTGGAATATATCATTCATAAATGTACAGTTTATTTGCATCTTTATCAATGGTACAGAATGGTAACTTTATGGTTATGAAGTCATCCCAATCAGGTATATTGAGTACTTTTGCATGGGGAATATCAGATGAATCTGGTAGAGAGTGTAAACCAATAAATCCTGCTGCTCCTAACGTTTCCAGTTTAGATTGCTCATAAGGTAGTATTGTTGTGATACAAACTATTTTTCCATTTATATCATCTTCTGTTGCTATTTGCACATTTTTATCATGGGAATAGAAAATGGGTCCTCCAAAGTATTCTTTAACCTCTTTTAATTCATAATGTTTGGCATTATTTACATTAAATTTGATAATAAACTTTTCGTTATGTGACTTATCATCAATTTCTACAATTTCACCTTTAAAATAGGCGGTTAATTCTTTTTTTTCTTCCGAGTCAACTTCAAATGTTATCGTTCCATCATGATGATTTACTTCCTTAATCGTTCCATCGAATTCACTGAGATACTTTTTATCTCCCATAAACGCTTTATGAAACGCTACCAAATCGCCTTTTTTTATTTTTTCGCCCACAAATTTTTTAAGAACAGTAAAAATTTTTTTGGGATTTATGCGAAGATGTTTTGAAAGAGGAACTTTGACCTCTTTTTTTACATGATTATTTATTAAGGGAGTAGAAAAATCTACCGAGTCTCCAGTTTTAATGAGTAGTTCACCATCTTTAGGTACCGATATACTTAAAATCATTCAATCATTATAGCAAGTATATTCACAGGTGAAAAGAGCAAATAAATAAAGATTTAATTCTTTATTTAGCGCCTTGATATGAAGTAAATGGAATGAGTGCTAAGAAACGAGCATATTTTATATGCTTCGTGAGTTTTCTTTGATGTTTAGCACATACTCCTGTTTTTTCCCGATTTAACATTTTCTTTCGAGGTGAAAGAAACTTTTCCAGATTCTCTATATCTTTGTAATCAGGATTTGTATTGTATGAGCAAAAAAAACATTGTGACATAAGTTTATTTAAATATTTTGTTTAATTAAAAAGGGATATCATCGGCACTAACTGATTCATCCTTTTTTTCTGTTTC
This sequence comes from uncultured Gammaproteobacteria bacterium, assembly GCA_964591375.1. Classification (GTDB taxonomy): domain Bacteria; phylum Patescibacteriota; class Microgenomatia; order UBA1406; family GWC2-37-13; genus CAYYYG01. Next base: position 1,180 of record CAZQAU010000068.1, read on the forward strand.
CGTTGATTCAACATCCGCTGGTGGAGGTGGTGTTTCTTCAGATGATTCCGTGTGTCTTACTTCTCCACTCTGGCCTTCTTCCAGCGATTTCTTTCCGTCATAAAATACTATAAAATCGTCAAGAACAATTTCTGTAATAGATCTTGGTTGACCATCTTTTCCTGTAAACGATCTGTACGTTAAACGACCCACTAACCATACTTTTCTGCCTTTATTTAATAATTTTCCACAAAGTTCTGCTAATTTTTGCCAGGCAACTATTCGGTGATACTGAGTGTCTTCTTTTGTCTGACCTTCCGCTGTAGTCCAACTGCGGTTTGTCGCAACACCAAATGTACAGACGGCTGTACCGGCTGGTGTATACTTTAACTCGGGATCTCGGGTAAGATTTCCAATCAGTTCGACTCTATTTAAAGATCGACTTGCCATATCAAATCATTTCAATTGCTAATAATCTTAATCTTCCAGCGACAAAATAAGGTGTCGGGTTAACTTTTCGTTATAGTTCAATTTCTTTTTAAATTCGTTCAGGTTTTTCTTTTCGATTTCAATCTGCCAAGTATAAAATTTATATTTGGTTTCTTTATTGATAGGATAAGCTAAAACCCGTTCTCCCCATGCCTGCTCTTTAACAACATTCCCTGATAAAGATTTCAGTGTGTTTTTTAATTCCTTTAGTTCTTTGTCGTCATTCAAAAGAAACGTAAATTCGTATTTATTCATACCATTTATACCTCGTATTGAGTAATAAAAATCAATTTACAATATTGCTATATAATAACGGTAACATGGGGAAAAATCAAGAGCAATACCATATATAGGCAGCCAGAGAGCGAAAATAATATTTTTGGATATTAAATTATATATAGATATGTATATAATGACTTATTATATATACCATGTTTAAATACTTAATTATCTCAGTATTACTTATCGTACTGATTTATACTCGTTTTGTAAATCTATCATGGGGATTGCCTTATCCTTTTCATCCAGATGAGCGTAATATGGCTGTCGCAATGCAGCAGTTTACTTGTGGGCAGCCTCTAGCAGATAGTTCTTCATCATTTTTAAGTTGTCTTAATCCAAAATTTTTTGCGTATGGTCAATTCCCTTTGTATATTTCTTATCTAGGAATTCAAACTATGCACCGCATGAATGGTTTATCGTCTCAAATCAGTTTTGAAGAGGCAATCATGTCACTGCGTATACTATCTGCCGTGTCTTCTATACTTACCGTTATATTTCTGTGGTTTATAGTACGTAATCTCGTTGGCCACTTAAAGATTAATAGCCATACAAAGGTATATTCTATGATCTTTCCAACTAGTATCCTTATATTTATATTTTCTCCGGTATTTATACAATTTGCACATTTCGGTACTACAGAAAGTTTATTAATATTTTATTATGTAATGTTGATTTATTTCTCATTACAAGTTTTAGAAAATTTTGATAGACTGCCGAAATATATAACAATTTCCGGAGTTATTTGCGGAATGGCAATCGGGACAAAAGTATCCGCGGCTGTTTATGCTGCGTTACCGGTCTATATACTGCTTCATGACAGATTTACATTGCGTAGCCTATTTACTCGTATCACTAGTCGCGTAGTACTCGCCTCGCGATTTGTAATGACCATAATGTTTATAGCTCTTATATGTTCACCATATAACTTATTAGCACTTAATGAATTTTTAGGATCTTTCCAGTATGAATCTGGAGTAGCTTTGGGCAATATGAATGTGTTTTATACGCGGCAGTTTCAACAAACAGTACCGGTGATATTTCAATTTAAGAATATATTCCCGTATGTTTTAGGTCCGGGTGTTTTGTTTTTGTTTATATCAGGATTTTTTTTCTTGCCCTGGAAAAATAAATATATTAATCTTTTGAGACTTAGTTTTATACTGGCATTTTTACCTAATGCTTTTATGTATGCTAAATGGACTCGCTTTATTGCACCAGCGTATCCCGTTATGTTGATTATGGCAGTATTATTTTTATTTTTTTTAGTGAATCCTATTATGGAATGGTTACGGTCAGCACATTCCGTTTTTAGATATAAAAATATCAGAGTACCGTATGTGTTATTTTTAGTGCTGTTTATTTGTTTTATAGTAGTTTCTGTAATACCTGGTGCAGCGTATCTTTCAATATACAGAAACACTGACATTCGTTTTATTGCATCGAAATGGATATATGAAAATATGCCTCAGAATTCCTATATTTTTTCTGAAACAGCTAATGTGATAGATATGCCAATACCTTCACCGGAGCAGTTAAAAGATCCAATTCATCTAGAATTACCCCATTATCAATATATTTCTTTTAATTTCTATGATTTAGATACAGAACCACCTTTACAGATAGATTTTGAAAATCACATGAAAAAAGCAGAATATATATTTATCCCCTCCCGTAGACTGTTTATGAATCATACCTGTATTACTGTTCAAAATATGCAGTTTAGAATTCCCCGATATATGGATAAAACTTGTGCTTATCGCATGCAAACATATCCCCTTTTAAACGACTATTATATGAATTTATTTGCAGGAAAATCGGGTTTTAAAAAAGTAGCAGAATTTTCTTCATATCCACGTCTTGAGTTTTTTGGTACCACACTATGGGAATTTCCAGATGAAAACGCGGAAGAAACCTGGACAGT
>CAZQAU010000069.1:0-2557 GCA_964591375.1 uncultured Gammaproteobacteria bacterium
ATTTGGCATCAAATGGAATTAACAGCCAACGGCTCCTCGATCACCGCTACTAAAGTCCGTGAACATGATGCGGGTGGACAAACAGAAGGCTGTGTGGCAGACGATATCAATAAGATTTATTATATTGGCGAGGAAGCTGTCGGTGTATGGCGATATGGTGCTGAGCCAACTGATGGAATATCCCGTTTACAGATCAGTGGTTCAGAACAAGTGGCTGATACCGAAGGCATGTCTATTTATTATAAAAATGATGGCACCGGATATCTGATTGTTTCCAGCCAAGGAAGCAGTACATTTTCTGTATATGATCTTGTGACATCCGCCTCCTCTCCAAAAAATACATTGCGTGGACAGTTTAAAGTGGGCGCATCCGGCACTATCGATGCGACGGGTTCTACGGATGGTCTGGACGTAACCAACTTTCCACTCGGTAGTAATTTTCCGCAAGGGGTACTGATAACACATGATGGTACTAATACAGGTGGATCTTCTTCCAATCATAAATTCACTCCCTTTGAACGCGTAGCTTCCGCATTAAATTTAACAATGGATACCACCTGGGATCCGCGTAAAGTCGGTGACTCGGGAGGAGGAGGCGGTGGTGGAGGTGGCACCCTCAGCCCCACAGTGACTCTCCCCCCTTTTGGCTCATGCGATAAAAAAACACAGGGTGATGCCGACTGCAATGGAACAGTCGATATGTCTGATTTTGAAATCTGGAGAAAAGAATTTTTCCAGATTGTTTCCACAAAATCCGCCGATTTCGATAATAATAATGTTCTCAATACTTCTGATTTTGAGGTCTGGAGACGAGGAAGATTTGCTGCAGGTTTTTAAACTTTTTTGAATAGATTGCTTACTCTTCATAATATATTTATAATGAATATATGAAGTGGAATCGTCTTCTGGTTATTCCTTTAATGATTGCCATGGTTGGTGTCTGGCTTTTATGGCCAAAATCTTCGAAAGCGGCCCCCTGGTACAACGATAGCTGGAAATTTCGTAAAAAATTGGTTATCGATAATACAAAGGTTACCGGACCAAGCGACCTGACAGACTTTCCTGTGTTAGTCAGTCGCAGTGATACCGATCTGCAATCCCGTGCACAACCCAATGGTAATGACATTTTGTTTACCGATATTAATGGCACGAAACTGAGTCATGAAATCGAATCATATTCCAACGGTAATCTGGTAGCCTGGGTAAAAGTCCCTACTCTGGCAACAGCCACCGATACAACTCTTTATATGTACTATGGTAACCCTTCTGCTTCCAGCCAACAGAGTGTAAATGGAGTCTGGGATAGTAATTATAAAGGCGTATGGCACATAAATGAAAGTACAGGTACTCGAAATGATTCCTCCTCAAATGGCAACAACTTAACAGCATCTGGTACTACCGGTACTGAGGGAAAAATAGCCGGCGCCAATAACTTTGTTTCGGCATCAAATCAGAACTTGAGTATATCCAATGCATCTGATGTAGGACTGGATATCACTGGTAAACTCACTATTGAAGGATGGATTTATACTACATCAGCCGGTGCTACTCAAATAATATCCAGTAAAGATGGCTCATCGGGAAATCAAGGTTATATCTTCCGATATTCTAGCAGCAATAGACTTACTTTTTTACTATCAAATGATGGCACGGCCCAAACCACTTTAAACGGCAGCACGACCACCCTTACCGCGGGTGTATGGTACCATGTCGCTGCTGTTTACGATGGTACCAATATGAGTGTTTATTTAAATGGAACAAGTGACGGAGTAACTGCTTATTCTTCAGGTATATTTAACTCAACTAGTGATTTCAAAATTGGTATTCGGGCTACCAGCTCTAATCCATTTGATGGGAATATTGATGAAGTACGTGTTTCCAACACCAATCGATCACAATACTGGATTCAGACATCGTTTAATAATCAGAACTCACCTTCGACATTTTTTACAACCACCGGCAGCGAAGAAAGTGCCAAAAGTCCGGTTGCATACTGGTCATTTGATGAAGGCTCCGGTACAACCGCCTATGATGGATTAGGCGGCAATAATGGTACTCTCACCAATGGACCTGTATGGCGGCCGGAAAGTGATTGTGTCAGTGGAAAGTGTATATATTTTGATGGAAGTAATGACTACATCGATGCCGGAGACCCGACTCCATTAGACGTGACTTCCTCATTTACCATTAGTGCCTGGATAAAAATGCCCACCTCTACTAGTAATCAAACTATTTATAGTAAAACTGAAGGAAGTACGAGTGGTTCTTACTGGTTTTTTAAAAGAAGAAGTGGCTTGGATAATAAACTTGCAATTCAAACATTCCCCACGGGTGGCAACGGGATTTTAGGCGAAGTTGTACCGGAAAATACCTGGCAGCATGTAGCCGTGGTTTATAACTCCGGAACAGCCACTTTATATCAGGATGGCAGACAAACAGGTACTGGGTCAGTTGATACAATAACTGCAAATGCTATAAATGCCAACATTGGACGAAGAAGTGACGCTGGTTCATATATGTATGGATTTTTAGATGAAGTAAAAGTGTATCAATATGC
>CAZQAU010000069.1:2657-3787 GCA_964591375.1 uncultured Gammaproteobacteria bacterium
ATCGTTAATGGCGGTATTATTTCCAAAGACGGTGGTGGTTCCAACCGCAGCTATTATTTAAGTATCCAGTCCAACGTGCTGAGATTTTTAGTTTCTTCCGACGGAACTAACGTTATATATCGTGACTCCGGGACGACTTTAACTGCGGGCAATTGGTATCATATTTTGGGAGTATTTAATAGTGCAAGTCGTTCGCTTGATATATATGTAAACGGTCAGCTGGATAACGGCACACTCACCGGAACAGTCCCCTCTTCCATTTACAATGGCACCGCTGAAACACGAATTGGGAATGCACCTTCCAACGGATATTTTGATGGAATCATCGATGAAGCACGCATATATAATCGGGCTTTGTCAGTGAATGAAATATCTACGATATATAATTGGGCAGCCGGACCTTTGGGATACTGGAAATTTGATGAGAGCAGTGGTACATCTGCAGCAGATTCTTCGGGAAATCAGTACACAGGTACTTTAACAGCCATGGAAGGTGACGAATGGCGACCAGGTAAATTTGGCAATGCGCTTGAGCTGGGTACATCTGGTGAATACGTCAGCGCTGGCGATATTCCTGATCCCACATCACAAATTACGATAAGCGCATGGATAAACTGGAAAGCAATCAGAGCATATGATGGCATTGCTTCCAAACGCAATTCGACAGAAAACGATGGCAACTGGGTTCTACGGGCAGATGACGCCGGTTCAGGCAAACTTCAATGGATTATCTGGCAAACTTCTACTCAACAACCTGTTTTATCAACCAGTGTTCTACCCACCAATACATGGGTTCATGTAGCACTTACCTTCGATGAAGACACGAATACAACTAAAATGTATATTAATGGTGTTTTGGATAAAATTGACACCTCGACTATAACGAACAATCTTGCCGATACAGCGGATCCATTCATCATCGGCTACGACAATCAGGGAAGCTCATATTTTGACGGACTGATTGATGACGTAAAAGTTTATAACTACGTCCGCTCATCGGGACAGATTGTGGAAGACATGAATGCAGCACACCCACTGGGTGGTTCCCCTATCGGTTCGCAAACTGCTTACTATAAATTCGATGAAGGATATGGCAGTACTGCGAATAATAGCATCAGCTCTTCCTATGC
>CAZQAU010000070.1:0-3537 GCA_964591375.1 uncultured Gammaproteobacteria bacterium
CAGTTATCCACTGCTCTTTATGAGTGGAAACAACTACAATAATCCTATGAAAACACACTTGAAAAAAAGACAAGAGGGACAAGTACTCTTAATTATTATTATGCTGTTAGCAACCATAATTACGGTTGTCACTACAATCTCTTTCCGCTCAACTACAGAGACACAGATTAGTAAACTGAGTGAAGATTCTCAGAGAACTTTAGCTGCTGCAGAAGCAGGTATTGAAAAGGCTATTGCAGCTAAAATTGCATCTGGAAATAATCAGAATTTCTCTGGACTCAATTTAAATAATCTTTCTGGTATTGACCTTACAGGCAGTAGCGTTAGTGTTAAAAGTAATTCAAGTAATGAGTTTGTAAGCCCTTTAATTCAAAAAGATCAACAATATACTTTTTATGTCGCCAATTATGATAGTACTCTGGCATCTCCTTTTTTTAATTCTTATCCTAATAATATAAGTCTTTATTACGGAACAGAGAGTGCCTGCAACAGAGTAGCTTTAGAAATTACTGTTATTAGCAACTATGCCGCGCCTTATACAATAAATCGTTATATTACCGATTCGAGCGGAATAGTTACTCAGCCGGCCGGTAACTCTACTAATAATTTATATGATTCAAGTTATACAGCAGGAACTAAAAAAATCAGTGGAACACCTTTTAACTGTAAAACTACAATCGTTCCAAAATCAGGTAGTACTATTTTATTGATCGTGCGCGCAATTGGTGATAGAACTAAACTGGGAGTTACCGGTAGCCAAATAACACCATCTCTACCAGCACAAGGAAAATATATTGTTTCCGAAGCAAAATCTGAAAGTGGTGTAGTAAAACGTATTCAGCTATTTCAATCGCTTCCTCAAATACCGGCTGAATTTTTTGTATCGAATTTTTAAATCACTTAAGCATTTTATTCCTGTGCTCTTACCTCATGAAACGCTCGCTCTGAAGGTTACTCTTGTAGTCTTACCGGCATAATTATATGAAGAAAAGAAGAATTTTCCGGGATCTTAAAAGACATCGGGGCCTCCGGACGCAACATTTCTATACTTATTGTCTTTGATGATATATGATTTAACAGGTCAAGCAAAAATTTGTAATTAAAAGCCACCTGTTGATCAGGTCCTTCTATTTGAATATCCTGAAATGTACTATTACCTTCACTGCCTTCTTTTTTCGGACGCATATATAAACCATCTTTTTTAAATTCACAGACCACTATATGAGAAAAATCTCGGGCAAAAACAGATATTAACTTAATATTTCGGAGAAATTCATCTGTATCTAATGTTACTTTAGTTGTCATTTCATTTTGAATAACTTTTTCAAAGGGGGGAAATTCACCATCAATAAGTCGTGAATAAAAAGAGTTGTCACCTATACGAAATCTCACAATTTTTTCTGTCGGAGAGTATGAGAAAAAAACCTCTTTCTTTTCTTTAGCATGACGTGATACTTCCATCAACACATCAACCGGGACAATCATCGAGGGAATATCCATCTTCCGTTTTTCTTTAATAAGCGAGAGTCTAAATCCGTCTGTGGAAACTAAAAGTAACTCTTCGTCACTCTGCATAAAGTTAACACCGGTAAGGACTGGTCTAGAATCGTCTGTAGACGCAGCAAATGTAACAAGTGGTAAATGCTTCATAAAAAAATCTGCATCGATTAAATGCTCTTTATCTTCGATACTCGGGGGTAATGGAAAATCTTCGGCTGTCATCTGAGGAAAACTTCCTTTCGTTTTTTCCTGCGATACTGTCATTTGTTTATCACTAATTTCAACAGTTAAAGGTCCTGATTTGAGAAAGTGTAAAAATTCCAGAATTTTCTTTGGCTCTATAATTGCTTTAAATGGTATTACATCCTTATATTCAATCTCTGTATGAAAATATGCAGTTAAATTAGTAGAGTATATGTGAATTTTATTATCTTTTCCTTCAAGTAATACTCCCTGAAGTATCGTTGACGATATCAGTTTAGAAGAAACAAAACGAGAAGCTAATGATAATTTGTCAGTAAAGGTATCCTTTGAAATGTTTATTTTCATATTTAAAATAGTAGTAGTAGGGGATGGGTATAAGTGTATAAAATTCAACGCGGATTTTCAAGACAAACAAAATCGAAAAAAAAGCGTGTTTATAAACAGTGGATATCATGTTGATGAACGTAATGTTTGGACTATTGTATCAACCCCATTTTTAAATGAAGCATCTTTCATAAGTATTCCTTTTATCTTATCTACGCCGTGGATAATTGTTGTATGATCTTTTCTTTTTAATATAAATGCAACTTCTTCCAGTTTTAATTTAAACTCTTCACGGAGAAGATACATAATTATTTGTCTAGCAAGAGCAATGTTCTCCACACGAGTCGGACTCTTGATTAAACCGGGTTTAATATCATAGTAAGAACAAACAGTTTTAATTACATCCTGAGGGGAAATTTTTTTTATAGGCGTAGAGGCAATTTTTTGATCGCTAAAATATGCCTCAACTACTTCTAAATCTATAATGTCCTTTTTTCCCCAGATTTTTGCTCCAATTGAAAGAAGAGCTCCTTCCAAAGCTCGGGTATCAGAAATGTTCTCCGCAATTATTTTTGCTGCCTCAATATCTATTCCAATGTTTTTTTCTCTAGCTTTAATAAGCAAAATAGCTGTTCGGAGTTCAAAATCAGGAGCCTGAATGTCTACAATAAGTCCTCCGGAGAAGCGCGAACGAAGTCTGTCTTCTATACTCTTGATTTCATTAGGAGGCTTATCAGAAGTTAAAACTATCTGACCTCCGGCTGAGACGATAGCGTTAAAGGTATGAAAAAGTTCTTCCTGAACACTTTGTTTGCCGGCTATAAACTGCACGTCATCGACAATTAAAAAATCTAATCCACGGTATTTTTTACGAAATCGAGGTGTTGTTTTTTCCCGGATAGCCTCAACCATTTCATTCGTAAACTGATCACCCGGACAAAAAAAGACCCGCTTTTCAGCGTCTTTTTCCAACAAAGTTCGCGCTATTGATTGCGCTAAATGTGTTTTTCCGACACCGACTCCACCATATAAAAACAGCGGGTTGTATGCCGTTCCCGGACTTTGAGAAACAGCTTGTGCCGCGGCATAGGCAACTTGGTTTGTGGAAAATACGGCAAAATTATCAAAATTGTATTTAATATTCAGACCAGCTTTTCTAAAGACATCATCGAGAGTGGGTTTATAATCGAGTAAAGGCGACTCTTCTTCTTTAGCCTGCTTAATTTTAACAACTAGATCCACACTAACTTTTTTATGCAAATGTGCAAATAAGAGTTGTTCTACAATGGATTTTCGTTTGTTCAAATACATTTCTACTCCGTGATTGTCACATTCGAGCACAATATTATTTTCTGTAACTTCAACCGGTGTGCTTTGGCGAAGAAGAGAAACCACAAAACGGTTTTGAGGATTTTTAGAAAGAGTCTCTATAAATGATTTCCAGAAAGACGATTCCATAGGGCTGTGAATATTATGTGGATAACTTATCCACACATAATAAACATTTTC
>CAZQAU010000071.1:0-3481 GCA_964591375.1 uncultured Gammaproteobacteria bacterium
GAATGTGGCTGAAGTGGTTTCCATGATGACCGGCATTCCTGTTCAACGTGTATCGCAGAACGAAAGCGACAAGCTTGCGATCATGTATGATCAGCTGAAAGGAAAAGTAATCGGTCAGGACGACGCGATCAAGAAAGTGGTGAAAGCCATTCAGCGTAACCGTGCCGGATTGAAAGATCCGAACAAGCCGATCGGTTCGTTTATTTTCCTCGGGCCAACAGGTGTTGGTAAAACACAGCTGGCGAAAATCCTCGCGAAATATCTGTTCGACAATGAAGATTCGTTGATCCGTATCGATATGAGCGAGTACATGGAGAAGTTTGCCGTATCGCGTCTCGTGGGAGCGCCTCCGGGATATGTTGGTTACGAAGAAGGCGGTCAGTTGACAGAGAAAGTTCGTCGCAAGCCGTATTCAGTAGTTCTCCTCGATGAGATCGAGAAAGCGCATCCGGATGTATTCAACCTGTTGTTGCAAACATTGGATGACGGTCAGTTGACAGATTCACTCGGACGTAAAGTGGATTTCAAGAATACGATCATCATTATGACATCAAATATCGGATCACGTCAGTTGAAGGATTTCGGTACCGGAGTTGGATTCTCAACAGGTGCTCGTAAAGACAACAACGAAGAACATTCGAAAGGTGTTATTGAAAATGCATTGAAGAAAGCATTCGCTCCTGAATTCCTGAACCGTATTGATGACGTTGTGATGTTTAATTCACTTTCACGTGAAGACATTCACCGCATCATTGATATCGAACTCGACAAACTGTACAGCCGCGTTACTCAATTGGGTTACACCATTGAGTTGACTGAAAAAGCGAAAGACTTCATTGTTGAGAAAGGTTACGACCAGGCTTACGGTGCGCGTCCATTGAAGCGTGCGATTCAGAAGTATCTGGAAGATCCGCTGGCTGAGGAAATCATCAAGTCCGGAATTTCGGAAGGCGATGTTGTAACTGTAGATTATGACGATGAGAAAAAAGACGTTGTGATCTCGGTTTCGAAACCAAAGTCGAAGAAAAAGTCAAAAGAAGAATAAATGAAAAACGCCTCGTGAAAACGGGGCGTTTCTTTTTGGAGTAAGTCCGACTTATCCCCCGCCCTTTTTCTTCAGGAAAGAATACACAACTGAGAAACCAATGTTCATCTGAGTGACATTTCCTTCCAGGTCGGAAGCAATATAGGCTTTGTGTTCGTCGAGCGCCAGTTTATACGGATCGAATCCGTAATTCGTGAATACCATTCCGAAATGCACGCCGATTGCGAAATTTCCTTCCGTGTAGAAGTAGGCACCGGTTTCAAATTCTCCGTAATTGAAAACGTAATTCGATTGAAAATTATCGGGAATGGAATCCATAGATAATCCGTAATAATGCATACGTGCCTGACCGGCGTTAATGGTAACGAATCCGGTTGCAGTTTCTGAGAACGCGTGATCGTATGAAATACTGATCGCGCCTCCGTTGAATTGTCCGTAGGTATTCAATCCGGGAATTTTATTGTCCGGCGTTTTCCAGATTACGTGTTTGTAAGCGAGTCCCGCATTGAAACCCGAAAATATCCGGATGCGATACGAAAGATTCAGATCATAAATTCCGGTGAAGCTTCTTCGGAACGCTTTATTGGAAACAGGATGCGGAACATTCCCGCTGAAACGCAACTGCATTCTGTGCGCAAGAGAAGGGTTCTCCTGAGCATTCGCAAACGTCAACGTGAAAAGTAATATCAGTGTCCCGAAAAACCGGATTGCCATCATGTAAATATAACGCATTATTCTGCAAAAAAATGTGTTGTGCAGTTACATGATCTGAGAATTGAAAAGCGGACGCTACTTTTTCTTACCGCATCCTGCCACCATTGTTCCGCTTCCGTAGATCTTAACATCAGGAAAAGCCGGCTCAAGAATACGCAGGGATAATGGCAGACCGCCGAACAATTCTCCAGTAAGGAAATACTGGTCTTTGCTGATCGCAAAACATTCGGGTCCTTCATCACTGGAAATGCGAAGCATATTGTATTCGTGATGTTCAATGTACTTACCGTTTTTGTTGTAGAACGCCACGTAAACGTCTTCGAGCTTGCGTCGCTGTCCCGGCGCAGCTTCTTCGTGTTTCAGAAATCCTGCGTTGATTCCGATTGTTCCTGTTATTACCAAATTGCCTTCAGCATCCAATGCCACATTTACGCGCGACTTGGATAAACAACTGATGTTTGATTTCACCTTTCCGTTTTCATCCAGAATCGTAACAAAAACATTTTCATGATTGGTGGTATCCACTTTTGCGCCGAACATCTTCCCTTCCCTCCTGCTCATGGATGTAGCAAGGTAAATATTCCCATTGCCTGCAGTAACACTTCCGAAGTAACTCAACGATCCGGCGGTTTGCACCCAACGGAATTTTCCTTCAGGAGAATACGAAGCGACATAAGCTTCCATTGCGGTGTAATACGGACCTGCTCCGTACGGAACAACTGCAAGTTTTATGATTGAACCACCAAAACGTGCACCGCCGACATAAGAGCCAGCCAATAGAGTATTGCCTTTCGAATCGAACGCCACTTCAGGATCTGCTCCGTATGTGCAGCACGATTCTTTCTGGTAAGCCAACGCATCGCCCCAAATGATTTTGCCTTTCGCATCAACGTAAATCAGAAAATCGCAACCTCCTTTGCCGGCATTCAGGTTGATGTTCTTCGTAAAACGTCCGCCATCGGCATGACCCGCAAGAACAAATCCACCATTCGGGTGTGCTTTGAAATCCGTGATGTCGGCATCCAATAATTCTTCAATTGCGATGGTCTTGAAATTATCTCCCGTTGAATCATACCAACAGAGTTTGTAGCAATAACGATCTTCGTCATCATCGGAATCATCTTCTTCATCGTCCGTTACTTCCTGATCTGAATCGTAGTAATAATGATTGCGGGGACGCTTTAACGGCATATAAACCAGAGCTACCAATTCGTTGGTGTTGTCATATGTTGCACCGTATATTCTGTCTTCCCGATCAGGGCTGTAATAATGCCATTTTAAATCCCCGGAAAAGCTGTAAATGAACATGTAATTACCGGCTCTTGACATCGCGTATTCATCAATTTGCGTTGAACCATCACTGCTGAATAAACCTGCTTGTTCGGTTCTGTAATTCATTTGCCCGGCAGTTCCTCCAACACAGATTTCCTGTCGCTGCTCCGAAATTGTTTTGAACGTCCGGTATTCACAGAACAACTTCTCCACAACATTTCCTGGCTGTGAGCAAGCGCTGAAACCAGCAACAATGCAAGTGTGAAATAGATCTTACTGCTCCGAATAAAATTCGTTTCCATTATTGTCAATGTAAAATTCAACTCCTTTTCTTTTTACACGCAACAGCGTTCCGTGTAACCAGGTTTCATTGCGGATTTCTTCATAAGCAAAACTGCTTATCGGTTTTCCTGCTGCGCTGATAATACCTTGCTTATAACTCTGCGGCCC
>CAZQAU010000072.1:0-3435 GCA_964591375.1 uncultured Gammaproteobacteria bacterium
ATCGTAGTCGCAGCATCTTCGAGCTTAATCTGTTCACTCGTTTTAAGAATAATATCGTAATGATGAGGAATTTTCTGATCATGACCAAAAAGTCCTTTGGTAAAATTTTCCCGTTGCCTATCGGACTCATGAATAAGCCCCATTGCTTCATTATGAGAAACGTGTTCGTACTTCATCAACCATTCAATACGCTGTTCCTGCTTACAAATAAGACGTACTTTTAAAGCATCCGGAAAAAGAAAATGAGCACCGCGGCCAACGATGATACAATGACCACGACTTCCCACCGCGGCCAACAAAGTAATCAGATCTTTATAATATTGATCCAGTGTATTAAACCGCTCGCCAATACGATCATCAATGATCTGTTGAACCCGCACCTGGGTTGCTGGATCAATTTGTGCTTTAAACCAGGCATTCATTTCTTCCTCATGAACGACTATCTGCTCTAAAGTATCCTGGTGATACACCTTCCATGGATGGCCTAGTTGTTCTGCCGCAAGATATGCGATTGGTTTGCCTCCCGAACCTTTTTCACGAGAGATAGTAATCACTGGTTTTTCTGAAGAACTGTTCTTATGAAGCATTTTTCTATTAATCAGATGGATTAATTTTTTCATATATTAAGAATATATCAGTAGTATTAATTATATCCTGCATATGCGCATAATTTATGCAGTATGATAACCGTTGTTCTTTAGTATAATCAAATAATGGATCAAAATGTCAAGAAAGCAACAGATACGTATGGTGAGTTTTGGTTGTACCTTTCTCAAAGTCAAAAAGATTTGCTTCTTGAAGGTGACTATTTAATGAATGATGTAATTAAACATAATAATTATAGTTTTAAAGACTATTCATTTTTAATATTTCCCTATGCTAAAGCATATGAGGGATATTTAAAGAAACTTTTTTTTGATCTGGGCTTTCTTTCCCATCTCGACTATATTTCCGATCATCTCCGTTTAGGAAAACTGATGTCACCCCAGCTGATTGATCATTTGGGCGACCGCTCATTATTTAAAAAAATTAAGGAACGCAGTACCAAAGAAACTGCCGATATGATCTGGGAAACATGGAAAGTGGGACGTAATCAGATTTTTCATTATTTTCCTCATAACACCCGGGGAGTGACTTTTGAAGAAGCAGAAGAAACAGTCAACCGTATTATTGTTACGATGCAGGAAGCGTATAAAAAATTGAAAGCAGAACATAATTCAGATACGGAATCATGACCATGTATATTATTCTGTAGATACGTAGCATGCTACGTATCTACATTACACACCCATTATCATTTCCATCCAATCCATCTATGAAAGGATTAACATCTCATGAAGTGCATGAACTTCAAAAAAAATATGGTCGCAATACCATCGAACCGCCTCCAAAACCCGGTTTTCTGAAAGTCTTTTTATCTCAATTTAATAACTTTCTTTCTATCTTATTAATCATTGCTGCTGTTCTGGCAATTGGTATCGGGGAAGCAGTTGACGGTAGTCTGATTTTTGCGATCGTGATTCTCAATGGCTTATTTGGTGTATATCAGGAGAAAAAAGCGGAAGCCGCGATTGAAGCACTTTCCAATATGAGCGTCACTAAAGTGCGTGTGATTCGCGATGGTGAGGAAAAAGAAATTGACAGTAAAGAACTAGTCCCGGGTGATGTAATGTATCTTGAGGAAGGTAGTAAAGTTCCCTCCGATGCCAAACTGTTGCAGGCCATACAACTTGAAGTTAACGAATCGGCTCTTACCGGTGAATCGTTACCGGTTACTAAAGCCACCGAAGATGAGATATTTATGGGAACCATCATCGCCCGTGGACGCGGGTTTGCCGCGGTTAGTAAAACAGGGTCGCATACAAAATTCGGTGAAATTGCCGCCAATCTATCCGAGATTAAGGAGCCTCAAACTCCATTACAAAAAAAATTGGAATCACTTTCCAAAGCGATTGGTATTATCGGTATCGTTTTATCCGCTATTGTTTTTTTCCTATCCCGCGGAAGCGGTACGCATTTGTTTGAAGCATTCCTCCTGGCCACCTCACTGGCCGTTGCGGTTGTTCCGGAAGGACTACCAGCGGTGCTGACGATGACTCTGGCGATTGGTGTCAAGGAAATGGCAAAAAGAAAAGCCATCGTGCGTAAGCTCTCGGCGGTTGAAGCCTTCGGTAGTGTCACCTTAATTGCAACCGATAAAACCGGCACACTCACCACCAATAAAATGCGCGTCAAAGAACTGTTTGTTGACAACAAAGGAATGACGATCGAGAATAATCATCATTCTTTGGAGCATGCAGCCACCAAACAGCTTATGTACTGCGGTATCTTGTGTTCCACTGCTTCACTTGTCCCGGTACATCATGCAGGAAAAGAAACAGTGGCAGAAGCAAAAGCATTTGATATTCTCGGCGATCCCACTGAAGGTGCGGCGCTGATACTGGCACAGGAGATGGGGCTCAATGTCGAGGAAATCAGAGGCCAGTGGCAGACACTCGATGAAATGCCTTTTGATTCGGTCACTAAAAGAATGTGGGTGAAAGTAAGACGGCAGGTGGCAGACAGTAGACATGAGGGGGGAGAGTCGGTTATATATGCCAAAGGTGCGCCGGAAAGTATTCTCTCTATCTCCAATAAAATTATGATGGGAGATAAGGTCGAACATCTGAGTACCGCTCAAAAAGAACTGATTGAAAAAACGCTCGCCGAATGGGGGAGAAAAGGACTGCGTGTTTTAGCCTTTGCTTATAAACATCATACGGAGGAAAAACAGGATCCGACCGAGCTGACATTTTTAGGAATGGTGGGTATTCATGATGCACCGCGTCCGGAAGTCAATGAAGCGATCCGTCGTGCTCATGAAGCGGGTATTAAGGTGGTTATGATCACCGGTGATAACGAAATTACCGCCGAAGCTATCGGGACACATGTTGGCCTCATGCAAAAAGGTGACGAGATTCTCAATGGCGCGCAGGTCGAGTCTTATTCAGATGAGGAGCTATTGGCTAAACTGGATCGGGTGAAAATTTTTGCTCGTACCACACCGTTTCATAAGCAGCGTATTGTTGCATTATTTCAGAAAAAAGGTGAAGTCGTGGCGGTTACTGGTGACGGTGTGAATGATTCAATCGCCTTAAAACAGGCCGATGTCGGTCTGGCAATGGGACTTATTGGTACAGATGTTGCGCGCGAAACAGCCGATATCGTGATTGCCGATGATAATTTTGCGACGATTGTTAGCGCGATTGAGGAAGGTCGTAATATCATTAAAAATGTTAAAAATGCGATTATTTATTTGCTTTCCTGTAATATCGCCGAAGCACTTTCCTTAATTGGTGGTTTGCTTTTGGGTATACCAACGATATTTCTCCCGATTCAGCTTCTCTATGTGAATCTAGTGACTGATGGTGTTCCCGCTTTGGCTCTGGCGTATAG
>CAZQAU010000073.1:0-3346 GCA_964591375.1 uncultured Gammaproteobacteria bacterium
CGTTGTGCGAGTCTGCAATTGTCGGTACTGCGCTTGGATTGTCTATCAGAGGAATGAAAGCGATGATGGAAATGCAGTTTGCCGATTTCGTTACGGAAGGATTCAATCAGATTGTAAATAATCTCGCCAAAATTCATTGGCGTTGGGGACAGAACGCAGACGTTGTGATTCGAATGCCGACTGGCGCCGGCGTTGCTGCAGGACCTTTCCACTCTCAATCAAATGAAGCATGGTTCTTTCATATTCCGGGACTGAAGATCGTATATCCTTCAAATCCGCGTGATGCCAAAGGTTTGCTCATTTCGGCATTTGAAGATCCGAATCCGGTGATGTTCTTTGAACACAAAGCTCTTTACAGAAGTATAAGCGGAGAAGTTCCTGATGGTTATTATAATGTTGAAATCGGGAAGGCGGCAATGGCTGCAACCGGGAACGATCTTTCCATTATCACTTACGGATACGGAGTACATTGGGCGAAAGAAGTATTGGCCAAGCATCCTGAGATTTCTGCAGATGTTGTGGATCTCCGGACTTTGTTGCCTCTCGATACGGAAAAAATTTACAACAGCGTAAGAAAAACCGGTAAGGCATTGGTACTTCATGAAGATACTCTCACCGGTGGAATAGGAGGAGAGATCGCTTCGTTGATAACTGAACATTGCTTCAATCATCTCGATGCTCCTGTAATGCGTGTGGCAAGTATTGATACACCTGTTCCGTTCGCTTCTGAATTGGAACAGAATTTCCTTCCGGTTTCACGTTTTGAAGAGAAGCTGCTTCAATTGCATAAGTATTGAACAGTATGAACACAGAGCTGCAGCACGATAAGAGTTTCAGTATCAGTCCGCGGCTACTGACACTTTTCACTGTTGTATTCTTCATCGTTTACATTCCCGGTTTATTGGTGGATGTGATGGATGTTGATGCAGCTCAATACGCGTCCATGTCACGCGAAATGCTTGGTAGTGATAATTGGCTTGAACTTCACAATCGTCATGACCATTACCTCGATAAACCACCGCTTCTTTTCTGGTTGTCGTCTTTCAGCATGATGCTGATCGGAGTTTCCAATTTCGCTTATAAACTTCCTTCTTTTCTTTTCGGAATACTTGCAGTATGGTCAACCATCCGTTTAGCACAACTCATTTATGATCGCGTTACTTCTGCACTCGCAGGATTAATGGTTGCATCTTGTTTAGGATTTTTCATCATGATGAATGATGTAAGAACCGATACGCTTTTGATGGGTTCATTCGCTTTCTCGCTGTGGCAAATCATGCTGTATGTGAAGACGAAATCCTGGCGCAGTCTTATTCTCGGTTTTATGGGAGTCGGATTGGCGATGTTATCCAAAGGCCCGCTTGGGATTGTTATGCCGGTAATGGCACTGAGTTGTGAGTTTGCTTACAAACGTCAGTGGGTAAATTTTTTCCGTTGGCAATGGCTGATCGGACTCGCGGTTGTTGCTGCTGTTATCGCTCCAATGTGTATCGGTCTTTATCATCAATATGATTTACATCCCGAAAGAACTGTGAATGGACAAACGGGTGTTTCCGGTCTTGAATTTTATTTCTGGACGCAGAGTTTCGGCAGAATAACCGGCGACAGCGAGTGGGGGACAAAATTTGATAACGGAGCAACCAATCTCTTCTTTACACATACTTTCCTTTGGGCATTTTTCCCTTGGAGCATCTTAACCGTTCTTGGATTGGGTAAAAATCTCATTGTACTGTTCCGTTCACGTTTCAAATCCGGTTATCTGAACGAAGCATTTGCCACCGGCGGATTTATTTTGATTTTCACAGCCCTGAGTTTGTCGAAGTACAAGTTGCCGCATTACATCTATATTACTTTTCCTCTGGCTGCAATAATAGCTGCGCGTTTTCTTGTTGCTGATGTGATCCATGCTGCGAGAAAGCAACTCGCTGTTACAATTGCAGGTTTGTACATACTGAGCGCAGTATTGCTGACTTGTATTTCATTTCTCATTATCGGTTATATCTTCCCTGATGCACCACTGTTTACATGGTTAATTGCATTGCTGATGCTGATTGCCATGTTTGCTTTTCTGTTTGCGAGAAAGACAATAACTGAACGCATTATTCTTCCTTTGCTTGCCGCGTTAATCGGATGTTATTTTGTCGGGTTCTCATGGTTTTATCCTGAACTGCTGAAATATCAGTCAAGCAATGCCGCAGGAAGAACGATTGCTGAATTGGGATTGAAGGAAAAAGAATATTTCATCAGCAGCAATACATTCGAACACTCTTTAGATTTTTACAGTGGAGTTACCGCTCACTACATCGGTTTGGATTCGGCGCAAATCAATGACGCTTTAAGTGTTTATGATACGATTTACATTTATACCGATCAGGAAGGTTACAAAACGATTATAAATTCGCCTTGCAACTTCTCCACGTATGAAGAGTACAAGCATTTCGGTGTACAGTTTCTTACACCGGAATTTCTGAATCCGTCTACACGCGCCACACGCGAGAAGAAGAGATATCTCCTGAAAGTTTACGGTTGGTGAACGGAACCTTTCTGCAAGGATGCGTAACGTAATGCGTTGGCATGATTGTTTGCCACATTGATGCAGGAATAAGTACGTTGCTTCTCACGTTCCGTTAAATGCCAGCTGAGTGCAATTATATCCGGTTCTTCATTTTTCAATTCGAAATCGAGAATGTCCAACGGTACGTTCAGCCATGAATCAGCAAGTTGAATTTCGAAGTCGTGGTTGTAATCCTGTACACCGAACAGATTTCCATAGAAGCTGCTGATCGGTTTTGTCAGCGAACGGAATATGGTGTTTCCACCTCCATCATCAGGTATGTCCCGTACTTTTTTCTTGTCGCGCGTGGAAACCACCACGACTCCGGAAGTATGTGTGTTTATCCAATCACTGAAAACATACATAAACCGAAGAATGTTTTCCGTGCCAATGTTGTCGCGCATTCCGGCATCAAACACTTCAATCTCAGGTTGTGTTGGCAGTTCAGTAAGCGGTGTGATGTACGGGAATGTAGCACTCATGCGCAACGCTGATGAGAATCGCAACTCTTCCGGATCTTGTTCCTGAAAAAGCCGGCTGAATTCAAATGCATCTGCATTGAAGTTGCAATTGATCGCGCTATTGTTTCCGGCGGAAATCAACCATGAAACAGATTGTGAACTAATGATCATTTTACGTCCGTCATTCACAACGGTCGGAGCCAGAATCATTGTTGGAATTACTGCTTGTTCTTCAGGCAAACGATAATCTTTCATCTGCTTGTCGAGTACATAGCCTGTAGCAGCATGCATGGCATCTTCAAAAGCGAATGCACGATTCATGCTGTATGAA
>CAZQAU010000074.1:0-3317 GCA_964591375.1 uncultured Gammaproteobacteria bacterium
TGGAACATATTACTACATCCTGAATGTTTCCTATGTAAGAAGTCTGACCGGATTCATTACAGTAATTAACGAGAAATAATTCAAAAGGGAATCCGCCACGCACATCCCGGTCCTAACGACCCCAAGCGGCCCCGATACAGTAAATATGAAGTGGCGCCTTTGTCTTTTTCTGATTCTTATTTGCCTTTCGTGGAAGGCGAAGGCTACGCATATTGTGGGTGGAGAGATCTACTACGATTGTCTCGGCAACAACGATTACAGAATTACGCTGAAGGTTTATCGCGATTGTATTAACGGCGTTGCGCCATACGACAATCCTGCAACGATCGGAATCTTCAATACTTCAGGAGTACTCATCAACAGTATCGGACTGGCATTCCCCGGAAGCAATCCTGTTCCTCCAACGATTAACAGTCCGTGCTACACGCCTCCAACGAGCGTTTGTGTAGAAGAAGCGATTTATCAGGGCGTAGTGAATTTACCACCCATTGCAGGAGGTTATGTTCTCGCTTATCAGCGTTGTTGCCGTAACCAAACAATTCTGAATCTTGTTAATCCGGGAGCAGTAGGATCAACGTACACGATAAACATTCCGCCAACCAACTTAGCTGTTTGCAACAGCAGTGCGCGTTACAATAATTTCCCGCCAATCTACATCTGTCAAGGTGCACCGCTTGTGTTTGATCATTCTGCAACTGATCCGGACGGCGACTCTTTGGTTTATGAATTGTGTGACCCGTATGATGGAGCTACCGCTGCAAATCCGCAGCCGGTTCCGCCTGCCGGACCTCCGTATCAGTTTGTACCGTTCGCGGCTCCGTATTCCGGATCTTATCCAATGAGTTCCAATCCTGCTTTGTCCATTAATCCTGTTACTGGTCTTCTCACCGGAACTCCGAATCTTGCCGGACAATGGGTTGTGGGTGTATGCTGTAAAGAATATCGCAATGGACAATTGATCGCAGTTAACAAACGTGATTTTCAGTTCAATGTATTGCCATGTCCTCTTCTTACCGTGAGTTCAATTCCGGCACAAACAGTATTCTGCGCAGGATACACTGTTCAGTTTCTGAACAACAGTTTCAATGCAACAACATATCTGTGGGATTTCGGTGATCCAACCACAACTGCAGATAACTCCACTTCGTTTCAACCAACCTGGACATACGCAGATACTGGTGTGTATACAGTAACATTGATCTGTAATCCGAATACCGCTTGTGCTGATACCAACACATCAATATTCAGAATTTATCCGCCGGTTGCACCAAATTACGCAGCTCCTGCGGGACAATGTGTAGACGGAAACAGTTTTGATTTTCAGATTGGCGGACAGTTCATGGGCAACGGCACCACCACGTGGACGTTCGGACCTAATGCGAATCCATCAACATCCAACGTCAATGATCCGCAAGATGTTGCGTGGAATTCACCGGGCAATTATCTTGTAACTGTACAGGTTGACGAAAACGGATGTACAGGAACTTTCACTGATACTGTTTTTGTTTATCCGATGCCGACGGCTTCCTTCAACACAGGTCCTTTTGTCGGATGCGTTCCATATACAATAACGTTCGATGACAGTTCGGTTGCCGGAACACCGATGCTTTACCTCTGGGATTTCGGTGACGGAAATACAGCAACGGTTGCAGAACCAACATACACTTACACTGTTCCCGGCACATACGATGTAACATTGATCATTGCCACAACCAATGGTTGCATTTCAATTGATACACTCACGGTGCCGAATGCCGTAACAGTAAATCCTTCTCCAACGGCAGGCTTCTCAACCTCAGATACAGTTGTTTCAATTTTCAATCCGTATATCTCTACTACTGACTTCAGCTTCGGAGCAGACAGTTGTCAGATGGATTTCGGTGACGGATATGTAACTAATGATTGTAATGCCGGACACACTTACTGGAGTCACGGATCTTATACGATTACACAAACAGTCTGGAATCAATACGGATGTCCTGACACAATGCGCATCAACGTAGAAGTATTACCTGAACATGAGTTTTTCATTCCGAATACGTTCACACCGAACGGTGATGGACTGAATGATATGTTCATGCCGGCAATAATGGGAGCTGAACAATATCACTTCATGGTGTTCGATCGCTGGGGCATGTTGATTTTTGAATCGTACGATGTTCTACAGGGTTGGGACGGACGTTTCAAAGGCAACAAATGCCAGCAGGATGTCTACGTATGGAAAGTTGATTTCTTCGATCTGGAACATCAAACAAGCGAAACGCGGATCGGTCACGTGAACCTGATTCGATAATCATTAAATATTTTTATGATTGTTACATGTGCCATCGAAGAACATCGATGAGTGATACTTAATAACTTTGCAATATGTCAGACAACGTTTTCGATAAACACATTTTCATCTGCGCCAATGAACGTCCTGCCGGAGCCACACGCAGAAGTTGCGGAGAACAACACGGAATGCAGTTGGTGGAAGAATTCCGAAAGCAATTGCGCGAGAAAAAACTTCCTCTTCGCATTCGTGCGCAAAAAGCAGGCTGCTTGGATATCTGTGATCACGGCCCAACTGTTGCAATCTATCCGGAAGGAGTTTTTTACGTAAACGTTCAGATTGCTGACGTTATAGATATTATCGATCAGCATATAGTCGGAAACAATCCTGTTGAACGATTGCGGTTCCGCAGAAAACAATCCTGAACACATCAGCTTGAACCTGCCCGATAAACCGCCGCTGGCCCTTGAAGAAGCACAAAGTTTCGGGCTGCTTCTGACAAAAGCTTACGCGCTTTTGCAGAGTGATTTCAATATGTCCGGAATAGAGACGGAATGGCCTGTTTCATTCGGAGAAAACGTATTTGAACTGCGAAAAATCGTTGCAGACAGAATCGCCTCTTCCGGTGGTCCGACAACTGAAGCATTCTATCGATTATTGTACCGTGCTGACATACGCGAAACAGAGCTGAAAAAGGCTCTTAATGATTCCGGAAACAGTGATTTCATAACATCCATAAGCGAAATTCTGATTATCCGTGCATTGCAACGTGCTTATTACCGAGAGAAGTACCGCAGCGAACACTGATCCATTGTATTGCAGTTCACCTTAACTTTGTATCCATTAATTGTGCAGAAATGGATAGTCTGAGTTACCTCAATAGCGGAGATGTTACGGCAATAGAAAATCTGTACCGTCAATATCTCAACGATAAATCAAGTGTGGATTCAATCTGGCAACAGTTTTTTAATGGCTTTGAATTCGCACGTGCCAATTATCAGGACTCCTGAGAGATTCCTGAAAAAGTTCAGAAGGAATTCGCGGT
>CAZQAU010000075.1:0-3238 GCA_964591375.1 uncultured Gammaproteobacteria bacterium
AACTTTTACGGTATTGAGTATGAAATCAATCCCTGGATGCATATCTCCAACCAGGTAATTACCCAAAATGCCTTTTCTGCTTATTACCAGATTAAAGAAATCTATCTTTCACTGGGAATGGAAATTCATGAAATTCAGCCGGAAAACGGATTACCGGATATGGTTTACTCCGCTAACTTTGGACAGGTTTCCGGACAAAGATTTTTGAAAGCCAACTTTAAGTATCCGCAGCGCCGCAAAGAAGCCGATCTGGCAGCTGCGTATTTTGCAGAAAAATTTGGTTTTGCTACCGAATCACTACCAGAAGATATTTATTTTGAAGGTCAGGGCGATTTATTAAACGATGGTAAACGGTTCTTTTTAGGGTGGGGGAAACGCTCCGATCAAAAGGCAAAACCATATATAGAAAAATTTTTAAACACCGAAGTAATCGATTTTGAGCTTATCAACCCATACTACTATCATCTGGATACCTGCTTTGCACCGTTGACACCGGATCTGGTGATGATTAATCCGAAATCATTTAAGCCGGAAGGCATACAGAAAGTATATGATTCATTTGCGAACGTGATAGAAACCAATGACGAAGATAATCAGGTACTGGCGTGTAATTTAGTCCATTCGGGAAAAAACATCGTTTTCGCGAAAGGAACGTCCAAACCCTTGCGGGAAAAATTACAGACCCTCGGTTACACCATCCATGAAGTCGATATGACGGAATATATCAAAGGTGGTGGTAGTATCAAATGTGTCAGCTTCGAGTTTTAAGCGGACTGATCATCTGATTCTAAAACTCGTTTCATATGCGCCATGTAGGCTTCATGATTTTTCGTATAGCTATCTTCATCGTGTGGACCATCCGTTTGCGGAACGAATACAGTATCTGGTAAGTTTCGAGCATCTATTCGTGCTGACTGTGCTACAGATTGTTCATATAATCTGATAGCTTCTTCTTCAGAGCAATGCAATTTGAGAGCATTAATGGCTGCGGTACGGGCATCTACCACAACCGGACGTTGAAATGAAATTTCCGGTTCTATTTCGGTTTGCAAAGAAGGTTTAAGAAATGATAAAGCGGCCTGTGCTCTGTGCCATAAAGCATCAACTATTGAAGGTTGCGAGGATTCTTGAGATCGGGTAAGTTCTGCCATATATTTATATTTAATTTATAAAAGTATATATCATACACTATCATACTATAGCGAAATTATATATTAGGACAATCCAAATGTCAAATATGCTATGTGGAAATCAGATATAAAATATAGCTAAAAAATCTTCCCTAACTAATTAGTTGATACCCGTATATGGAAGCCTGCGTCATTCTGGAAACCCGCCAATTCGGCGGGGCATCCAGAATCGAAAGTGCTTAAGATTATTACTCATGCCTGAGTAAATATCCCAACCGTTATAGATTCTGGATAAGATTTCGTCACACGCACGAATCTTACCAGAATGACATTCTGATTGATAACAATTGAATAACTTTAATTATCCATATTGCATTATTCTGAATAATTGATATACTTATTGCAAGTTGTCTTTTTTTCGATTGACACGTGACAACGGTGCAGATTTTTATTTTTTCTTTTTTGTGAAAGATTTTTTTCCAGATAGTTGCTTTGCGGCAGCTTCATACAATTCATCTTCTTCAAACGGGTTCTACCGTTCTACTGTTCCTTCTTTTGGCTTAACTTGCAATTACTATTTATCAATTCTTATGACAGGGGGTGACTGTTTACATGAATAAAAAATTATACGTAGGTAATCTTCTTTACGAAGTTACAGATGAAGAATTAAACCAATTATTTTCTCAAGCTGGTGCAGTCGCAACAGCTCAGGTTATCCGATATCAGGATACCGGAAGATCAAAAGGTTTCGGATTTGTCGAAATGGCAACTGAGGAAGATGCTCAGAAAGCTATCGACATGTTCAACGGCCAGGACAACAAAGGTCGCAAATTAGTCGTCTCTGAAGCTCGACCAATGCAACCACGAACTGGTGGTGGCGGCGGCGGTTTTAGACGCGGCGGTGATCGCGGCGGACGTGGCGGCGGATACGGTGGCGGCCATGGACGAGGAGGCGATATGGGTGGAGATATGGGAGGTATGTAATATCTTTAACCAATCATTTGAATATAAAAATTGGCAGGGTGATTTCATTTTTTGAAATTATACCTGCCAGTTTTTTTTGATATAAGACTACTATTTTTATAGATATATAAGGACCAGGAGTTATAAATGTAGACTATAGTCTATAGAAACAAATATGAGGCACATATAAAATGTCTATAAACTGAAAATCATTTGTAGTATGAATAAAAGAGTATGGAATTTTTCTAAGCAATTTCGGAAACAATTATCTGAAAAGCTTATGGATCTGGGAAATATTGTTGCTGGAGCTATTGTCGTGGGACCGATTTTTTCCAAACATGAATTTTCTGTAATTACTCTAATAATAGGTGTAATAATGAGCAGTTCATGTTATTGGATAAGTTATAATGTAAGTAATACAAATTAAAATAAAGTAAGATGGATTATCGCGCCATATATCTTCTGACATTAACTATCCTCGTCATTGTCGGCGGGTTGTTTGTAAAAAAACACAGTTAATAGTATGAAAGGTATTCTTCTTTAAGTTCCGACAATGTTCCGTCTGTAATCGATACTCTTATTTTTTCCATTAAATCCGCAAAAAATTGAATGTTATGTACCGTGGTGTAAAAAAATGCACGGGGATCCTTTTGTAAAAAAAATTCATATAGCTGCTCTCCTGTGATTTTTTGAGCACATGCGATACACTTACAATGCATTTCGATAGGGTTATTTGAGGTCTTTATTTTTTTAATGGCGACCTTTCCTTTTGTGGTATATAAAACTTTATGTCGGGCTTCGCGGGTTGGTATGACGCAGTCAAACAGATCGACACCCCGTTCAACACATTCAAACAAATCATCGACCTGCCCGATTCCCAGTAAATGGCGTGGTTTTTCATCGGGTAGATGGGGCATAACCCATTCGAGAACCTGATGCATGTTTTTTTTGCTATCACCAAAACTATTACCGAAACTGCCGCCAATTCCGAATCCGGGAGTATTATGCCGTGCACACATTTTGGCACATTTGACCCGTAGATCTTCCCATTCACTTCCTTGCACGATCGCGAACAATGCCTGAGGCAGTTTTGATGGACGAGTGAGTTCGCCTTCTGTATGTGCGGCGACACACCGGGCAAGCCA
>CAZQAU010000076.1:0-3062 GCA_964591375.1 uncultured Gammaproteobacteria bacterium
AACTAGTGGGGGCAAACCAGCTTATATTATATCATTTGCACACATTTTCCAGATATTGCCAATTAATTAGAGATTTCATAGTATTATATTAGAGTATGCAACTACCTAAGAAACTTCAATTTCTCACTGTTGTATTATTTCTCAGCGTATCGCTTTTTATTTTCTACAAAGACACACTTTCATTTTCCATTAGTGGTGATGATCTGTATCAGTACATTGAAGCTCCCCGTTCCTGGAAAGACATCGTGTATCTGTTTACTTTTATACAGCAGTATCGACCGATACCGCATATATTCTTTTTGATATATCATCTTATACCGTTATCTCTTCCTCTCTTTCATGCCGTATCGCTTATATGGGTGATTATGTTGAGCTATCTTTTTTATTATTTTTTGACCGGAAATCTTAAACTCAATCGAGTCGTTGCAGGAGTTGTCAGTCTTGGGTGGAGTACATCCCATATCATGTTTTATCACCTGTACACTCTTTCCGGCATTGCCGATCTTGTTTTTATTTTATTTTTCTGGATGACTATTCTTTCTTTTAGCAGGTATTCGCAATCATCAAAAAAATTGCATCTCATCGTTTCTTATATTTTTTTTGTTCTGTGTATTTTCACAAAAGAGATTATTGTCAGTATTCCGTTGATTATTCTGGCTTCGGTATTGATCTATAGATCTAAAAATATATCCATACAAAAAAATATAAAAGTCTCGTTGGTATTTCTGTTTATGGCGTTACTTTTTTATGGAGTAAAAATAGCTTTTTATAAATCCAACGGCTCGGCTTATACATATACCATTTCTGTGAGGATGCTGTTTGAAAATAGTAAACATTTTATACTGTGGTTTTTAAACTATAAGCATGGTTGGCAGATGGGTATGCCTGTACCACCTCACAAGCTGTACTATGTTTGTTTAGCTGTCTGGGTCCTTATTACAGGAGGCATCAGTATTATAGCTTTTGTATCAAGAAAGAAGGATGTTCTGTTTTTTATGGTTTGGCTTTTTGCAGGACTACTCCCCTTCTATTTTCTAGACAGAGTACTTGTATATTATCTAAATATTAGTTTAATAGCTTTCTATGCGATAGTTGGACTGGGTTTTGATTCGTTTCTACGAAGTCAGAAATATGTGGCAAGTACGATACTTGGTATGTATTTGTTAACTTCACTATATATTTCCAATCAAATCAGTACTCAGTGGAAACACTATTCATTTGTGGCAGTTGCAAATGAAACATCGGAGAATTTTTATAAAACTGTAGTTCAGAAATATTACTGGAGTAAATACAAGGTATTATGTATTTCTGATTTAAATCCTGATGCATACTGGGCGATTGCCGGCGGACAGGCATTTACAGTATTTCGAAAGGAAAAAATTAAAATCCTGACCTCGCGCACACGACTCACCGATCCTGTATGCAAGCATACATCTGCTGTTAACATAAGAAATGATGGCAGAAAATTTATCGCTTTCTAAGTTCTATCTGAAGATCATTAAGCTGGTACTTTTTTATAACTTTCGTATGTTTGTTTATCCAGTTCCACACCTGCTTTTTATAGGTAGTACGACCAGGAAAGACAAGAAACTGTGTTGTTTGTGTTCGTTCTAAATCGCTGATAATTTCCTGCTGAATTAAGTCCGTGGTTTCACCGGTATGATAAAAATGACGGCTCGGATTTTGGAGATGGAAGTAATCATAGTAGAGTATGTGATCGGGATATATAAATAAATATTTATCGTGTGAGTCGAGATCTTTTTGTATGGTTTGTAGTAACTTCATATCCGCGGCAGTAAGTACGAGTCCCGCAACTTCACCGGGATCGTTTTGAAATATTCCGGCTTTTAGACTGGTTTGCCACGATAGTTTTGGAGGCATAAATCTGAGGCGGAGGTAACTGATACTATGAAAAAAGATAAGCGATGCTATAATGCCGCCGATAAGAATAGAGATAGGATTCCATGATATAAAATGGGCCGCAATAAAAAAAAGTATTGTATTAAAAATGATAAATACACCTGGTATTTTTAGCGTTATCTGTATGTAACTTATGGTGAATATTGAGATTGCCGCGATCGGTATCCAGATGAAATGTTTTAGTGTCAGAGTTTTATAATCAGTGTAGATCTTAAATAAGCAGTAAGCCAGCATGACCCCAAGCCAGATTGTTCCATACCAGAGATGCGGCTCGTCAGACCTGCCTAATGCTGCGGCGTAGCTAAGTGTGGCAAAAATAGCAAATGTTTGTACCATGTGTCGCAAAAAAGTATCTTTTATTTTTTTGGCGTCGAATATGAGCGCAAGTGAGGAACAAAAGATGAGTGAAAGGAGTGCTGGATAAATTTTGCCAAATGGTGGAGGTGGAATGGGTAGGCCCATCATCTTTGGTTGGACAATCAGGCCCAAGTAAAAAGTGTCGTATAAGAAGTGTGAGATTGATCCTTTAATCAGAATAAGGAGCACTATGGGTATCCAGACTAACGCTGTTCCGGCTATTTGTATTCTTGGTAATTTTTTTTCCCGGATTGTAAAAGCTGCAAGTAACGAAAGGGTGAGCATGATACCAGAGTCAATTCGGAAAAGGAATATAAGTCCATATAATAATCCGAGTAAAAATTTTCGAAGACGGTGTTTTTGTGTGGGGACTAACGCTATGAAAAAGAAAAGGGCTGCCAAAACGTGTACTTCCTGTGCTGACCGGACATATGACATGTAGGTGAAAAATGCAATACTGGAAAAAAGAGCTAGAGTTATGAAGTTTTTTTTTGAGGTCGGTAGTGCGGAAAATAAGTAGTAAGACAAGAGGAATAAGATGGGAGGAAACAATATGCGGGGGAAAGTCGTATAGAGGCTGAGTACTGTCATGCTGGGCGATATGAGATGAAAGAGTAATGACTGAAATAAAAATCGCCCAGGTGGATAGACAAGACTGAAATCTTTGTACAATCCTCCACCCCGATATACTACAGATGAGAGTGTGTACAGCGTTTCACTATCATCGGGACTATACGGAGCTGTTAAAACATTATTAAGATTGATTATGTCGGCATGAATATAAA
>CAZQAU010000077.1:0-2984 GCA_964591375.1 uncultured Gammaproteobacteria bacterium
AAAAGTTTTTTCCCTTTTCCCAATGTAATGGGGAATATCTTTAGCCAAAGTTCATCAACTAAGTCATGTTTCAACAAAGTTTGAATAAGGTTTGCACTACCATGGACCTGTAAATCCGGACCGGCCTGTTTCTTCAATTTTTTGATTTCTTCCGCAACATTACCTTTAATGATCACCGTATTATTCCAATCATGTTTTGTCAAAGTATTTGAAGCCACATACTTAGTGATCTTATTAATTTGTGGCCATTCGTTTTCATGCTGTGGCCAATAGCCGGCAAAGATCTCAAATGTTTTGCGTCCAAGTAATAAATCATATGACCCACTCATTTGTCCCGTCATCACCTCTCCCATAAACTCATCAAAGAATGGAAAAGACCAGCCGCCGAATTTAAAACCTCCGCTTGGATCTTCCTGAGGCCCGCCAGGTGCCTGCATTACTCCATCAAGAGTCAAAAATGTAAGAACAGTAATTTTTTTCATACGAATGTATAGATTAATTTATTAATTATTTACCCTCGAACGCTTTCTTCAAAGCTGCAATATCATATTTTTTCATTGGCAAAAATGCTTGTGTCAGTTGATCTATTTGCTCCTGTGTACCGGTTTTCATCATCTCACCGATTATAGTCGGCCAGACTTGCCAGGAAACACCAAATTTATCCTTTAACCAACCACACTGTTCCGCAGTCGGATCGGCGGAAAGTTTACTCCAAAAATAATCAATTTCCTCCTGATTATCGCAAGGAATTATGAGAGATAGAGCTTCAGTGAAATTAAATTTATGTTCATTGGCTGAATCCATTGCGCCAAATTCCTGCCCCAGCAAATTAAATGAAGCATACTGAATACTGCCTTCTTTTTCCGGCTCCATGCCTTTGCCCCACCGCATCATCATATTAATTTTAGAGGGTAGTTCCTTATTTATTGCTGAAAACATTTCCGTATACAAAGTAATTGCCTCTTCAGTACATCCGGCTACCGGGCCGACATACATCAAAGAGGGAATAATCGTTTGTGTAAATGGCTGATCGCCGGCATGACTAATTTGCCATGATAACCCATACTTATCCTCAAGCCAGCCATATCGTTTGCTAAATGGATATTCGCCCAGTTCCATTAATACTTTTCCTCCCACCGATAATGTATTCCATAACGCATCGACTTCTTCTGCAGTCTTGCATCTGATTTGAAACGAAATTGAAGGATTAAATTTAAAAAGAGGTCCGGCACTTATACTCATGAAGGTTTGTCCGGCTAGTTCAAAACTGACTATATCACAATCACCTGACGGAGTATTGTGAAGAGTCGATATATGAGTTATTTTTGAGTTTGGTATAAGAGACGTATAGAATTCGGCTGCTTCTTTTGCTTCTTTATCAAACCAGAGATGAGGAATTATTTTTTTCATATACTTCATTCTACCAAACGTTTTGGCTTTGCAGCAATCTTTTCGATTGGTAAAGAGAAGTAAAATGTTGAGCCTTTTCCCTTTTCACTCTCCACCCAGATCCGGCCATGTTGCCTCCGTATGATTTCGGCTGAAATATACATCCCCAAACCAATTCCCGGAACAGAGCTGGTGACAGCGTCACCTACCCGGTAAAACCGTTCAAATACTTGTTTTTGTTTATCGCGAGCGATTCCGATTCCAAAATCCTGTACAGACAACGTTACTGTTTTTTCATCATGTGCAAGGGTAACAATAATTTTTTTTGAGTCTGGTGAATATTTGATAGCATTTGTCAACATATTAATGATTACCTGGCCGATTCTGTCTTTGTCGCCATAGATAGATTTTTGAGTAGATCCTTTTTTTTGGATATGATGTTGAGAAGTAGTTAGCTGAATCTCCGCAATCACTTCATCTACCAGCACATCAAACTCAAAAAAATTTTCATTGAACTGTAGCTTACCGGCTTCGATTTTAGTCACATCAAGTAAGTCTGCAATCAATTTAGTTAATTTATTTATTTGTGTATGCATTTTATTCAGCAACGCTGCTGACTTTACATCGCCGGCCTTTGCAAATTTATGGTGTAATACCTGAGTAAATGCTTTCAGGCTCGTGACAGGAGTTTTAAGTTCATGACTGACAATACCCATAAAATCGTCTTTTTGTCTTTGAAGATTTTTTTGCTGAGTTATATCACGGGCAATTTTAGAAGCACCGATAATTTTCCCCTCGGAATCTTTAATAGGGGAGATAGTAATGGATACGTCGATTCTTGTACCATCTTTTGTTATACGAGTAGTTTCAAAATGATCTATCCGTTTACCTTGTCTTAACTGCGCTAATATTGTATCTTCTTCATCCTGCATTTCCGGCGGAATGAGTGTTCGAATCGATTTACCGATTATTTCGTCTGCTTTATATCCAAAAATATTTTCTGCCCCTCGATTCCAGGTCATGATAATGCTGTTAAGGTTTTTGCCAATGATTGCATCATCTGAGGATTCGATGATAGCTGCCAGCCGGGTTTGCAGCTCCGCGGCTTTTTTTTGAGGAAGGATATTATTAAATATGACTGCCACCTGATTACTTTCCGGGCCGCCCCACTGCATGCCATATATAGAAAACCATCTGTTTAGTGCTTCGGATTTGTTGTCAAAGCGCACTGGTTTTCCTGTTAAGACGACGTTTCCTAATGTCGTATACCACACGCTTTCAATGGACGGTGTAATTTCGCGAATGGTTCTGCCGATCGGTTGGCGGATGCCGGTTAATTCTTCAAATACATGATTTACTTCCAAAAAACGATAATCGACCGGACTTTTGTTTTTATCAAAAATAATTTCAATGATACAAAATCCCTGATCAATAGCATTAAATAAGCTCCGGTATTGTTCTTCCTGAGGACTTACTATTTTATTATGGGTATCTGAATCATTTTGCATCTTCCTGGCTTTGTTTTTTTGTCTCATAGTCATTGGAGTATCACTATTATAGTGTATGAAACTAATAAAGTGATTGACAAGAAAACC
>CAZQAU010000078.1:0-2515 GCA_964591375.1 uncultured Gammaproteobacteria bacterium
GGGCCGCGGCCTTCTCCCCAGTGAAATATGCCTAAGTCTATTTCAAAACATACATATGCAAACGGCCTTTGTTGAAGATGCTTTTATATGGAGTTACATTATTTGGAGTAATAAGATAGCTGGTACAATCCTTAGAAAGTTTAGTGTTATAATCCCAATATTTGATTTCTCCTGCATTGCTATAAAATAATATAGACTCATAGGGCA
This sequence comes from uncultured Gammaproteobacteria bacterium, assembly GCA_964591375.1. Lineage (GTDB taxonomy): Bacteria > Patescibacteriota > Microgenomatia > UBA1406 > GWC2-37-13 > CAYYYG01. The sequence continues at coordinate 208 of CAZQAU010000078.1, forward strand.
TAGTAGATACATAGAGACACTTTGGTTCAGGGAGGCTTTTATAATGGAGAGCAACAGGTTTTGCTTCCAGATATGTAGGTTGAATGCGCGGAAAATGTAAAATAAAACTAATTAGGCAGACAGTCAGAGACAGGGAAAACAAATAAGGCACTTTATTAAATTTTTTTCCAAATTTATAAATAATCAGAGCCAAAACAATCATTACGATTGCATACAAAAAAGTAATTGTAGTGCGTGCTTCCCGGAAGATTGGTAATGAAAATAAAATAATAATAAAGGAAAGCTGTGCAACAGATAGGTGTTGAAGTTCCAAATGTCTTTTCAGAGAAAAATATATATACATACAAATAGGAGGAATAAGGGGTAACACATACCACCAGACATTATTTGAAGCCAGTGAATATAACATAAATCCTCCGCCGATGTAAGTGGCCAACGTCAATTTAAATGGATCAAATTTTCTTTTTACTATATCTAGTATTCCGGCAAATATAAAAAGAAGAAATCCTGGCCGGAGAGTATCCAACCACCAGCGTGCATACCAATAGATTGGTGCTTTTTGTGTCGCATCAGGGCGGGAGAAACGTGATTGTGCAAATGTAAACACAAAGGTATCTAAGAAATTATTCAATCCAAATCGTACAATGGTCAAAATTATCCAAGGAGCAGCGAATAAAGCGCTTGTAAGAATCAAATACAGCACACTCTTATATGAAATTTTTCTTGTTCCAACCAGGAACATGATCGGCATAAGTAGAATTGCTGTGGGTGGACCTTTACCGAGAAAAGCGCCGGTCATCGCGATTCCTCCTAAAACTGCATAGATATTTTTTTTAGTTTTGAGTAACAGAACTATATAGCAAAATGTGCTGAACATAAAGAATGTGAGTGTGGTATCGAGTAAAGACATTTGTCCTGAAAGCCATATATCATGGGACGTTATTAAAGCTACAAATGCGGTAATCAATGCAATGTGGTTTACTTTGGAATCCAACTTATGGACAAAAAAAAGAAAAATAAAAAAGATACCGAGTGCAAAAATAAATGAAGGTAAACGATAAAATACTTCTTTTTCTCCGAAAAGACTAGTTGACAATCCCATCAGCCAGAATACAAGCGGTGGTCGTTCCAGATGATAATACAAATAGCGCAATGGATTATTACTTATAACTATTCTTAATTCCTCATTACGAAGATAAGGACTGCCTGTTAGGGGTACAAGAAAGTCTTTATTAAGTACCATCTGTTTGGCTCCTTCGGCTCGATTGGCACCATCGAAATCATGGAGCGGCGTACTTATCATAAAATGGAGACTCATTCCTGTAAAAAGCGAGAATGCTAAAAAAATCTGAATCCAGTTTTTCATTGAAAATAATTGTACTTGATATTGTATTGGTATCTAGCAATACAAGAAATATTTCAAATTTTATTATATTCACTGTATTCTCCCTGAGGTTTATTAATGGGATATTTTTTATTTTTTCTCTTTCATCTTTGGATTTAAGCATTGATAATATCTAAATCGTTACATAACAAGAGAACCCAGTATATACCATCTGCTAATTCTTTTAATACATAAATCTTGTTACCCAAATATTTTATTTACTTTTGTTTATCAATAGCCTCGAGTTTGTTAAGTTGTTCTTCTTGGACCTTTGTAAGATTCACAAATCGCCGTATAGATCTTACATGTTTATATGCATCTTCAAAGGTGAGGCCGGTGTGCATGAGGTACGCGATCACCATGCTGGGTCCGCGGCCTTCTCCCCAGTGGCAGTGTATATATACTTTTCCTTTATTTTTTATTTCCGTATCGATGAACTCAATCCCTTTTCGCAGATCCGCAATCGAGGGGGCCTGTCTGTCTACTGTCGGTAAATGAAGCGTATGAAATATCTTTTTGGCATACTCGGGCACCGGAGTGGTCCGCATATTAACTATTGCGGTCACTTCGTATTTTTTTAGCTTCTTTAATCCCCGCTCGCGATATTGACCACCCAGGAAAATGTTGGGGGTGATTTTGCTCCGGGAGATTGTGGGGGTACCAGTTAAGTACCGGTACGCATGATCGATGACCCGTTGGATATTTATGGATATGAGCACAATTATGCTTCTGATTATAGGTATCATGATTTTGGCACAATGACTTTCAATGTTTTGGGAGCGACTTCAATGCTAAATGTCCGTTCCTTTGTTACTTCATCATCGAGAAGAACAGTCATATTTTTGGGAAGTTTTAGTGTGATTTTTTTCCCTTTCCAGTGTTTAACAACATTTTTTGGCTGAGACTTGGTGATAGTACTATGCA